>CAWDPZ010000012.1:0-41498 GCA_963804265.1 uncultured Acidimicrobiaceae bacterium
CTAAAAGGTATTCAAGCTTTAAGTTTAGCTACAAATTATTCATCCGTAGGCTTTGTGGGTGGGCAACTTTTAAGTTTAAGTGGGGATACCAGTAATTCAGGAGCCAACGGAATATCCGCGGTATTAAAAGCATTGGCTTCGCAAGGGGATGTCCATACAATTTCTAAACCAAAAATCACTGTGACGAATTTGTTTCCAGCCGTGATCCAAGAGGTAACCAGTATCCCCTATATCTCCGGAACAGGGCAGACTATTTCCGATAATACGACCATCTCAAATGTCACAACATCACAGGTCTCTGATGGACTAACGATGAGACTGGAAGGCAAAATGTCTGATGACAATAAAACGGTCTTAAATATTTCGGTTGCTGTTAATACTCTTGATTCAATGGCTAATGTTCCGGTAGGGGGAGGTCTAACTATACAAGAGCCACAGGTCTCCACTAAATCAATTACCACAAATGTCGAGATAGAATCTGAAAAAACATTAATTTTAGGAGGTCTTATCAGTACGACTAAGAATAACTCAGCTCAAGGGATTCCGTATTTATCTAAAATTCCATTTTTAGGTAACGCCTTTGAATATAAGAACAATTCTATTACAAAATCCGAGCTAGTTATCTTTATAAGCCCAATGAAAATAGAAAGTAATATTTAAATCAAGGAATATAAGTCATGCATTATTTGTTATTTAACAATGATTTTTATTTAAGTGATGAGCTAGAAGTTAAGAAAATAGATAGAGAACTTCAATTTAAAACCGAACTTGAATCTATTGATGAAGTTAACATTTGTATTGTTGATGTTGATGTCGAATTAGCTTCAGCTCCCGAAAGCCAAACAGATAAGAAAGACAGTATTCTGGCGCGTAAATTCAGCAAATTACACCCACAAGATGAATATATTCTTCAAGATGAAAAGATAGATGACAATATTTACCAAGTCATGGGGGCAAAGACCGACAAAATAAGGGAAATATACTCATTGATTCCCAGTGATAAAGTAAGGGTTTTTATACCTTATGCAATTGCCATACGTAATTTTTTGATGAAAAAGAACGTTGAACTTAAGAAAGGCATCATATTTATTGATGAATTAGGGGAAGAAAGGTTAATTACAGTATTTTCTAACCTTAAATTTAGTGTTACAAGGACATTAACAACAACTGGAATTGAAAATATACTTCCTGAAATTAGACGGTCACAAATAGGGTTCAGTAAAAAGATTGAGGAATTTGACAATTGGAAGCAGGATAGTCTGACGGTTTTAACTAATAGTAAAGTAATCGAGAGTTATTTTTTAAATAACCACCAGAATATAAATATTGAATATATTAATGTTCAGTACCCTTCCATCGAGGGTCTTAAAGGTTTAGATAATTCAGAGAATTTTGTAAAATTTCTTTTGCCTGAAGAAATCAAGAATAAGAAAAGGAAGAAAGAGTTAAAAGAAAAAGCTATAACGTTTTTTGTGTCATTGTTGATATTGACAGTTAGTTTAAGTTTTGCATTGTTAAATAAAATTAAGTTGTCGTTATTAAATAGTGAGTTCTCGCGTTTAAATAAACAAAATCAAGTTTTAGAAGAAAAGTTAGCTGATCTTGACCTTAAGACCTACCGTGAAGATTTGAAGCAACAAAAGTCTATCAATTACGCAACCCCCTATCTTGAAATTTTAAACACCCTTCCGTTGAGTTACAAATTTATTCTTTTAGATATTATCAAACTAACCGTTGGAATTTAGAAACTTATATTTTTTCAAAAGAGGGAGAAGCGTTTGATGAAATACCTAAACTTAATATCCTAAAAAATGCAGAAATTAATGATTATTTTATTAAAGATAAACCAGGTAAGAGGATCCAGGTTGAACTATGAACAAAATCATTGTGGTCATATGTGTTGCTGTATCAGTATCCTTCATCAACATCGGACTATCATTAAATACACTAGATGATAACTTATCTAAAGAAAACCAAGATATTTTGATTCAAAATATTCATCTTGGCAGTGAATTATCACAAAAGCAGCAATTAACAAAAAGAAAACCGGTTTTTCTATCACAAGCTTTTAGCTTAGTCATTAATGAAATCCGTTATTTGGAAAGCAATAGCGGTACAGTAATGAATTTAAGCATCGAAAAGTCAACAGATAACGATTATATCGCCAATCACTTTATTGATTCTCAGTATCGAGGGATCAAAAAGCTTCCCGTAATGATACAAATCACAAATTTTCTAACGAAACTGATATGGGTGCAGTTTTAAATGATATTTATCAACTTGAGATAGAGTCTGACATTAAAATCACTGAAATTAATAAAGATGGAAATACATTAATTGTTAAAGGAGATGTGTATGGGCTTTAAAAGTTAAGTTTAAGAACGGTTATTATCTTGGGAATTGCAGGTTTAATGCTTTTCGGTACGATGATAATCAAAACAGCTTCACACAACCGTGTCAGATCAAAGCGCTCAATTAACAACAACCATGGATAGTAAAACTATAGCTCCGGTCATTAAATCAAACCTAAGTTTTCCTGTTGGGTTAACAAAAAATAGCCGGCAAGTAAATGAGCTAACACAAGAAGATACTCAATCTATTAAGGAAATGAAGGAGCAAATGGACATTGATCGCCAACAACAAAAGAAGATTAAAATGCTAAAACTTCAACTTGAACAGACAAATTTACAACTAGAACAAGAAAAGGCCCTTTCTGAAATAAACAAACTTGAAAAAGACAATACTAGTGTTGTTAATGTTTCGAACGATCAAGGGCAGGATAAATACCCTGAAGTCAAGGTGATATATATAGGAGGGACTGTGAAAGAAAAAGAAGCAATTTTATCAATAAATGGGAATAACTATTCAGTTAAAGAGCTAAATAAACCTATGAAAAATGTACAGGTTCTTTCCATAACTGATTCGGCCGTAACAATACATTTTAATCTACCACAAAATTTGACGACAACAGTCGATTATAAACCGGAGTAATTATGTCAAAGATCGGCGAATTACTTGTACGGGGCCAGCAAATAACACAAGACCAGTTGAATTTTTGTATAGAATTCAAGAAAACAAATCCCAAGGACAGGTTAGGAGCCATTTTAAAATATCATGGGTTTATTGATGATTTGTGTCTGGCGGAAACACTATCTAAACAAATTGGTTGGCCTGTGTATAGGAATGATTTTATCCCTGACCAAGAAGTCATAGAGAAGGTGGGGGTTGATTTCTTAAGTCGACATCAAATGTTCCCTTTAAAAACGGCTCCAACCCCGCTTTTGTAATTTCTTATATCGATAATATTGAAGTTACTGACCTGCTTCAGAATGTATATGGTTATGAACATATAAAGTTTTATATCGGCATTGAAAAGGATGTACGCAGTGCTTTGGATTTCATGATCCTTGAGCAAAAACGTGACCAACTGTTGACAACATAGTGGAACTTAAAGCAAAAGGTGCAGATGCCATATCAGGCTGGATCAATAATTTAATTAATTTGGCTATCATCTCTAGGGCGTCGGATATACATATTGAACCAACGGCTAAAACAACAGAAATACGTTTTCGGATAGATGGATTATTGTCTCCGGTATGTTGTCATAGAGCTGAAATGATAAATACCGTAGCTAATTTCCTTTTGACAAAATGTGATGTGAATACTGCTGATTATCGAATCCAGGATGGCAGTTTTGAATATGAATATAAGGATTTAGAAAGAAAGGTTGATATTCGATTTAATCAATTGCCAACGATCCATGGTCCGGAAATAGTTTTACGGCTATTGCACAAGCAAGATGCAATTCCTCTTAAAGAATTAGGTTATTCAGAACATAATTGGGGTCTCATTAAGCAGGCCATTAAAACTCCCGAAGGAATAATCCTTGTAACGGGGCCAACAGGTTGCGGTAAATCAACTACACTTTCAGCGCTTTTAAACCAAATCAAGTCTATTGATAAGAAAATTATCACCATTGAAGATCCTGTTGAGAGGACTAACAGCCTCATGAGTCAGGTTGAAATTAAAGTTTCCCAGCAATTGACATATGCAGAAGGTATTAGGGCTTTTTTAAGGCATGATCCCAATGTTTTATTAGTCGGAGAAATTCGAGACTCTGAAACAGCGCACGAATGCTTGAGGCTGCTAATTTAGGACTTCAAATTTTCTCAACCTTGCATAGCAATAACCCTGTTTCGGCAATCATACGTTTAAAAGATTTAGGGGTGGAGTCTTTTAATATTGCCAGTTTTCTTACAGCTGTCATTTCGCAGAGACTTGTGCGTAAATTATGCCCTCATTGCAAAAAACCGGTTGGCGCTGACAAGAAAAGGTTTGATTCATTTGAAGCTAAATATTTGAGAAATGATATTCAGGTTATCTATAGGCCCATGGGTTGCAATAAATGTAAGGGGGGCTATTTAAACAGAACGGTTATCGCTGAAGTGATGATTATCGATGATGAAATTAAAAGTTTAATAACTAAAGATCGTTTAGGAGAGATTGCTTCTTTATTAAAAGAAAGAAGTGCTTATCGATCAATGGTTGAGGATATAAAGTCACTTATTTTTAACGGGGAAACATCAATCGAAGAAGCCCTGCGCGTTTTGGGATAAAAATTATGTATTGGACGATGGAAGCGCTGACTAAAACAGGAAGAGTGATAAAAAAAATTGTTGAAGGTTCTTTATCTGAAATCAGAAGCGAAGCAGCTCAAGATGAGTTAGATATTCTAAGTCTAAGTCGAAACTATCTAATGTATTTTCAATCTATTTATCTTAAGCGTCGATTGTCTAGTTCAGCCTTAGCGTACTTTTTTATTGATTTTGCAAGGGCTCAAGCATCTGGTTTGTCTATTGGGGAGACAGTCGATTCACTTCTGGAATCTTGTTCAAATACTGTGTTAAAAGAAGGCCTAAGAATAATTAATAATTCTGTTAATGACGGCAGATCCTTAAAAGAAGCTTTTGAGAACACAAAGTGTTTTCCGCGTATTGTTCCCATATCTATTTCAGCAGCAGAAAAATCAGGGTCTATCCCGGAGATAGCTGGAATTTTAGGTAATTATTTTAAATACAATAATGAATGCAAAAAAAGAATCATTGGGAGTTTGATATATCCGGCGGCTGTTTTTTGTGCTTTAACTGCTGCTTCAATTATTATCAGTATAAATTTATTGCCTCAACTAGGTAAAATCTTACCGCCTTCAGAGACCAACAATATACAGACAAAATTACTTATAACTTATGCCATGTTTATGAAAAGTTATTGGGTGATCGTGATTTTTATTTCTATTTTAAGTATCGTAAGTATTAATTATCTTTGGAAAGAACAAAGAGAGAGGTTTGCAAAGGTTTTATACAGTTTGCCATTATTGGGCCAGACATTAAAAGAGATTGAATTCTCCAAGCTTTTTTTGAATCTTTATGTTTATCAAAAAAGCGGAATTCCGATTATAGAGACTATCACAAATATCTATAAAGAAGACAAGTCCTACCTTAATGAGAAGTTGCTTAATATACGAAATAAAATCATGAAAGGAACTTCGATGGGGGATGCTTTCAAATCTGATGATTTCTTCCCTTCGTTTATTTGGCATAATATTTCTAAGGGGCAAAAAGTCGGGAGTTTAGTCAAATATTTAGAAGAAACTTACAAGTTTTATGATCAAAAATCTAAAGATTCAATCAATATTTTGGTCAGCCTTATCAATCCTTTTTTATTGTCCCTGGCAATAGCGTTTTTAGGATTTATTGTCTGCAATTTCTTTTTGCCCATATATCGGAATATGGCAACCATGGGTGGGGTATTTAGATAACCAAAAATAAAGGAGAAGAAAAAATGAAAAACATTGATCAAAGAAGAAACAAAAAGGGGCAAACGTTACTCGAGATTATTGCGGTCTTAGTTATTATTGGGGTCATTCTTGCGGCAGTAATTCCTGCAGTAACAGCAAGTACGGACAATGGTCGTGTCGCCAGTGCTGTGAACGCCATTAGATCCATTCAAAGCGCTGCGGTTGGATACTATAACGATAATGGAGGCTCATATGCATCTGTTTCAATTGCAAATTTAGCAGCTAAATATCTGCCATCTGGTTTTTCGGGCACTAGCGCGAATCCATGGGGGGGGAATATCACCATAGCTGAAAATGGGCCCACCACCAATCAATACGTGTTGACATTGACAAGTGTTCCGTCAGCTGCTCAAACCCAATTAGTTAAAGCATTACAAAATAATTCATTATCAACGACTAGCAATACTACCACAAATGTATTTACAGCCACATTCTCATAAAGGAGTTTCTGTCCTGGAAATGATGGCAGGTTTGATAATTTTAGGAGTGATTTTGTCATCTTTAATCCCCGGTTGGATTGATCGTATTAACCGGGCTAAATATGAAAAAATGATCAACGAGATGACATCGATTGCCCAAGCAAGTATCGATTTTTACAATTCACAATATCCAAATGCTTGGCCGCCGGACATAACTCATCTGGCTCCTAAATTTATTTTTAATGCCATAACTTCTTCCCCTTGGGGTGGAAATTATGGACTAAGTTTTAAAAATAATTTGGTTGTTGTTTCGACAACAATCCCCCCAGGCATAGCACAGAAGAACCCAGACGGTTCAATGGTAAATGTAGTAACCGGTACCAATGGCGATCAAATTAGCATAGCTCAAAGTGTGCCTTATGAAGGCATGGGAAGGGTCCAGTATGAAGAAAAATATCTTTATAGTCAGTAACAATGGATTTAGTCTTTTGGAAATAACCATTGTACTGATTATAATCAGTGTTTTACTTTCTTCTGTTATACCTGTGCTTTCCAGAACATTTTTAGAAAACGCGGCGAAAAAGACTGCGCTTGATATTTCATCGATTCAGGATGCGAGTAGGAAATTTTACATCGATTATAATAAATGGCCAGATGCAGGGGGGTATTCATCACCCATTGCTAATTTACAAGCCCTTGGTTATTTGCCTTCTGGTTGGAGCGCAAAAAATCCATTTGTAAATTATGAACCGGATCTTTCAGATTTTAGTTATTACATTTCAACAAATTCTTCTTCATTAAGAGTTAATACAAATGTACCAACTGACGCACAGCCTATCATTGAAAATTTGCTGCCCGCAGCATCGGTAGACCCGTCCGGAAGTGGGCATAATGTCTATAGTAGCATAAGTGTCCCAGGAGAAGAGAATGTTATACCTACAGGAACCATTTTGGCATGGACTTCGAGCACCTTACCTGGTGGTTTTCTATGGTGCAACGGTCAAGCTGTTAGTCGGAGTAATTATTCAAACCTTTTTACGATTATTGGTACTACTTATGGCGCAGGGGATGGAAGTACGACATTTAATTTGCCGGATACTATGGGAAGGGTAATCGTAGGGGTTGATGGCATGGGGGGAGCAACACCGGCTAATCGTATCACTCAGTGGTCTGCTGCTCCGGCAACATTTGGCGGCACTTTTGGTGAAGATGCGCACAGACAATCCATAACAGAAATGGCCCCCCATACTCATCCCTACGCTAGTTGGAACTATGTAAAGGGGTTCAGCGGTAACAGTACGACTTCTCCACGGGACCCGCAGGGAGGGACAACTGGTTCAGCCGGGGGGAATGGCGATGGCACAGGATTAGGGGCGCCGGCAAATATTATTCAGCCTTCGATAGCTTTGGGGTGTATTATTAAATATTGAAATTTCATACCTATAATAATTTGACTTACCTTTCATTTTATGTAATACTTTTAATGAAAGGGGGCATATATGACAACGACAACCATTACTTCCAAAGGGCAGATTGTTATTCCTTCCAAAATCCGTAAGCATTTGAATATCAAACCAGGGATGAGATTTGTTGTGCAAGAGCAGGGCCGCAAGATTATAGTAGAACAAGTTGACAAGAATTATTTTGATCAGTTTTCCGGAATTTTAAAAGGAACCAATGCTACTAAATACCTTTTAATGGAACGAACGAGAGAAAGAAAGAGAAAATAAAAGATGGTTAAAGTCTTAGACGCTTCGGCTATTGTAATGTTCTTTGAGCAAGAGCCAGGATATGAACAGGTTCGGCAATTATTCCTGGATGCTTCTGAGAACAAATGTGTTTTATTAATTACATCTGTAAATTGGGGTGAAGTCCGGTATGTCTTAAACTATAAGTATCCTAAAACCGACCTGCAAAAAATAACAGAAGCCTTACGGTCTTTACCTGTCCGCATAATGGATGTGACTCAAGAAATTGTTTCTATAGCTGGTGATTTAAAAATTGAATATAAAATAGGCTATTGCGATGCCATCGCAGCAGCTTTAGCAAAATTACATAAAGCAGAATGTTTTACAACAGACGGTGATTTCAATGTTCTTAAAGAAGAAATTAAAATCAATTTGATTAATTAGACTTAAGTGTAAATGAAAATAAAACTATGGCTGCTATTAGTCTTATTGGGGCTGGTCTTTTTAGATTTTATTCATATTGTTTTTTTTAATATTTTCACCCATTCTTTGCCGTATGGCATCTATATGAAAATCAACGGTACTCCCCAAAGAAACGATTTCGCGGCATCATGTTTGACTCAAGAGATCGCTCAATATGGCATTGCCAGAGGGTACTTAGCCCAAGGTAATTGTGAAACTGGCTGGGTTTTGGTTCTTAAAAAGATTAAAGGATTGCCTGGAGACTATTTTGGCGTTCATAATGGATTTTTTGAATTAAATGGTTATTCTTACCGTATAATGGATAAAGATTCATCAGGAAGGGCATTGAAGGTTTTTTATAAACAGAAGGAAGGTGAATTAGGTAAGGGGCAATACATTTTATTGAGTGATTTTGCAAAAAATAGCTGGGATTCACGGTATTGGGGGCCGGTAACATATTTTTAATTTTTTGTTAAACACGCTCCAAAATCCCGGTCGCCAGGATCGCCCCCGGCACCGCGCCCAACCCAAGCATCCAGCGCCAGCCCTCCGGCGCAGTGGCAAAACTGTAACCGACCAGGTAGGACACCAGGATGCCCAGCGTGATGCAAAGCTGGTTCAGCGAGGTCACCGCCCCGCGGAGGCCGCCGGCGCGATCTCCGCCAAATAAAGCGGCGTCAGCATCGAGGCCACGCGGATCGCGATGCCGATCAGCAGCCGGCCCTCCAGCAGCACCGGTGACGCTGCCGGCGAAGGCGGGGACAGCAGGGCGCCGATAACGAACGCCAGCGCGGTGACCAGGATGACAAGGCGGCTGCCGAACGGTCGGACAGGGTGCCGGCGACGATCGCGCCCAGCACGGCACCGACCAGCACGATGCCGGCAGAGGCTCTGGCCGGCGGTCGAGAGATGGAAGACGGTGCGGACGAACAGCAACGCGCTGGAGATTACGCCGGTGTCGTAGCCGAACAGCAATCCGCCCAGCGCGGCGGTGACGGAAATCAGAATGAATTGCATGATTTTTCTCCTCCCGCGGTGGATGCCCGCGCCGCTAACAAGGGGGCTCGGTCCAATTCACCAGACGTCACCGGTTCAATTACGTGCGACCAACCGCGCAACGCGGCGCAAGCGTTTCGTCCCGCCCAGGCAACCCAGGATCCGCGCGGGCATCTGTCGGCGCGTCGTCAACCATTAGGCGGTCCGTCCCCGCATCACTCCAATGCGCACCACTCCCAGGGTTTCGTATCGCCATGGCCAGCACGGCGGATTGCACGCCGCCATGCTGATTTGTGCGATTCGATTGTGACGAGCCGCACGGAAGCTTCCTGTGACGCAGGGAGGGGGCAACATCGCAAGCCGTGGGCATTGACGATCTGGGTTCGAGCGGTGCCGTCAGACGCATCCGTACGCCGACAAACCAACCAACGGGGAGGACGGGCGTCCATCGGTTATCGCGTGCGCGTCCCGCGCGCGCGCCCAACCGCCCCGGCCATGCGCGCCGGATCGCCGCGCGCGGCCCGCTCGTCCTCGACCGGGTCGGCATGCTCAACGCGGAGACGGGCAAGGAGGAGCACGACCCCGACCTGTTCGACCATCTCGCAGACGCCTTCTTGCGTGACGCGCTCGTGCTCGTCGTGCCTGACAGGGTCCGCATCGACCACCCGATCGTGATCGTGCACCTGCTCGGGTCCCGCCAGGGCTCCGAGCTGGCCGAGGCGAGCTTCGACCGCACGGTGATCGAGCTGGGCGAGGCGGCCGAGGCCACCGTCATCGAGCTGTTCGTGTCGGGCGGGGCCCCCCTCCTCGTCGTCCCGACCGTCGACATGTCTGTCGGCGACGCCGCCACCTTGTCCTATGCGGTCCTCCAGCAGCTCGGTGCGCAGACCTGGCACCTCGGCCATGAACGCCTCCGCGGGTCGCGACGCCACGGTGCGCGCCTTTACGGCCTCGCTCGGCGGCGAGTACGCCCGCTTTCGCACCGAGTCGGTGCTCGCCGGCCAGGGCGGGACCGCCGAGCTGTTGGCGGCCTACCTCGGTGACGGCGCCCAGGTGCACGACTTCCGTACCCTGCAGGAGCACGGTGCGCCCCGGACCACGAGCGACCTTGTCTTCAAGGGGGCGGTCGCGGGCACGGCGCGTTCGGTGTACTCGGGGCTGATAAGGATGCGCCGCGGCGCCAAAGGTGCCAGCGCCTTCCAGACCAACCGCAACCTCGTGCTGAGCGAGGGCGCCCACGCGGACTCGGTCCCGAACCTCGACATCGAGGAGAACGACGTCCGCTGCTCGCACGCCTCGGCCGTCGGCCCGATCGACCGCGAGCAGCGCTTCTATCTCGAGTCCCGCGGCGTCCCGAGGGCGGTGGCCGAGAGGCTCATCCTGCTCGGCTTCTTCGACGATCTCTGGGAGCGTGTCCATGTGCCCGGCATCCGCCCCTATCTCGTGGCCGCCCTCGGCGCCCGCCTCGACGGTGTCACCGGTGGGAGGTGACCGGGTGAGGGTACGGCTCTGCGCCGCGGACGAGCTCGCGCTCGGTCAGGTCCGTCGCTTCGAGCTCGACGGGACCGCCGTCGCGCTCGTCCGCTGCGACTCGGGCTTTCACGCCCTCGTCGACGTGTGCAGCCACGAGGACTTTCCCCTCTCGGAGGGCGAGGTCATCACGGACCTCTGCGAGATCGAGTGCCTGCGCCACGGCAGCACCTTCTCCTTGCTGGACGGCTCGCCCCAGAGCCTGCCCGCCACCCAGCCGGTCAGGGTCGTCCCGATCGAGGTGGACGGGGACGACGTCTTCGCGGTGATCACGTGAGCTCGAGCGTCCTCACGATCACGGGACTGCACGCCCGTGTCGACTCCCGCGAGATCCTGCGGGGCATCGACCTCGAGGTGCGAAGCGGGGAGATCCACGCCGTGATGGGCCCGAACGGGTCGGGCAAGAGCACCCTCGCCCACGTCCTCATGGGCCGGCCCGGTTACGAGGTGACGAGCGGGAGCGTCCGCCTCGACGGCGTGGAGCTTCTCGGTCTCGAGCCCTTCGAACGCTCTCAAGCCGGGCTCTTCTTGACGTTCCAGTACCCGATCGAGGTGCCCGGGGTGCCGCTCGCCTCGGCGCTCTCGGAGGCCCTCATCGCCAAAGGACGCGCCGACGAGGCGGACCCGACCCGGCTCCATGAGCGGCTCTCCAAAGAAGCGTCCGAGCTCGGGATCTCGCCCGAGATCCTCGCGCGCGCCATGAACGTCGACCTTTCCGGCGGCGAGGCCAAGAGAAACGAAACCCTCCAGCTCGCCGTCCTCCGCCCACGTTTCGCCGTCCTGGACGAGCTCGACTCCGGCCTGGACGTCGACGCCCTCGGCCAGGTCTCGCGCCGCATCGAGCGGGCGACACGCGAGGGCGACCCACCTCTCGGGGTCATCGCCATAACCCATTACCGGCGTCTGCTCGCCGAGCTTCCGGCACGGCGCGTGCACGTCCTGTCGGAGGGCCGCATCGTCGCGAGCGGTGGGCCCGAGCTCGCCGAGGAGCTGGAACGGACGGGATATGTGGCCTACCGGGAGGACGCCGCCGAGCCCGGCCGGGCCGGCTCCTGAGTCTCTCTAGAGGTCCTGAGACTCTCTAGAGGTCCTGGTCTCTCTAGAGATTCAGGACCGGACAGGTCAAGGTCCGCGTGATGCCCTCGATGAGCTGCACCCGGCTGACGATTATCTTGCCGAGGTCGTCGACCGTCTCCGCCTCGGCCTCGGCGATGACGTCGTAGGGCCCGGTGACGTCCTCCGCACGCACCACCCCGGAGATCTCCGCCACCTGCTTTGCGACCGTGGCAGCTTTGCCGACTTCTGTCTGGATCAGTACGTAGGCCCGAACCCCCACTGATGACCTCCTCGTCCTCGGTCTGGGCCGATCGTAGCGGGGGACCGGGAGCGATGCGCCGGCATCGGTTGGGGACCGGGAGCGATGCGCCGCCACGTACCATGACGACGTGGACAGCTCCGCGCGCTGGGCTCGCCTTACCCGGCTCGTGCAGAGCGCGGTCCACGACCTGTTCGACCAGTCGCAGCCCTTCGGCAGGCTCGCGCTCATCCACGCCATCTTTTCGGCCGGGACGACGCTCGTCACCATCTCGTTGGCGGGAACGCTCTTTTTCACCATCTCCCCGGAGGCGGCCAAGGGCAAGGTCGTGCTCTACCTGTTGTTGACGATCACCCCCTTCGCCGTCGTCGCCCCGGCTCTGAGCCCTCTGCTCGACCGTGGGAGCTACGCCAGGAGGACCTCGATGGCGGTCGCCTCGGTCGGCAGCGCCATATTCGTCTTCTTGATGGCCGGTGACATAAAGGGCCTTCTCCTGTTCCCCGAAGCCTTCGGCGTCCTCGTTCTCTCGAAGCTCTATCTCGTGGCCAAGGCCGCTCTCGTGCCGTCGATGACCGAGACCGAGGACGACCTTGCAAGCGCGAACGCCAAGCTCGCCGTCCTGGCCTCGCTCGCCGGCTTCATCGCCTCGCCGGTGGCGGTCGGGCTCCTGCAGCTGGGGGCGCCCTGGGTGCTGCGGCTCGCGTGCGTCGTCTTCCTCCTCGGCGGCGTCGCCGCCGTCCGGCTCCCGAAGAGCGCGGACGTCCTCGCGCCCGGGCCTGCGGCCCCGCCCGACCCCGGGTCGCTGGGAGGGCTGCCGGTCTTCGGGGGCGCACAGGGCCAGCGCGATGCCGGCAAGCCGCTCTACGAGCGTTCCGCCAGGCCCGATCGGGACCGTCAGGCGCGCATCGACGTCGCCCGCGAGCGCCAGCGCCTCGGCCTGCCCCTGTACTCCCCGGACGTCGTGCTCGGCCTGGCGACGATGTCGGTGATCAGGGGCGCAGTCGGCTTTATGACGTTCTTCCTGGCTTTCGCGCTCCGGCACCTGCACGCGGCCACGTGGTGGTTCGGCTTCGTGCTGCTCACGAGCGCCATCGGCTCGCTCCTCGGCTCGCTCCTCGTGCCGGTGCTCCGCAGATACCTGTCGGAACAGCAGCTGATCCTCTACTCGCTCATGCTCTCCGCTCTGATCGGCATCTTCGTCGCCGTGCTCGGGTCCTTGTGGGCACAGCCCTTGCTCACCTTCGCCATCGGCTTCGCGACAACTGCCGCCAAGCCCTCCTTCGACTCGATCGCGCAGCGGGAGGTGCCCCCTGCCTTGTTGGGCCGCGCCTTTGCCCGCTTCGAGACCCAGCTGCAGCTGGTCTGGGTGCTCTGCGGGCTGTTGGCCGTGGTCGTCGGCCTGTCGCTGCGGGCAGGAGACATCCTGATAGGCGTCACCTGCGCCGTGGCGGCCGGGTTCCACGTCTCGATGCGTCGGGCCGTCCTCGTCGGCCGCGCCGGGCCTCGGGCCGGGAACGCCGATCTTCCCGGCACATCGCTCAACTGAGCGGAGCGTCACCGCCGCAGGCAGATCCGTCATCCACGTTCTGGATCTGTGCCGTAGAACCTGTCGAGAGGTGCCCGGGAAGAGTCCGGGGCCGGCAGCCACGGCTGTTGGCACTCTCCTGACACGGAGGCCGAACCCAGATGGCAAGCATCTCCCGACGGATGTTCCTCAAGCAGAGCGGATCAGGTGTGGCAGCGGCGGGCGTCCTCGCCGCCCTCCCGGCCCTGCCCGGGCGTGTGTCGGCGACGCGGAAGCCCGCGACCGTTCACACGCTGCGGCGTCGCGGCGCCCGCAGGGCGCGCGGCGACGGGACCGCTCGTCGTGCACATCCCCGACCCGCGCTCAGGTGAGATCCACCTGATGTTCGGCACGCGCGAGGTAGTCCGCAAGGACGCCGCCCTCGTCGCCCGCCTCGTGCGCGAGGCCGGCTAGCCCGAGAGCGCGAAGGCGCCCAGGACCGGCCCCGGCCGGCAGCAGTCCCACACTCGCAGAACCCGTACCAGTCCCCCGACGACAAGTGAGGTTTATTCAGCCATGTCTTCCCACAGAGAAGCGCCCGAGATCTCGAAGGACCCCGTCGCCGACAGCGCGGACCTCTACGCCTTCGTGAGCCCGGACAACCCCGGCACCGTCACGATCATCGCCAACTACGTGCCTCTTCAGCAGCCTGCCGGCGGCCCGAACTTCTACGAGTTCGGCGAGGACGTGCTCTATGAGATCCACATCGACAACGACTCGGACTCCCGCGCGGACGTCACCTATCAGTTCCGCTTCCACACGGTGCTGAGCGACACCGGTCCGCACGATCTCTTCTTGTACAACACCGGCCAGATCAAGCACCTCTCCGACAGCACCTGGAACCGCAAGCAGTTCTACTCCATCACCCGCGTCGACAGGCACGGTGCCCATCTGCTCGCCAAGGACCTGGCCTGTCCGCCTTGCAACGTAGGCACGAACTCGATTCCCGACTACGGCCCTCTCACCCAGCAGGCGATCCACCAGATCGGCTCGGACTTCTACGCCTTCGCCGGCCAGCGGGCCGACGGCTTCTACGTCGACCTGGGGTCGATCTTCGACCTCGGCGACCTCCGGCCGTTCCAGCCCGATTTCCTGCTCAAGGGAGCAGCCGTGGCGGGTATCAACACCCTTGCCGGCCTGAACGTGCACTCGATCGCGATCCAGGTACCGATCAAGGAGATCACCAAGAACGGGAGAAAGCCCAGCGATTACAAGGCCTCAGACGCCGTGATCGGCGTCTGGACGAGCGCCAGCCGCCAGAAGACGCTCATCCAGGGCGCCAAGAAGTCCTACGCCGGGCCGTGGACGCAGGTCTCCCGCCTCGGCAACCCCCTCGTCAACGAGGTCATCATCCCGATGGGCGTGAAGGACTACTGGAACACCCAGCTCCCTCACGCGGACGAGGAATTCTCCGCCTACTACGACCACCCGACCCTCGCCGCCCTCCTGAACGTCCTCTACCCGGGCGCCTTCCCGAACCTGGCCGCCTACACGGCGAAGCCCTCGAACACCCGCCCCGACCTCGACGCCGTCTTGTTGACGGGCGTGCCTGCCGGTCTGTTCGCGGGCTTCCAGAACTACACGGGGTCGACCAAGTCGGACATGCTGCGCCTCAACACGGCCATCAAGCCGACGGCGTCGGACAAGGCGAGCATCCTCGGCGTGGTGGGCGGCGACGTCGCCGGCTTCCCCAACGGGCGGCGCGTCTTCGACGACGTCGTGAGCATCGAGCTCAAGGCTGTCGCCGGCGCCCTGCTCGGCGCGGTTGTGAAGACCTACAAGGCCGATGCGGCCGCGGGAGCGCTCTACGACGTCGGCGGGCCTGCCTCCGAAGCGTCCACGGTCGCCAGCCTGGCGGCCTTCGGCCTCTCCTACAGGGACAGCTTCCCGTACCTCGCGGACCCGTGGGACGGCTTCAACAACCCGTCGAAGCAGAACATCGCCGCAGCCGGTTGACGTGAAGCCGGCCGGTGCCAGGAGAGAGGCGGTGGAGGAGATGGAAAGAGGGACCTCTGTTGCAAGATGGGACCATGGGCACTCCCATCCCCACGAGACCCCGCATCTCCATCGGCACGAGCGCGACGCGGCCCCGTCGGCCGGGCATGCAGCCCCGCCGACGGAGCCGAGCCGTGCCGTGCTCGTGAACGTCGGCGAGCACACGGGGGCGCTCATCTTGAGCGCACCGGCGGAGCGCGAGGGTCTCGAGGTCGAGATCCACCCGGTCCTCGAGCCCTCGCAGCGCACCCACGTCTGGGTGCTGCCGAGAGCCGGCAGGGAGGGCACGGTCTATGCCGCCGTGTTCCCCAGCCTTGCGGCGGGCGACTACGCCGTCATCGGGCCCGACGGCTCGATCACCGCCGTCGTGCCGGTTCCTGCCAACAAGGTGACGAGCGCCAGCTGGTCCTGATGGCCGCCCGCGCCTCGCCGGTGACCGGCGCCGGCGCCACCGGCTCAGCCGAGGCGCCTTTTCAGCGCCTCCAGCTGGTCGTTCAAGACCTGCGGCAGCCTGTCCTCGAACTCGGCGAAGTACTCGATGATCGGGGGCAGCTCCGCCCGCCACTCGTCCGGGTCGACATGGAGCAGTTGCTTCATGTCGTCCTCGGAGAGGTCGAGACCGTCGATGTCGATGGCCCCGTCGGAGGGCAGGTAGCCGATCGGCGTCTGCACCGCCTCCCCCTGGCCGGCGCAGCGGTCGAAGATCCACTCGAGCACCCGTGAGTTCTCGCCGAATCCTGGCCACAAAAAGCGGCCGTCGGCGCCCTTTCGGAACCAGTTGACATAGAAGACACGGGGCAGGTTCTTCTCGTCCATCCGGTCCCGGAACGACAACCAGTGCGCCCAGTAGTCGGCCATGTTGTAGCCGCAGAACGGCACCATCGCGAACGGGTCCCGCCTCAGCTTGCCCACGGCACCGGTGGCCGCGGCGGTCGTCTCCGACGCCATGATCGACCCGAGGAAGACTCCGTGCGCCCAGTCGAAGGCCTCGTAGACGAGAGGCACGACCGAGCCCCGCCGGCCGCCGAAGAGGATCGCCGAGATGGGGACGCCGGCGGGGTCCTCCCACTCGGGGGCGATGGCCGGGTCCTGGAAGGCGGGAGCGGTGAAGCGCGAGTTCGGGTGCGCGGCCGGGGTCGGCGACTCCGGGGTCCAGTCGTTGCCCCGCCAGTCGGTGCAGTGCTTGGGCGGCTCGCTCGTGAGGCCCTCCCACCAGACGTCGCCGCCGTCGGTGAGGGCGGTGTTGGTGAAGATGCAGCCGGCACCGAGTGTGAGGATGGCGTTCGGGTTCGTGGTCATGCTCGTGCCGGGTGCGACCCCGAAGAACCCGGCCTCGGGATTGATCGCCCGCAGCCTCCCGTCCGGGCCGATCTTCATCCAGCAGATGTCGTCGCCGATCGTCTCTATCTTCCAGTCCGGCATGGAGGGGACGAGCATGGCGAGGTTCGTCTTGCCGCAGGCCGAGGGGAACGCCCCGGTCACGTAGCGCACCTCGCCGGAGGGGGCGGTGAGCTTCAAGATCAGCATGTGCTCGGCGAGCCAGCCTTCGTCCCGCCCGATCACCGAGGCGATCCGCAAGGCGAAGCACTTCTTCCCCAAAAGGGCGTTCCCGCCGTAGCCGGAGCCGAAAGACCAGATCTCGCGGGTGTCGGGGAAGTGGGTGACATAGACGCGATCAGGGTCGCAAGGCCAGGCCACGTCTTTCGCACCCGGCTCGAGCGGGGCGCCGACCGAGTGCAGGCACTGGACGAAGTCGCCTTCGTCCCCGATCGCCTGGAGCGCTCCCGAGCCCATCCTCGTCATGATCCGCATGTTCACGGCCACATAGGGCGAGTCGGTGATCTCGACGCCGAGATGGGCGATCGGAGAGCCGAGCGGGCCCATGCAGAACGGGACGACGTACATGGTCCGGCCGCGCATCGAGCCCCGGAACAGCTCGGTCATCGTGGCGCGGATCGAGTCGGGGTCGACCCAATTGTTGGTCGGCCCGGCGTCTTTCGGGTCCCTCGGGCAGACGAAGGTACGGTCCTCCACCCGGGCGACGTCGGCGGGGTCCGAACGCGCCAGGTAGCTGCTCGGGCGCCTCGCCTCCGACAGCTGCGTGAACGTCCCGCGCTGCGACGAGGAGCCGGCACAGCCTGTCGTACTCCTCAGGCGAGCCGTCGCACCACTCGACCCGCTCGGGTTGGGTGAGCGCAGCGACCTCTCCGACCCAGGCACGAAGCTTGTGGTTGCCAGTGTCTGCCATCTGTCGATCGTACGCGAGTCCCCTGCAAGCGCCCAATTCGCCAGGGCGGGGGCCTGGAACCGGCACCCGTGCCGGCAGGCGCAAGTAGCGTCCCCGACTGTGCCGAGTGCCGAGGGAGAGCTGGCTGCGATCGAGGCCATTCGGCGCGGCCTGCCGGCGCCGCCCGAAGGCGAGACCTGGATCGGTGACGATGCCGCCGTGGTCGCAGCTCCGGGGGGCGGGTCTTTGCTGCTCGCGGCCGACGCGGTCGTCGAAGGCGTGCACTTCGGGCTTGACCTGGTCGACGCGGCGGACGTGGGCTGGAAGGCCCTCGCGGTCAACGTGAGCGACATCGCAGCCATGGGCGGACGGCCCCTGCACGCTCTCGTGACGGTCGTCGGGGCCGGGGCTTGGATGATCGAAGGGCTGGTCCGCGGCCTCGCGGAGGCCTCGGCCGCCTACGGGTGCTCTGTCGTCGGGGGCGACTTGTCCGCGGGCCGTGTCTCGTCGTCTCCATCGCCATCACCGGGACGACCGGGGCCCTCCCCGCCGTGCACCGCTCGGGCGCGCGGCCCGGTGACACGCTGTTTGTCACGGGACCGCTCGGTCGTTCCTCGGCAGGGCTGAGAGCGCTCCGGGCGCAGGCGGCCGGGCAGGGAGAGGCACCGCCCGAACTGGCAGCCGCCTACCGGCGTCCGACGGCCCGCGTCGCCGAGGGCCTCGCGGCGGTCTCAGCCGGGGCGACGGCGATGATCGACGTCTCCGACGGGCTCGGGATCGATCTCGACCGGTTGGCGGGCGCGTCGGGCGTGGGCGTCGTCCTCGACGACGTCCCGGTCGCCGCGGGCGCGACACGTGACGGATGCCCTCGGCGGAGGTGAGGACTACGAGCTCGTCTTCGCCGCCCCCGACCCGGGAAGGGTCTCGGGCGCCTTCGCGGCCGCGGGCCTGCGGGCGCCGTTGCGAATCGGCGAGTGCGTGACGGACCCGGCGGTACGGCGGATCGGGGACGAGCCCCTGCAAGCTTCCGGCTGGGAGCACCGCCTCTCGGTGAGGCGGGCCGCTCAGCTCTGCTGCTCGGCGGCGAGCACCCGTCGCGGCGGCTTGATGACCCTGCCGGCACGGATGCACGAGGTGCAGACGTTCAGATGGGTCGGGGTCCCCTTCACGAGCGCGCGGACACGCTGGATGTTCGGGTCCCAGCGGCGCTTGGTGCGCCGATGGGAGTGGGACACGTTCATCCCGAAGCCCGGGTGCTTCCCACATAGCTCACATACGGCTGCCACGAGACGCGTTCCTCTGAACAGTTCCTACAAATGGACGAACTGTGACGTTAGCATCCATCGCAATGGCGCCGCGCGAAACCGACCCGCTACCACCGGTACCGCTCTGCCGGGACCGGCATGGGGCGTCGTGAGCCGGTGACCGGCCAGTCCGAAAGAACCGACCTTGCCGACGGTCTGAGCCCCGAGCGCCTGGTGCAGGCGATGCGAGCCTTCTCCGGGGCCCTCGAGCGGCACCGGGGCACCCTCAACAGGCTGAACGTGTACCCGGTGCCCGACGGCGACACGGGCACGAACATGGCGCTCACCTTGGAGAGCGTCACGAAGGCCCTCGAGGCCTTGGACCTCGACCCAGCGGGCGCGGACGCCATGGGCGCCGCCTGCCGGGCCATCGCGAGCGGGTCGCTCATGGGGGCCCGGGGCAACTCCGGGGTCATCCTCTGTCAGATCCTGCGCGGCATCTCGGGCACGTTCGCCCCCTTGAGCGTCGTCGGGGCCCACGACGCCGCAGTCGCCCTCACCGAAGGGAGCGCGGCCGCGCGCGCCGGCGTCATGCGCCCTGTCGAGGGCACGATGCTGACGGTCGCCGCCGATGCCGCGAGGGCCGCCCTCGAGGCGGACGGGGAGGCGGGCGGGGACCTGCTGGAGGTGTTCGAGGCGGCGCGGCAGGCCGCCGTGTCCTCTCTCTGGCGGACGCCGGAGCTGTTGCCGGTGCTCGCCCAGGCGGGGGTCGTAGACGCCGGCGGCGCCGGGCTCGTGCTCATGTACGAAGCCTTCCTCCATGTCATCGGCGGGCGTCCGATGTCCGAGGAGCTTCCCCTGCCGCCCGAGGTCTCCGAGCGCATCGCGCAGGGCTTCGGTCTCGAGCGTCTCGAGGGCCCGGCCGGCCGGACGTCTTCGGACGCCTCGCCGCGTCGCGAGGGCGCAAGAGCGCGTCCGCACGGCTCGGCTGACGGCGAGGGTGCCGGCGTCGCCGACCTGCGTTATGAGGTCATGTACTTCCTCGAGGCCCCGGACGAGGCCCTCGGAGCCTTCAAGTCCGTGTGGGCCGGGATCGGCGACTCGATCGTGGTGGTCGGTGGAGAGGGCGTCTGGAACTGCCACATCCATACCGACGACATCGGGGCGGCGATCGAGGCGGCCCTCGACGTCGGCCGCCCGCGCGAGATACGCGTCACGGACCTGCTCGACCAGGTCGAGGAGGAGTCGTGGGTGCGCCGTGCCGCCGAGCTGGCCCCGCCGGTGCCGAGCGCCGACGAGCCTGCGCCGGTCACCTCGGTCGTCGCCGTGGCGACGGGGGACGGGATACGCCGGATCTTCTACTCGCTCGGCGTGCACCACATCGTGGCCGGGGGCCAGTCGATGAACCCGTCCACCGAGCAGATCCTCGAGGTCGTCGAGTCGGTTCCCGGGGCCGAGGTCGTCATCCTGCCGAACAACAAGAACATCGTCGCCGTCGCCAGACAGGCGTGCGAGATATCGCAGCGCCCGGCCTTCGTTGTCGAGACGGCCGGGATCCAAGAGGGGCTCGCCGCCCTCCTCGAGTACGACCCCGGCGCGAGCGCCGAGGAGAACGCCGCCGCCATGCAGGCGGCCGCCGGCCGCGTCCGTGCCGGCGAGGTGACCCGGGCGGTGCGCGGGAGCGACTCGGACGCCGGCCCGATCAGGGAGGGGGACTGGATCGGGCTCTCGCGAAGCGGGATCGAGTCCGTTGCGGCCACCCTTGCGGGCGCTGCCTGCGGGCTCCTCGCCAGGATGCTCGGTGACGGCGATGAGATCGTCACGCTCATCGAGGGTGCCGGGGCGACCGCGGCCGACACGCGCCGGGTCTCGGAATGGATGCGCGAGACCTGGCCCGGCCTCGCGCTCGAGCTGCACCACGGCGGCCAGCCCCTCTACCCGTACCTGGTCTCGGTCGAGTGAGCCGAGGCGGCCGGGGGCCGCAAGCTGCGGGCTCTCGCGGACAAGAGCGTGCGGGAGCTTCGGGCCGTCAAGGCGCGCAAGGCCACCGGGCTCGAGTCCATGGGCATCGAGACGGTGCTCGACCTGCTCATGCACTATCCGCGGCGCTACATCGACCGTCGCAACCAGTCCGATATCGCGGGGCTGGTCGAGGACGACGAGGCGATGGTCACCGCCACCGTGCGGCGCGTCTCGACCCGTCGCACCCGCGGCGGCAAGACCATGGTGCAGGCCACGGTCGCGGACGGCACCGGGAGCCTGGCGGTCGTCTTCTTCAACCAGCCCTGGCGGGCCCGGCAGATGGCCGAGGGCTCCGAGGTCGTCATCTTCGGCCGGACCGAGATCTACCGGGGCGGCCGCCAGATGACCAACCCCGTGCTGGACCTCGTCGGCGACCAGACGGGTCGGATCGTGCCCGTCTACCCCCAGTCGGGCAAGGCGAAGATCGGCTCGACCGAGATCGGCGCCTATGTCAAAGAGGCGCTCGAGCGCACCGGGCGCCTGGCCGAGGTGCTGCCCCAGCAATTCCTGGACAGGCTCGGCCTTGTCGGTCGCACGGAGGCCTTTGTCGCCATACACGCCCCCGAGACCCTCGAGGAGAAGGACACGGCCCGGCGACGCCTCGCCTTCGACGAGCTGTTGCGGCTCCAGCTCATCCTCGTCCTCAAGAAACGTGCCGTCGCGGCCCGGACTCCCGGCATCGCCCACGACGTCGCCGCTCGCCCGGGCGCCAGAGCCTCGTCGACGACTTCCTCGAGCGGCTCCCGTTCCAGCTCACCTCGGCGCAGGCCCGGGCGATCTCGGACATGGCCGCCGACCTCGCCGCCCCGCACCCGATGCACAGGCTGTTGCAGGGAGACGTCGGAGCCGGGAAGACGATCGTGGCGCTGGCGACGCTCCTCTACGGTGTCCAGGGCGGCCACCAGGGAGCGCTCATGGTCCCGACGGAGGTCCTCGCGGAGCAGCATTTCCTCGCCGCCCGCAGCTTTCTCGAAGGGCTGCAGGTGCCGGACCCGGCCCGCATCGGAGGGACCCGCCCGCTCGGGGTCGCCCTCCTCACGAGCCGCACCACGGCCGGCGAGCGCACGAGGATCCAGGCCGAGCTCGTGGACGGGAGCCTCGACCTCGTCGTGGGCACCCACGCGCTGTTGACCGACGACATCCGTTTCCGCTCGCTCGGGGTCGTCGGTCATCGACGAGCAGCACCGCTTCGGGGTCGAGCAGCGGGCGGCTCTGCGGGAGAAGGGGCCCGCCGCCGCTGTCGGTGGCGGCGCGGGGCGACGGTGCGGGCCGGTCGCCCGAGGCAGAACAGGGCGCCCGACACCCCGACGTCCTCGTGATGACGGCGACCCCGATCCCGCGGACCGCCGCCATGACCGTCTACGGAGATCTCGACCAGACGGTCCTCGACGAGCTGCCGGTCGGGCGCACGCCGGTCACGACCGCCTGGCTCAACGGGCCTGAGGAGTACCCGGTCGCGTGGGACAAGGTGCGCGAGGAGGTCGCAGCCGGCCGCCAGGCCTACGTCATCTGCCCGCTCGTGGGCGGGGGGCAGCCCGAGGACGAGGAACCCGAGGAGCTCGGGGAGGACGTCGAGCCGGACGACGGCGAGCGGACGACCGGGGACGGCGGTTACGGGGATGCCGGCGGGGACGGGGCGCAGCCGCCCGCCCTGGCCGGAGGCGGCGCAAAGGCGGTCGCGCGGGTCGTGAAGCTCCCTCTCGTCGGGGTCGACCCGCAGGTCGAGCCGCGGGACAAGCCGCCTCCCAAGTCCGCGGTGGAGGAATTCGCCCGGCTGTCCTCGGACGAGCTGGCCGGCATCGCGACGGGCCTCTTGCACGGGCAGCTCCCTTCGAAGGAGAAGGAGGCCACGATGGCGGCGTTCCGCCGCGGCGAGATCCAGGTGCTCGTCGCCACGACGGTCATCGAGGTCGGCGTCGACGTGACGAACGCGACGGTGATGGTGATCGAGGACGCGGACCGCTTCGGCATCGCCCAGCTCCACCAGCTGCGGGGCAGGGTGGGCCGGGGGAGCGACAAGTCCTGGTGCTACCTCCTCGCCGAGGTCGTGACGCCGGGCGCCTCGCGGCGTCTGCATGCCCTCGAGGAGACGAGCGACGGGTTCGAGCTGGCGGAGGTGGACCTCGAGCTGCGCGGTGCGGGCACCGTCTTCGGCGTCCGCCAGAAGGGCAGGAGCGACCTGCGCCTCGCCTCCTTGCGGCGGGACAAGGCGCTCGTGCGGGCCGCCCGCACGGTGGCCGAGGAGGTCGTCGACTCCGACCCGACACTGGAGGCCCACCCGCTGCTCGCCGACGAGGTCCATCTCTTCGTCGCCGAGGAGGACGAGGAGTTCGTGCTGAAGAGCTGAGCCGCCCCAGCTCCGGTCCCGCGCTCGGGATCCGCGCCGAGCCGCGTCCGGCCTCCCTCGATCTTGTAGCTCCCCGGTTCTACGTTGGACCCATGCGCGTCATCGCCGGCACGGCCAAGCGGCGCCAGCTGCGGGTGCCCGACATCGACGGCCTGCGCCCCACGAGCGACCGGGTGCGGGAGGCGATCTTCGACATCCTCGAGAGCCGAGGGGCGATCGAGGGGGCCTCGGTGCTCGACGCCTTCGCCGGGTCGGGCGCGCTCGGGATCGAGGCGCTGTCGCGCGGCGCCGCTTCCGTCTGCTTCGTCGAGGCCGACCGTCGGGCCGTCGCCGCCATCCGGGCCAATCTCGACTCCACCGGCTTCGGCTCCTCGTCCGGCGGTGCGCCTCGTCCGGGCGGACGTCCCCGATCTCCTCGCCCGCGAGGCCGCCACGCGCTACGACCTGGCTCTCGTCGACCCGCCGTATGCCTTCGACGCCTGGCCGTCACTGCTCGCTCTGCTGAGCGCCGACCTCGCTGTGCTGGAGTCCTCTACGCCCGTCGGTGTCCCCGAGAGCTTCCTGGTCCGCCGCGAGTACCGCTACGGCGGTACGCTCGTCACGCTGGTCGAAGCCCGAGGGCTCGGCCATGATGATCCGAGAAGCACCGAGAAGGGCCCCGAGTGACTGTCGCTTTGTTCCCTGGCTCGTTTGACCCATTCCACAACGGCCACCTCGAGGTCGCCGAGCGCGCCTCGAGGCTGTTCGACGCGCTCGTCGTCGCCGTGGTCCGCAACCCGCAGAAAGGCGAGCCTCTCTTCGATGTCGAAGAGCGCGAGGCGATGATCGCCGAGTCGCTCGGCGCATCTCGACTCGGTCCGGATCGTGTCGATGTCGGTCCTCGTCGTCGAGGTCGCCATCGAGGTCGGCGCCGACGTCATCATCAAGGGCCTGCGCGCGGTCTCGGACTTCGAGAACGAGCTGCAGATGGCCCAGATGAACCAGCACCTTTCGGGCATCGAGACGCTGTTCCTCCCGACGAGCTCCTCTTACTCGTTCGTGGCGTCGAAGCTGATCCGCGAGGTCGTCCGCTACGGGGGCGACGTGAGCCGAATTCGTGCCGCCCCCTGTTGCAAGCAGGCTGAAGGAGCTGCGACCGTGACCGACGTCCATGACACCGAGAACCTCGAGCCCGAGACGGCCCGTCCCGCCGCCACGCCCGGAGGCGTGGAGGACCTCGTCGAGGAGCTCATCGAGATAGTCACCTCGGCAAAGTCGATGCCGCTCTCCTCGTCCGCGATCGTCACCCGCGACGAGGTGCTCGACCTGCTCGAGGCCATCCGCGACGACCTGCCCGAAGAGCTCCGCCGGGCGCGGCGCATGCTCAAGGACCACGAGGAGCTGCTCGTGGCGGCCCGCCGGGAGGCGGCGGACATCGTCGGCGACGCCAGGGTCCAGGCCGAGCGCATGGTGCAGCGCACCGAGATAGTCCGCCAGGCCGAGCACCGGGCGACGCGGATCGTCGAAGACGCCGAAGCCGCCGCCCGCCAGATGCGCCACGAGGCGGAGGACTACGTCGACCAGAAGCTCGCCGGCTTCGAGATCGTGCTCGACCGGACGATGAAGACCGTCCGCACCGGCCGCGAGCGCCTCGCGTCGATCCCGGCCGCCCAGCCCCAGGCGGGCGACGAGCCCGAGGACGAGCTCAGCGACGACGAGTGGCTCGCCGGGGAGGGGTTCTTCGACCAGGATCTCGAGTGACGAGGGGCGACCGTCGCGGCCCACTGGTCGTCGGCGTCGCCGTGCTCCGCAAGCATCCGGGCACGACGCGTCGGGTCAGCGTCGCCGCTCCTATCGAGGAGCTCGAGGTGATCGACTCCCGCGTCCCCCGGGACGCTGAGGTCGAGGTGGACGTGCTTGTCGAGTCCGTGCTCGGCGGCGTGGTCGTGAGCGGCACCGTCTCGGCCGACTGGGAGGGAGCCTGCCGGCGGTGCCTGGAGCCGGCCACGGGACGCCTCGTCGCCAAGGTCAGGGAGCTGTATTCGGACGACGCGGATCCCGAGCTGAGCTACTCGATGACGGCCGACTGGCTCGACCTCGAACCCCTGGCCCACGATGCCTGTATCTTGGAGCTGCCGCTCGCGCCCTTGTGTGGGCCCGATTGCCTCGGGCTGTGCCCGGGGTGCGGCGCGAACCGCAACCACGAGAGCTGTAGCTGCGCGGAGATGACGGACCCGAGGTGGGCCGCCTTGTCCGGGCTCGCTGCTCCTCGAGCCATACCCGAGTGGAGAGAATGACGATGGCCGTCCCGAAGAAGAAGACCTCGAAGTCGAAGAGCCGGAGCCGGCGGGCGTCGGCCTGGACGTTGAACGAGCCCTCGCGGAGCCTGTGCCCCCAGTGCAACCGGGCGAAGCTGCCGCACGTGGTCTGCCCCCATTGCGGGTGGTACAAGGGTCGCCAGGCGATCGAGGTCGACTGACCGTCGTGGCGCCTGGAAGCACTGGGGGGGCGGTGCCTTCACCTGTCACCTCCTTGCCGGTCGCCGTTGACGCCATGGGTGGCGACCATGCCCCCTCCGAGATCGTCGCCGGCGCCCGTCGGGCGGCTGAGGAGCTCGGGATCCCGGTCGTGCTCGTGGGACCCGCCGACGGCTCGCTGGGTGACACCGGCAGCCTCGAGATAATCCCGGCCGGCGAGGTCATCGCCATGCACGAGGACCCCGCCCAGGCGGTCCGGACGAAGAAGGACTCGAGCCTCGTGCGCGCCGCCGAGGCGGTCCGCGACGGGCGTGCCTCGGCGATGGTGAGCGCGGGCAACACGGGCGCGACGATGGCGAGCGCCCTGTTGCGCATGGGCCGTCTCCCAGGGGTGGCCCGCCCGGCGATCGCGGCCCTCATCCCGGCGGTGACGGGCCATCCGGCGGCTCTCGTCGACGCCGGGGCCAACGCCGACTGCCACGCCGAATGGCTGGTCCAGTTCGCGCAGATGGGGGCGGCGTTCATGTCGCATCGCTTCGGCACGTCCGAGCCGAAAGTGGCCCTGTTGTCCATCGGGGAGGAGTCCACGAAGGGCAACCAGCTCACCAAGGAGGCGCACGCCCTTTTGGCCGCAGGCGTCGGGGTCGACTTCGTGGGCAACGTGGAGGGCCGGGACCTGTTGAACGGCGACGTCGACGTGATCGTGACCGACGGCTTCACCGGCAACGTCGCCCTCAAGTCCCTCGAGGGCGCTCTGGCCTCGTTGTTCGACATCCTCGGCCGTGTCATCAGCGCCACCCCCGAGAGCCGGGCCGCCGGCGAGGTGCTCGGCCCCGAGCTCCTCGTCTACGCCCAGCGGCTCGACCCGGAGGAGACCGGCGGGGCGATGCTGCTCGGAGTCGACGGAGTCTGCGTCATAAGCCATGGCAGCTCCTCGTCGCGGGCGATCCTGAACGCGGTGCGCGTCGCCCACGAGGCGGTCACCGGCGACCTGATGGGCTCGTTGCGCGACGCCGTGGCGGCGCGATGAGCGGGCCTGCCTGCCCCGAGCGGCCTGCCGGGATCCCGCGCCGTGCCGACGGCGTCGATCACGGCTGACAAGACGGCCGGCGAGCCTTAACATGGCGCAGGCGCAAGACGAAGGAGCCCAGGTGACCGAGACGACCGGTGCGATCATGAGCCGAGACGAAGTGCTCGAGCTCGTCCGCTCCCAGCTGGCGGAGATCCTCGAGATCGACATGTCGGAGATCGGCGAGTCCTCGTCGTTCGCCGACGACCTCAACGCCGACTCGCTCGCGTTGATCGAGCTGGTCGAAGCTCTCGAGGAGGAGCTCGGCGACAAGCTGCCGGGCTTTCGCATCGACGACGAGGACCTCGAGGACCTGCGCACCGTGCGGGACGCGGTCGACTACGTGAGCGGGAAGGTCGCAGCGGCCTGAGCAATTTCCCAGCCGAGCCCTCGGTCCGACAGCGAGCGGCTCCGCCGCGCCCTGCTCGACTTCCCCGTCGGCGAGGACCTGCTCCACCAGGCCCTGTCCCACCGGTCGTACTGCTCGGAGTGGGGCGGTCGTCCCTCCAACGAGCGCCTCGAGCTCCTCGGTGACGCGGTGTTGGGCCTGGTCGTGGCCGACCACCTCTACCGCGTCGTACCCGGAGCTGCCCGAGGGAGACCTCGCGCGACTTCGCTCCGCCGTGGTGAGCACAGAGGCGCTGGCACCCGTCGCCGACGAGCTCGGCGTGGGCGAGGCCGTCCTGCTCGGCAGGGGCGAGGAGATCTCCGGCGGCCGGGCCAAGGACTCCATCCTCGCCGACTGCCTCGAAGCGATCATCGCCGCCATCTACCTGACTCTCGGGCTGCCGGCGGCGACGACGTTCGTCGTCCGGCTGCTCGAGGGGCCGATCGCGGTCATCGCGGCCGAGGGCAGGCTCGGCGACCCGAAGAACCGGCTGCAGGAGCTGGCCGCCCGGCTCGATCTCAGCCTGCCCTCGTACCGAGTGAACGACACAGGGCCTGATCACGCCAAGGTCTTCTCCGCCGAGGTGACCTTCGGCGGGGAGGTGCTGGGCCGCGGCACCGGGAGCTCGAAGAAGCTCGCCGAGCGCCTGGCGGCGGTCGCGGCCCTCGAGGTGCTCGCCGCCAGGTCCGGCGACGACCCCGGCGCTTGAGTGCCCGAGCTTCCCGAAGTCGAGACCGTCCGCCGGGGCGTCGAAGACGCCGTCATGGGCCGGCGGATCTCCGAGGTGAAGGTCCTCGGGCGCCGCACCGTGAGGCGCCAGTCCCCCGCAGAGCTGCGCAGCCGGCTACTCGGGCGCCGGTTGGTCTCCGCGGGGCGCGCGGGGCAAATTCCTCTTGCTCTCCCTCGACGACGGCGCCGTGCTGGTCATCCATCTGCGCATGACGGGCCAGCTGCTCCATGTCGACGGGGCCGAGCGCCCGCCGCTGGCTCCCCACACCCATCTGACGGTCGACCTCGACGACGGGTCGGAGCTGCGCTTCGTCGATCCGCGGACCTTCGGGGAGTGGTTCGTCTCCTCCGACATAGACGACCGCGGCGTGCCGGCCGAGCTCGGCGCACATCGGGCGCGACCCGCTGCTGGAAGGCCTTCCGGCGGCCTATCTGTCCGAGCGGTTAGCGGGCCGGCGCGCCCGCTCAAGGCCCTGCTCACCGATCAGCGGATCATCGCCGGCATCGGGAGCATCTACGCGGACGAGATCTGCTTTCCGGTCGAAGCTGCGGCCCGATCGCCTCGGCGGCTCTCTGACGGCGGCCGAGCTGGGCTCGCTCGCCAAGGCCGCCCGGGCGGTGCTGCGCGAGGCCGTCAAGGCCCGCGGCTCGTCGCTGCGGGACCAGCGCTACCGCGACGTCGCCGGCGGGCTCGGCTCCTACCAGGGGCGCCATGCCGTCTACGACCGGGCCGGGGAGCCGTGCCCGCGCTGCGGCAAGCCCGTCGTGCGGCTCAAGATCGGAGCCCGGTCCGCCTACTGCTGCGTGGAGTGCCAGCTCTGAGCCGGACGCGGGGCGAGAAGCCGGCGAATCCCCGGGAGGCTTCGCCGCCCCGTCTAACGTGATCGCAACGTGTTCCTGAAGACGCTCACTCTCAAGGGTTTCAAGTCGTTCGCCGATCCGACGACGATCGAGCTCGAGCCGGGCATCACCGTCGTCGTGGGTCCGAACGGGTCCGGCAAGTCGAACGTCGTGGACGCCGTCGCCTGGGTGCTGGGGGCCCAAGGACCGAAGGTCGTGCGGTCCACGAAGATGGACGACGTCATCTTCGCCGGCACCTCGAAGCGGCCCGCCCTCGGCCGGGCCGAGGTCTCGCTCACGATCGACAACGCCTCGCGGCGCCTCCCGATGGAGGTGGCGGAGGTGACGATCACAAGGACGCTGTTCCGCACCGGCGAGAGCGAGTACGCCCTGAACGGGGCGCCGTGCCGCCTGCTCGACATCCAGGAGCTTCTCTCCGATGCCGGTGTCGGGCGCCAGCAGCACGTGATCGTCAGCCAGGGCCAGCTCGACTCCGTGCTCGCAGGCCCGCCCCGAGGACCGGCGCATGGTGATCGAGGAAGCCGCGGGCGTGCTCAAGTTCCGCCGGCGCCGCGAGCGTGCGGAGCGGAGGCTCGAGTCGAGCGAGCAGAACCTGCTCAGGCTCCAGGACCTGCAGCGGGAGGTGCGCCGCCAGCTCCGGCCCCTCGAGCGCCAGGCCGAGGCGGCCCGCCGCCACGACGGGCTCGTCGCCGAGCTGCGGGCCCTTCGCTTGCACCTGGCCGGCCGCGAGCTGGACTCTCTCGGGCGGCGGCTCGAGCGCGCCGAGCAGTCGCATGCCGAGGTGTCAGAGGCGGGAGATGGCGCAAAAGAGCGAGCTCGCCCGCCTCGACGACCTGGTCGGCTCCACGGAGTCGGCGCTCACCGAGGTGCAGGCCTGGGACGGTGCCGACCGCCTCGGGCGGGCCGAGCGCCTGCTGGAGCGCCAGCACAGCCTCGCGAACGTCGTCGCCGAGCGCCGTCGCACCGTGGCCGGCGCCCTCTCGGCGGTCACCGAGGCGGACGTGGTCGCCTCGCTCGAGGCCGAGTCGGCCCGCCTCGCCGCGGACCTGGCGGTGGCGGAGGCGGCGTATCTCGCGCTCGCGCCCGAGCGCGAGACCCTCGAACGGCTGCAGGCGGAGCTCGGCTCCGACGAGGAAGCCTTCGACGCCCAGGCGGTGGCCGGCCGCGAGGCGGGGACGCTCTGGGCGGAGCCGCCGGAGACGGCCGGGGACAGCGCGCCCCTGGACGCCCGTTCGGCCCGCCAGGAGCACGACGCCACGCTCGCCCGCCTTTCGAAGGCCCGCGAGTCGGTGGCCCGGCTGGCCGAGCGCCTTGCCAGCTTCGACCGTACGCGCTCGGAGCACGAGCAGCGCCTGGCCGAGCTCGCCGCGACCATCGAGGTCGCCGCGAGCCGAGCACGAGCGCCTGCGGGTCGAGCTCGAGAGAGTCGCAACGGCCGAGCGGGAAGCTGCCGAGAGCGCGCAGCAGGCCGAGTCTCGCGCCCGCGAGGCGCTGGGTCGTTCCCACGCACTGGAGGCCCGGGCCGAGGCTCTGCAGGCGGCCCTCGACGAGACCCGGGCCCGGGCGGGGCTCGAGAGGCTGGCCGGGCTGCAGGGGGTGCTCGGCACGCTGGCGGATCTCGTCGATGTCGACGAGGGTTGCGAGAAGGCCTTCGAGGCAGCTGTCGAGGACGCCCTCGGCATCGTCGTGGTCGACGGCGCCCGCGCGGCGCGAGAGGCGTTGGGACGACTGCACGACGCCGGCCTGCATGGCGGCGTGCTGCCCACGGTGTCCGGCTCGATCGCCCAGCCACCGCTGCACGCTTCGCTGACCCGGGGGGGCCGAGCTGCTGCGCGACCACGTGAGATCGGACTCCGCCGGGGTCGCCGCCGTGCTCGACAGACTTCTCGCCGGCGGGGTCCTGCTCTGCCGGGGCGGGCTCGTCGAGGCTCTCCGCCTGGCCGAGGAGGAGCCGACACGCACGATCGTGACGACGGAGGGCGACCGCTTCTCGGAGCGGGGATGGCGGCTCGGCGCGGCCGCGCTCCGGCGCGACCCGTGCCGCCCTCGAGACCGTGCGGCGCGAAGCCGAGGCCGCCGGTGAGCTCGCCCGTGCAGCCGGCTCGGAGGCGGAAGCCGCCCGCGGGGCGTCGGACGCGGCCCGCACCCTGGCCGTCGAGGTCGCCAGGCGATTCGACCAGGCAGTCGCCACCGGTTCCCAGGCGAAAGCCGACCAGGCCCAGTCGGCAGATCGCCTGGTCCGCCTCGGCGCCGAGCGGGCTGACGCCGCCGCAAGCTACGAGGCCGCCCTGGGGCTCGTCGCCGCCACCGAGGCCGAGCTTGCCCTCAGAGAGCACGAGCTCGCCAGGGCGGAGGGCGCCGAGATGGAGGCGCTCGCGGTCGCCGAGCAGACCGCCCGCGCCCGCCAGGCCCTCGACGAGCGCGGCCGTCAGCTGGCGGCCCTGGCGGCAGAGCTGGGGATCCGCAGCGCCGGGCTCGAGGAGAGATGCGCGCTGCTCACCTCGCGGCGCGACGAGGTGGAGCGAAGGCTCGCCGGCCTGGACGCGGCCCGCACGGACGCGGCCTCCCGCCGGGAGTCGCTCGAGGCCGCTGTGGTCGCGCTCGGCCGCCTCGCGGATTGGCTGGGCCGCCTCGCGGCCGACCTCACCGCGGCCCGGGACCGTCTGCGCGCCGAGCGGGAAGGGCACGAGCGTGCCGTCACCGCGACCACGGGCCGCCTCCGCCAGCTGCGGGAGGAGCGCATCACGGCCGAACGCGCCCTCACGGGCACACGGCGAGCTGCTGCAGCGCGGTGAGCTGGAACGCGCCGAGGCCAAGCTGCGCCTCGAGACGGCTGTGGAGTCGCTTCGCCGGGACCTCGAGTGCGAGCCGGGCGATGCGATAGCGGCGCCCTGCCCGGAGCTGCCTCCCGGCATCCCGGCCCCAGGCCGCGTGTCCGCGAGCTCGACCGCGAGCTCCGCCTCATGGGACCGGTGAACCCGCTGGCTCTCGAAGAGCTCGCCGCCCTCGAGGAGCGGGACCGCTTCCTGGCCGAGCAGCTCGAGGACGTACGCGGTGCCCGGCGGGAGCTGGGACGGGTCATCCGGGCGGTCGACGAGGAGATCGTGGGGGTCTTCACCCAGGCATTCGCGGATGTCGCCCGGCATTTCGAGAGCCTGTTCGAGATGTTGTTCCCCGGCGGCACGGGGCGGCTCAGCCTGGTCGAGCCCGAGGACCTCCTCTCGACCGGCATCGAGATCGAAGCCCGTCCGGCAGGACGCAACGTCCGGCGCCTCTCGCTCTTGTCGGGCGGGGAGCGGTCGCTCGTCGCGCTTGCGTTTTTGTTCGCGGTCTTTCGCAGCCGACCGTCGCCCTTCTACGTCATGGACGAAGTCGAGGCCGCGCTCGACGACGTGAACCTGCACCGCTTCTTGGATCTCGTCGAGGAGTTCCGCTCGGACGCCCAGCTGATCGTCGTCAGTCACCAAAAGCGCACCATGGAGGCGGCCGACGTCCTCTACGGCGTGACAATGCAGCCGGGCGGGGCTTCCAAGGTCGTGAGCGAGCGGATCGGCACGACGACGGCGCGGGGCGCCCGCGACTGACGCCGCCCCGCCGACCGCGCCCGGCGCAAGAGGGCCGGACCGGGCGGGAGTACTGTTCTCGTAGCGAGGGAACGGAGTCGAGATGCACCTTCGGTGGCCGAGAGTCGCCTGTGTCGCACTCGTGCTGGCGGTACCTGCCGCCGTGTCTTCCTGCAGCATCGGCCAGGCACAGCGCTGCGCCGGGCAGTGCGGCCCTCCCTTCAAGCTCGACGTCGTCTTCCGGCACGGGACCTCGGTCTCCCTGGCGGGAGTCGCCCTCAGGCGCTGCGCGCGCGCAAGCGACGGTAGTAACAGTCGGGGTGCCCTATCGCTCCGCCGACGGCCTGCTGCATGCGACCGTGGGCACTCGGGAGGTCGGCGGAGCACGGACCCGTCCCCTCCTGAGCTGCCTCGCCCGGTCACCCCCCGTGCTTCAGGCCGTCTGGCCGGACTGAGGCCGCCGCCTTCGGGGGAGACGGGGCGGTCCCCTTCGGCTCGGGGGTCCCGGGCCGGTAGTCTGCCCAGCGCATGACTCTCGTTATCACCCTCGTCGTGATCGCCGTGGTGATGCTGACCATCGGCGGCGTCGTCCTCAACAACCGCAGCCGCGGGCGCCGCTCGAGGCCCGCGGTCTCGGGCGCCCCCCGCCCGCCCACCGCGAAGGCACCGCCCACAGCGAAGGCACCGCCTGCCGCGGCGCCGGGTGCAGCGACTCCCCCTGGTCCCGCGGAGTCGTCTTCCGGCCTGCCGGAGGCCGCTTTCGAGGTGCCGGGGATCGGTGCCCCAGAGGAGGAGGAGGCGGGCCGCCCGGTCCTGAAAGACCGCCTCGGGCGTGCCCGCGGGCTGCTCGCCGGTTATCTCGACCAGGTCCGCGGGCGCAAGAGCGTCGACGAGGCGACCTTCGAAGAGCTCGAGGAAGCTCTCATCCTCGCCGACGTGGGCGTCACGACCACGAACCGGATACTCGCCGACTTGAGGGCCAAGGTCCGCGCCGGGTCCATCTCATCGGCGGACCCGTCGGCCCTCCTGCAGGCGCTGCAGGCCGACCTCGTCTCGATGTTCGACGGTGACGTCGGCTCGCTCGCCTTCGGCGCGGACGACGGTCCCACGGTGTGGCTCTTCGTCGGGGTGAACGGGGTCGGCAAGACGACGACGATCGGGAAGCTCGCCCTGCGGGAGGCACAGGCGGGCCGCACGGTCCTGCTCGCTGCAGGCGACACGTTCCGAGCCGCCGCCGGAGAGCAGCTCGAGACATGGGCCGAACGGGCCGGGGCGCGCATCGTCAAAGGCGCGGACGGGGCGGACCCGTCGTCGGTGATCTTCGATGCCGTCCAGAGCGCGGCCTCCCGCGGGGCCGGGCTCGTGCTGCGCCGACACGGCGGGACGCCTGCACACCAAGGTGAACCTGATGGACGAGCTGCGCAAGGTGCGCAGGGTCGCCGAGCGCCCGCCGGGGCAGCTGACCGAGGTCCTCCTCGTGCTCGACGCCACCACGGGCCAGAACGGCGTCGTACAGGCGCGCCAGTTCACCGAGGCGGTCGGGGTGACGGGCATCGTCCTCACCAAGCTCGACGGCACGGCCAAGGGCGGCGTGGTGCTCGCGATCAGGTCCGAGCTGGGGCTGCCGATCAAGCTGGTCGGGGTCGGGGAGGGCGTGGCCGACCTCGTGGCCTTCGATCCGGCCGAGTTCGTCGAAGCCCTGTTCGGATGAGCGTCGAGGGCCTCGTTCGGATGAGCATCGTCGAAGGGGCACGGCCTCGGGTGCCCGCGCCCGCGCCCGAGTAACCTGGTCTGGCCCATGTTCGACACCCTGACCGATCGTTTCGACGCCATCCTCACGCGCCTTCGCGGCCGCGGGCGACTCGGCGACGCCGAAGTCAACGAGGTCCTGCGCGAGATCCGCGTCGCTCTCCTCGAGGCGGACGTCAACCTCGCTGTCGCCCAGGACCTGATCGAGCGGATCCGCGCCCGATGCAGCGGGGCCGAGCTTGCCAAGTACCTGACGCCCGCGCAGCAGGTGATCAAGGTCGTCAACGAGGAGCTCACCGCCACCTTGGGCGGCAGGCGCTCAAGATCTCGTACGCCTCCAAGCCTCCGACCGTGGTGCTGCTGGCCGGCCTGCAGGGTTCCGGCAAGACGACCGCGGCGGCGAAGCTGGCGCGTTGGTTCCGCCAGCAAGGACGGAATCCGTACCTGGTCGGCGCCGACCTGCAGCGTCCCGCAGCCGTTGAACAGCTGCGGGTCCTCGGTGCCGAGGTCGGTGTCGGCGTCTTCTCGGAACCGACCGATCCGGTCTCGGTCGCCCGGCGCGGCCTGGCCGAGGCCGAGCGCCTGGGCCGGGACGTCGTGATCGTCGACACCGCGGGCCGCCTCGCCATCGACCGGGACCTCATGGACGAGGTGCGCCGGGTGTCGGGCGCAGTTCGTCCCCACTACACCTTCTTCGTCGTCGACGCCATGACGGGCCAGGACGCCGTCCAGACGGCGGAGGCCTTCCACAAGGCGCTGCAGCTCGACGGCATCATCTTGACCAAGGTCGACGGTGACGCGAGAGGCGGAGCCGCCCTCTCGGTCAAGCACGTGGTCGGCCGGCCGATCGCCTTCTTGTCCACCGGCGAGCGCGTCGCGGATTTCGAGATCTTCCACCCTGACCGCCTTGCGAGCCGCATCCTCGGCATGGGCGACGTCCTCAGCCTCATCGAGAAGGCCGAGCGCGAATACGACCAGGATGTCGCCGGCGAAGCCTTCGAGAGGCTGCAGTCGGGCAGGTTCACCCTCGACGACTTCTTGGACCAGCTGCGCCAGATCAAGAAGATGGGGCCGCTCTCAGGCCTGCTCGGCATGATGCCCGGCCTCCCGAGAGAGATGCGCGATGCCAAGGTCGACGAGCGCGACGTGGGCAAGGTCGAGGCGATCATCTGCTCGATGACGCCGCGCGAGCGTGCCGACCCGTCGGTGCTCGACGGCTCGCGCCGCCTCCGGATCGCTCACGGGAGTGGCACGTCCACCTCCGAGGTCAACAATCTCCTGCGTCAGTTCAAAGAGATGCAGAAGATGATGCGCGGCGTCGGGCCCATGGCAAAGCTCGCCGGCGCCGGGCGCTCCAATCTGGCGAGGTCGGCCAAGGGCAACCGCAAGAAAGTCAAGGGTGGCCGCGTGACCCCGTCCCCGAAGGGCCTCGGCCCCGCCCGCTAGCTCTCTCCACCACGAAAGAAGGAAGAACCACTGTGACCGTCAAGCTCCGCCTCATGCGTATGGGAAAGAAGAAGCAGCCCACCTACCGCGTTGTCGTCGCCGACAGCCGCTCGCCTCGCGACGGCCGCTTCATCGAGGCTGTCGGCACCTACGAGCCCCGGATGGAACCGTCCACCATCGAGATCGACAACGACCGCGTCCTCGGCTGGCTGGCCAAGGGCGCACAGCCCACCGAGACCGTGCGCAAGCTGCTCGTCGTCTCGGGTGCCTGGGAGCAGTTCGAGTCGACCCGCCCGCCCAAGCAGGTCTCGCAGCGGTACGCCCGCCCCGGACGTGCCACGTCTCCGGCCAAGAAGGCGCCGGCCAAGAAGGCGCCCGCCAAGAAAGCGCCCGCCGCCAAGAAGGCCGCCGGGTCCCAGGCGGCTGACAGCGCCGTCGGAACCGAAAGCTGAGTATCCAGATGCCCGACACAGGAAACAATCCGTTCGCAGAGCCGGACTTCAGCGCGCTGCAGGTCCCGAGCGATCTCGAGGAGCCGGACGACGAGTTCGACGACGACGTGACGACGGCGGCGAGGACGACGACGACCTCGACGAGGGTGAGGAGGCGGACGACGAGGAGGACCTCGACAGGGACGTGCCCGCCACGCAGGGCCTGACGACCGAACCCGAGGTGGACGAAGGCGCCGAGGACGACGAGGACGACGCGGGCAACCGCGTGGCGGGCGGTACCGCGCGCGCCGTGCTCGAGCACGTCGCCCGTTCCATAGTGGACGACCCCGAAGGCGTCGCCGTCGACGTGTCCGAGACCCGCAGCGGCATCCACCTGGCCCTTCACGTCGCCCAGGGCGACATGGGACGGATCATCGGCCGTCGGGGCCGCACAGCTCAGGCGCTGCGCACTCTGGTGCGTGCCGCCGCCGCGCGCGACAGCCAGGAGGCGTCGGTCGACATCGTCGACTGAGAAGACATGGCGCCGGGCCCCGCGGGTGACGACATCGCGCCGCCACTGCTCGAGGTCGGTCGGGTCGCGCGGCCGCACGGGCTGTCGGGTGAGGTCGTCGTCTCCCTCGTCACCAACAGGACCGAGCGGCTCGCTCCGGGCGCCGAGCTGACGTGCCGCCCGTCCCCAGCACGACAGGCACCGGGCCGGCACGGAGCGGACGTCCCGATCCCTGCCCAGGCCGGGCCCGCTCCGAGGCCCCGCGTTCTCGAGGTGCGCAGCTCGAGGCCGTTCCAGGGGCGCTTCATCGTCCAGTTCGAGGGCGTCCACACCCGCGAGGCCGCCGACGAGCTTCGTGACGTGTCGTTGCTCGCCGAGGCGGTCGAGGACCCCGACGCGCTCTTCGTGCACGACCTGGTCGGGCGCGAGGTCGTCGAGGCCGGCGGCGCGAGCCACGGCAGGGTGGTGGCGGTGCAGGCGAACCCCGCCAGCGACCTGCTCGTGATGGAGGACGGGAACCTCGTCCCCCTCAGGTTCGTGGTCGCCCGCGAGGAGGACCGCCTGGTCGTCGAGGTGCCGACCGGGCTCTTCGAATGAGCGGCGCGGGCCTGCGCATCGAGGTGTTCACGATCTTCCCCGAGGTGATCGACTCGTACTGTTCCTCGAGCATCGTGGGCCGGGCGCGACGCCGAGGGGCTGGTCGAGGTCCGCGTGCACGACCTGCGCGACGGCGCGAGCGACCCGCACCGCAGCGTGGACGACGCGCCCTTCGGGGGCGGGGCCGGCATGGTGCTCGCGCCCGGGCCCTGCTTCGCCGCCGTCGAGCTCGTCGATCCCGTGCGCCCGCTCTACCTTCTCTCGCCCGGCGGGCGGCGTTTCGACCAGTCGGTCGCCGCCGAGCTCGCCGGCCTCGGGCGCCCGACCACCGATTCGGGCGCGCCGGGGTTCTCCCTCCTGTGCGGTCGCTACGAAGGGGTGGACCAGCGCATCGCCGAGCATCTCGTCGACGGGGAGATCTCGGTCGGGGACTTCGTGCTCGCAGGCGGCGAGCTGGCTGCCCTGATCGTGGTGGAGGCCACCGTCAGGCTCGTTCCCGGCGTGCTCGGCAACGACGCCTCGGCCACAGACGAGAGTTTCACGACCGGTCTCCTCGAGTACCCCCAGTACACGAGGCCGGCCGACTTCCGCGGCTGGGAGGTGCCCGACGTCCTGCGCGGGGGCGATCACGGGCGTGTCGAACGCTGGCGCAGGGCGGCCGCGCTCTGGCGCACCCTCCAGCAGCGCCCCGACCTGGTGGAGGCCCGCGGCGGCCTGTCGGCCGGCGAGGTGCGCCTCCTCGCCGAGCACGGCTATCGTATAGATGCCCACGGAACGGGACGAGCCGAACGGTCGGACGACGCGTCCGGCCAACGGCAAATGGCCGGCGACCCGTCCGATCGCCTCGAGGAGCGTGACCTTTAATGAACCCCACCGATCTTGTCGACCGCGAGAGCCTCCGCGACGACATCCCCGACTTCCGTCCCGGGGACACCTTGAAGGTGCACGTGAGGGTCGTCGAAGGCAACCGGGAGCGCGTGCAGGTGTTCCAGGGAGCGACCATCCGCCGCCAGGGCTCGGGCATCCGCGAGACCTTCACCGTGCGCAAGGTGAGCTTCGGCGTCGGCGTCGAGCGCACCTTCCCCGTCCATTCCCCGATCATCGCCAAGATCGAACGGATCACCGAAGGCGACGTCCGGCGGGCCAAGCTGTACTACCTGCGTGACCGCTCGGGCAAGGCTGCGAAGATCAAGGAGAAGCGCGACGTCCGCTGATACTGGTTGCGAGGCCCGGCGACCATGAGCGCCGAGGAGGACCTCGACCAGTTCGAGGCCGAGGTGGAGCTCGAGCTCTACCGGGAGTACCGCGCGGTCTTCCCGATGTTCCGCTACGTCGTCGAGACCGAGCGCCGTTTCTACCTGGCCAACAACGTCAAGGTCACTCCGAAGTCCGGTCCCGGGTCCACCTATTTCGAGGTGGAGCTCGGTGACGCCTGGGTGTGGGACATGTACCGCCAGGCGCGCTTCGTATCGTCGGTGCACGTTGTCACCTACAAAGACGTGAACGTGGAGGCTCTGCCCAAAGACGAGGTATGACGATGCCCGCATCTCCCACCGGCCCGGAGCTCGGCCGACTGGGCGAGGACGCCGCGGGCGCCTGGTACCTCGAGCAGGGCTACGACATCGTCCGGCGCAACTGGCGCTGCCGCAGCGGCGAGATCGACCTCATCTGCCGGCGTGGCCGGGTCCTTGTCATCTGCGAGGTCAAGGCGCGGACCGGCGACCGGTTCGGATCCCCTCTCGAGGCGGTCACACCCGCGAAGTGCCGCCGGCTGCGCCGCCTCGCCGCCCTCTTTCTCGCGGAGGCCCCGCCTGGCACCTCGACCGTGCGCTTCGACGTCGCCGCAGTCAAAGACGGTCGTGTCGAGGTGGTGGAGAACGCTTTTTGAGCTTCCGGCCGCGGGCCGCCGCAGCGCTGCCCGGCGGAGCAGGCAGCTCGCCTACGGTGCAGTCCATGAACCTGGTCTCCCTCGGCTACAGGACCGATCTCGCCCTCCTCCAAGGCGGCGGGAGCGTGGTCGAGGAACGTGGCGACCACCTGGTCGTGCGCAGCGACCACAACCCGACCCACTGGTGGGGCAACTTCCTCCTGTTGGCGAGGGTGCCCGCCCCCGAGGACTCCGCCGTGTGGCTCGACCGCTTCGCGGCAGCCTTCCCGCAGGCCGCTCACGTCACGCTCGGGTTCGACGGGACCCGCGGCAGGGTCGAGGACCTCGCCTGGTTCTCAGAGCGCGGCTTCAACGCCGAGGCGCAGACGGTGATGACCGCGACCAAGGTCCACCGGCCCCGCCATTTCAACGCCGAGGCGGTGTGCCGCCGTCTCGAGACCGACGACGACTGGACCCAGAGCGTCGAGGTGCGGATGCGCTGTGATGACAGGTTCGTGGACCGGGCGTCTCACCGCGGCTTCGTCGTGGCGAAAGCGGCGACCAACCGCAAACTTGTCGAAGCTGGCCGAGGGGCGTGGTTCGGCGCCTTCTTGGACGGGCGGCTCGTCAGCCAGATGGGACTTGTCTCGGCCGGTCCGGGCCTGGCGCGGTTCCAGTCGGTCGAGACAGACCCCGAGTTCCGGCGCCGGGGGCTGGCCGGGTCGCTCGTGCATCACGCCAGCGAATACGGGTTCGACACGCTGGGCGCCGGGACCCTCGTCATGGTGGCGGACCCGGCCTATTTCGCCATCGACCTCTACCGCGCCGTCGGGTTCGTCGCGCGGCGAGTCGCAGCTCCAGGTCGAACGCGCCCCCACCGGATCCATGCGCTAGCGCCGCCGGGGAGCGCATCCGCCCCCTCCTCCGTCCCCTGGAAGGCTAACGGGCCTTGACCAGGCTCGTCATGAGGACGGCGCCTTGACCTGAACGTGTCGCGGGCTCAGCGCCCGGTCGGATGCCGGCGGGCGCGATGCTCGAAACAGGGCGAGTGCCAGTGCCGCCGGCTGGCCGGGTCGGCGACCGGGACGATGACGAGATGGCCCGTCCCCGGCCGGATCTCCTGGTTGCAGCCAGGGCAGATGTAGGTCTTGTCCGCCTGGTAGGGCTGGATACGGCGTACCTCGGCCGTGCCGAGGCCCGTCGGGTCCTCGACGAAGGAGTTCTCGCCTCGGAGGGCCCAGCCGAGGGCACCTCCAGCCGCCGAGCCTCCGCGTCCCCGGCGTCTCGTCGCGGGGTCGCGGCCCGAGGGCCGGTCCGGAGAACGTCTGGGCATGGCAATGATTGTTACAGGCCTGGAGCTGGCGCCGGTTCAGCCGGCCCGGCGGCAGGCACGATCCCGCAGGGCGCGGCCGAGCAGGTCAGGTCGCCGCCGCGTCCAGTTGGTCCGCGTGTGAGCTCCCGGCGAAGCGCCCGGACGAAGTCGCCGAGGCGGGCGACCCCATCTTCGAGGACGTCCTCGGCGGCGGCAAGCGTCACCCGGACGAAGCCCTCGCCACCGTTGCCGAAGGCAGCACCGGGAACCACGCCGACCCCACCTTCGACGAGCAGACGCCTGGCGAAGGTCCAAGAATCGAGCCCCGTCGGGCGGATGTCGACCATGATGAAGAAGGCGCCCTCCGGCAGCTGGTATCCGCATCCGAGCGAGTCGAGCTGCGCCGCCACGGCGTCCCGGCGCGACGGTAGGCACCCGTCATCTCAGCGACGCAGTCCTGCGGGCCGTTCAAGGCGGCGAGCGCGCCGTGCTGAGAGATGGTCGAGGCGCAGGAGACGACCGGCTCCTGGTGGAGCGCGAGCTGGCGGGTGAACTCCACCGGAGCCACGACATAGCCGACACGCCATCCGGTCATGGCGTAGGTCTTCGAGAAGCTGAACACGCTGATCACCCGCTCGGCGCCACCGTGGGCGGCGGTCGCTGAGGGCGAGCCGCTCGTGCAGCCGAGCGGCCGTGAGTGATGTCACCTCGGCGGCGGTCATCGAACCAGGCCGTCGTCGTCGGTGTCGCCCCGGGAGAACCTCTCGCTATGGGCGTCGGATGCGAGTCGGGCCTGGCGTCATCCCGCCAACGCCCTCGGAGGGAATCGAGTAGGTCTGCGCCGTGAGCCCTC
>CAWDPZ010000013.1:0-18287 GCA_963804265.1 uncultured Acidimicrobiaceae bacterium
GCAGGGCCGGGAGCGGGTAGAGGAGCTTGTAACCGTCGCGGGTGAGGAGGCCGATCACGCCGGGGGCCGAGGTTGCGGGCAAGGCCACGAGGTCTTCGGGCGCCTGCTCATTCGATACCAGCGAGCGGCCAACTCGTACAGCTGCTCCGGTGGCACCTCCTTTCACGAGCCGGTGGCATCGCCACTGATCAAGAGCTCCTCCTCGGACAGCTCGACGACGAAAGCGAGAGCGAGGTCGTAAGGACCGGGAAGGTTCCCGTTGCTCGGCGCGGGTCTCGACGGCGTACATGCAAGCGGTCTGGTAGCGGTGGTGGCCGTCCGCCAGGAGAACCTTGGCGCTCGCGGCGAGCCCGGTGATCGCGGCGACCCGGCTCTCGTCGGTGACAGGCCAGAGCTCGTGCACGACCCCGGCCGGGTCCGTGGCGCGCCACGCGCAGTCCCCGGCCTCCTCGAGGGCGTCCCGGCAGGCGGCCGTGAGACCTTTCGCGAGAGACAGTCCCCAGATCGGCGAGGTGTTGAGCCGCGTTGTCCACAGCAGAGCGAGACGGTCCTCGTGGTCTTTGGGGCGTCTCTCTGCTCATGCGGCTATGATCTGCCCGGTGTGATCGGGATCGAGGCCGAGGGCGCCGAGGAGGCCCGTCATCGCCCGGCGGTGGCCCCGCTCGTCGTGAAAGGTCATCCGGTAGACGTAGAAGGCGGGGACTTCGTCGGGTCGCACGACGCCGCCGTCGAGCCAGGAGTGGAAGATCCAGGCGGCGTTCTCGTACCGGTCGAGTCCCCTCGACTCATCGGCGACGGGAAGGTCGACGGCGATGGCGTTGTAGGGGCTCCTCGCCCGAGGGCGGCACGCTCGGCAGGGCCGACCACGTCGTAGGGGGGCGCGACGACGTCGTCGGGATCCACACGCGACGGGTCGTAACGGATTGCAGGGAACGGGTCCAGGCGGGCCATCGCACTTGATTAGCACACGGTGCCTTGCAGCTTCTGCGAGGATCTCGGCCATGACGTGGCTTCTGGACTGCGACGGCGTCGTGTGGCTGGCGGACACCGTGATCCCGGGAGCGAGCGAGGCGGTCAACGGCCTGCGGGCCTCGGGCACGAGGGTCGTGCTGCTGACGAACAACTCCTACCCGAGGCGCTCGGACCACATCGCCAAGCTCGATCGGCTCGGAATGCCGACGGACCCGGCCGACCTCCTCACCTCCGCTATGGCCGCCGCCCTGCTCCTCGAGCCGGGGAGCGGGCTCTCGTGCTCGGGGGCCCGGGCGTGATAGAGGAGCTCACGGCTCGCGGCGTGAGCACTGTGACCCCGGGCGAAGGCCGCGAGGTCGGCCCCGTCGACGCGGTCGTGGTGGGCATGTTCCCCGGCTTCGACTACGCGGCCCTGGCTGCTCGCGGCCAAGGCGCTCCACGCCGGCGCGCGGCTCATCGGCACGAACGAGGACGCCACCTTCCCGACTCCGCAAGGGATGCTCCCTGGCGCTGGGATCGTCTGCTGTCCGCCGTCGCCGTCGCCGGCCGGGCCGAGCCGACGGTCGCCGGGAAGCCGCATCCCCCGACGGTGGGTCTCGTGCGTGCGAACGTCGGCGACGTGGAGATCGTGGTGGGGACGGGCCTCGACCGACGGTCGGCTCGCCCGCCGGCTGGAGACCCGCTTCGGGCCTCGTGCTCGAGCGGCGTCACGCCCCACGGCCACGGCAGGCTGGACCCGGAGCCGGACGTGGAGGCCCCGGACCTGGCGTCTCTCGTGCGGGCCGAGCGGGGCTGAGCGTCAGGCTCGCGTCCGGCTCACCCGAGGCCGGGCGAGCTATCGCCTAGGGCTGGCTGAGTGCTTGCTATTGCAAGCAAAGAGGTATAATAGGCACCATGGCACAGAAGAAACCGCTGGACAGGTATGTGGAGGCCGGGAAGGAATTCACCGAGGCGAGCCGCAAATGCCTCGAGGGGATCGCGCACGGCCTGATCAAAGAGAGCGGGGCCGGGCGCGAGCATGCCGAGCAATGGGCTCGCGACATGGCGGGACGAGCCAAGGAGGGCGGCGAGTCCGGGCGCGAGCATGCCGAGGACTGGGCCGAGGAGCTAGTCGAACGGGGACGGAGGGCGGCCGAGCAGCTGGGCGAACTGGTGAGACGTGAGGTCAGCCACCAGATCAAGCAATTCAACCTGGCGACCAACCAGGACGTGATCAAGGTCGTGCAACAGTTCGTCGAGCGCACGACCAAGGCCGCGGCGCCGTAATGGACGCCGCCAGCCGCACGATGGCCGCCAAGAAGAAGTCGGCAGGCAAGAAGCGGGCAAAAAGGCCGCACCGGCCGAAAAGGCGCGCCGCCAAGAAGGCCGCTCCTGCCAAGAAGGCGGCCGCGAAGAGGGCGCCGGCGCCGAAGAACCTGCTCCTGCCAAGAAGGCTGCTCCTGTCAAGAAGGCCCCGGCCGCGAAGGCGCCTGCTGAAGAAGGCCGCCGGCCAAGAAGGCCGCGCCGCTGTCAAGACGGCCGCCGCCACGAAGGCCCCAGCCACGAAGAAGTCCCAGCCGAGCACCTCTTGAGGTGACATCGCCGCTCGTCGGGGGTGGCGTCGGGCGAGCGGGACCGTAAGGATGGCGGTATGGCGCCCATCCTTCTCGTGGTCCATCCCGAGCGACCCGCGGCGTGGGAGCTGGCGAGCGTGGCGCGAGCGCTGGTGGGAGCGACATGGCCGCGAAGTGATCGAGGTCCGTCACGCCGCGCCCGGGCTGGCGCTCGCCGGAAGTGACGACCTGGAGTTCGCCGTCAGCCTCGGTGGTGACGGGACCATGCTGCGCACCGTGGAGCTCGTCGTCGGCGCCGGAGTGCCCGTGCTGGGCGTGAACCTGGGCCGCATGGGCTATCTCACCGCGGTGGAGCCGGCGGGCATCGAGGCGGCCTTCGAGAAGATGCTCGCCGGCGACTACCTCGTCGAGGAGCGCATGGCCCTCGAGGTCGAGCTCAGCGGCAGTGCCCCCGGTCGCTATACCGCCCTCAACGACGCCATCGTCGAGAGGACCGACCCCGGGCACACGATCCACGTGGCGGTAGAGATCGCCGGGCGACCTGTTCCTCACCTATATCGCAGACGGGATCCTCGTCTCGACGCCGACGGGCTCGACCGCCCACAACCTGTCGGCCCGCGGTCCTGTCGTGTCCCCGAGGCTGCAGGCGATGGTGCTCACGCCCGTGTCGCCCGCACATGCTCTTCGACCGCTCCCTGGTGCTCGAGCCCAGCGAGGAGGTCCGGCTGACCGTGGTCGCCGACCGTGCCGCAACGGCGGTCGTCGACGGCGCCAGGGTCATCCAGCTGGCACTGGGCGACAGCGTGGTCTGCCGGCCGGCCGCCAGAGCCGGCACGGCTGATCAGCTTCGGGGTACGCGACTTCCACTCCGCGTTGCGGCACCGTTTCGGCCTGACAGATCTCTGAGAGCGGCCGTGCTTGTCGAGCTGCGTGTCCGGGACCTCGGGGTCATCGCCGATCTCGATCTCGTCATCGGCCCGGGCATGACGGCCCTCACGGGCGAGACCGGTGCCGGCAAGACGCTCGTCGTAGAGGCGCTCGAGCTGCTCCTCGGCGGCCGGGCCGACGCGTCCGATCGTGCGCTCGGGCGCGGCCGAAGCCGTGGTCGAAGGACGCTTCGTGGACGGCGACCGGGAGGTCGTGCTCTCGCGGGCGGTCCCCACCACGGGGCGCTCGCGCGCCTATGTGGACGGCCGGATGGCTCCAGTCTCGATGCTCGCGGAGATCGGCGATGGCCTGGTCGACCTCCATGGCCAGCACACGCACCAGTCCTTGCTGCACCAGGCGGCACAGCGCGACGCTCTCGACGCCTTCGCGGGAGCCGACCTCGAGCCGGTCGCCGTGGCCCGGTCGCGAGCTCGCCTCGATCGACGCAGCGCCTCGTCGAGCTCGGCGGGGACCCCCGGGCGCTCGCCCGAACGCTCGACCTGCTGCGTTTTCAGGTGAACGAGATCGCCGCGGCCGCCATCACCTCCGAGGTCGAAGACGCCGAGCTCGCCACCGAGGAGACGCTGCTCGCCCAGGTCGGTGCGCTCGAGGCTCGCCATCGGCCGAGGCTCGTGACGCCCTGGCGGGGCCCGAGGCCTCCCTCGAGCAAGGCGGCCTCGGCGCGAGCGATCTTCTCGGGCGTGCCGTGCTGCAGCTGTCGGCCTACGAGGTCCTCGCCGACCTGGCCGCGCCCTTGCGAGGCGCCCAGGCGGACGTCGAGGACGTCGTGCGCGAGCTACGGCTGCGAGACGAGCGGCTCGAGGAGGATCCCGAGCGGCTCCAGGCTCGTGCAGCGACGGATTCAGCTGTTCTCGGAGCTGCGTCGCAAGTACGGCCCGACCCTCGCCGAGGTCCTCGCCTTCGAGCAGGCCAACCGGGCCCAGCTGGCGGAGCTGGAGGCGACCGAGGAGACCCGCGACGCGCTGCAGGCCGTCGCCTCGCCGTGGCCGCCGAGCTCGGAGCGGCCGAGGAACGCCTCGGGGCCGTCCGCCGGGAGGCGGCGCCCAGATTGGCCTCCGCCGTCGAGGCCCATCTCCAGGAGCTGGCCCTTTCCGGCGCGCGCCTCGAGGTCCGCGTCGGGGACGACCCGGCGGGATCGGAGGTCGAGTTCCTCCTCGGGGCGAACCCGGGCGAGCCTGCACTGCCCCTGTCCAAGGTCGCCTCCGGCGGCGAGCTCGCCCGGGCCATGCTCGGCCACCCGGCTGGTGCTGTCGGCGGCCCCGCCCACGCTGGTCTTCGACGAGGTCGATGCCGGAGTCGGCGGGGAGGCGGCCCTCGCCGTCGGGTCGCGCCCTTTGCGCTCTCGGGCGCGACCACCAGGTGCTGGTCGTGACGCACCTCGCCCAGGTCGCCGCGTTCGCCGACCAGCAGGTGCTGGTGTCCAAGAGCGAGTCTGAAGGGCCGCACCGTGGCGCGGCGCGCGTGCTCGTCAAGGGCGAGGACCGGGTCGTCGAGCTCTCGAGGATGCTCTCGGGCCACCCGGACAGCACCGCCGCCCGGCGCCACGCGAAAGAGCTGCTCGCAATGGGCGCGAGGTCCGTCACGGGTTCTGACGCGCTCCGGTAGCCTTGAGTGAACCGGGACGGGAGGAGAACGTGACGAAGTTCGTGTTCGTGACAGGTGGCGTTATGAGCTCCCTCGGAAAGGGGCTCACCGCCTCCTCCCTCGGCCGACTCCTCAAGTCGCGTGGCCTTCGGGTCACGATGTGCAAGCTCGATCCCTACATAAACGTCGACCCGGGCACGATGAACCCGTTCGAGCACGGGGAGGTCTTCGTCACCGAGGACGGCGGCGAGACCGACCTCGACCTCGGGCACTACGAGCGGTTCATCGACGAGTTCCTCCACAAGGACTCGAACGCCACGACGGGCCAGATCTACTCCTCGGTGATCGCCAAGGAGCGCCGGGGCGACTACCTCGGCAAGACCGTGCAGGTGATCCCGCACATCACCGACGAGATCAAAGAGCGCATCCGGCGGCTTGCGCGCGAGAACATCGACGTCGTCATCGTCGAGGTCGGCGGCACCGTCGGCGACATCGAGATCGTGCCCGTTCCTCGAGGCGATCCGGCAGTTCCGCCGCGATGTCGGGCGGGACAACGTCTGCTACCTCCACCTGACCCTCGTGCCGCACTCGCTGCCCTCGGGGGAGCAGAAGACGAAGCCGACGCAGCACTCGGTCACGGAGCTTCGCGGGCGCGGCATCCAGCCCGACGTGATCGTCTGCCGGAGCCACGAGCCGATCTCGGAGAACTTGAAGCGGAAGATCTCCCTCCTGTGCGACGTCTCGACCGACGCGGTCGTGTCCGCTGTCGACGCCGAGAACATCTATGAGATCCCGCTCATGCTGCACGAGGAGGGCCTCGACGACATCGTCTGCCGAATCCTGCGCCTCGACGACCCGGATCGCCAGATCGACCTCTCCGAGCTGGGAGGCGCTCGTCGACCGGGTGCGCGGCGGCCTCGGAGGTCGTCCGTATCGGGGTCATCGGCAAGTACGTAAACCTCCCCGACGCCTACCTGTCGGTCGTCGAGGCGCTCAAGCACGCCGGCTTCCACCACGGGGCCAAGGTCGAGCATCGACTGGGTCCAGGCCGAGGAGGTGACGGGCATGCTCGCCATGACCCGTCTCGACAGCCTGGACGGGATCGTGATCCCGGGCGGATTCGGAGAACGTGGGCTCGAAGGCAAGATCGCCGCGGCCGGCTACGCCCGGGAGCACGGCATCCCCTGCCTCGGGCTCTGCCTCGGCCTCCACATGATGGTCGTGGACTTCGCCCGAAACGTGGCCGGGATGGAAGGCGCCAACAGCCGCGAGCTCGAGGCCACGACTCCGTATCCGGTGATCGACCTCATGGACGAGCAGATCGGCGTCGAGGACAAGGGCGCCACGATGCGGCTCGGAGCCTGCCCGGCCCAGCTGCAGCCCGGCTCGCAGGTGGCGGCAATCTACGGCTCGGAGGTCGTCTACGAGCGCCACAGGCACCGCTACGAGGTCAACCCCCGCTACCGCGACCGGCTCGAGCGAGGCGGGTCTCCGGTGTTCGGGGGCCTCGCCTGACGATCGCCTCGTCGAGTTCATCGAGCTTCCCGGCCACCCGTTCTGGATCGCCACCCAGGCACATCCAGAGTTCAAGAGCCGGCCGGACAGGCCCCACCCGCTGTTTCGCGGGCTGGTCGGAGCCGCGCTCAACCGGGCGCACGAGCGCACCCCGCGCCTCTACGACCTCGACAATGTCCCCTCCTGAGGCCGAGGAGCCGGTCTCGCGGTCGGGCTGACACGCGCCGGTGGCGAGCCTGCAGGGGCTGGACCGGGGAGCCTTCCGCCCGATCGGAGAGAGGGTCCGTTACTCGGGCGAACGCCTGACCGTCACGATCGGGACCTTCGTCGGCCCGGACGGCTTCACCTTCGAGCGGGAGCTCGTGCGGACCTTCGACGCCGTCTGCGTCGTGCCGCTCGAGAGCGATCGGGAGCACGTGCTGCTCGTCCGCCAGTACCGGGGCCCGGTCGACCAGGCCCTGCTGGAGCTGCCCGCCGGCAAGCTCGACGTCGCCGGGAGAGCCCCCGGAGCTCTGTGCGGCCCGGGAGCTCAACGAGGAGGTCGGGGCCGAGGCCGAGCACGTTCACCGAGCTCGGACGCTTCTTCAATTCGCCCGGCTTCTGCGACGAGCTGACGACCTGCTTCCTCGCCGAGGGGCTTAAGGCCGGAGAGCGCGCCGCCGACGGTGTCGAGGAGGAGCACCTCGTCATCGAGCGGATCTCGCTCTCCTCGGTCGACGAGCTCATCGCGGCGCGGTGAGATCGTCGACGCGAAGACGATCGTCGGCCTCTTCCTGGCGCCGTTCGTTCCTGGGCCCGGACGCGCTCAGGCGCTCCAGCCCGGCTGAGGAGCAGGTCTTGGCAGCGCAGGCCGCCCTGAGCCGGGACGCCGAGGAGTTCTTGTCCTATCTCGCGGTGGAGCGGGGGAGGGCGCCCGCATCCATATCCGCCTACAGGCGCGATCTCGGCGCCTACGAAGCGTTTCCTCGCCGAGCGCGGCATGGCCCTGTCACATGTCGACAGCAGGCGTGGTCGAGGCTTACGTGGCGTTGCTCGCGGCCTCGAAGCGCCCGACCTCGACGGCGCGGGCGCTTGCCGCGGTCCGCGGCCTGCACCGTTTCTGCGTCGACGAGCGCGGCATCGCCCTCGACCCGACCGAGGGCGTCTCCACGCCGCGGATTCCCCAGGCGATCCCGAAGGCCCTCTCCGAGGAGCAGGTCGAGCTCCTCTTGTCGGCCGTGATCGGCGACGACCCGCGCGCCCTGCGCAACCGGGCCATCCTCGAGACCCTCTACGCGACCGGCATGCGGATCTCGGAGCTTGCCGGCGCTCCGCCTCGGTGACCTCGACATGGAAAAGAGCATGGCCGTCGCCTACGGGAAAGGCTCGAAGGAGCGCCTCGTGCCGATCGGCCGGCACGCCCTGTCCGCCCTCGAGGAGTGGCTCGGCCCCGCGGGGCGCCCGGCCATGGCCCCGGTGCGCTGGGCCCGGCGGACGACGCGGAGGCGGTCTTCATCTCGACACGCGGCAGGCGCATGTCACGCCAGGCCGTCTGGCAGGTCGTCAGGGCCGCCGCTGTCAAGGTGAAGCTCGAGGACAAGGTATCGCCCCACGTGTTGCGTCATTCGTGCGCGACGCACCTGCTCGAGCACGGGGCCGACATCAGGGTCGTGCAGGAGCTGCTCGGCCACGCCACGATCACGACGACTCAGGTCTACACGAGGGTCTCGCCTGAGCTGCTCCGGCGGGTCTACGAAAAGGCCCACCCGAGGGCCCTGATCGCGCGCCGCTGAGCGGGTTTGCAGGTCGCTCTGCGCCCGTAACAGGACTAGTGTTGCGCCGATGGCGAATGAAGCAGCTGCCGTTGACTATCGCGAGCTTCTCGAAGAGGAGCGAGCCTCACTCGTGCACAAGCTGGAAGAGATCGGTTTCGGCGCGGACGGCAACCTGACCTACGACGCAAATTTCGCAGACTCCTCGCAGGTGACCGCCGAGCGAGGTGAGGCCGAGGCGCTCGCCGCCCAGCTCCAAGAAGCCCTCGCCCAGGTCGAGAAAGCCCTCGCACAAGATCGATCAGGGAACCTACGGTTCCTGCGAGCGCTGCGGCAAGCCGATCTCGCCGGCGCGCCTCGAAGCTCAGCCGGCGACGGCCTTCTGCATCGACTGCGCCTCGGTTCGCCGTTGACCACCGGAGCGCGGTTGCGCTCTCTCGGATCAAACCCGAGGCTTCCGACTTACATCGTCTTCGCCGCTGTCGGCGTCCTTTTGATCGTGCTGGTCATCCGCCACCATGTGGTCAACGAGGACACCCTGATCTTCATACTCGCCTTCGCTCCGTCGGTGATCCTCCACGAGGTGAGCCACGGCGTCGTGGCCCTCTGGTGCGGCGACGACACCGCCAAGCGCGCCGGTCGGCTCACCCTCAATCCGCTGAAGCACATCGACCCGGTGGGATCGATCGTCGTGCCCGTCGTGCTCGCCTTGAGCCATGGGCCGATCTTCGGGTGGGCCAAGCCGGTGCCCATCGCCGATCAACCGGTTGCGCCACCCCAGGAACCAGTCGGTGTACGTGGCGCTGGCCGGGCCGGCGACGAACATCATCCTGGCGGCGATAGCCGGCGTCATCCTCCACGAGCTCGGCTGGCTCACAACCAGGGTGGCCTGGTAGCTCAGATCGTGTTCGAGTTCGGGATCGTGAACGTGATCCTCGCGATCTTCAACCTGATCCCGATCCCTCCGCTCGACGGCTCGGCGCTGATCGAGCGTGCCCTGCCCGCCTCGGCGCTGCCCACGTACTACCAGCTGCGGATGGGCTTCATGGTCGTCGTGCTGCTGGTCGTCTTCCTCGACCACAACCTGCTCTCGAGCATCCTCGTCCACTGTCGAGACCTGGTACCTGAACGTCGTCGCGAGCGGCACCCTTCTCCGCCTGACGTGCCGCGAGCCGCCTGATGGTCCCGACGGGCAACCGGGGCTGCCTAGGGCGCCAGCAGCCCGATGGCCTCCCGGGCCCGGCTGCAGGGTCGCGGAGGCGACCGCGCTCGCCTTGGGGCGCCCTTGTCGAGCAGGCCCGGGACGACGTCCGGGTCAGCGGTGATCTCGCGGTAGCGCTCCCGGACGGGGCCGAGCACCTCGACGAGGGGCTCGGCCAGGTCCGCCTTCAATGGTCCCGTAGCGGTCGTAAGAGGCGGCCACGTCCTCGAGGGAACGCCCGAGGCGGCTGCGAAGAGCTCGATGAGATTGGAGAGGCCCGGCTTTTCCTCGGTGTCGTAGCGCACGACTCCCGTCGTTGTCGGTCACCGCCTTGCGGATCTTCTGGCGGATGGAGTCGGCGTCGTCCATGAGGTCGATCGTCCCGAGCGGCGAGCTGACCGACTTGGACATCTTGCGCTCGGGGTGCTGGAGGTCCATCACCCGGGCGGCGACCTTGGGCACGACTGCGCCTCGGGACGACGAAGGTCTGGCCGTAGCGGCCGTTGAAGCGGATGGCGATGTCGCGGGCGAGCTCGAGATGCTGGCGCTGGTCGTCGCCCACCGGCACCTTGTCGGTGTCGTAGAGGAGGATGTCGGCGGCCATGAGCACCGGGTAGGTCAAAAGCCCGGCGCTGCACCGATTCGTTGCCCTTGGACTTGTCCTTGAACTGGGTCATGCGCCGCAGCTCGCCGTAGGTGGCGGTGCACTCGAGCAGCCAGGACAACCCTGTGTGCTCGGGCACGTGGCTCTGGACGAAGACCGTGCAGACCTCCGGGTCGAGCCCGCTCGCGAAGAGCCAGGCCGCTGTGTCGAGCGTCCGCTGGCGCAACAGCGCCGGGTCCTGCTCGACCGTCAGGGCGTGCAGGTCGACGACGCAGAACACCGAGTCAGCGTTCTGCTGGTCAGCGACCCACTGGCGAAACGGCGCCGAAGTAATTGCCGATATGCGGCGAGCCCGACGACTGGACCCCCGAGAAGACCCGTTCCATCGCCAGCAGGATAACCGGCCTGCCAGGCCCCGCCATTGTCTGCGTGGCGCCAAGCCCGGCAATTCCTCATTGTTCGCGTCCTCGGCGCGCGACCCTTGCCCGGGTATCCGACCATCCGGACGCCGCGGCCGGTAACCTCGCCCCTGTGGTGTACAAGGTCCACACCGACATCTTCGAGGGCCCCTTCGACCTGTTGCTCAGGCTGATCACCGAGCAGCGGGTCGATCTCTACGAGGTGGCGCTCTCCGACATCGTGGACGCCTTCCTGGCCGAGGTGGAGGCGATGCAGCGGCTCGACCTCGAGGTCGCGACGGAGTTCCTGGTCATCGCCGCAACGCTCGTGGAGCTGAAGTGCCGCCGGCTCCTCCCCGGTCGCGAGGACTCCGACGAGGAGTGCCTGGCCCTGCTCGAAGAGCGCGACTACCTGCTGGCCCGCCTCGTCGAGTGCACGACCTTCTCCGCCGCGGGCAGCAGCTTCGCCCGTGCCGAGCTCGCGGCCTCCAGGTCCTGGCCGCGGCTGGCCGGTCTCGACGAGCGCTTCGACGGCCTCGCAGCCCGACCTGCTCGCCTTCCTGAGCCCAGACCACGTCCGGGCGCGGCCCTGCGTGCCCTTCGAGACCAAGCCCGCCCCGGCACGTCGAGACCGACCACGTCCTCGTGGACGAGGTCACCGTCGCCGAGGTGGTCGAGGCCCTGTGCGGGCGACTGCCGGGGTCGGCCGGCGACGACCTTCCGGGAGCTGACGGCGGCGGCGCGAACGCGTATGGAGGTCGTGGTGCACTTCCTCGGCCTGCTCGAGCTCTACAAGCAGGGACTGGTCGAGCTGGAGCAGGCGACGACCTTCGGCGAGCTCCGGCGTGAGCTGGACCGGCGGGCTGGAGCAGGCCAGCGAGCTCGGCGAGATGGGGGAGCCGGGCAGCCCGGCTGGCTTGCGGGAGCCGGTCTCGGTGTCGCTCGCCGACCTCGACTACAGCGGATGAGCCTCGCAGCCTCAGGCTCGATGCCCGAGGAACCGGCGGAGGAGCCTCCTGGCCCGGACGCAGTCGGCCGCTCCGAGTCGGCGGCGATCGAGGCGGTGCTCACGGTGGCGACCGAGCCGGTACCGCCCGGCTTCTCGCCGAGCTGCTCGAGCTGCCTGTGGAGCGTGTGGAGCAGCTGTGCGCCGATCTCGCGGCCGGCTACCTAGGGAGCGGCCGGGGCTTCGAGCTGGCTCAGGGTCGCCGGTGGCTACCGTTTCCAGTCGAGCGAGGCCTACGCGGCCTACGTCGAGCGTTTCGTCCTCGACGGCGGCCCGCAGAAGCTCTCGCCCGCCGCGCTCGAGACCCTGGCCGTGGTCGCCTACAAACAGCCGATCTCTCGCCGCAGGTCTCAGCCGATCCGGGGCGTCAACGTCGAGGGCGTCATGCGGATGCTCGTCGCCCGCGGCTACGTGCAGGCGGTCGGGCGTGACGAGGGCCCCGGCCAGCCCATCTTGTACGGGACGACCTCGACGTTCCTCGAGCGCCTGGGCCTCGACTCGATCGAGGACCTGCCTCCGCTCGCCGCGTTCGTCCCTCCCGCCTCCACGGTCGAGATGCTCGAGAACGTGCTCGCCGCGCCGAGCTGAGCGAGTGAGCGAGGGCGAAGGGCGAGCGGCTCCAGAAGGTGCTAGCCCGCGTCGGCTACGGCTCCGCGGCGCACCTGCGAGGACCTGATCAGCGAAGGACGGGTGACGGTCAACGGCGAGGTGCGCGGTCCTCGGCCGGCGGGTGGACGTGGAGAGGGACCTCGTCGCCCTGGACGGAGCACCCGTGGGCGTCCTGCCCGGTCTCGTCGTACTACCTCTTGAACAAGCCGGCCGGTGTCGTCACGACCGCAGACGACCCGGAGGGGCGTCCGACCGTGCTCGAGCTTGTCCCCGACGAGCCGCGGGTCTTCTCCGTCGGCCGCCTCGACCTGCAGACAGAGGGCCTGCTCGTGCTGACCAACGACGGCAAGTTCGCCCAGCTCCTCGCCCACCCGAGCTTCGGGGTCGAAAAGGAGTACCTGGCGGAGGTGAGCGGGGAGCCCGAGCCCCGGGGCACTGCGCCGTCTCAGGCAGGGAGTCGTGCTGGACGACGGGGAGACGACTGCGCCGGCCCGGGTGGCATCGGTCTCCCCGGCCTGATCCGCCTCGTGATCCACGAAGGTCGCAACAGGCAGGTGCGCCGGATGTGCGAGGCGGTCGGCCATCCCGTCGTCCGGCTCGTGCGGACGAGGATCGGCCCCGTGTCGGATCGCTCGCTGCACCCGGGGATTGGAGGCCGCTCATCTCCTCCGAGGTGCGCCTCGCTCGCAGAGGCTGCTCGCGCGCCTCCTCGCGCCGGAGTAGGCTCCCGCCGATGGCAGCGGTCTGCGAGCCCTCCGCGGGGCGACGACGGTCGACGCGGACGTCCCCGAACAGGTGACCGGACGCGTGCGCGCTCGTGTCCGCGCTGCTGGAGCGCAACGGGGTCGACGCACGACGACCTCGTGAGCATCCTCTTCACCGCGACCGATGACGTCGTCTCCATGTTCCCCGCCACCGTGGCGCGCTCCCTCGGGCTCGGCGACGTGCCGCTCATGTGTGCCCGCGAGCTGGCTGTCACAGGGGCGGTGCCACGCTGTATCCGCGTCCTGATCCACTTCTACACGGAACGGACGAGAGACTCGCTGCACCACGTCTACCTAGAGGGCGCACGCGGGCTCCGCCGATGACCTCCCCGACTGACCCGGCCACACCCGGTCGAGCCGGCGGCCTTCCGGCGGGCGCAGGTGACAGGGCTCGGGCTCGTCGGCACCTCGATCGCCCTCGCCCTCAAGGCCCGGGGCTGGCACGTCACGGGCCGGGACGTCGATGATGCCCGAGCGCTGCGGGCTCGCGAGCTCGGCGCAGTGGACGAGCTCGGCGTGGACCACCTCGCCGCGATCGCCTTCGTGGCGACCCCGGTCGCGGCCATCGCCGACGAGGCGAGAGCGCTGCTTCGCGCCGACGAGTCGGGCGAGCTGGTCGTCACCGACGTCGGCGGCGTCAAAGGCCCGATCGTCGCCGCGGTCGCCCACCCCCGTTTCGTCGGCGGCCATCCGATGGCCGGATCGGAGCACGAAGGCCCGGACGGCGCCGACCGGGACCTGTTCGCCGGCACCACCTGGGTGCTGACGCCCACCTCGTCCACCGATCCCGCCGCCTTCTCCTCCGTCCAGTCGGTCATCGCCGAGCTCGGAGCCGACCTGGTCGCGCTCGCCCCGTACCGCCACGACGAGCTCGTGGCCCTCGTCTCCCATGTGCCGCACCTGACGGCGGCAACGATGATGGGCCTGGCGACGGAGGCCACAGACGCCCACACGGCGTTGCTGAGGCTCGCCGCGGGCGGCTTTCGCGACATGACCAGGATCGCCGCGGGGTCCTCGGCCATCTGGCCCGACATCTGCCGCGACAACGTGCCGGCGATCGTGCCCGTGCTCGACGACCTCATCGCCCGCCTGAGCGAGGTGCGCCGCATCGTCGCCGAGGACGACCGCATGAGCCTCGTCGCCCTTTTGGACCAGGCGCAGCTGGCGCGGCGCAACCTCCCCCCTCGGGCGAGCCGGCCGAGCGCGGTCACCGAGCTGCACGTTCTCATCCCCGACCGTCCCGGCGTGCTTGCGCAGGTCACGACCATCGCCGGCGAGCTCGGAGTGAACATCGAGGACCTCGAGATCGTCCACTCCCAGTACCGACCGCGCGGCGTTCTCATCCTCACGGTCGCCGCCGAAGCGGCAGAACGGGTGCGCAGCTCCCTCGGCGAGCACGGCTTCGGGCTCAGCAAGGGCGCCCGCCACGGCCCGGTGATCGCCATCGACGGCCCTGCCGGGGCGGGTAAATCCACTGTCGCCAAAGAGGTCGCACGTCAGCTCGGCCTGGAGCGCCTCGACACGGGGGCCATGTACCGGGCCGTCACCCTCCTGTCGCTCGAGCAGGGGATCGATCCGCACGACGGCGAAGCCGTCGCGGCCCTCGCCCGCTCGATGGACCTGAACGTCGGGGAGCGGGTCGTGCTGGACGGCCGGGACGTCACCGATCTGATCCGCGAGCCCGCAGTCACCCGGGCCGTATCGGTCGTCTCGGCCCACGCCGAGCTGCGGGCAGAGCTCGTGCGGCGCCAACGGGCATGGGCGGCGACCAACGGCGGGGGAGTTGTCGAGGGCCGGGACATCGGCAGCGTCGTGCTTCCGGACGCCGATCTCAAGATCTTCCTGACCGCCGACTCGGCCGAGCGCGCCTGGCGGCGGGCCGCCGAACAGGGCGTGGGGCCCGATGATCTCGCCGCGACGGCCGAGTCGATGCGACGGCGCGACGAGCTGGACTCGTCGTGGGCGGTCTCTCCGCTCGTCGTCGCGCCGGACGCAGTCGTCGTCGACTCGACGGGCCGCAGCGTCGACTCGGTGGTCGAGGAGGTGCTGTCCCGACTGTGAGCAGACCGCAGTTCTCCCCGACACGTGCTCGACTTTGTCCGAGGTCGGTCGTCTACCACCTGGTGCGCACGATCGCCGTCGGGCTCTCGAGGCTGTACTTCCCGGGCACCGTCAAAGGCCGCGAGAACCTCCCCATGCAGGGAGGCTGCATCGTGGCGCCCGTGCACCGGTCCTATGTCGACTGGCTGATCGTCGCCCGGATCACGAGAGCCCGGCGCCTGCGCTACATCGTCAAGGAAGAGGTGTGGAAGTCCAAGCTCATCGGACGCGTGCTCGAGGCCTGCGGCTGTTTTCCCGTCAACCGGTCCGGCGCCGACCGCGAGGCGCTCGAACGCTGCCGGAGGGTGCTCGAAGACGGCGAGGTCCTCGTGATGTTCCCCGAAGGCACGCGGCGTTCGGGACCCGTCGTCGAGGACCTGAAGGACGGCCTCGCCTACCTGTCGCTCCGCACGGGTGCCCCGATCATCCCCGTCGGCATCGGCGGTTCGGAGCGCGCCATGCCCCGGGCTCGAGGTTTCCCCGTCCGAGGCGTGTGAACGTCGTGATCGGGCCGCCGCTCGCGGTGCCCTCGTCTTTGCAGGGAGCCGAAGACGACGCGGCCACCGGCTCGGGCGAGCGCGCGGCGGGCCACAGGCGCGCCCGCGTCGGGCGGGCCGCCATCACCGAACAGTCCCTGCGGGCCACGAAAGCTGTTCAGCAGGCCTTCGACGCCGCTGAATCCAGCCTGCGGAAATGAGAAAGCGGCGGTTCGCCCGCCGCCCGCCTGCCCGGCCGCCCGGACGAGCCGGCTCACACAGCACCTCTGCCTGCTAACTTCCGCCGGGTGACTTGCGATGGCTGAAACACCGACGGTGTTCTCGTGACGGGCGGCGCCGGCTTTGTCGGGGCGACGCTCGTGAGGCGGCTTGTCTCAGCGGATACGCCGTCCGCGTGCTCGACAACCTGACGACGGGCACCTCTCCATCTCGAGGGCGTCGACGCCGAGGTGATCGACGGCGATATCTCGTGAAGCCGCCACCCTCGACCGGGCGCTTTCCGGTGCCGGCTCTGTCGTGCACCTCGCCGCTTCCGGCTCGGTCGTGATGTCGGTCGCGGACCCGGCGGCGAATTTCGACGTCAACGTCCTCGGCACCTTCCAGGTGCTCGACGCCGCACGCCGGGCGGGCATCCACCGAGTCGTGCAGGCATCGACCGGGGGGGCGCTCGATCGGAGACGCCTCGCCTCCGGTCAACGAGGCCTCTCTCCCGAAGCCCATCTCGCCCTACGGGCGGCGAGCAAGCTCGCCGGCCAGGGCTACGCCGCACGCTTTTGCCAAGGCTTACGGGCTCGGCACGGTCGCCCTCCGCTTCGCGAACGTCTACGGGCCCTGGAGCGCCCGCAAGAAGGGGGCGATGACGCTCTTCTTCAGGGCCATCGACGCCGGCGAGCCGATCGTCATCTACGGCGACGGCCTCGCCTCGCGTGACTACACCCACGTCGACGACATCTGCCGGGCCCTTCAGCTGGCCCTCGAGAGCAACCTCGAGGGCGGCACGGTCCTGCACATCGCGTCGGGCATCGAGACGACCGTGCAGGAGCTGGCCGACCTGTGCCGTGTCGCTGCCGGCGTGCCGGACCATCCGATCGAGCACCGGGAGAAGCGTCCCGGCGAGGTCGAGCGCAACTTCGCCTCCTACGACCTGGCGAAGGAGGTCCTCGGCTACGAGCCGACCATCGCCCGCGAGGAGGGCATTCGCCGGACCTGGGAGTGGTTCGGAGAATTCGTGTTCGCCGATCACTCGAGGCCGGACCGCCACCGCCGTCGGGCCGCCGCTGGCTCACTGGCCCCTCACGAGGCCGCACTGCGATGATGGGCCGATGGTGTCCCGATCCGGCGGGCGGCGCCTTGTAATCGCGCTCTCGACGTCCTCGTTCGTCGAATGGGCCGGGGCCGGGGCCATGATGCCGCTCCTGCCGCTCTATCTCCGGAGGCTGGGAGCGCCCGTAGCGCTCGTGGGCGTTGTGATGGCGGCCTTCTTCCTGGCAGCCATCTTCGTGCAGTACCCGATCGGACGCCTGTCCGACCGAATCGGGCGCCGCCCGGTGCAACTGGGAGGTCTCGTCACCTTCGCGGCCGCGAGCGCAGGTTTCGCCCTCATAGGTACCCGATCGCGGCCCTCTTCGTGCCGGGCGCTGCAGGGAGCGGGAGCAGGAGTCGTCGACGTCGCCAACAACGCCACCGTGGGCAGCGCCGTGCCGGCCAACCAGCAGGGCCGCGCCTACGGTGCCCTCTTCGCCTCCCGCACGGTGGGGCTGGCGATCGGGCCGTTCATCGGTGGCCTGGCCGGGATCTCGGCCATGCGTTGGCTGTTCGTGGCTGCCGCCGTGGCTTCTCTTCTCGCCTGCATACCTGTCCTCGTGGCCGTGCCCAAGACAAGGTCGCTCCACGACGACCCGGGACCGAGGGTTGTCATGTGGAGGGACCGCAGCGTGCTCGGTGTGGTGCTCGGTTACGCCGGGGCCGGGCTCGTCATCGGCGTGTACGAAGTCTGCTGGAGCCTCCTGCTCCACCTCCGGGGTGCCTCGGGATGGCAGATCGGCTTGTCCTGGACGCTGTTCGCGTTGCCCTTCGCCGCCGCCTCGGTACCGGGGGGCTGGCTCGTGGACCATTTCGACCGGCGCTATCTGGCGGCCGGGTCAACGCTCATGTCTGCCGGGTTCGCCGCCACCTATCCGTTTCTCCATTCGGTCTGGCTGCTGGTGGGTCTTGGCGCGGCCGAGGCGGTGTCGGTCGCCGTGGCCGGGCCCGCCCTCGCCTCCCAGCTGGCGCACAGCGTGCCCGGCAGTCAGCTGGGACGCGCCCAGGGAGCGGCCTCGACGGCCCAGACCGGCGCCACGGCGGCATCGGCTCTGGTGGCGGGCGTCCTCTTCGCCCTCCATCCCTGGGTGCCCTTCACCGGTGCCGCCGGCGCGATCGTCATCGTCGTCGCCCTCATCGCCTGGTGCTGGCGGGGCGTTCCGGCAGGGGGGAACCCGGCCCGGGCGGGGCTGGCGACGGCTCCGGCAAGTCGATCCGAGAAGAGGGACGGGCACTGCCGGTGCCGGAACCTCAGGCTTTCATCGGCTGAGGCGCTGCCGGCTCCGCTCCCTCAGATAGGTCCGTATCACGACACGTCCATAACGCAGGCCGTAGAGGAAGTTCCCGCTCTTTTTCGTCTCGCCTTTGCGACGGGCCCGGAAGGTCACGGGCCGTTCCTCGAAGCGGCAGCCGTGCATGATCGCCCCGATCAGGAGCTCCGACGCCTGGTACTGCGGCTCGTCCAGGACGAGCTCGCTGGCAG
>CAWDPZ010000014.1:0-42265 GCA_963804265.1 uncultured Acidimicrobiaceae bacterium
GTCAGGCGCTCTACCAACTGAGCTACGCCCCCGAGGGAAGCCTCACTCTATCCGACCCAGAGCGGCGGCAAACTCCCGAGCAGCGCAGGGACCACTTCGTAGCTTTTCGGGCCGCCCGATTAGCCTGTGGTCCGTGGACGGATACGACTTTCGCGAGGTCGAGGAGCGCTGGCAGCGGCGCTGGGACGAGGACGGCACCTACAGGGTCGGCCTCGACGACCCCCGGCCGCCCTACTACGTGCTGAGCATGTACCCCTATCCGAGCGGTCCGGCCCACCAGGGCCACATCCGCAACTACACCTTCGGCGACGTCCTCGTCCGGCACCGCACCATGCAGGGCCACGCCGTGCTGAGCCCGTTCGGCTTCGACTCGTTCGGCCTTCCGGCCGAGAACGCCGCCATCAAGGGAGGGGACCACCCGCGCGTCTACACCGAGGCACGCATCTCCGAGCTGAAGGCGTCGGTGAGACGCCTGGGAGCCGTCTACGACTGGCGACGCGAGCTGCGCAGCCACGACCCGGACTACATGCGCTGGAACCAGGTGATCTTCCTGGAGCTGCTTCGCGCGGGCCTCGCCTACAGGGCCGAGGCACCGGTCAACTGGTGCCCGGGGTGCCACACGGTGCTCGCCAACGAGCAGGTCCTCGCCGACGGCACCTGCGAGCGGTCCGGCGACATCGTCGAGCGTCGCAACCTCGAGCAGTGGTTCTTCCGCATCACCGACTACGCCGAGGAGCTGCTGGACGCCCTCGACGGTCTCGACTGGCCCGAGCGCGTGAAGACCATGCAGCGCAACTGGATCGGGCGGTCCGAAGGTGCCCAGTTCCGCATGGCCGTGGCCGGCCGGCCGGAGATCGAAGTCGAGGTCTTCACCACCCGGCCGGACACGAGCTTCGGCATGACCTATGCCGTCCTCGCCCCCGAACACCCGCTCGTCGTCGAGCTCGTGACCGAGCCGCAGCGCGAAGCGGTCGCGGAACTGAGCGCCAGGGCCCAGCAGGAGACTGATATCGAGCGCCAGTCCTCCGAAGGATCGCTGGAGAAACGGGGCGCGTTCACCGGCAGCTACTGCGTCAACCCTTTCAATGACGAGTTGGTTCCGATCTACGTCGCCGACTACGTGCTCATGGGCTACGGCACCGGGGCGATCATGGCCGTGCCGGCCGAGGACGAGCGGGACTTCGCCTTCGCCGAGGCCTACGGCCTGCCCATTGTGCGCACGGTCGAGCCACCGGAGGATTTCGCCGGCGGCGCCTATGCGGGCGACGGCGCCAAGATCAACAGCGGGTTCCTGAACGGGCTGGACGTGCCGGCAGCGAAGCGGGCGGCGATCGAATTCCTGGAGGAACGAGGCATCGGGCGCGCGCAAGGTCCACTACCGGTTGCGGGACTGGTTGATCAGTCGACAGCGCTACTGGGGCTGCCCGATCCCCGTTGTCTACTGCCCCACCCACGGCATGGCACCCGTGCCGGTCGAAGAGCTGCCGATCCTCCTGCCCGAGAACGTCGAATTCCGCCCGACGGGCGAGTCGCCCCTGCGCTTCGACGCGGGCTTCTTGAACACGACCTGCCCGATCTGCGGTGGCCCGGCCAGTCGCGAGACGGACACGATGGACACCTTCGTGGACTCGGCGTGGTACTTCCTGCGCTTTTGCAACCCGCGGGACGAGACGGGCCCGGTCGACATCCCGGCCGCCCGGCACTACATGCCTGTCGACCAGTACATCGGCGGCATCACCCACGCGATCTTGCACTTGCTCTACGCCCGTTTCTACACAAGGGCTCTGGCGGACACCGGTCTCGGCCCGAAGGAGGTCAGGGAGCCCTTCTCGCAGCTGTTCTGCCAGGGGATGATCCGTCTCGGCGGCCGGGCGATGTCGAAGTCCCGGGGCAACGTCGTGTCACCCGACGAATATTTCGCAAAGGTCGGAGCCGACGCGCTGCGGCTGCTCCACTTGTTCATCGGACCGCCCGTCGACGACGTCGACTGGAGCGAGCAGACCGAGGAGATCCTCGACGGATGCGCCGCGGTACCTGGGCAGGGTGTGGCGCCTTGCCACCGATCCATCCGAGCCGACCGGGCACGGGGGCGACGGCGGCCCGAGCGACGGCGGCCCGAGCGGCGGCGGCCAAGAGCTGAAGCGCGCGGTCCACCGCACCATCGCCCGCGTGACGGCCGACATCGACCGTTACGCCTTCAACACCGCTGTCGCGGCCTGCATGGAGCTCGCGAACACGATCTCCCGCCACGTCCGCGAAGGCACCGAGCGGGCCCTGGTCGAGGAGTCCATCGACACCCTGCTCGAGCTGCTCGCCCCGTTCGCCCCCCATCTCACCGCCGAGGCCTACGAGCACCGCCACGGCGACAACGTCCACACCCGGCCGTGGCCGGTAGCCGACCTGCGTCTTCTCACAGACGAGACGGTGACGATGGTCGTGCAAGTCAACGGCAAGGTGAAAGACCGCCTCGAGGTTCCCCGCGACATCTCGGAGGAGGCGGCCACCGAAGCGGCCCTTGCGTCAGAGAAGGTGCAAGAGGCACTCGGAGGTGCCGCGCCGGCAAGGGTGATCGCCCGGCCGCCGCGCCTGGTCAACATCGTCACCTGAGCCCGGGGCCCACCCGCTGGGCGTCAGGGCACGGCGGCCCCTCTCCGCCTTGCATGACGGCTCAGGCGCCCGGGCGCCTCGGCGAGTAGTGCCGGGCGTTCTCCAGGCGGCTCGCCGCGCGTGCCAGGGACCCGACGGTCTCGTGCCCTTGCTTGTCCAGGTGCGAGGCGACGGCCAAGAAGACCTGCGCCGTCGTCAAGGCGTCGCTCAGGGCGTGGTGCGGCCGGTGCTCGGGAAGCCCCAAAGCCGCCGCGAGCTGACCGAGCGACACCGGTCGGGGCGGCGCTTCGCCTCGCTCGACCAGGAGCAGTCGCCCGAGCACAGCGGTGTCGAGCACGGGCTCACGCAGCCGGACGCCCTGGCGGCGGAGGGCGGCGCCGAGAAAGGTCCTCTCGACGGAGGCCGAGTGGGCGATCAGGACCCGGCCCGCCATGGCACCGAGCAACGGGGTGATCGCGTCGTCCAGCCGCGGCGCCTCGTCGAGGTCGATCGAGCGGATGTGGTGGACGACGACGGAGGCTTGTTTCAACGGGCGCGTCGGACGGGCGAGGCCGTAGAGGCTCCGCCCTACGCCGATGACCCCCCCGTCGATCGGCACCGCCCCGAAGGAGATGATCTCGCCCGTCTTCGGGTCCAGCCCGCTCAGCTCCAGGTCGACGACGCAGTAGCGGGCCTCGCGCCAAGGCGTGCGCCCTCGCGGCAGCCGGGCGCGGGCATAGCCCTCTGCGGCCGGCGCCGGCGGTCGCCCGAGCCTGGCCCAGGTCCTCACCGGGCGCCGAGGGAGAGGTCGCTGGAAATGCCCTGCTGCACGGCGGCGACGGCCCGGAACGCCTCCTTCAGGTACGTGCGGGTGAGCGCGCTCAGCTCGGACGGGTCCACGAAGTCGTCGGGCTCGACCCCCGCCATGAGCTGCGCCGTCTGGTGGTCGAGGCGAAGTTCGGAGACGAGCTCGAACGACTCGATGAGGGTGTCCGCGTCCGCGTGGCTGAGCACACCGTGCTCACTGGCGGCGCGCAGCCGCGCCGGAGTCGAGGCGCCGACGACCCCGCTTGCCATGCCGGCCCACCTGGCGAGGTTGACGATCGGCAGGATGCCTCCCTCCTTCAGGTCGAGCCGGCCGCGGTGCTCCCCTGAATGCTCGACGACGAGACCGCCGAGGAAGCCGGTGGGCGGCCTGTGCGCAAGGGAGTAGCGGGCCAGCATGCGCAACAGGTCGGGGTGCTCCCGGGCGGGGCGGAACGTCTCGGACAGCATCTCGCCGACCTTGTCCCCGAGCACCGGGCGGCTGTCGACCAGCACCGAGGTGAGCACGAGCGCCTTTTCCTGCGCGGGGTCCTCGAGCCAGGATCGGCCCGCCGCCTGCCAGGACTCGAGCGAGCGCACGAAGAGCGGGTCCGACGGCACTGGCTCGGTGCGTGTCAGGGTGGAAGCCGCAGGCGACGAGGACTTCCGTCGTCCGCTGGGCGAGACGGGCGAAGTACGGGCGCGTCACCTCGTCCACGTCTATGGCAGGGTCGTCCCCTTTCAAGAAGACGACCGCACTGTCGAGGTCGGAGCTCGGGACGGCTTCACGCCGGGCCTGGCTCCCGAGCGCGAGCCAGGCGAAGGGCACCGGGGCCTCGCCCAGCTCCGACACGGCGAACTCGAGCGCCCGCCTTGTCAGCGCGTCCGACACGATCGAGAACACGGCCTCGATATCGAGCGGAGCGACGCTGGCCCGGTGCAGGCTGACGATCATCGGCCGCAGAGCCGCAGCGGCTTCGGCCAGCTCGTCGATATCAAGGGCGCGGGCGATCGCCCGGCGGAGCGAGAAGGAGGAGTGCGTCTGGATCTCGACGAGGTCGGAGTCTCCGATGACCCCGAGTCACCTCTCCGGGGGGAGAGAGCACGGGAAAGTGGCGAAAGCCCCTGTCGAGCATGTCGAGGAGGACCTCGCCGGCGGGCCGGTCGGCGGGAACCGTGTCTGCCGGCGCGGTCATGGCCTCCGAGACGGGCGCATCCGGCGAGAGCCCGACGGCCACCACCCGGGAGCGCAGGTCCCGGTCGGTGAGGATGCCGAGCGAGGAGCCGAGCTCCACGACGACCGCTGTCGCCCCGCGGGCGCCCATCTCGCGGGCGGCGTCGCGGATCGGGGTCTCGGGCGGGCAGATCACCGCCGGCGAGCGAATCAGGGCGCCGACCGGCTGGGAGAGGTGATTGCGGTCCACCTCGGTCGCCCGGCCCTGGCGGATGCCGTAACGGTCCTGGAGCAGCGACCGCGTCACGTAGCGAAGCGTCGCCGGCTGGCCGAGCAACCTGTAGGCGGCGTCGGCGGGGATCCTGTAGGTGAGGGTGTCCTCGGCGGCGCGGGCGGCGAAACCGGTCGGCAGTCCCGAGAGCATCGAGGCGTGCCCGAACATCTCCCCTACCCCGATGTGGTCGAGCACGGCGCCGTCGTGGACGATCTCGACCGCCCCGGCGCGGATCACCCGCAGGACTTCGCTCGCCTGCGCCCCCTGCGAGAAGATCTCCGTCCCTGCGAGATGGAACTCGATCTCGGCCGAGGCCGCGGCGTTCTCCACCTCGGCCCGCGAGAGGGCGCTGAACGGCGGGTAGCTCAGGAGGAATTCGACGACCTCAGGCACGGCGCTCATCGGCCATCAGTGTGCCAGGGGACGGTCCGCCAAGCCGGGTGCCGTGACCGGCACAGCCCGCCGCAGACGGTGCGCGGCATCACAAATCTGGCCCTTGACTTGCCCCTGCACCATTGCTTCAATGGTTCGCACCGTATGGCGGCTCGTGCCGTCGTCGTTGATGGGGGGCTCAGATGGCGGCAACAAACGGGTCGGTGCCTGGAGGCGTTGATGCGGACGTAGCAAAGCTCCACGAGCTTGGCTACGCGCAGGAGCTCCACCGCCGGATGGGCGGCTTCTCCAACTTCGCCGTCTCCTTCACGATCATCTCGGTGCTGTCGGGCTGCCTGACGCTCTACTACTTCGGGATGGAAGAAGGCGGCCCGGTCGACATCGTCTGGGGCTGGATCATCGTCGGGTTCTTCACGACCATCGTCGGCCTCGGCGATGGCCGAGATCGCCTCCGCCTATCCGACCGCCGGCGGCCTGTACTACTGGTCGGCCAAGCTGGCCAAGAAGAACGCCGGCGCGTGGAGCTGGTTCACCGGCTGGTTCAATCTCCTCGGCCAGGTGGCCGTCACGGCAGGCATCGACTACGGGTTCGCCTTCTTCTTCTCCGCCTTTCTCAACATGGTGTTCGGCTTCCAGAACACGAGCGGCTGGATTCTCGTCGTCTACGCCGGCATCCTCATCGTCCACGGCCTGCTCAACACCTTCGGAGTGCGGGTGGTCGCCTTCTTGTCGGACGTGTCGGCCTGGTGGCACATCCTCGGCGTGGCGATCATCGCCTTGGTGCTCGTCTTCGCCCCGAGCCACCACGCCTCGGCCTCCTTCGTCTTCACCAAGTTCATCAACCTGTCCGGGTTCAGCTCGAAGTGGTACGTGTTCCTGCTCGGCTTCTTGATGGCCCAGTACACCTTCACGGGTTACGACGCCTCGGCGCACATGTCCGAGGAGACGCGCAGCCCCGACCTCGCCGCCCCGCGGGGCATCGTCAGCTCGATCGTCGTCTCGCTCATCGCCGGCTGGATCCTCATCCTCGCCATCACCTTCGTGATCCCGACGAACATGACCACCTACACCGAGCTACGCCTTCCAGGAGTTTGCTCCGGTGCTCATCTGGAGCGATGCCATCGGCCGGCACGGCGCCGAGCTGCTGCTCGTGATCGCCTTCATGGCCCAGGCCTACTGCGGCATGGCTTCTGTCACAGCCAACTCCCGCATGCTGTACGCCTTCAGCCGGGACGGGGCCGTGCCGGGCCACAGGTACTGGCACCAGATCAACCCCCGCACACGGACGCCCACGAACGGCATCTGGTTCTGCGTGGTGTTCGCCTTCTTGCTGGCAGTCCCGTCGCTTTGGAGCGGCGTCGCCTACGCGGCAGTCACCTCGATCGCCACGATCGGCCTCTACATCGCCTACATCCTCCCGACAGTGCTGCGCCGGATGCAGGGCGCGAATTTCCAGGGCGGGCCGCTGGAGCCTCGGCAAGTGGAGCCCGCTCATCGGCTGGGTGGGCATCATCTGGGTCGTGTTCATCGCCATCTTGTTCATGCTGCCGGAGTTCAGTCCGATCAACCACAACACCTTCAACTACGCCCCGATCGCCGTCGGCGTGGTCCTGCTGTACGCGGGCGGGTACTGGCTCCTGTCCGCCCGCAAGTGGTTCACCGGTCCGAAGGTGCAGGGCAGCGAGGACGAGCTCAAGGCAATCGAGGCCCACCTGTCGAGCGGCCGCTAGATGGAGGCATCGATTGAGCGAAGCAACGGCTGCCCTCAGCGTGGACCGGCTGGCGGCGCTCGTCGCTTCTCATGAGATCGACACGGTGGTCGTAGGGATCACCGACATGCAAGGGCGCCTGCAGGGAAAGCGCTTCGCGGCCGCGCACTTCCTCGAGGACGTCATGACCGGTGGCACCGAGGGCTGCAACTACCTGCTGGCCGTCGACGTCGAGATGAACACCGTCCTCGGCTATGCCATGTCGTCCTGGGAGCGCGGCTACGGCGACTTCGTCATGGTGCCGGACCTGTCGACTCTGCGCCTGCTGCCCTGGCACGAGGGCACGGCCTTTTGCGTGGCGGACCTGCAATGGGCCGACGGCACCCCGGTCGTGGCCTCGCCGCGCCAGATCCTCGAGCGCCAGGCGGAGCGGCTCGCCGCTCACGGATGGCACGCGCTCGGGGCCACCGAGCTCGAGTTCATCGTGCTGAACGACACCTTCGAACAGGCCTGGCAGGCCGGCTACCGGTCGCTGACGCCGGCGAACCTCTACAACGTCGACTACTCGCTCCTCGGCACCGGGCGGGTGGAACCCCTGCTCCGGCGGATCCGCAACGAGATGGGGGAGGCGGGCATGTGGGTCGAGTCGGCCAAGGGCGAGTGCAACCTCGGCCAGCACGAGATCGCCTTCAGGTACACGGGCCTCGTCGAGAAGGCCGACGAGCACTCCCTGTTCAAGATGGGCGCCAAGGAGATCGCCGGCCAGGAGGGCTACAGCCTGACCTTCATGGCCAAGTTCGACGCCCGGGAGGGCAACTCCTGCCATGTCCACATCTCGCTTCGCGACGACGCGGACGAGCCCGTGTTCTTCGGGAACAGCGCCCACGGCTTCTCGCCGGTGTTCGAGCAGTTCATCGCCGGCCTGCTGGCTACGCTCCGCGAGCTGACGCTCCTGCTCGCCCCGAACATCAACAGCTACAAGCGCTTCGTCCGGGGCTCTTTCGCCCCGACGGCCCTTGCCTGGGGACACGACAACCGCACCTGCGCCCTGCGGGTCATCGGGCACCACCCGAAGGCCCTGCGGGTCGAGTGCCGGGTCCCGGGCGGAGACGTGAACCCCTATCTCGCCCTCGCCGCCATGGTGGCGGGCGGCCTGCACGGGATCGAGGAGGGCCTCGAGCTCGAGCCCGAGTTCGTCGGCAACGCCTACGAGTCGGACAAGCCGAGGTTGCCGACGACGCTGCGCGAGGCGGCCGAGCTGTTCGGCGCCAGCCAGGTGGCGCGGAAGGCGTTCGGCGACGAGGTCGTCGCCCACTACTCGAACATGGCGCGCGTCGAGCTCGAGGCATTCGAGTCGGCCGTGACCGACTGGGAGCGCTACCGCGGCTTCGAGCGACTGTGAGCGCTCTCCGGGCCGTCGTGAACCCCGCCACCGAGGAGGTGGTCGCCAGCGTCGATCAGGTCGACGCCGAGGGGGTCGACGAGGCGATCGCCCGCTCCGTCGCCGTCGGAACGGCCTGGCGAGCGGTCTCCCCGGGTGACCGGGGGCGTCTTTTGCGACGCTTTGCCGAGGCGGTCGACGGGGCGAGGGAGGAGCTGGCGCGCCTCGAGGTGGAGAATTCCGGCCACACGATCGCGAACGCCCGCTGGGAGGCGGGCAATGTCCGCGACGTGCTCGCCTACTACTCCGGAGCACCGGAGCGCCTCTTCGGACGTCAGATTCCCGTGCCGGGCGGGATCGACATCACCTTCCGCGAGCCCATCGGGGTCGTCGGGATCATCGTGCCCTGGAACTTCCCCATGCCGATCGCGTCGTGGGGCTTCGGCCCGGCCCTCGCCGCCGGCAACACGGTCGTGTTGAAGCCGGCTGACCTGACGCCCCTCACGGCGATCCGCATCGGCGAGCTCGCCCTCGAAGCCGGCCTTCCCGAGGACGTGTTCCAGGTCCTCCCGGGCCGCGGGTCGGTGGTCGGCTGGCGCTTTGTGACCCACCCGGCCGTCGGCAAGGTCTGCTTCACCGGTTCGACCGAGGTCGGCCAGAAGATCATGGCCGGGTGCGCCGAGCAGATGAAGCGGGTCACCCTCGAGCTCGGCGGCAAGAGCGCCAACATCGTCTTCGCTGATGCCGACATCGAGGCGGCGGCCGCGGCGGCACCGTACGCGGTCTTCGACAACGCCGGCCAGGACTGCTGTGCCCGCTCGCGGATCCTCGTGCAAGAGAGCGCCTACGAGCACTTCATGGAGCACTTCGAGCAGGCCGTGAAGGCGGTCAAGGTCATGGACCCCTCCGACGAGCGAAGCGAGATGGGCCCGCTGATAAGCGCCGAGCAGCACGCCAGCGTCTCGGCGTTCGTGCCCGAAGGCGCGCCGGTGGCCTTCCGGGGGAGCGCCCCCGAAGGTGCGGGGTTCTGGTTCGCGCCCACGGTGCTGGCACCGGTCCCGCCCGAGGCGCCGGCCGCCCACGACGAGATCTTCGGTCCGGTCGTCGCGGTCCTCCGCTTCGAGGACGAGGCGGACGCCATCCGCATCGCCAACGACACCGTCTACGGGCTCTCGGGCTCGATCTGGACCCGCGACGTCGGGCGCGCCTTCCGGGTCGCCCGCGCGCGTGGAGACCGGGACGATCTCGGTCAACTCGAACTCGTCGGTCCGCTACTGGACCCCGTTCGGAGGTTTCAAGCGCTCGGGCATCGGGCGTGAGCTCGGCCCGGACGCGCTCGAGGCCTTTACGGAGCTCAAGAACGTGTTCGTCGCCACCGATGCATGACCGCCGGGGTCCGGGCCGTTTTCGACCGCGTACGATCGGAGGATGCACATGCCCGGAAGGCTCGAAGGAAAAGTAGCTGTCATCACCGGCGCCGCGAGCGGCATCGGGCGGGCGAGCGCGATCAGGTTCGCCCGCGAGGGGGCCCGTGTCGTCGTGGCCGACCTCGCCGAGGGTCCGGGCGGCGCCGTCGCAGCCGAGGTGGGCGGGACCTATGTCCGCGCGGACGTGACGGACCCGTCGGGCGTCGACGCCATGTTCGCCGCGGCTGTCGAGGCGTACGGCACCGTGGACATCTCCTTCAACAACGCCGGCATCTCGCCGCCCGACGACGACTCGATCCTCGAGACCGGGCTCGACGCCTGGCGGCGGGTGCAGGAAGTGAACCTGACGAGCGTCTACCTGTGCTGCAAGGCTGCGATCCCGATCATGCTCGAGCACGGCGGCGGGAGCATCATCAACACGGCGTCTTTCGTCGCCCTCATGGGTGCCGCCACCTCGCAGATCTCCTACACCGCCTCCAAAGGCGGGGTCCTCTCGATGTCGCGCGAGCTCGGCGTGCAGTTCGCCCGCCAGGGCGTCCGAGTGAACGCCCTCTGCCCGGGCCCGGTGAACACGCCGCTTTTGCAGGAGCTGTTCGCCAAGGACGCCGAGCGCGCCGCCCGGCGCCTCGTGCACATCCCCATGGGCCGTTTCGCCGAGCCGGAGGAGATCGCGGCCGCGGCCTGCTTCCTCGCCTCCGACGACGCCTCGTTCATCACGGCCAGCACCTTCCTCGTCGACGGCGGCATCAACGCCGCCTACGTGACGCCCCTTTGATGGCCGCCAGAGGCACCGAGCGCCCCGTGATCGGGGTGACCGCTTACGACGAGCAGGCCACCTGGGGCCACTGGCACACCCAGGCCTCGCCTGGTGCCGTCCGACTACCTGCGCTCGCTCGCGGAGGCCGGGGGCACCCCGGTCATCCTGCCGGTGCAAGAAGAGCAGCGACGACGTCCTCGACGCCCTCGTCGAGCGCCTGGACGGCCTGGTGCTGACAGGCGGGCCCGACGTCGACCCCGCCCGTTACGGAGCCGAGCCGCACCCCCGCGCCCAGCCTCCGCGCACGCAGCCGCGACGAACGCGAGCTCGCCCTCATCGGCGCCGCCGAGCGCCCGGGACTGCCGGTGCTGGCGATCTGCCGCGGCATGCAGCTTCTAAACGTCGCCCACGGGGGCTCGCTCGTCCAGCACCTGCCCGAGGTCGTCGGACACGACGAGCACAACCCCACGCCGGGGGTGTTCTCCAACCATCTCGTCCGGATCGAGCCGAGATGCAGGCTCGCCACGCTGCCTCGGCTGGGACGCGCGGGACGTTCCGACGCATCACCATCAGGGCATCGACCGCCTCGGCCGAGGGCCTCTCGGCCGTCGGATGGGCCGAGCGACGGCACCATCGAGGCGATCGAGGAGCCGAGCGCAAGGCCTTTCGTCATCGGCGTGCAGTGGCATCCCGAGGCCGACGACAACCCGGCCGTGTTCGAAGCCCTGGTGGGCGCCGCCACCCGCGTGCTAGCCCGCCGGCGGGAGCGGAGCACGCGCTCGAGACCGGGGAGCCGGCGCCCGACGGTCGTGCGCTAGGCAGGTCTCCGAACCGCTACGAAGGGCCCTGAGCACGCAGAACTCGTTGCCCTCCGGGATCGGCGAACACCACCCAGGTCGCCTCGTCGGTCTGGCCCACCGAGACGCGCCGGGCGCCGAGCGACTCGAGACGCGCGACCTCGGCCGCCTGGTCGACAGGTCGCAGGTCGATGTGGAGACGGTTCTTGAGCGCTCTTCGTCCTCCGGCACCTTCAAGAACAACAGGTCCGGCCGCGACCCCGTCCTCGGCGCTGCCGACGGGCGGCTCGAGGACGACCTCATCGGGATCCTCATAGGTGCGCCGCCAACCGAGCCGCGGACTTCCCAGAAGCCGGCGATCGACGCCGGGTCCCCGGCGTCCACGCACACCGCCTGGAAACGGAAGTCACTGCCATGTGTCTACCCCCCGTCGATTCCGGACCTCGGAGCAGAATACGGGCCCGGCGGCCCGGCCGGCTCCGGCGGCCGCCGCGCGGCTCAGGCCGGTCCGACGCTCGCGCAGGCGCCCGTTGCTCACGTCGTAGACGAACCCCGCACCGAGTCCTTCCTGCGGGATGAACGGGCTGGCCTTGATCCGCGCGATCGACTGGCGGACATCCTCGTCGAGGTCGCCGAAGGCCTCGGCGGCCCAGTCGGGCTTGATGCCGGCCTCGTCCTGGATCTCGCCTTGAAATGGTCGTCGGTGAAGGTCAGCATCCCGCAGTCGGTGTGGTGGATGAGGATGATCTCCTCGGTCCCGAACAGCCGCTGGGAGATCGTGAGCGAGCGGATCTCGTCGTCGGTGACGACCCCGCCGGCGTTTCGGATCACGTGCGCGTCGCCTTCTTTGAGGCCGAGGACGCCGTACGGGTTCAGCCTGGCGTCCATGCAGGCCACCACGGCCACGTTCTTTGCCGGCGGAAGGGCAGGTCGCCTTTGTCGAACGAGGCTCCGTAAGCCGCGTTGTTGCGAGCAGGTCGTCGGTAGCGCTCATCGGAGGTCCCCCCTCGTCCGCGAATGATGACTTATACCATCGGGTTGGCACCTTAGTAGAGCTTGATGGGTCCCGTGCAACCGCCCCGCCAGTCCCCGCCCGCAGCGCACGGTCGCCGGCCGCGTCAGGCCGATCTGGGCCGCTCGGCCACGCGCGCCACGCAGGGACGCTTACTGACCTCGCAGGTAGCGCTCGAGCTCAGCGGCGATCTCTTCGCCCGAAGGGACGATCCTGTCCTCGAGGGACACCGGCGTCCCCTCGAAGGCGTCGATCTGCTGCTCGAGCTGCACGACCATCGCCTGGTGCTCACCGCTCTGGGCGATGAGGTCGTCGACCTTCAGGCGTGCCGCCTCGGCCGCTTCCACGAGAGGATCGGTATCGATCACGAGACCCGTGATGCTGGCGAGCCCGTTCAGCAAGGCGAGGGAGGCGGCGGGAAACGGCATCGCGGCGACATAGTGTGGCACCCGCGCCCACAACCCGACCGAAGGGATGCCCCGCTTCGCGCAGGCGCGCTCGATGGCCGCCTCGATCCCCGCCGGGACCTCGATGGACCCTGCGATGAACCCGACCTGGGAGGCCAACTGGGTGTCGGAGGCCGTCGACGCCAGCTTCACGGGCCGGGTGTGAGGGGCACCGGCGGGGAAGCCCCCCAGGCCGACCATGAGCCGGACCTGAAGGGCGACGGCCAGCTCGGCGACGGCGTTGGCAAATGACTGCCACCGGTAGTCCGGCTCGGGTCCGGCGAGCACGGCGATGCCCGAGCCGAGCCGGTCGGCCCCGACGCTCAGGATCACCTGCGGCCAGTCGAGATCCTCGTTGATCCCGTCGACGATCTTGAGCTTGGGCCGCCGTGCCCGCTGGTCGAGAAGCTCTTCGGAGTCGAACAGTGCGTACGGCTGCGGGTCCGTGGCGTCCATGAGGCTCGTAAGCGCCGTCGAGCCGGCGAAGCCGGCGTCGACCCAACCCTCGAGTGCGACGACGAGCACCGGGGAGGAAGGGGCCGCAAGGCCCGTCAGCCGGTAGAGGGAGGAGGGGTCAACCATCCGATCTCGCTCTCCTGTCGACGCGACGCATGACCGCACGATAATGGCTGTACGGGGCCTTGCCGACTGATCGTGCCCCGCCTAAAGGGCGAGCGTGTCCCCGCCGTCGACGATGACCCGGGCGCCGTTGAGGTACCCGGCAGGTTGCGAGCACAAGAAAGCCACGACCCGACCGAAGTCGGCCGGATCGCCCATGTGCCGGCCTCCGCCTCCGCCGAGCTCGAGCATGCGGTCCGTCGCATGCAGGCCGGGGCAGGCGAGATTGAGGGTCACGCCCGTGTCGCGCAGGTCCGCTGCCGCCGTCTTCGCCCAGGCCCACAGCCCGGCCCGGGCGGTGTTGGAGAGGGCCAGTGTCGGAACGGCCTGCAGGATCGTGTACGAGGAGATGCAGCAGATCCGGCCCCATCCGGCCTGGCGCATGTGGGGAAGGGCCGCGCGCACGAAGCGGACGCTCGTGAGCAGGTTCGCCTGCACGGCCTTCAAGATGGCCTCGTCGTCGACATCGAGCGAGCCGGCGGGAGGCGGCCCGCCGGCATTGGGCACCACGATGTCGAGGCGGCCGAATCGTTCCAACGCGAGCGAGACGAGCTGCTCGGGCGTCGCCGGATCGGTCACGTCCGCGCAGACCGCCGCCACCTCGGCGCCACGGGACCTGAGCATCTCCTCGGTCTCGGCCAAGGTTTCCCCGCCTCGAGCGGAGATGACGACTCGGACGCCCTCGTCGGCAAGAGCCACGGCACACGCACGACCGAGGCCCTTGGAAGAGGCGGCGATGACGGCGACACGCCCGTCGAGACCGAGGTCCATCCGTCTCCTCCTTGTTCCGGCTGCGGCAGGTCCGAGCCAGCTACCGCGCGGCCATGGCGTCCTGCCACTGGCCGGTGTCCACATACTGCTGGAAGCTCACGGCCTTGTCGTCGCGGATCTTCCACACGTGACAGAACTGGGCGTCCATGCTCTTTCCGGTGTCCTTGTAGGTTCCCGTGTAGCGGCCCTCGACGGCGAGGGTGTCGCCGGCGTCATGGAACTTGAGGGGGTGGACGGTGAAGGCGTCCCACTCCGTCGCGAGCTTGATGAACAGGTTCTGCAGGACCGCGTCGGGCCCCCGCCAGGCGGCGCCGGTGGGCTGGTAGGGGTTGCCCTCCGCCTCGCGCCACTCGATGTCGGGGTCCATCGCGCCGAGCACCGCCGGCACGTCACCCCTCCCGAACGCCTCGTATGCCGCCTGCAGCATCTCCACGTTGCCCATGCCGGCTCCCCCTCCTGTTGTGCGGTCAGCGGACAATACACCTGCTTGCAGGGACTCTGTGGGCTGAAGTCAGGCGAGGCTCAGGCCTCCACGACCGCGAGAGCGCGGTCGGACCGGTTGCAGGCGAGCGGACCGTCGTCGGTGACGATGACGATGTCTTCGATGCGGGCCCCGAAACGACCGGGAAGGTAGATGCCCGGCTCGACCGAGAAGGCGTGGCCGATGGCGAGGGGGGTCGGGTTCCCCTCCACCATGTAGGGATCCTCGTGCTCCTCGATGCCGATCCCGTGCCCGATGCGGTGGATGAAGCCTCGGCCGTAACCGGCGGCCGTGATCGGGTCCCGTCCGGCGCGGTCGACCTGCTCGCACGGTGTGCCGACGACCGCGGCGACGACGGCGGCCTCCTGGGCGAGCCGCAGGACCTCGTAGAGCTCTAGGAACTCCGGTCCGGGATCGCCGGTCACGACGGTGCGGGTGGTGTCCGAGCAGTAGCCGACGCCGTCGCCGAGGTGCAAGGTGCCGCCGAAGTCGCACACGACCGCCTCGCCGCGCCCGATGACACGCCGGCCGGGCTCGTGGTGGGGACTGGCGGAGTTCGGGCCGCTCCCGACGATGGCGAAATTCACACGGTCGTGACCGCTGTCGAGCAGGCGACGGGAGATCTCGGCCGAGACCTCGGCCTCCGTCCGCCCGATGAGAGCGATCTCGCCGGCCAAAAGGGCGACCGCCACCTGGTCGGCGGCCGCGCCGGCGGCACGGAGGGCCGCCACCTCGTCGGCGTCCTTGACCGCCCGCAAGGGCCCACGACCTCGCCGCGCCGCGCCCAGCGCGCCGAAGGGAGCGAACGCTGCAGGTCCAAGAGGTGCGAGGCCCAGCACCGGTCGGACACCGCGAGCCGGGTGCGTTTGCCGACCAGCGACGCCACGACCTCCGCGGGCTGCTCGAGCTCCGCCCAGGGTCGCAGGGCGAACAGCCTCGCGTCATGCGCCACGCGGGGGGCTTCGAGCTCGGGCACGACGAGGGTCGCCTGATCGTCGACCGGCAGCACGAGCATCGTCAGGCGCTCGAGCGGCATCGCCTCGTAACCGGTCAGCCAGGGAAGGTCGGCCCCGAGCGAGAGGAGCAGGGCCTCGACCCCGGTTTCGCGCATGCGGTCCCGGACCCGCGAGAAACGGGCCGCTCGCGCCAGAGCGCCGTCCCCGCCGGAGCCGGCCGGGGCGCCCGGGCTCACGGCGCTTCGGCGCCGGCGCCGGCGCGGTGCCGACCGTCACGCCCGGGGCGGCGACGGCTGCGCTCGGAGGGGTGGATGACGTGGACGGGGCGATGGCCCGTCTCGCGTGGTAGCTCGAGCGGGTGAGCGGGGAGGCCTCGACATAGCTGATGCCCATCGCCCGGGCTTTGTCCGCCAATTCGTCGAACTCGGCCGGAGCCCACCACCGCGCCACGGGGAGGTGGGCGGCCGTCGGGCGCAGGTACTGGCCGAGGGTGACGATGTTCACGCCCACGGCGCGCAGGTCTCCGAGAGCGGCGACGACCTCGGCCGCCGTCTCGCCCATGCCGAGGATGATGCCCGACTTGGTCGTCAGGCCCGCCGCGGCCGACCGCGCCAGCACCGACAGGCTGCGGGCGTAGGAGGCTGAGGGCCGCACGGCGCGCTGCAGCCGGTTGACCGTCTCGAGGTTGTGGTTGAGCACATCGGGCCGGGCGGCGAAGATGACCCCGAGAGCTTCCTCGTCACCCTTGCAGTCGGGGATGAGCACCTCGACGGTGGTGCCCGGGCTGCGGCGGCGGATGGCGGTGATCGTCTCGGCGAAAGCAACCGCCCCACCATCGGCGAGGTCGTCTCGGGCCACGGCGGTCACGACGGCGTGGGAGAGCTTCATCGCGGGCCACCGCTTCGGCCACGTGCTCGGGCTCCTCCGCGTCCAGCGCGAGCGGTCGGCGCGTGTCGACGAGACAGAAGCCGCACGCCCTCGTGCAGCGCTCGCCGTTGATCATGAACGTCGCCGTGCCGTCGGCCCAGCACTCGAATATGTTCGGGCAGCCCGCCTCCTCGCAGACCGTCACGAGGGAGAGCTCCCGCATCGTCGAGCGGAGCTTGACCATCTCCGGCCCGATCCGGGCCTGTGCCCTGGCCCAGTCGGGCTTGCGCGCCGAGATGACACCCCTTGGGCGGGGTCGACCCCGGCGTCGACCAGCCGCCGATCGAGTGCCCTGCCGGCGCGGGGAGCGCCGTCGGTCACCGCCGCCGGAGAGCCGGAGCTCGGGCGTGCCGGCCCCGGCCACCACGACGAGTCCTGCCGCTCGATCACAGCTCCCGGTGCCAGCCCCGGTGCCCGGCGCACGATCGCCTCGACGGCGTCATTCATGGTCACCTTCAGGCCCTCGGCCGCCATGGAGGTCACCCGAGATCCGTCAGTCCCGCAAGGCACGATGTTGGCGAACATGGAGAGGTCGGGGTCCACGTTCAAGGCGAACCCGTGCATCGACCGCCCCCGGTTGATCCTCACCCCGACCGCGCAGATCTTCCGGGGAGCAGGCCCTTCGGCGTCGATCCACACGCCGGGATAGCCGCGCGAGCCGCGACGCCCCCTCGAGGCCGAGGTCGCCGAGGGCGTCGATGACGAGCTGCTCGATGGCATGCACGTGCGCCGGCACCGCCCCCATCCCGAGGCGGACGTTCAAGATGGGATAGCCGACGAGCTGGCCGGGACCGTGGTAGGTGACGTCGCCGCCCCTGTCGGCAGTCACGAGCTCGGCGCCGACTCCCTCCGGGTCGACGAGGATGTGCTCGGGCCTGGCGCGTACCCCGAGGGTGTACACGTGCGGGTGCTCGAGCAAGAGCAGGTACTCCTCCCTGCCCTCCGCCTTGCACAAGCGCCTGCTGCAGGACGTGCGCGTCGCGGTAGCGGACGCGCCCGAGCCAACGGACGCGAAGCTCGCGCCCGGCTTGGCTCAAAGCTCCGCCTCCCAGTCGCGCGTCTCGAGGGCCTGGGAGAGGGCGTGCAGGAAGCCTGACGCGTAGGCCCCGTCGACGGCGCGGTGGTCGAAGGAGAGCGCCAGCATGCCCACCGAATGGATCCCGATCGCCTCGGAGCCGTCCGGGGCGGTGATCACGACCGGTCGGCGCTTGACGCCGTCGGTCGAGAGGATCGCCACCTGGGGCTGATTGATGATCGGCGCGGTGAGGAACGTGCCGAACGGGCCGGGGTTGGTGATGGTGAAGGTGCCGCCGACGACGTCGTCGGCCGAGAGCTTGCGCGTGCGGGCCCGTTCCGCGAGCTCCGCCATGGCGCGGGCGAGGCCGCGGAGGGACTGTCCGTCCGCGTCTCGCACGACCGGGACGATGAGCCCTCTCTGGTCGAGGTTGACCGCGATCCCCAGGTGGACGTCGTGGTGGATGACGAGGGCGTCGTCGACGACCGAAGCGTTCAGCTGCGGGAAGTCGCGCAGGGTCTCGACCACCGCCCGGGCGATGAAGGGGAGGTAGCTGAGGCCGATCCCCTCCTCTTCGCGGAAGCGGTTCTTGTGGGCGCTGCGCACCCGCTCGATCCTCTCGAAGTCCGCCTCGATGACGGTCAAGGTGTGGGCCGACGTCGCCTTGGAGCGCACCATGTGCTCGGCCGTGAGGCGGCGGATGTTCGTGAAGGGCACGACCTCGTCGCGTGGTCCGCGCACGGGCGCGTACGAGGCCGCTGCGCCCGGAGCCGCCGCCGGCCCGGCGACCGGCGCCGGGGCCGAGCGCGGCGCCGGGTGCCGCGACGACAGGGGCCGCAGTGGCGACACGGGACGCGTCGGCCGTCGCGGGACTGGCCGCCCCACCTGCCGCCCGGCGGTCGATGAACCCGAGGACGTCGGCGCGTGTCACCCGGCCGCCCTTGCCCGTGCCCGGGATCGAGCCGGGGTCGATGCCGTACTCGGCGACGAGCTGGCGCACGACCGGGGAGAGCACCAAGCCCTTCCCGTTCGTCTCGGTCCCCTCCGATTCGGTCCCGTCCTCCGGTTCGGCTGGTTGAGCCGGCTCCGGCTCCTGGACCGCCGGCGCCCCGGCCAGGACGGCCGCAGCCGCCGCCAGATCGGGCCGCGGCCGGCGGCGGCGCCGCCGATCGGGCGGCCGCGGACGCCTCGGCCAACACGGCGGCAGCAGTCGCCTCGGCGGCCTCACTGGCAGTCGGGGCGGCGGGGGCAGTGGGGCAGGGGCAGTCGGGGCGGCGGCAGTCGGGGCGGCGGGGGCAGTCGGGGCGGCGCCCGCTGCCTCGCTCACGACCGCGAGCTTGGTGCCGACGTCGACCGTCGCCCCCTCGGCCACGAGGATCTCGGAAAGGACGCCGGCCGCAGGCGAGGGGACCTCGGAGTCGACCTTGTCGGTCGACACCTCGAACAGCGGCTCGTCGTGGGCGACGGGGTCTCCCACCTTCTTAAGCCAGCGGATGATCGTCCCCTCGGTGACCGTCTCGCCCAGCTGCGGCATCGTGATGTCAGGCAACGTGAAGACCCCTTCCCGTCAAGGCGAGCACCGTCTCGCCGAAAGTCTCGGACAAGGACGGATGCGGCTGTATGTACTGCGATATCTCCTCAGGCGTCGCTTCCCAGTTCACGGACAGGTAGGCCTGCCCGAGCTGCTCTGTCACCCAGGGGCCGGCCATGTGGACGCCGAGGAGGCGTCCCGCCTTGCCGTCGGGAAGCTTCTCGCAGATGACCTTCACGAGCCCGTCGGTCTCGCCCAGGATGCGGGCGCGGCTGTTGCCGCCGAAAGGGTCCCGTTTCGTGACGATCTCCAGGCCGGCGTCGATGGCCGCCTGTTCGGTGAGCCCGACGAAGGCAACCTCCGGGTGGCAGTAGATGGCCCAGGGGACCTTGCCGTAGTCGACAGGTATCGCCACTTCCCCGAGGATCTGCTTGACCGCCACGATCGCCTCGGCGAAGCCGACATGGGCGAGCTGAGGCGTCGCGACCAGGTCGCCGAGGGCGAATACCCCCGGGGCGGCCGTGCGCATCCACTCGTCGACGCGCACATAGCCGCGCTCGTCGACCTCGACGCCCGTGCCCTCGGCGAGCAACCCGTCCGACAGCGGGCGACGCCCGACCGACATCAGGATCGTCTCGACCTCCAGCTTCTCCCCGTCGCCGAACACGACCGAGGTGTGATCGCCGGCGGGCTCGTGACCGGTGACCGTGACGCCGGTGCGCACCGTTATCCCCCGCTTGGTGAAGGAGCGGACGATCACGTTGGCGACGTCGGTGTCACAACCGGGCAGGATCTTGGGCAGTGCCTCCAGCAAGCTCACCCGCACCCCGAGATCCGACAGCATGGAGGCGAACTCGCAGCCGATCGCCCCGGCCCCGATCACCGCGGCGGACTTCGGCAGCTGGCGGAGCGCCAGCAGCTCGTCGGAGGTGATGACGAAGCGGCCGTCCACCTCGAACCCGGGAAGACTCCTCGGGACAGAGCCGGACGCGAGCACGATGTTGGCACCGGTCAGCCTGCCGACCGCCCCGTCCGGGGCGGTCACCTCGACGACCTTGCCGGGCAGGAGCCGGCCCACTCCGGACAAGATGGCGATCTTGCGCTGGCGCATGAGGCCGGAGAGCCCTTTGAAGAGCTGGTCGACTATCTGGTTCTTCCGGTCCTGGCTGATCGAGAATTCGACGACGGGCTGGCTGGAGTGGATCCCGAACTCCTTCGCGCCCTCGACGCCGCGGAACACGGTCGCGGTCTCGAGGAACTCCTTCGCGGGCACACAACCTCGGTGCAGGCAGGTGCCGCCCACCTTGTCCTTCTCGACGACGGCCACCGAGAGACCGGCGGCCGCGCCGTACAACGCCGTCGCGTAGCCTCCCGGGCCGCCCCCGATGACGACGATGTCGTACTGCGCCGGCTCAGCTGCATTCGCTGGCAGACGGACCACCTCCTAATGCTCCGGAACTCGAACGCTCGGCCCCGGCCGGCTCTCGGCGCGAACTTCGCCTCGCCGCCAGGCCGGCCATCGATCTGAGAGCCTAAAGCCTCGTGGGCACCGGTCGCGCCGGGCAGGCTGCGGGTCGCCGCCCGGACCGGCGAGACAACGCTCAGCTCACGAGGGCGGCGGCCTCCATGGCGGCGAGCGCCGCCAGCGCGGCCTCCGCGGGGCTCCCCGCGTTGGCGAGCGAGAGATCGGGCGCTTCCGGAGCCTCGTAGGGGGCGGAGATCCCGGTGAAGGACTCGAGCTCGCCGCGCCGGGCCCGGGCGTAGAGGCCCTTCGGGTCCCGCTCCTCGCACACGGCCAGAGGGGTGGAGACGTACACCTCGAGAAACGACAGCCCCAGCGAGGCGTGACGTTCCCGCACGGCCTTGCGGCTGGCGGCATACGGACTGATGGCGCTCACTATGGAAAGGTGCCCGAGACGGGCAAGAAGGATGGCCACCTCGCCCAGCCGGCGCACGTTCTCGGCGCGGTCGTCCTCGCCGAAGCCGAGGTCCACGTTCAGGCCCTCGCGCAGGTCGTCGCCGTCGAGCAGGAAGGGCCGAAGTCCCCTCGCGACAAGGAGACGCTCGAGGGCGACGGCGATCGTCGTCTTGCCGGCGCTCGGCAGCCCGGTGAGCCAGAGCGTGCCTCCACGGGTCGTCAGGGCTCCGCCGCCCGCCGCCGGACTGCCGGCTGCCGGCCCGTCGGCCAGGGTCTGTCGGCCACGGGCTGTCAACCACGGGTCTGTCGGCCACGGGTCTGTCAACACGGTCTGCGGCCACGGGTCTGCCATCCACCGGTCTGTCTGCCACGGGTCTGGAGTCAGTTCTGCGGGCGGAGCAGCATGCCGGCGGCGACGGTGGCGTTCGTCTGCTCGTTCACCAGTATGAAGCTGCCCGTGGGCCGGTTGTGGCGGTACTCGTCGTAGAAAAGCGGCGTCGTCGTGCGCAGGTGGATGCGGCCGATGTCGTTCAACTGGAGCTCGCCGGCCTGCATGTCGCGGTGGAGGCTGTTCACGTCCAGGCGGTACTGGAGCGTGCTGACGAGGGCCCGCGCCCAGCGCGTCGTGTGCTTGATGGCGAAGGTCGAGCGCTCCCGGAGCGGCTCGGCGGCCATCCAGCAGACCATGGCCGAGACGTCCTGGCCGACGTTGGGCCGGTTGTTGCGCCGGCAGAGCATGTCCCCCCGGGAGATGTCGAGCTCGTCCTCGAGGCGGACGACGACCGACTGGGGCGGGGCGGCCTCCTGCAGCGGGCCGTCCGGCCCGTCGAGCGCCGCCACCCGGCTCGAGAAGCCGGACGGGAGCACGATCACCTCGTCCCCCACTTCCAGGACGCCGCTCGCGACGACGCCGGCATAGCCCCGGAAGTCGTGGTGCTCGCTCGAGATCGGCCGGATGACGAGCTGCACCGGGAACCTCAGGTCGATCAGGTTGCGGTCGGACCCGATGTGCACGCTCTCGAGATGGTCGAGCAGCGACGGGCCGCGGTACCAGGGCATCTCGGAGGAGCGCTCGACGACGTTGTCGCCCGTCAGGGCCGAGATCGGGATGCACGTGAGGTCGTGCACGTCGAGGCGCTCGGCGAAGCCCGTGAACTCGTCGCGGATCTCGTCGAAGCGCTCCTTGGACCAGCCGACCAGGTCCATCTTGTTCACGCAGAGCACGAGGTGGTGGATCCCGAGGAGCGAGGCGATCGTGGCGTGCCGGCGCGTCTGCTCGGTCGCCCCGGAGCGGGCGTCGATGAGCAGCAGCACGAGGTCGGAGGTCGAGCAGCCCGTGACCATGTTGCGGGTGTGCTGGGTGTGCCCGGGGGTGTCGGCGATGATGAACCGGCGCTTGGGCGTGGAGAAGTAGCGGTAGGCGACGTCGATCGTGATCCCCTGCTCGCGCTCGGCCCGGAGCCCGTCGGTGAGCAGCGCCAGGTTCACGTACTCGTCGCCCCGGGACAGGCTCGTGCGCTCGACGGCCTCGAGCTGGTCCTCGAAGATCTGCTTGGTGTCGTAGAGGAGCCGGCCGATGAGCGTGGACTTGCCGTCGTCGACAGATCCCCCTGTGGCAAAGCGCAGCAGCTCCACTAGAAGTAGCCCTCGCGCTTGCGATCCTCCATGGCGGCATCGGAGAAGCGGTCGTCCGCCCGCGTCTGGCCTCTCTCGCTCACCTTCGTGATGCCCGTCTCGATGATGATCTCCGCCGGAGTCTTGGCCCTCGACTCGACCGCGGCGGTGCAGGTCATGTCTCCGACGGTCCGGTAGCGCACGGTCGTCTCGAAGGGCTGCTCGCCCGCCACGCCCTCGCGTGGCTGGGTGTAGGGCCCGAGGGCTAAGAGCATGCCTGCGCGCCGGAAGACCGTCCGCTGGTGGGCGAAGTAGATCGGGGGCAGATCGAGCTCCTGCTCCTCGATGTACTGCCAGATGTCGAGCTCGGTCCAGTTCGAGAGGGGGAAGACCCGGAAGTGCTCTCCCGGGCGGTGACGGGTGTTGTAGAGGTTCCAGAGCTCGGGGCGTTGCGCCGCGGGGGTCCCACTGGCCGAACTCGTCGCGGAGGGAGAAGACGCGCTCTTTGGCCCTCGCCTTCTCCTCGTCGCGCCGACCGCCACCGAAGACGGCGTCGTAGCGGCCCTCCTCCAGCACCCTCAACAAGGTGTAGGTCTGGAGGCGGTTCCGGGTCGCGCCGGGCACCGGCTGCTCGACGATCGAGCCGCGGTCGATGTCCTCCTGCACCGAGCCGACGACGAGGCGCACCTCGAGCTTTTCGACCTGCCGGTCGCGGTACTCGAGCACCTCGGGGAAGTTGTGGCCCGTGTCGACGTGCACGACCGGGAACGGGACGCGCTGAGGCGAGCACGCCTTCGTGGCCAGGTGGAGCAGGACGGCAGAGTCCTTGCCCCCGGAGAAAAGGAGTGCCGGGCGCTCGAATTCGGCGACGACCTCACGGATGATGTGAATCGCCTCGGACGCGAGCGTGTCGAGGTGGGAGAGACGGTAAGTCATCGAGTCGGGGACAGATTAGTCACCATCGCGCTCGGGAATAGCAAAGCTCCTGGCGGGAGCGCTGCCGGTGCGCGTCTCAGGACTGCGCGGGCGGGTGCCGGTCAGCCCACGGCCGCGCCTGCTCGAGCTGGCTCGCGACCCTGATGAGGAGGTCCTCCCGCCCGTAGTCGGCCACCAGCTGGACGCCTACAGGCATCCCGTCGGCGGCCCAGTGAAGCGGCAAGGAGGCCGCCGGCTGGCCGCTGGCGTTGAACTGACCCGTGAAACGCAGGGTCTCGAGCACCTTGATCTCCCCGCTCACCGGATCGGAGAGCTCGCCGAGGCGGGCCGTGGGCTGTGCGAGCACGGGCGTGCAGAGCAGATCGAAGCCCTGGTCCGACCAGAAGGAGATCATGCGCCGCCGGTAGCCCTCGATCCAGAGCATCGACTTCAGGTAGTCCGGGGCCGTGGTGGCACGCCCCATGGCCGTGAACAGGGTGTTGAGCGGCTCGAACTCCTCCGGGAGCAACCTCGCGTCCAAGGGCGGCCGACCACTCGTCCAAGGCCGCGGCCACCGCGGCCGCGATCAGGACGAGGGCGTGGAACTGGAACTCCGGCTCGCCGAGCGCACTCGGGTGGGCGGGCTCGACGCTGTGGCCGAGCGACTCCAGGAGCCGGCCCGTCGACCGCGACCGCCTCGGCGCACTCCGGGTCCACCCGGTACTCGTCGTTGGCGGGATGATCGAGCAGGCCGATCCGGAGGCGGCCGGGGTCCACGCCGACCTCCCAGGCGAAGGGCCGGGCGGGCGGCGGGGCGACGAAGGTGTCGCCCGGCATGTAGCCGGCGATCGCGTCGAGCACGGCCGCCGAGTCGCGGACCGATCGGGCGAGGACATGGTCGACGGACAGCCCGCCCCAGGCCTCGGCCGCAGCCGGCCCCTTGCTCACGCGCCCTCGGCTGGGCTTCAGCCCGAACAACCCGCAGCAGCCCGCGGGGATGCGGATCGAGCCGCCGCCGTCGTTGCCGTGGGCGATGGGAACCATGCCGGCGGCCACCGCCGCCGCCGAGCCGCCGGAGGACCCGCCGCTCGAGCGCCCCGTGTCCCACGGATTGCGCGTCGGGCCGAAGGCAAGCGGCTCGGTCGTGATCGAGGTCCCGAGCTCGGGAGCGTTCGTACGACCGAGGACGACGAAGCCCGCCCGCTCGAACTTCTCCGACCAGGTAGCTGTCCCCTGCGGCGCGGTAGCCGGCCGACTTCGCAAAGGCCGTCCCTTCGCAGTAGGGCTGGCCGGCCTGAGGGGCGCCCAGGTCCTTCAACAGGAGAGGCACTCCCCTGAAGGGCCCGTCGGGCAGCGCCCCGCCGGCTCTCGTCCGGGCGGCGTCGAATTGGCGGTGGATGACGGCGTTGAGGGCCGGGTCGAGCCGCTCGATGCGCCCGATCGCCTCCTCGACGACCTCGAGGGGCGAGAGGGATCCGCTTCTGATCAGCTCGGCCTGCGCCGTCGCGTCTAGCCCAGGTCAGCTGGTCGTCCATGTTCCCCCGTGTGCCGGGCCTGCGGCCGTTACGGCCTGTGCCGGTGGCCGGTGGCCCACGTCCGTGCCAGCGAAGGCACCGCGGCCATGCCGCGTACGGGCCGGTAGGCGTCGACCGCGTCGACGAGACGGTGCAAGTCCTCGGCGGTGAGCTCGAGGTCGGCCGCCTCGGCGTTGCGCTTCAGTTGGGCCACGGTGCTCGCGCCGGGATCGCGACGACATTCGCATGGCTGACGACCCAGGCGAGTGCCACCTGGGCGGCCGTGGCGTCGTGGCCGGCGGCGATGTCCTTGATGGTCCCGATGAGCAGCCGGGCCCGCTCCAGGTTCTCCGGCAGGAACGCCGGCGAGTTCGCCCGCATGGCGGTCGGGCGGTGATCGGCGTCGTAGCGGCCCGAGAGCAGGCCCTGGGCGAGCGGGCTGTAGGCGATCACGAGCCGGCCGTTGGCTGCCGCCCACTCGGTCATGCCCTTGAGCGGCTGCCGGCGCGACGAGGTTGAAAAGGACCTGGTTGGAAAAGACCGGGCCGCCGAGGGCGCCTTCGGCCGCCTGCCAGCGGGCCAGGGTGTAGTTGCTCACCCCGATCTGGCGGATGGCCCCGCTTGTCTGCAAGGCCCGCATCCCGGCCATCTGCTCGGTGAGCGGCACGAGCGGGTTCGGCTGGTGCAACTGGTAGAGGTCGATCTGGGAGACGCCGAGGCGACGGGCGCTGCCCGCGGCCCGCCAGGCGACGTACGAACGCAGGGGCAGGGCCGGGAAGACCTTCGTGGCGATGAACGCCTCCGACCGCCGGTCCGCGATGGCACGGCCCACGATGCGCTCGGAGCGGCCGAAGCCGTATATCTCGGCGGTGTCGATGAGGTTGATCCCGAGGTCGAGGGCGCGGTTGAGGATGTCGACGGCGTCGTGCTCGGCGTAGTGCGAGCCGTAGCCCCATTCCCTCGAGCCGAATTGCCAGGTTCCGAGCCCGATGACCGACACCTTCTCGCCGGCCAGCTCCACATATCGCATGAGCAGTGACAATACCGGTAAGCGGGCGGGCCCATTCGGTGGAACGTCCACGGCGGAGCCGAGCCAGGCCGACCGAGGCGGCGGAGCCGACTCGGTCGACGGCGGAGCCGACCGGGCCGCCGGCGGGCTCGGCGCTGCGGCTACTTCGGGGGCATCCGAAGCCCGCCGTCGAGGCGGATCGTCGCTCCGTTCAGGTAGCCGTTCGAGATGATCGCCACGACGAGCTCGGCGAACTCGCGTGCCTGGCCGAGGCGCTTGGGGAACAGCACGCCTTGTCCCAGGGCCTGCAGGTTCTCCTGGGGGAGCAGCCCGAGCAGAGGCGTGTCCATGATCCCGGGGGCGATCGTGTTGACCCTGATCCCGACCGGCGCCAGGTCGCGGGAGGCGGGGACCGTCATCGCCGCGATCCCGCCTTTGGAGGCCGAGTAGGCGATCTGGCCGATCTGGCCTTCGAACGCGGCCACCGAGGCGGTGTTGACGACGACGCCCCGCTCGCCGTCCTCGAGCGGCTCGGTCATGGCCATGGCCGCGGTCGCGAGCCTCATGACGTTGAAGGTCCCCACGAGATTGACGGCAACCACCATCTTGAAGGCCTCCAGGTCGTGGAGCTCGCCCTGGCGCCCGAGGGTGCGCTGGGCCCACCCGATGCCGGCGCAGTTGACGTTCACCCGCAGGGGGGCCATGGAGGCGGCCTGCTCGACCGCCCCGGCGACCGTCTCGGGATCACCGACGTCGCCTGCCACATACGACGTCGTGCCGCCTATCTCCTCCGCCAGTCGTCTCGCCCAGGGCTCGTTGCGATCGAAGATCGTCACGACGGCGCCCTTCGCGGCCAACGCCCGTACCGTCGCCTCGCCGAGCCCGGAGGCCCCGCCCGAGACGAGGGCTCCCCATCCGCTGATCTCCATGAGCGCAATCTAAGCCAGTGCGGCTGGAGCGGTGTGACGGCTCGCCGTGCGACCCCGGTGCCTCGAGGCTCAGCCGGAGTGGGCGCCTCTTTGCATGCGGGCCGCCTCGACGGCGAGACGGTCGACGAGCTCGTTCATGGGGTCCCCCGAGTGCCCCTTCACCCAGGTCAGCTGAATCTCCCCGCGCCGGCGGTCGACGACCTCGTCGACGAGCGGGCGCCAGAGGTCCTGGTTCGCCACCGGCTCGCCGCGCGAGTTCCTCCAGCCTCGGGCGCGCCAGCCCGCCCACCACCTCTGCTTGAAGCAGTTGACGACATAGGTGGAGTCGCTCACAACGTGCACCCGGCCAGTTATGGCGCCGAGAGCCTGGAGCACGGCGGTGACCTCCATGCGCTGATTGGTGGTCTGCTCGTCATGGCCGCTCTCGTACTCGCTCCCCGAGATCGCCCAGGCCCATCCCCCCGGGCCCGGGGTTGCCGATGCAGGCGCCGTCGGTGAACACGACGGTGGCGGCCGGGGCGGTCGTCGGGGCCTCGAACAGGGTCACCGGGCCAGTCTGCCCGGTCCGCCCGGACGGCGCGGCCGGATGGACTTGCCGAGGGCGCGAGACTGTGGGGGTGATCATCGATGGTTTCTCCCACCAGGTGCCCGACATCGATCCTCAGGAGACCGCCGAGTGGCTGGACTCCTTCGATGCGGTCGTCGAGTCAGAAGGCCGCCCGCGGGCACAGTTCCTCCTGATGAAGCTGCTCGAGCGGGCCCGGGCGAGCCAGGTCGGCTTCCCCGCCACGGTGTCCAGCCCGTACGTCAACTCGATCCCGGCCGCCGCCGAGCCGTGGTTCCCCGGCGACGAGGACCTCGAGCGGAGGATCCGCCGCTGCATCCGCTGGAACGCGGCGGTGATGGTGACCCGGGCGAACATGCGCGACTCCGGCATCGGGGGCCACCTCTCGACCTACGCGAGCTCCGCCTCCCTCTACGAGGTGGGCTTCAACCACTTCTTCCGGGGCAAGGACAACGGCACGCCCGGCGACCAGGTCTACTTCCAGGGTCACGCCTCCCCGGGCATCTACGCCCGCGCCTATGTCGAGGGCCGGCTCGGCGATGAGGAGCTCGACAACTTCCGTTTCGAGGTCGGTGGCCACGGCCTGTCGAGCTACCCGCACCCCCGCCTCATGCCCGCGTGGTGGGAGTTCCCGACGGTCTCGATGGGCCTCGGCCCGCTGTCGGCCATCTACCAGGCGCGCTTCAACCGCTACCTGCTCAACCGGCAGCTCGCCGACACGAGCGAGGCGCGGGTCTGGTGCTTCGTCGGCGACGGCGAGTTCGACGAGCCCGAGACCCGGGCAGCCCTCAGCCTGGCGGCCCGCGAGCGCCTCGACAACCTCACCTTCGTCGTCAGCTGCAACCTGCAACGCCTCGACGGGCCCGTCCGGGGCAACGGCAAGATCATCCAGGAGCTCGAGGCGCTGCTGCGGGGCTGCGGCTGGAACGTCATCAAGGTCATCTGGGGAAGGCGCTGGGACGAATTGTTGGCCCGCGACGTCGACGGCGTGCTCGTCAACAAGATGAACACGACCCTCGACGGGGATTTCCAGACAGCTCGCGACCGAGTCGGGCGCCTACATCCGCGAGCACTTCTTCGGCCCTGACCCGCGCCTTCGCAAGCTCGTCGAGCACCTTTCCGACGCCGAGCTGCAGACGCTGCCACGCGGCGGGCACGACTACCGCAAGCTCTACGCCGCCTACGAGGCCGCCACCCAGCAGGTCGGCGCGCCGACCGCCATCCTCGCGAAGACCATCAAGGGATGGACGCTCGGGCCCGAGATCGAGGCGCGCAACGCCACGCACCAGATCAAGAAGATGACCAAGGAGCAGCTCCGGGTGCTGCGCGCCCGGCTGAGCCTGCAGGACGAGATCCCCGACGAGGCCCTCGACACCGAGGAGCCGCCCTACTACCGCCCGCCGGAGGGATCGGCGGTGCACGAGTACCTCGTCTCGCGAAGCCGCGCCCTCGGCGGGCACCTGCCGCACCGGGTGGTGCGCGGGCGCGGGCTCACGGGGCTGCCCGAGCCGTTGCCGGCCGCCTTCGCCGAGTTCGAGCTCGGTTCGCGCGGCCAGGCCGTCTCGACGACGATGGCCTTCGCCCGGCTGCTGCGCAACCTGCTGCGCGACCCGGGCATCGGCAAGTTCGTCGTACCCATCGTGCCCGACGAGGGGCGCACCTTCGGCCTCGACGCCCTCTTCACCGAGATGAAGATCTATGCCCCCGAAGGCCAGCTCTACACGCCGGTCGACGCCGGCCTGCTGCTCTCCTACGCCGAGGACCGCACGGGCCAGATCCTCGAGGAAGGCATCACCGAGGCCGGGGCGATGGCGAGCTTCCAGGCGGCGGGGACGGCCTACGCGACGTGGTCGACGCCGATGCTGCCCATCTACCTCTTCTACTCGATGTTCGGCTTCCAGCGGATCGGGGACCTGATCTGGCAGGCGGCTGACGCGCGGGCACGGGGCTTCTTGATGGGCTGCACGGCGGGGCGCACGACGATGAGCGGAGAGGGCCTCCAGCACGAGGACGGCCAGTCGCACCTGCTGGCGTCGGTCGTGCCGACCGTGCATGCCTACGACCCGGCCTTCGCCTACGAGATGGCGACGATCGTCGAGCAGGGCATCAAGCAGATGTACGGCCCCGAGCCCGAGGACTGCATCTTTTACGTGACCCTCTACAACGAGAACTACCCGATGCCCGCCTTCCCGGTGGGAGAAGGCGACGAGGTCGCCCAGGCTGTCGCCATCGCGGAGCTCAAGGAGAAGATCGTCCGGGGCATCTACCGCTACGCCGGGCCGGCCGAGGCCGCGGACCAGGGGGAGGGCGAGGCTGAGGCCAAGCCCAAGGCGGGTGATTCCCGCAGCCGCGCGACACCGGCGCAGCGACGAGCCCGCCGGACCGGGCCGGTCGGCCACCATCTTGTTCTCCGGTCCGGCCTGGCAGGCCGCGATGGAGGCACGGGCTCTCCTCGCCTCCGAGTGGGGCGTGTCGGCCGAGGCCTGGTCGGTCACGAGCTACAAGGCCTTACGGGAGGACGGCCTCGAGGTCGAGCGTTGGAACAGGCTCCATCCGACGAGCGCGCCCCGCGTGCCGTATGTGACCCGTGCCCTCTCGGACGCCGCCGGCCCGATCGTGGCGGTGACGGACTTCTTGAAAGCGGTGCCCGATCAGATCGCCCGCTTCGTGGGGACGCGTTTCACCCCGCTCGGAACCGACGGGTTCGGCCGCTCCGACACCCGCGCCGCCCTGCGCAGGCACTTCGAGGTCGACGCCGCCCACATCGTCGTCGCCGTGCTCGCCGAGCTCGCCGCCGCCGGCGAGGGCAAGCCGAGCGAGGTCGCTGCGGCCATCGAGAAGTACGGGCTGGACACCGAAGCCGTAGACCCCCGGCTCGCCTGAGCACGGCGGCGGGCGCCGGTCGGCTCGCCGGTCCCCGGCCGTGGCCTTGTCCGCGGCCGTGGCCGAGGCCGAATTCATTTCCCTAAGATGCGCAGATGGCGCTCTACCTAAGCGGGGACCCCGAGGCGGACCAATTCATCTCCGATGACCCGTTGGCGCTCCTCATCGGAATGGTCCTCGATCAGCAGGTGCCCCTCGAGAAGGCCTTCGCCGGGCCCTGGATCCTGCGCCAGAGGCTCGGGACAGAGCTCGACGCCGCTGACATCGCCGCCATGGACCCCGGGCGGCTGGCCGCCCTGTTCGTGGAGCGGCCCGCCCTGCACAGGTTCCCGGGATCGATGGCCGCCCGGGTGCAGGATCTCTGCCGCGTCCTCGTCGAGCGAGTACGGCGGGGACGCGGCCTCGGTCTGGACCACGGCCGCGACGGGCGAGGAACTCTTCAAACGGGTCAAGGCCCTCCCCGGCTTCGGTGAGCACAAGGCCCGGATCTTCGTCGCCCTGCTCGCCAAGCAGCTCGGGGTCCGCCCGAAGGGTTGGGAGAAGGCAGCGGGGTCGTTCGGCAAGCCCGGATCCCTCGCCTCGGTGGCCGACATCGACAGCCCATCTGCCTTGATCGCCGTGCGGGAGCACAAGCGGGCGATGAAGGCGGCCAAGGCACCCGCCAAGGCAACAGCGGCGAAGGCGGCCAAGGTGGCCAAGGCACCCGCCAAGGCAACAGCGGCGAAGGCCGCGAAAGCAAAGGTCGTCGCCCCAGCACGTTCCAAGGGAGCCTGACACGTCCTGTGCGGACAGGTAATACGGCCTCATCTTCACAGCGACCAAGACCTTCTCTCGCCTGGATGCGGCGTTCCCGCCAGACCAAATTGGCTCTCGTCTTGACAACACTGCCTGCAGGAACTAAGCCTGCATTTACGCGAGGGAAGCGTTGATGCCCAGTCACTATTTGGTCGCTCAGGCTGGTTGGAGCTAATAGCGAACCCGTCCCCGCTCGCATTACAGGACCATTCGATGTTCGCGAGCAAGGTGTGAGGGAACGGCAAAGCTCCAGTTTTCCCAACAAAAGCCAGTCTTTGGTGAGAATCTTGCGGCTGTCGGTACAGGCCTTTGGGAAAGTGACGAACGAGATTCTGGCGCTTTCAGTGACGACTCCAACACGCTAAGTGCACACCCGACTTGCAATGGTCACTTCCTTTGCGGTCCCGCTGGTCTTCTGTTTCCCCTTCTGCCAGGCGGCTTTTCTCCTGTATCACAAGCGTGTAGTTATCCGAATTGTCAATTAGTAGGGACCTTCGCCCCTACTCGTCGAACGGCCCGCCTGCGTATGCTCAGGCTGAGCGCAGGGAAGCAAATGGACGATAGGCACGGTCGGATTTCCAGGGTGCACAGGGCCGATACTTCAGTTTTCGGCACCCCACCGGCCGGTCATGACCATTCAAGCCAGAGCAGGCTGTCATGAGGCTTCGCTCGGTCGCACTCGTCGGAATCGCCTGCCTCGCAGTCCTGGGCACGGTCGGTGCCGGCGCCCATGGCGCGTTCACCACGTCCACCAGAAGCGGCCAGCGCATCACCGTCGGGACATTGGTCGGACCATTCGGCGGTCCCCCGACAGTAACGATCGTCTACCCCGTCAACGGCACCACCTACGGTACGAACTGGCCCGGAGCGGTCACGGGCACTGCTGCGGTGAACACCACGGCCGCGTCGATCACAAAGGTGCAGGTGTCCGTCCAGCAGGTCGGCGGCGCTTGCTGGACCGGCTCGGGCGACAACTGGTCGGTGACCTGCCCCAACTTCGTGGCTGTGACGACCGGCACCACAGCCTGGTCGCTGAGCCTCCCCGCCTCCGACCTGACCTCGGGCGACGTCTACAAGGTCACAGCGCAGGCGACCGACTCGGACGGCAACACCGGCACAAGCACAACCGTCACCTTCGCCTACGACACCGCGCCACCTACGGTCACGGTCACCTACCCGGCGAACGGCTCCAATGTCTGCCCCTGCAAATGGGGAGGGGCGATCAAGGGCACCGCCTCCTCAAACTCCGGGTCGGGGACAACCATCACCGGCGTATCGGTCTCAATCGAGGACACGACGACAAACAGGTGGTGGAACGGCATCTCCTTCACCTCCACCAAGGCATTCGTGGGGGCCACCGGCACCACCACATGGACGCTTGCCCTGGGAACCGCAAGCCTGCACGCGGGGGATTCCTACTCCGTCACCGCCGAGGCCACCGACAGCGCCGGGAACATGGGCAGCAGCGCCACGGTGACCTTCACCTACTGCACCACCAAGTCTGCTCCGACGGTCACGATCACCTACCCCGTCAACGGCGCCACCTACGGCTCCAACTGGGGCGGCTCGATCAGTGGGGCCGCCTCGCCGGGTTCCTCGGCGACGAGCATCAAGACGGTCACCGTGGCCGTGGAGGACCTCGCCACCAAGCTGTGGTGGAACGGCACGGCGTTCTCCGCGACGAGCCAGGACTTCGTCGCCGCCAACGGAACCACGACCTGGTATCTACCCCTCCCGGTCAGCGGCCTCACCAACTGGGACACCTACAGCGTCGTCGCCCAGGCCACCGACAGCGCCGGGAGCACCGTGACGAGCGCCACGGTCAGCTTCACCTACAAGACGACCACGTAAGAGGCCCTGCCCGCCGACGGTGAAGATCACCTATCCGGTCAACGGAGCGAAGTACGGCTCCAACTGGACGGGGATGATCACGGGCGCCGCCACTGCTGCGAGCGGGGCGACCATTACCAGCACGTCGCTGGCGATAGAGGACAACGCCACCAAGCTCTGGTGGAACGGGACATCGTTCGGTTCCTCGAGCCAGACATTCAAGACAGCCAGCGGGACCACGACCTGGTTCCTGCCCCTCCCGGTCAGCGCCCTTGCCGCCGGGGTCAGCTACAGCCTTGTAGGCGAGGCGACTGACAACCTCGGTCACACGGGGACCAGCCCCACAGTCACCTTCACCTACGTCATCCCCACCGGTCCGCCCACGGTGAAGGTCACCTACCCGGTGAACGGCGCCAAGTACGGGTCCAACTGGACCGGCATGATCACGGGCACCGCTTCGTCCAACTCCGGTCCCGGCACCACGATCACCGCCACCAAGGTGGCCATGGAGAACACGACGAACGGCAAGTGGTGGAGCGGCGCCTCCTTCAAGGCCACCAGCCAGACCTTCGTCCCGGTCACCGGCACCACGACGTGGATGATCTTCCTCTCGGCCAGCAAGCTCATTCCCGGTGACAGCTACAGCGTGACCGCCGAGGCGACCGACAGTCTCGGCACACCGGCACCAGCGCCACGGTGAGCTTCACCTACAGCGGCGGCTCACATGTCTAAGGCGCAAAAACCCCCAGGTGTTGCGGTTCTGGAAGACGGGGCCTTGTGCCCTGTCGGTCCGGACCGCACGAACAAGGCCCTCCTGCATTGGAGCGCCTTGGCTACAAAGAGGGAACCCCCATGGGTTTCTGGACCAAACGGGAACCCCCATGGGTTCCTGGACAACGGCGACGTGTTGATCCACAGGCCTTATCTGGTCGCCTTGCCTGTGGGGAGCGAGCGGCGAACCCGACGCCTGCGTCTAGTAGTCCATCTAGACGAAGGAGCAGGATCCAATGAAGCTAAGCACCGTTGCAATGACAGGCATGCTGACCCTCTCAGGCCTGGGCCTGATCGGTGTCGGAGCACACGCCGCCTTCACCACCACGCACCGTCAGCAGCCAGACGATCGACGCCGGGAGCACGATGTCGTCTTGAATGGGCGAGCGGCTGGAACAACACGAGCACTGATCCGCTCGCGATACCGGCAAACGTCGGATCGTCGATTCACGACCGGTGACCAACTGGTCAAGATGCCGCAACAACGGCGGGTCGACATTCACGCGACAGAGTCGTCGGTGACGTGACGTCGGCTCGACCCCGTGGGCCGGACACACATTACAACGGTCACAGGTGTGCACACCACCCGCAACGACGGCTATGACCTGCAATGGCGCGCATCGGGCATAGGCACGGGCCATCGCCTACTCGGGGGCTACTACGGCTCCAGCTGCGTCGGACTCACCAACGCCGAGGTGGCGAGCCCGCTGCGGTGTCCCCGTGTCTCTGGCATCGGTGCCACCACGACATACGAAGTGGACCTGTACACCAGCGCAGCTCCTCGACCCTCTGGCTAATGGGGTGCCATACGAGGCGGTGACCGAAGCTGACAGGTCGAGTCGACACGGGTGAGCCTTGACGGCGGGTAAGGCGCTCATCGACCAAGGCGTTGCGGTTCTGCCAGGCGCGGGCGACGCACCCCCCCGCGCCTGGACCGCATCAAACAGGGCGCTCTGGATTGCCAGCGCCCTGGCAGCAAACAGGGACCCCCATGGGTTCCTGACGAGAAACAGGAACCCCCATGGGTTCCTGGACAAAGGCGACGTGATGATCCTCAGGCCATATCTGGTCGCCGGGCCTGCGGGGAGCGACTGGCGAACCCAACGCCCGCGTCTGTCGCACTCCATCTAGACGATAGGAGCAACAAATGAAGCGATTTATGAACAAGAAGGTGGCGGTAGTCGGAATCGCCGTCGCCCTCGTCCTCGGTATTGGAGGAGCGGCATTCGCCTACTTCACCCTCGACTGGGGGTGGCACCGGTAACGCGCTCAGGTCGGAACGGCTGCTACCCTATCCGTAGACAGCTCACCGGACAGTGCGGTGGTCTATGACAGCCGATCGCTCTCACTCCCGAATACCGGGAGCTTCGCCTTCGAAGCGACCGGCACGTACTAAACTCGGCAACGAGATCACCCTGGCGTGTCAACGTCGACCTCTCGAGCACCGTCGTGGTCGACATGAGCAGCTGGGCTCGCAGGCAGGACTGGTCACTGGTGCTGACCTGCACCACGACGCCGGGAGCCAACTTACGTCGGGTCCGATCACGTTCAACATCTACAGACCCGACGCCAGTCAGGGTTCCCGATCGCGACCGACACCCAGACGTTCAACATCCCGTTCCGCCCGTCGTCTGGCACTCGGGTAGCTCGGGAGGTCGGTCACGACACCGCGTGGTTCGACGCCGCGAGACCAGCACCTGCTACCACGGCTTGTCGACTGCCACATCACGTTCAACTTCAGCTCACAGGATTCGTGCTTCCGAGCACCCTCGTCTACGGCATCTGAGTACAACACGGCAGACTACGGCCCAGACCAACAGGTGACCGCAGCGAACCCCCTACAACTCGTTGAATGTAGGGTGTCGACCGAGCCGACCAACGTCACGGTCGGATCAGACACCGAGCCTGGCAACGTGTTCGTGGCAGGGACGCAGGCGAGCCATCGGACCTGGCGAAATCACCTGCTCGCTCTGTCGGCACTGGCTCTCGCGCAGTACAGCACGGCCAGTGACTCACGACTAGCTGCGGGTTGGGTACGACCTGGCTAATGACATTCCTGCGGTGCAGTTCAACGTGCACAAACCCGGCTTCCTCGGACCTGTATCCCGGCGGTCCAGCTCAGCCAATCGACTTCAGCGTGGACAACCTGGGTAGCGTCCCCGGCGTACGTCCGGCTCGGTGAGCATCTCAGTGGCGTCCGACCCGGCGAACGGTTACGTCGAGTCCACACCAGGTGACACGAACACTGACGTTGCTGGATGCTACGCAAGCTGGTTCGGCTTCAGACCATGTTCCCGTCGTAGTCGACGCGAACAATCCCAGCTGGGCCAACGGACTATCCGTCTAGCCGTCAGGCACTCGCCTCAATCTTCATGAAGGAGAGCGGCACCAACCAGGATGCCTGCCAGGGCGCTATCAATCGGCATGGTGTTCAGTTCGATCTAACAGCACGCACCGGTGGTGCCTCTTATTCGCCACCACCTCAAACAGGTCGGAAAGCCGGGTCACGGGGCATTGATCCCGCGGCCCGGCCACCCGGCCGAGCGCTTGACCAGGTATTGGTTTCTCCAGCATCCAGGGACTTATTGAGCAGATGAAGATGACGAAGCTCAGGCAAGCGAACGCAGTGGTCAGAGCCAGCGCAGTCGCGCTAGTCATCGCCACGCTCGTCTTCACGGTCGCCTCCGTCGTCACCGGCCCCACAGAAGACGCCGAGGTTCGTCCTGACTTCGGGAACGGGCTTCAGCATCACGAGCACCATCTCCAGCTCCCCCACCAGCGAGATCGCCGCTCTCCTTTACCCAGGAGCACAGCGCTACTTGTGGTACACGGCGCACAACCCGCTGAAGGTCCCCATCACGGTGACCTCCATGAGCATCGCGGTCGTGACACCCCCGACAGGATGTGCGACCTCCAACCTCGACTACAGCGGGACGACCTTCTCCGGCTCGCTCGTCGTCCCGGCATCGGGCACGAACGCCGTGTCGGTGCCCATCTCTCTCGTCGACACCGGCACGAACCAGGACTCGTGCGAGAACACGACCTTCAACTTCGTCTACCGGGCACGGCCAGCTACACCGAGGTCTACGCCACGACAACAGCCGTCGTGTCCTCTCAGGATGAGTCTGGCGTCACCTACACGGCCACTGTCACCGCCAGCGCCGACTCCTCCCAGGACCCGGTGCCGAGCAGCCCGACCGGGACTGTCACTTTCACGGACGGAGCAACGACCGTCTGCGCAAGCGTCCCACTCACCAGCACTGGAACCACGACTTCGACGGCAACCTGTGGGCCGATCAGTGACTCGGAGACGATCACTGCCGCCTACACCAACACCGACGGGAACTTCACTGACAGCTCAGGGACGGGGTCCTGATGGCCAGGCGCGCCATCCGAGCCACGATGCCCGGGCGCTGGCGTCACAGGCTGGCCCTGTTCGGGGCGATCGTCACCTTGGCGCTGGGCCTCGTCGCCACCTCCGCGTACGGCTACTTCACCACCCACGGCTCGGGTACGGGCTCCGCCAGCGTCGCGAGGCTCAGCGGCGCCGTGGCCGTGTCCACGCCATCCTCGTCTGCTCCAGGCGGCTACCGGGGACCTTGCACTACCGCCTCGGTCGGCTGCACGACGATCACATTGCCCACGGTTGGTCCGGTCGGGCTCGATCTTCGACACGACTCCGATCCCGATCACGATCACGAACACCGGCAGCATCCCGATCACAGAGTCCACGATCCAGTTGACGGCCACCGCCAACGGCACGGCGGGCACCACCTACGCGACGAGATGAACATCTGCGTCTCCCGCGCCACCACCGTCGTGGCGAACGGGCCTTTGAGCTACGGGCTCACCCATGACCCGAGCGTCACTGTCGCCGGCCCCACGCTGGCTCCGGGTGCGGCCGACATCTACGCCGTCGACTTCTACGCGGGACAGGACTCGACGACGTGCAACAAGACCGCGAGCGACGACCCCGCGACCGCCGCCGCCTGGGGCCCGTACGTGACACCGCTCAGCCTCACCAACGCCGCCGAGGGAGGGGCTGTGGACGTGACCCTCACCTGGTCCTACACGAACTGAGGCGACAAGCCGCATCTGCCCACCTGCGCCGAGCGAGCCCTTCACGTTCCTGCCCCTCGCCGGGACCGGATGACGAGCGCGGCGCTATCTTTCTTGCGGCGATGCCGCCATGGCGGAAGGAATCATGACGACCGACGGCCCTCCTGAGAACCGCAGGCCACCGCTCGCCGAGGACGGCCCTGCTGTTCATCCGGACGGCCCTTCCTCCCTCGCAGCCTCAGGGACGCCTCCGCCGACTGGTGACGTCTTCCTGCGCTCCGACAGCGTGCCGAGAACCGTGGCCCGCTCACGCTCGGAGAAAGGCAGGCAGCGCTCTGCGGCCCGCCCGCGCCGCAAGCCCGTATCGGTGGTCAGGCGCATCCGCACGGTCGTCGCCTACATCCTCCTGTTGGCGGTCCTCGGCGCCGCGGGCATCGCCGCTGTCGGTCTTGTCGAGGGCAACTGGATGGTTACACCGGTCCTCTCCGGCAGCATGCGGCCTGGGCTGTCCGTCGGCGGTGTCGTCGTCAGCGAGCGCGTCCCCGTCGACAGCCTCCATGTTCGCGACGTGATCATCTTCAGGGACCCTTACAAGACCTCCGAGCAGATCGTGCACCGCATCGTGAAGATCATGAAGGGTCCGGGCGGGAGGCTGCTCTTCAACACCCAGGGCGATGCCAACAACGTCCGTGACCCTTGGACGTTGTCCATCGTCGGAACGACCATCTACCGGGCGCGCTGGGCGGTCCCGCTCGTCGGCTACCTCGCCATCGCCTATCAGGACCACCGGGGTTTCTTCCTGCTCGGTGCAGGGATCGTGCTGGTGCTGATCGCCCTCAGCGTCCTGTTCGAGGAACGTCAGCGACGGGGCAGGCACTTGAAGGGGGCCGGAGCGGCGTCTGCGGGGTCGAACGGCCCTACCCGCCGCCGCCATTCCGCCGCAGGATGAAGGCATGCCAACACCTGCTCAGCCCGCCCGACGGATCCTCATACTGGGCGCCGGCGGTCGTGACTTCCACGACTTCAACACGGTCTTCCGCGATGACCCGCTCACCCGGGTCGTGGCCTTCACGGCCGCCCAGATCCCGGGCATCGACGACCGGAGATACCCGGCCTCGCTCGCAGGGCCGCTCTATCCCGAGGGGATCCCGATCGTCGCCGAGGCCGAGCTCACCGCCCTCGTCGCCCGCGAGTCGATCGACGAGGTGATCCTCGCCTACTCGGATCTCGCCCACGTCGAAGTGATGCACAAGGCCTCGATCGTCCTCGCCGCCGGGGCCGACTTCCGCCTCCTCGGCCCGCACCAGACCATGCTCGAGAGCACGAAGCCCGTGGTGGCCGTCTGCGCCGTGCGGACCGGCTGCGGCAAGAGCCAGACGACGAGGCAGCGTCGGCAAGATCCTCCTCGACGCCGGCCTCAAGGTCGCCCTCGTCCGCCACCCCATGCCGTACGGGGACCTCGAGGCGATGCGCGTGCAGCGCTTCGCCACCGTGGAGGAGATCGACGCCTCCCACCCGAGCCTCGAAGAGCGCGAGGAGTACGAGGAGCCCGTCCGCATGGGCATGGTCATGTACGCCGGGGTCGACTACGAGCAGATCCTCCGCCAAGCCGAGGCCGAGGCCGACGTCGTCGTCTGGGACGGGGGCAACAACGACTTCCCCTTCTACGTCCCCGACGTCCTCATCACCGTCGTCGACCCGCTCCGGCCCGGGCACGAGCTCGGCTACTACCCGGGCGAGACGACTCTGCGCATGGCCGACGTGGTCGTCGTCAACAAGACCGATTCCGCGGCGCCCGGCGACGTCGAGACCGTCGTCGCCAACGTGAGGTTCGCCAATCCGGGCGCGACGATCGTGAGGGCGGCTTCGCCCGTCACCTTGGAGGCCGGGCCGCCCCTGGCCGGAAAGCGGGTCCTCGTCATAGAGGACGGCCCCACGACCACCCATGGCGGCATGCCCTTCGGGGCCGGGACCTTCGCCGCCCGGCTGAACGGCGCCGCCGAGCTGATCGACCCGCGTCCTTACGCGGTCGGCTCCATCGCCGAGACCTACCGGAAGTACCCCGGAATCGGGGCCGTGCTGCCGGCCATGGGCTACGGGGACGAGCAGCTCGCCGAGCTCGGCGCCACGGCCCGGGCGACAGATTGCGACGTCGTCGTGATCGGCACCCCGATGGACCTCGCCCGCCTCGTCGATCTCGGCCACCCGTCGGTCCGGGTCCATTACGAGCTCAGCGAGATCGGGACGCCCACGGTCGCGGACGTGCTCGCGCCCCACATCGCCCGCTGGTCGGCCGACCGGGACGCCTGAGAGCGCGCCGGCGCACAGCGCCGCCGCGCACAGCGCGGCCGGGGCCGGAACGCGCTCGAGGGGCGCCGGAGCGCCCCTCGAGGCGGCTGGGGGACGAATCCCACAGCCATAGTTTTCTTGCTGAAAAAGGCTCGGCTTCCGGACTGCTTCGAGCGGGACCAACTCCCGACCGGTGACACCGAGGGTGTCTGGATGGATTCCACCAGGTGGTCCAGCGTGCCGCCTAGCGGCCAGCCACCTCCAGGGTCCCGCAAGGTTGACTACTCATGAATTGGACCACCTCCTTTCTCTGGTGGCCCCTAATGTATCGGCACTCGGGCGCCTGTGTGTGCACCCTCAGCCGAAGGGCCACCAGCCCGGCTTTCTGGCCCCCCGCCTGCGACCCGACCGGCCCCGCGCGACAGCTTCGGCCCTGGGTGCGGCAGGTCGCTCGTCAGCTCGTAGAGGTCGACGAGGGTCTCGGCCGAGAAGACGAGGTCGAGCCGCCGCTGCAGCTCCTCGAGGCTCAGGCGGCCCTCGGCGAAGTGCTCGTGGAGCTCGGACGCGAACCGGTCCCGGTCTGCGTCCGAAGCCCGCGGCCCGCCCGGCCGCCCGCCTTGCGCGCTCGCGCCCACGCGGCGGACTTTACTCTTGTCCACATCGAACCCCTCGCTCGGCTCGGGCCGCGGTCCCGGCGGGAGAGCAGGCCACAGGAGGCACACGGTGCACTACGAGGACGAGCAGGTCGAGATCCACAAGCTGGTCGTGGGCCCCGTGGACAACAACGTCTTCGTGGTGCGGTGCCGCCAGACAGGCGAGTCGCTGCTCGTCGACGCCGCCAACGAGCACGAGCAGCTGCTCGAGCTGTGCCGCGACCTGAAGGTGGGCAAGATCGTCGAGACCCACGGCCACTGGGACCACATCCAGGCCGATCCCCCAGCTGCGCGAGGCCGGCTACCAGGTCGCCGTCCGAGCCGAGGATGCCGCCATGCTCCCCTCCTACGACCTTTTGCTCGAGGACGACGACCTGCTCGAGGTGGGCCGGTTGCGCCTCCGCACGATCCACACGCCCGGTCACACGCCCGGGTCGATGTGCTTTCTCATCGAGGGCTCGCCCGTGCTGCTCTCGGGCGACACGCTCTTCCCCGGCGGCCCGGGCAACACGGCGACCGACCTCGGGGACTTCCCCACCATCCTCAGCTCGATCGAGGAGCGCCTGTTCAAGCCCTTTGCGGCCGAGACGATCGTGATGCCCGGCCACGGCCTCGACACCACGATCGGGGCCGAGCGCCCTCACCTCGACGAATGGGCGGCGCGGGGCTGGTAGTCGCACGGAGGGAGGCCGGGCGACGCCCGCCTATTTCCCCTATGGGCGTAGTGGTAATCAGGTGGCGCGTCTAACATGGAGGACGTGCCGGATGCGACTGCCACCGCCGAAGACGAACGTGCCGCCTCGATCAGGGAGGGCTCCGATGTAGCCGGGACGACCGCCACCACCGAGGTGCTCCGCGTGGAGAACCTGCACGTCGCGGTCGAGAGCCACGAGATCCTGCGGGGAGTCGACCTCGTGGTCGAGCCCGGGGAGCTGCACGCGCTGATGGGCCCGAACGGCTCCGGCAAGTCCACCCTCGCCAACACCCTCGCCGGCAGCCCCGGCTACCGGGTCACCGACGGGCGCATCGTGTTCAAGGGCGAGGACGTCACGAGCTGGGCGGCCGACGCCCGGGCGAGAGCGGGGATGTTCCTCGCCTTCCAGTACCCCGAGGAGATCCCGGGCGTGCCCGTGTCGCAGTTCCTCCGCCAGGCCGTCTCGGCCCGGCGCGGGACGGAGATCTCCGTGCTCGAGGTCAGGGTCGCCCTCATGGAGTGGATGAAGCGCCTCGACATGGACCCGGCCTTTGCCGGCCGCTATCTCAACAAGGGCTTCTCCGGCGGCGAGAAGAAACGCAACGAGATCCTCCAGATGGCCATGCTCGAGCCCGACGTCGCCATCTTGGACGAGACCGACTCGGGCCTCGACGTCGACGCCCTGCGCATCGTCGCCCGCGGGATCGAGGAGGTCCGCCGCGTGCGCCCGGCGCTCGGCATCGTGCTCGTGACCCACTACCGGCGCAT
>CAWDPZ010000015.1:0-8196 GCA_963804265.1 uncultured Acidimicrobiaceae bacterium
AGGCACACCCCTTTTCGCTCTCGGCACGGCCGCGGCCGCCGTTCCTGCGCCTCACCGTGAAAGGCATCGGCGACTACTCCTCGGCCGTGGCGAGCTGCTCCGGCCCGGAACCCGCGTCGCCATCGAGGGCCCTTACGGGTCCTTCACGACTCATGCGTGTCGGCGGGCCAAGGTCGCCCTCATCGCCGGCGGAGTCGGCGTGACAGCCGTCCGATCCCTGCTCGAGGATCTTCCCCGGGACTGCGACCCGGTCGTGGTCCTGCGTGCCTCGATGGCCGAGGAGCTCGTCCTCGGCTCTGAGGTCGCCGAGCTCGTGCGTCACCGTAAGGGACGGGGTGCACGAGCTCGTCGGGCTCCGTGCGGAGGTGCGGATGGACCGGCTCGTGGAGCTGGTGCCCGACCTTAAGGAGCGGGACGTCTACGTGTCGGGGCCGGAAAGCTTCGTCAACCGCGTCGTGGCCGACGCTGGCGCGGCTCGGGGTCCCCCGACGACTCCGTCCACTTCGAGGTCTACTCCCTATGACCCGACCGAATGTGACCCGGCGACCTTGGCTGGGTCGCTTGGCACCGCCGGGCGCACACCGGGAAGAAACAGAAGACCGGCAGCGAATGAGATGTGTCCCAGCTGTCATGGCCGGCGCGGTGGGTTTCGCAGGCATCGTCGCGATGCACGCGGGGAGCGCTCCCTCGATCCTTCGAGCCACCACTCCCCCGGTCAACTCATCTCTGACCACCACGGTCCCCCCAGGCTCGGGCCCCACGACCACGACCACGCCGCCCCCGACTCGGAGCGGCCGGAGCGCGACCGGCACCGGCGAGAACTACGGCTACGGGGTCCTTGCCGTCAAGGTGACCGTGCAGGGCTCCCGCATCACCGAGGTCTCGGTGGCGAACCTACAAACGGCCGAGCAGTACTCACAGCGCCTAGCCCAACAGGTGATCCCGATGCTCAAGGGCGAGGTCCTTTCGGCCCAGAGCGCTGGGATCAACGGGATCTCGGGCGCGACCTACACGGCGAGGCTTACGCCTACTCGGTTCAGGCGGCGCTCGACAACCTCGGCGTGAAGTGAGCCGCGCCGGCGTGATTTCCCATGCCGAACAGGTGATGGGGACCGGCGTGTCGTTCCATGTCGAGCGGGCGAGCGCCGCGAGCGAGGCCATGCGGCCCTCGCCGCGGCGTGCACGAGACGATGAGCTGGACGACATCTTCAGCACCTGGAAGCCGGCGAGCCCAATGACCCCTTCCGCTCCGGGCTGTTGACGCGGGCTGGTCCCCCCGAGATGGCCCTTGTCTCAGCCCTGTGCGAGAGCGCGAGGAGCTCGCGAAAGGTCGGTTCGATCCGTGGGCGATGCCAGGCGGTTTCGACCCAACGGGGCTCGTCAAGGGCTGGGCGGCCGAGCAGGCACTCGCCGTGCTGGAGCTCGCCGGAGTCGAAGCGGCCTTGTGAATGGCGGGGGCGACATCGCTGTTTTCGGAGTGCCCGTGGGCGCGAGACTGGCGGATCGGTATCCGTACCCGGGCCGGCCCGATGCTCGGCCTGCGTGCTGAGACGACTGCGCCGTTGCCACCTCAGGCTGCGACGAACGGGGGCCTCACCTCGTCGATCCGCGCAACGGGAGGATGCTGTTCCATACCGCATCGGCGACCGTGGTCGGGTCGAGCCTGGCGATGTGCGACGCCCTGGCCACCGCGCTCGTGGTGGCGGACGAAGAGGGGCCCGAGATCGCGCGTTCCCTCACGGGCTACGAGGCCTACATCGTCCGCAGACGGCAGCGAGCACGCCACCGACGGGATCGTCTTCGGGCCCTCGGACGAATCTTTACCTGTTGCTGCCGCGGAGCTTGTCAATCGGCCACCTAGCCTTGCCTTCACCTAGAGCCGCCAAGGAGATCGATGGAGCCCGACGCAACACCGGTGTGCACAACTTCCGCGCCCGCTCGCGCCGGAGCCGCCGCCCGGCCTCGCCCCGGATCGCCTGCCGAGGGCCTTCGGTGACTCGAACCCCCCTTCTAACTGCGGACGCGCTGGCCCGGGAGCCCGACCGGACGGGGTCGGCTCGCATGGCGGCTCCGGGTCCGAGCCAGTCGGCGGCCCTGTTCCTTGCCACCAGGCCCCGCCAGTGGGTGAAGAACCTGCTCGTCTTCGCGGCCCCCACGGCGGCGGGCACCTCACCCAGCCCGTCGCCGCCGCCCGCAGTGCCGTGGCGTTCCTCTCGTTCGTCGCCGCCTCGTCCGCGACCTACCTCGTCAACGATGTCTTGGACAGGAAGTCGGACCAGCTCCACCCCGTCAAGATGTACCGGCCGGTGGCGGCAGGACTTCTTTCACCCAAATTCGCCTCTGGGCGGCCGTGGCGCTTGCTCTTTCGGCGGTGACGCTCGCCGCGGCCGTCTCCGGGAGCGCCCTGGCCGCCGTCATCGCCGCCTACCTGGTGATCAGCGTTACCTACTCCCTCGCCCTTAAGCGGACGCCGGTCATCCAGCTTGCCTGCGTCGCGGCCGGCTTCACACTGCGCGCCGTTGCCGGGGCGCGGCGACCTATGTCGCCCTCTCGCCCTGGTTCCTCATGGTGGCCTCGTTCGGCTCCCTGTTCGTCGTCGCCGGCAAGCGCAGCGTCGAGCAGTCGGTCATGGAGGACCTGGCGAAGATCGCACCGCCCACGCTCGCCGCCTACCCGACTGCGTTCTTGCGGAGCCTCCGGATGCCGGCGATGTCGGTGACGGTGACGACGTACTGCTTGTGGGCGTTCGAACGTGCCGGCGGACTGGGGCTCCGGGACCGGGCCGAGGACATCGTCTGGTTCGAGCTGTCGATCGTGCCCTTCGTGCTGGCGGTGCTTCTCGTCGAGCTCGCCATCGAGCACGGCCGCGCCGAGAGCCGGAGGAGTCGCGCTGAAAGACCGCGGGCCGCAGGTCCTCGGACTGCATGGGTGGCGCTCCTTATCTGCGGGATATTCGCATGAGGCCGCCTCTCAACCCGCGTGAGCTGACAGCTCGAGACTGTGCTCAAGCTGTTGGGGATCTTCAAGGTCGACTTCGAGCCCAAGCACGGGCAGCCGACCCAGGGCCGCCTCGTGCTCGCGACGATCGTGTCCCTTATCGGCTCGCTGGCGGCCGACGCTGCCATCGTCGCCATCGGCACGGCCGTCTTCCCCGCCACGAAGGGCTACGTGCATTTCGCGTTCTCCGACTACGCGAAGCTCACGATCGTCGGAGTCATCATCGCCTGCGTGGGCTGGCCCATCGTGACTCGTGTCTCCTCGGCACCGCGTCGGGTTCTTGCGGTCCGCCATCCTCGTGACCGTGGTCCTTTTCCTGCCGGACCTCTACCTCCTCGCGAGGGGCGACTCCAAAAAGGCCGTCCTCGTGCTCATGGTCATGCACGTAGCCATCGCCGTCGTGACCTACAACGCTCTCGTCCGTCTCGCTCCGATCAGGCAGAGCTCGTCGCGCCACGGCGCCCGCAGGCAGGCACTGGCCAGAGAACCCTGATCGCAGCCGGAGGGACACCGGCGACCGGGAGTTCCTCCCGGCGGCCCCGAGATCACGGCCCGAGCAGGAGTTCGTCCTCCGGCGCAGGGCCCCGGGCGTGGCACCGGATCCCTCCGGTTGTCAGCAGTCCCGATCGTCCCGCTGATCATGGCGCCAAGGAGGTGTGAGATCGCGGCTCGTCGGTCGACTCAGAAGAGATCGAGCCAGCAAGTCGTAGGCTTCGACGACCTCCTCGAGGTGGCGACAAACCTGCGGTGGACCTGGCAGACGCGCAGCCGGTCGTTGTTCGCGTGGCTGGACCCCGCCGCCAGCCCGTCCGCGCTCGAATGGCCCCGTCGCCTCTTGCTGGGCCTCGGACGGGCCACGGTCGAAGAGCGGCTGGCATCAGACCCCGAGCTGGCGGCGCTCGCAACCGCTGTCGTCGAGAACGCGGCCCACCTACGAGGCCAACGGCCCTCATACCTGGTTTCCGGAGAACCACCGCAAGGACCGCAACTTCGAGGTGGCCTATTTCGCCGCCGAGTTCGCCCTCACCGACTCGTTGCCCATCTACGCCGGGGGACTGGGGCCGTTGCCGGCGAGTTCCTCAAGTCCGCCAGCGTGCTCGGTGTCCACCTCGTCGGGATCGGCCTGCTCTACCGGGAGACCTCGCACCAATGGCTCGACGAAAGCGGCTTCCAGCAGGAGTCGTGGGACGTCCTCGCCTTTGACCGGCTGCCTGTCGAGCTGGCCCAGGACGCAGCCGGTCACCCGGTTCGTGTCAGAGTCAGGCTGCCCGGTCGCGACGTGGTCGCCCAGGTGTGGACCGTCCTCGTGGGACGCAACAGGCTCTATCTGCTCGACACCGACCTCAGACAGAACCGCCGTGGCGACCGTGACATATCAGCGAGGCTCTACGGAGGCGACCAGGAGACGCGTATCCAGCAGGAGCTGGTGCTCGGGATCGGAGGGGTGCGGGTGCTTGCGGCGCTCGGCCACCAGCCCGAGATAGCCCACCTCAACGAGGGCCATGCTGGCTTCGCGGCCTTGGAGCGGATTCGCCAGCTCATGGTTCACGGAGGTCTGTCTTTCGCCGAGGCCCGCCTCGCGGCTGCACCGGGCCTGCTCTTCACGACGCACACGCCGGTGGCCGCCGGTCACGACTACTTTCCTCCTGAGCTGGCCAATCAGTATCTCGCGCCTACGCAGCACAGCTCGGCGTCGAGCTCGAGACGCTCAGCTCACTCGGCCGGTACCGGCCCGAAGACCCGAGTGACTCGTTCTGTCCCACCGTCCTCGCCCTGCGGCTCGCAGGGGCCCGCAACGGCGTGAGCCGTCTGCACGGGGCCGTGAAGCGGCGAACAATGGGGTGGCCTCTGGCCGAGACTGCCCCTTGCCGAGGTGCCGATCGGACACGTCACGAACGGCATTCACTTCAAGTCTTGGATATCGAGCGACATCGAGCAGCTCGTGGACCGCCAGCTCGGCCCCGATTGGAAGACGACACCGGGATCGCCCGAATCATGGCGCCATCTCATAGGGGCCGAGGACGAGGGCCTTTGGGAGGCTCGCTGCCATGCAAGGTCCCGGCTCGTCGAGTACACCCGTCAGCACCAAAAAGAGCAGCTTGCCCGCCGCGTAGCCGGGGCGGACGTCCTGGCCGCCGTGGACGGGCTCTTGGACTCCGACGTGCTCACGATCGGCTTTGTCGGCAGATTCGTCGCCTACAAGCGACCCACGCTCTTCCTTCGGGACCCGGAGCGCCTGGCGCGTATCCTCGGCGATCCGGACCGGCCGGTGCAGATCATCTTCGCCGGGAAGGCCCATCCCCGCGACGAGGGCGGAAAGCGTCTCCTGCGCGCCGTGATCGAGTTCGCCCATCAGCACCACCTCGAGCACCGCGTCGTATTCATAGAGGACTTCGACATCACGATGGACCGGGTGCTCGCCCAGGGGGTCGACCTGTGGCTCAACACGCCGCGGCGGCCCCTCGAGGCGTGCGGGATCGGGGGAATGAAAGCCGGCGCGAACGGCGCTTTGAATCTCAGCACGCTCGACGGCTGGTGGGACGAGGTGTGGAACGACGCCGACCCCTCGGCGCCACCGATCGGCTGGTGCATCGGGACCGGCATGCGTTATGACGACCTCGACGCCCAGGACGCGGGTGACGCCGAGTCGCTCTACGACGCCCTCGAGCACAGGATCGTTCCCTGCTTCTACGACCGTGGCGCAGACGGTCTTCCCCGTGCCTGGCTGGCCTCGGTTCGCCAGTCCATGGGGACCTTGGCCCCCACCTGGCACTCCCACCGGATGGTCCGCGACTACGTCGAGACCTTCTACCTGCCGGGGGCCCATCGTGGGCGAAAGCTCGCCGCCAAGGCTCACGCAGAACGTGCGAGCTGTGCAAGGCCCTCGAGCGCTTGCGGCGAAGTTGGGCCCGCGGTCCGGGTGGCCCTCGAGCTCCTCACCGTCGAGCCGGGTGGCGCCGTAGAGGCCGTCATCGTGGCCGAGCTCGGAGAGCTAGAGCCTTCCGACGTCGCCGTCCAGCTCTGGGTCGCACCCCTGCTCGGCGAGCCCTACCCGCTCGAGGCCGAGCTCGTGGGGCGCACCGGGTTCATCACCCGCTACCGGGCACATCTCACTGACGAGGACGGGGCCGGGGCCGAGCTCGTCGCCCCGTCGATACCCTCGCCGGACGTGCTGGACGGCATGTACGTTCCCGGCCTGATCACCTGGTCCGACTGATCCGATCGTGACGGACGCCCCTCAGGTACCGGCCGCGTTGCGAGCGCTGGCAGAAGATGCCGGGATCCTCCTCAAGTACCTCGACAGCACCGGCTCGCACCGGAGCGCCCGACCCGAGACGCTTCTCGCCGTCTTGAACGGGCTCGGGATTCCGATCGAACAGGTCGGATCCGCTGCGGGCATCTTAAAGGATCGCCGCGAACGTGACCACGAGCGGATCGTGGAGCCCGCCACGGTCCTCGACGACGAAGTGGCCGGCGAGGTGCGCGTCGTCCTGCGAGAGGCGGACAGGGATCTCCTATGAGGCGTCGAGACAGAAGACGGCGAGCGAGTCGAATGGCGCATCGCCCGTGAGGAACTGGCGTCCTCGTCGCGAGAGCGTGTCGACGGCCGCTACGTCTACAAGGCCTCCGTCGCCCTGCCGGGTGTCCTGCCGAGCGGGTATCACACCTTCACGGTCAGCGTCCGGAACCCAGAGGCAAAGCGCTGCTCATCGTGGCCCCCCGCTCGGTGCCCGGGGCCGATTCGCCGAGGGCTGGCGTGGATACGGGCTCTTTGCGCCCCTGTTCTCGCTGCACTCTTCCCGTAGCTGGGGATCGGGTGATCTGAGCGACCTCGACGAGCTCTCCCGGTTCGCCGCCCGGGAACAGGCGAGCGTGATCGCCACCCTCCCCCTGCTAGCCGGTTCGGCCCGGACTCGTTCGAGGAGAGTCCGTACAGGCCCGTGGCCGGCGCTTTTGGCACGAACGCTGGATAGACGTCGAACGGGTGCCGGAGTTCGCCTGGTCAGCAGCGGCGCGTCGTCTGGCGTCCGGTCCCCAGGCGGCTGACTGCGAGCGAGCTTCGTTCATGGATCGAGCGTCGAGGGCGCAGCCGTGACGGCCGCCAAGCGCGCCGTGCTCAGCGCCATGGCCGAGGCGGTGGGCTCGTCGCCGATGGGCCTGAGGCGGCGCTCAACAACTTCATGTTCGAACGGCCCGAACTTGTCGACTACGCCTGCTTGTTGTGCCGCCGTCGATCGCTTCGGGGTCGATTGGCGGGCCTGGCCGGGACCACTGCGCGGCGGCCTGCTCCGCTGGAGTGACGTCGACCCGGTCAACTTCCGCTATCACATCTACGCCCAGTGGGTCGCAAGAGAACAGGTGGTCCAGCTTTCCGAACCATTGTCACAGCGGGGCCAGGTTCTCTCCCTCGACCTTCCTGTCGGGATCCATCCCAACGGCTACGACGTCTGGCGCCGGCGTGAGCAGTACGCCACGGACGTGTCGGTCGGCGCCCCGCCGGACACCTTCTTCGCCCAGGGCCAGTCCTGGGGGTTTCCTCCCTCGCGTCCGGAGGCACTGCGCGAGAGCGGTCACTGTGGACCCTTTGTGCCGCCTTGGCCCACCACCTGCGTGTGGCCGGGATGTTGCGCATCGACCATGTCATGGGCCTGCAGCGACTCTTCTGGATTCCGCGGGGCGGCAGCGAGCCCCGAGACGGCGTCTATGTGAAGATGCCCTTCGAGGAGCTGCTGGCGGTGGTGGGGATCGAGGCGCAGCGCAACCGCGTGGATGTCATCGGAGAAGACCTCGGTACCGTCGCCGACGAGGTGCGCGGAGGCATGGCGTGGGCCGGCATGCGGCGCTCGTACGTGGCCCAGTTCTCGATCCGTGGTGAGGGCGCACCGGTACTGGATCCGCCACCTTCGGGTGCTGTCGCATCCTTCGCGCCTCGACGACCTGCCCACGTTCACCGGCTGGTGGACCGGTCGACGAAACATCAATGAGCGTCTCGACTGCGGCCAGTTGGACCTGGGCGCGGCCGAAGCGGCGCGGTCAGAGCGGGCGCACCTGCGAGACCGGCTGTCGAGCCTGCTCGGCGGGACCGGTGACGGCAGTACCGGCAAGGGGCGGGGGCCGGTGACGGCAGTACCGGTGACGGCGGCACCGGCGGCCCTGAGACGCCCGCCTCGGTCCTCGCCGCCGTCCACGACGCTCTGG
>CAWDPZ010000016.1:0-72022 GCA_963804265.1 uncultured Acidimicrobiaceae bacterium
GCGCCGGCGGCGGATCGGTGTCGTCGTTTGGCCGGCGGAATGGCGGAACGGGTGCGCGCTGGCGGGAGGTGCGACGTAATGGCGTCGTGGCTCGAGCGGTTTTCTTAACCTTCTGCGGGCGTGGCACGCTTTGGCGCGTGACTAGGTGTCGTGGCCCAGGGATGCGGGGAACCGATTAATCCCGCGCGCGGGCTAGGTCACCCGCCCGTCGTGCGCACCGTCGCGCGGACCGAAGCGAAGAGTGGCGGGTGCCCTGGACCGTTAACTGCCCGAAGGGAACCATGTAAAGAATTATGGGTAACGGGTGCAACGGGCCCACGAGTTAGGGGGAACCGCCCACGCCTTCGTCGCGAGAGTACCCACTCTTAAGGTGTTGGGATCCAGCCGATGGGCAATACGTAACTGAACCAAGAACAGGCGGAGGGAAAATTTGGCCACGCCCAGGCTCGAGACGTTGTTGTCGTTCGCCTCGACGAGAAGGATGCTCGCCGCCGGCGCAAGGGCGTGCGCCCACTCGATGTCGAGACTGATCTCGAGGGCCCAACCGGGGTCCTCGGCCGGAAGGAGGCTCCCACCCGTCTGGTTCACCTGGGTGAAATTGAAACAGGGCGACGGGGAGGCCACCGGTGCACTCCAGGGGCAGGCCGTACTGGGCGCTGAAGGTGTTCAGGTCGCCGGCTGCGTTCGGGTCGTCGTAGGCGTCGACGATGGCGACCGTCTCACCCGAGCCGGCGGTCAGGGCGGGCGTGAAGCCGTAGACGGACTCGATCACGCTCGGAGACAGCCCGGTCGGAGAGCCGGCGTCGGGCGCAGCACCGCTCGGGTGAAGGACATCGGCGAGACACTGGGCGATACCTGCGCCGGGCTGTCCGCACACTGCCCGGGCCGAACCGGGGAAGGGCAGCCGGGCGCCGCCGGGCAGGTACGAGAGAAGCCCAACCGCGCCGGCGTGCGGCGTGGCGCGGCCGGCCCCGGCTTGCGGCGTGGCGCGGCCGGCCCCGGCTGCGGCCGGCGAGGCCAGCACGACGACGGCAACCGCCGCCGCCATGCCGACCGCCATCGACACCGCCCGCCGCGCCGTATCCCCACCAGCACGCACGCGTCCCCACAGGGGATAGATCGACAGCTTGGCGGTCGATCTTGAACGTTCCGCGGTCCGGTCCGGGGACACGCGGCTTGGCGGAGGCTCAGTTCGCCAGCACGAGGCCTTCGAGGTCCGGCGCGAGCACAAGGGCCCGGCCGGGAACCGCCATCGCTTCGAGCGCCACCTCGCCCGCCTCGCGGACTCGCTCGGCGGACTCGGCTCCGTCGCAGACGCCCAGCAGGCTCGGCCCCGCGCCCGACCAGCACGACACGAGCGCCCCGGCCTTGGTCAGCCGTGCAAGAAGCTCGGGCGCCTCGGGAAACAGGGCCGACCGCTGCGACTGATGCAGCCGGTCCCCGCCCGCATCGCCGGTGAGCAGGTCGCGATCGGCAAGGCCGGCGAGCAACAGAGCCATCCGGGACATGTTGAACACGGCATCGGAGCGCGGGACGACATCTGTGAGCACCTTGCGGGCCTCGCTGGTCGCCAGCTCCCGCTCGGGCACGAGGACGACGAACGCGAGGGCCGGATCGAGGGGGAAACGCCGCACGACAGGGCCGGTGTCAAGCACTGCGGCGGAGACGAGGCCGCCGCGGAGCGAAGCGGCCGCGTTCTCGGCGTGGCCCTCGAAGCGTGGCCGCCACCTTCAGCGGGTCCGCTGCCCCGCGGCTGCCGCCACGGCGACGGAGAGGGCGGCCGACGATCCGAGCCCGCGACGCAGGGGGATCTCGGAGCGGATCCGGATGGCGAGGCGGTCGTGCCCGCACACCGCCCGGGCGATCCGCGGCCGCGAGGTGGTCCTCGTCACAGGCGATGCCGGCGCCTTCGCCTTCGCTGGACAAAGACGGACGGGCAGCGGGGACGACCTCGGCCTCGACGTAGAGGGCGAGGGCGAGGGCGAGGACGTCAAAGCCCGGACCGAGATTGGCCGAGGAGGCCGGGACCCGCGCTCGCACGACGACCGATCAGTTGCCGGCCGCTGCCGCGGTGGAACTGGTGGTGCTGCTCGCGCCGGCCGTCCAGCCCGCAGGCGCCGACCGCAGGAAGCCGTTCAGCCGCCCCGGAGCGACCTGCTGGATCGCCGCGGGCGTCGACACCTCCACCGTTGCCACTCTCGTGCCCGCCGACCAACCTCGGCCGAGGCCGGGCTTGGCGGGGCACGGAGGCCTTCACGACCGTCTTCACGATCAGGCCGGGCCAGCCGACGACCGTGACGGGGGACCAGAGCACGGCCTCGAGCCGCTTGTGGCTCCAGCCTGCCGACAGGCTCGCCACGGCCTGGTGTGCCCGCAGGACGGTGTGCACGGAGAGGTCGGCCGTCGCCGCGTCGAGAAGCTGCAGATCGACGGTCCCGGCCTGGGCCAGGCTCCAGGGCTGGCCGAGCGTGGCGCTCACGACGAGGACGATGCGGTTGCCGACCTTGCGCCGGGCGGCGGTGACGAGGCAGCACGCCGCCGGGTCCGTGAAGCCCGACTTGAGACCGATGACCCCGTCCTGTCCGATCACCGGGTTGTAATTGGGAACCGCGCCCCACGACGGGGAAACGCATGAAGGAGTGGTCCTCGAGCGGGATGATGCCGGGGACGCTCATGGCGTAGGCGCCGAGGACCGCCTGGTCGATCGCGGTGCTCCGCGAGCCTGCGTCCCTGCCGCTCGCGTCGGCGTAATGCGTGTGCGCGAGGTGGAGCTTGGCCGCCATGGCGTTCATCTTCCGGACGAAGGCCGGGATGCTCCCGGCGTCCCAGCGGGCGAGGTAGTCGGCGATGTTGTCGGCCGACGGGATGAGGAGCGCCTCGAGCAGCTGGCGCTCGGTGAGACGCTCTCCGGCGACGACCTCGAGGGTCGAGTCGCCGTTCTCGATGGCCGCGATCCAGGCGGCGTGGTCGGCTGCGGTCATCTTGAAGGTCGGCCCGGAGCCCTTGCCGAGAGGATGGTCCTGCAGCACGAGGACCGCTGTCATGACCTTGGTCACGCTCGCCATCGGCACCGAAGCCTCGTTCGGCGAGGCCCCGAGGAGGCCGACCCCACGGACGTAGACGGCCGACTGCCCCGCGGGGGGAATCGGCAGAGCGGGAAGGACCCCGGGGATCCTGCTCAGCGCCGGGACGAGAGGGACGAGCGCCGGCAGGTGGACGTGACGCAGCTGCAAGGTGGTCGTGCCCTGGTCGCTCGAGGCCGCGAGCGGGCCGGACCCGGACCCGGCGAGGAGCCAGCCGAGTGCCGACACGACGAGAGCGAGGCAGGCGAGCACCGTGAGGCGCCGACGCCAGTAGAGGCGGCGCTTGCGGGCCCTCTCGGCGGAGATGCTGCTGTCGCGACTCCGGCCAGGCGGCGACAGCGCTCCCGAGCGAGGGCGCGGCCGAAGAGGCCATGGACGCTCCACTCATCGCTTCGCTGCTGCATCGATTTGATCTCGCCGGTTCGGCCGTTGGGACTAGAGCTCGTCCAGCTCTTCGGCTGACATCAGGACGGCGCGGGGCTTGGAGCCTTCGGACGGGCCGACCACGCCCCGCCTTTCGAGAAGGTCCATGAGCCTGCCCGCCCGAGCGAAGCCGACTCGGAGCTTGCGCTGGAGCATGGAAGTGGAGCCTAGCTGGGAGCGGACCACATACTCCATTGCGAGGGGCAGGAACTCGTCGTCGTCGTCCTCGACGCCGCGGCCCCGGCCCGGGGTCGAGTCGTCACCTTCCACGCCTTCGACGTAGCGGGGGCCGCTCTGGCGCCGCCAGTGGGCGACGACGGAGCGGACCTCGTCCTCGCCCACCCACGGGCCCTGGATGCGGCGGGGGACGCTCGAGGACGCGGTGAGAAGAAGCAGGTCTCCCCGGCCGATGAGGCGTTCCGCGCCCGGTTGGTCGAGGATGACGCGGCTGTCGGCGAGCGACGAGACCGAGAAGGCGAGACGCGACGGGATGTTCGCCTTGATCACCCCGGTGATCACGTCGACCGATGGTCGCTGGGTGGCGATGACGAGATGGATCCCGACCGCCCGCGCCATCTGCGCGATCCGGCAGATCGACTCCTCGACGTCGCGGGCCGCGACCATCATCAGGTCGTTCAGCTCGTCGACGACGATGAGGATGTAGGGCAGGCGGACGTGCCGGGCGGCCGGGGCGTCGTCGCGCGCGCCTGCGGCCCCGACGCTCGCAGAGCCCGACAGCTCGTAGTCGTCGGGCCAGAGCTCGTTCTCGGGCTCGTCGTCGGTCGGGAGGACCTCCGCTCCTTCGGCACCGGCCTCGGCAGCGGCCCGGCATCGGCTCGCCGACAGTGGCCCCGGCAGCGGCCCCGGCATCGTCGCCAGGCGCGTACTCGTCCGGCGCCGCCTCCAGGAGCCCGGGATCAGCCGCTACCGGGAGAGGCGAACCCCCGTCGAGCTCCCCGCGGTCCACGGCGGCGTTGTAGCCGCTGATGTCGCGCATGCCGCACTCGGCGAGCAGGTCGTAGCGGCGTTCCATCTCGGTCACCGCCCATGCGAGGGCGTTGGCGGCCCGCTTCGGGTTCACCACCACCTGGGTGAGCAGATGGGGAAGGCCGTTGTAGTGGCCGAGCTCGACCCTCTTCGGGTCCACGAGGATGAGGCGGGCCTCGTCCGGCGTGGCCCTCATGAGGATGGAGGTGATCACCGAGTTGATGCAGGACGACTTGCCCGCGCCGGTCGCCCCGGCGATCAGGAGGTGCGGCATCTCGGCGAGGTTCACCATCACCGAGCGGCCGGCGATGTCACGTCCGAAGGCGACCTCCAAGGGATGCGTGGAACGCTGCGCCTCGAGAGACTGCAGCACGCTGCCGAGCGTGACGAGCTGCCGGTCCCGGTTCGGCACCTCGACGCCGATCGCCGAGCGGCCAGGGATCGGGGCGAGGATGCGCACGTCGGGCGACGCCATGGCATAGGCGATGTCCTTCGCGAGCGTGGTCACGCGGGCCACCTTCACGCCGGCGCCGAGCTCCAGCTCGAAACGGGTGACCGTCGGCCCGACCGTGAAGCCGACGAGGTGGGTCTCGACGCCGTGGGCGCCGAGGGCGCGCTCGAGGACGCGGCCCCTCTCCTCGATCGCCTTGCGGTCCAGGTCCTGTTCCTTGCTCTTCTTCAAGAGCTTGAGGGGCGGCAGCTTCCAGGAACCGGACGTCGGCCCGACAGGCAAGCTGAGCTGTTCCGGCTTGCCGGCGCCGGCCGCGGTGCGGAGCACGTCCTGGCCGGAATGCTCCCCACCGGCGGCTGTCGCATCTGCCGATCCCACGCGAGTCTCGTCTGCAGCGGTCTCCGGGCCCTCGGGGCCATCGATCCAGGTCGGGCAGCCCGGCCGGCAGCACCGATACGTGACCGGTGCCGGGCGCCACCCCTGCGGTGTTGCCGGGCCAGACGCCGAAGCCGTCCGCACCGGTCTCGACATGACCGATCGCCGTCGCCGGCGAGCGCGTCCGGTCGGCTGCACGCGCATCGACGCCGACCCAGGCGCTCAGCAGGCTCCAGGTCCAGCGGCCGCCGGCCGAAGGGCGCTGCCTGCGGTCCTGATCACGGCGAGCAGCGGCATGCCGAGCAGCCCGCAGATCGACGCCAGCCCGACGGCGCCGAGCACGACGGAGGCCCCCGCGACGCCCATGATCTTGGCGAGGCCCCCGCCGACCGCGGCTCCGACGATGCCACCGGCACCGCCGAGGACGGCGCCAGGCCGCCGAGGTGGCGGGCGAGCCGCCGGCCAGATCTGCCAGCCCGGCGGAGACCACGAGCAGGAGCACCAGAGCGGCGAGGATGCCGCCGAGGCCGCGACGCGCCCTCCCGGCGAGAAGGATGACGCCGCCGACGGCCAGGGCCGCGGGCGCCGAGTCGGCACCCCAGCCGAGAGAGCGCGCCCCTCCTTGCCTCAGCAGGTGGCCGGCGGGGCCGAGGAGGTTGAGATGATATGCCGAGGCCGGCGAGCACCCCCAAGAGGAGCAACGCCCAGCCGAAGGACTCCTCCGACGGTGCCGGGAGCAGCTCCAAGAGCCGCCCGGCGCCGTGCCCGAGCGCGGTCGTCCTGCGTCTCGCAGATCGCGTCCGGCCTTCTTCCGGGCAGCGGCGCGACCGAGCGCACGTCCTGCCCTTCCGGGCGGGCGGCGCGACGGCGCGCAACGCCCTCGTCGTCTTCGCCGGGGCTGCCGACCTCGTCGGCTTGCTGGTCTTCCCCCTGGTCGGAGCGCCGCGAGAAGGCGTGGATGAACTTGAGACGACACGTCTGGACACTGCCACGATAAGAACAACGCTAACACCAGCCACTTGAAATGACTGGGACCTCAGGCCGGCCGGAGGCGCCTGCTCAGGCCTCGAGCACGACGGGCACGATCATCGGCCGGCGCCGGGTGCGATCGCTCACGATCCGGCCCACGGTCCGGCGCATGGCCCGGCGCAGGGCGTCCGCGTCGAAGCCCCCTTCGCCGACGGTGACCTCGACGGCCTTGGCGATGGCCGCGCGCAGCTCTTCGACCACCGACTCGGCGCCCGGCTCGTCGAGGAACCCGCGGCTCACGATCTCCGGGGCCCCGACGATCTCCCCGCTTCTGCCGTCGATGGTGACGACGGCCACCACGACGCCCTCTTCGGCGAGCACGCGGCGGTCGCGCAGTACCCCGAGGCCGACGTCCCCGACGATCCCGTCGACGAACACGTGCGCCGCCGAGACCTCGCCGGCGAAGTCGATGCCCTCGTCGCCGAGCTGCACGACGTCGCCGTCCTCGCAGATCAGGACCTCGTCCGGGGCGACGCCCATCTCGATCGCCAGGCGGGAGTGGCGCACGAGCATGCGGTACTCCCCGTGCACCGGCACGAAGCTGCGCGGCCGGGCGATGGACAGGAGCGTCGCCAGCTCGCCCTGGCGGGCGTGCCCGCTCTCGTGCACGTGGGCGACACCGGCGTGGATGACCTCCGCGCCGCGGCGGGCGAGGCCGTCCATCACCTTGGCGACCGCCCACTCGTTGCCGGGGATCGCGTGCGAGCTGAGCACGACGACGTCGCCCTCCTCGACATGCAGCCAGCGGCTCTCGCCCGATGCCATCTGCGCCAGGGCGGACATGGGCTCGCCCTGGGAGCCCGTGGAGATCACGCAGATCTCGCCCGGGTTGTGGTCGCCGATCTTCTCGATGTCGGCGAAGGCGCGGTCCGGGATCGTCAGCATCCCGAGCTCGAGGGCGATGCCGACGTTCTTCACCATCGAGCGACCGAGCAGGGCGACCTTGCGGCCGCTCGCGATGGCGGCGTCCGCCAGCTGCTGGATGCGGTGCACATGGCTCGCGAAGCAGGCGACGACGATCCGGCGGCCGCGCTGGGCCATGAAGATCCTGCGCAGGGACTCGCCGACCGAGCTCTCGCTGCCGGTGTAGCCGGGCAGCTCGGCGTTCGTCGAGTCGGCGAGGAGCAGGCGGATGCCTTCGGTGGCGGAGATCTGGCCGATGCGGGCGAGGTCGGTCCGTCGCCCGTCGACCGGGGTCAGGTCCAGCTTGAAGTCACCGCTGTGCAGCACGACGCCCTGGGCGGTGTGGAAGGCGAGGGCGAAGCCGCTCGGCACCGAGTGCGTCACGGGGATGAACTCGACGTCGAACGGTCCGATCTTGCGGCGCTCCCCGTCGCGCACGGGCACGAGCTGCGCCTTTTGTCCCAGCCCCGCCTCGTCGAGCCGGTTGCGGGCGAACCCGAGGGTGAGGCTCGAACCGTAGATCGGGGCGTCGACGTCCCGCATCAGGTAGGCGAGGGCACCGACGTGGTCCTCGTGTCCGTGGGTGAGCACGATCCCGTCGACATCGCCGGCGCGCTCGCGAAGGAAGGTGAAGTCCGGCAGCACGAGGTCGACCCCGGGCATCTCCGGGTTCGGGAACATGATCCCGCAGTCGAGCACGACGAGGCGCCCTTCCTGCTCGACCACCGCACAGTTGCGGCCGATCTCGCCCAGGCCGCCGAGAAACGAGATCCTCACCGGCTCAGGCATGCTGCCCCACCGCCGCCATGTCCGGGGCCAGGCGGCTGCGCCGCCAGGAGTCCAGGGCGACGAGCATGACGCGCGCCTCGGCTCGAGCCAGTCGGGGGCGGGACCCATGGGAAGGCGGCACTCGCCCGCGGGCAGGCCCGCGCCCGGAGGACGGCCTTTGTCGGGAGCGGGTTGGGCGCCTCGTCGCTCGACTGGAACGAGATCGGGTCTATCAGCTCGGCGTTCAGCTCGCGGGCGCCTTCCACGTCTCCGCCGAGGTACCGCCGGATGATCTCGCCGAGCTCGGGGCCGACCCAGTGGGAGGCGACGCTGATCACGCCCACGGCGCCGACCGACAGCAGCGGCAGCAGGAGCGAGTCGTCCCCGCTGTAGCACTCGAACTCCGCGCCGGCCCGTGCCAAAAGGCGCGCCGGCGCCGGCCGGGTCGCTCGAGGCGTCCTTCACGGCGACGATGTTCGGGCACTCGGCCACGAGCCCGAGCATCGTCTCGACGGTCACCTTGCGCCCGGTTCGCACCGGTATGTCGTAGACGACGACCGGCAGCGTCGTCGCCGCGGCCACGGCCGCGAAATGCGCCGCGATCCCGGCTTGCGACGGGCGGTTGTAATAGGGCGTCACGGCGAGGATCCCCGCCGCCCCGACTTCTGTCGCGACCCGCGGTGAGCTCGACCGAGTGCGCCGTGTCGTTTGTCCCCGAGCCGGCGATCACCGGCACCGTGACGGCGCCCGCGACCGCCGCCCAGAGCTCGGCGCGCTCGGAGTCGGTGAGCGTCGGGCCCTCGCCCGTGGTGCCGGTCACGACGAGCCCGTCGCTGCCGTCATCGGTGAGGTGGCGGGCAAGGGTGACGGCGCCGTCGATGTCGAGGCGGCCGTCGGCGTCGAAGGGGGTGGCCATGGCGGTCACCACGGCGCCGAAGCGGCCGGCGGGTCGGGCCGGCGCTCATCGTGGTCCCGGCCTCATCGTGGTCCCGGCCTCATCACGGAAAAGTTACCAGTGCGGGGCCGTCGGTCGCCGGGGAAATGCCGCCAGCCGCCCGAGCCCCAAAAAGCGCGACCGCCGCGGGCGAGCTCAAAGCCCGAGCAGCTCGCCGAGCCCGACCGTCAGACCTTCGAGCTCGGACACCCGGCGGACGGCGAGGAGCACCCCGGGCATGTAGCTCACCCGGTCGAAGGAGTCGTGGCGGATGGACAAGGTCTCGCCCTGCAGGCCGAAGATCATCTCCTGATGGGCGAGCAGGCCGGGAAGCCGCACGGAGTGGACGTGGACGCCACCGTCGGCCCGTGCGCCCCTGGCGCCGGGGAGGACCTCGTTCTCGGTCGGGTCGGGCGACCAGTCACCGGCCCCGGACTCGTTGCGAGCCGCCTGCATCCGCCGGACGGTCTCGAGCGAGGTTCCGGAGGGGGCGTCGCGCTTGCGGTCGTGGTGCAGCTCGACCACCTCGGCCGCCTGTATCCACGGCGCGCACAGCTCGGCACAGCGCATCATCAAAGCCGCCCCGATGGCGAAGTTCGGCGCGAGCACGGCGTGGGCCTGACCCGGAGAACCAGCCGCGCATCGCCTCGAGGTCGTTCCCGTCGAAGCCGGTCGTCCCGCAGACGACGTGAACGCCGCGCTCCGCGCACCAGCGCAGGTTCTCGCGCGCCGCCTGCACGACGGTGAAGTCGACCACGACCTCCGCGCCCGCCTCGGTCACCGCGTCGATGTCCCCGAGATGCGCAGGCCGCCCTCGCGTACGCCGGCGACGTCCGCGACGAGGCGTCCGCCGGCCGCCGGGTCGACGGCGGCGACGAGCTCCATGTCGGGCGCAGCGAGCACGGCGGCGGAGACCGCGATGCCCATCCGCCCGGCGGCGCCGAGCACGGCCACTTTCTTCACGAGAAGTCGGCCGCCGAGAAGGGCCCCACCACGGCCAGGGTCCTGGGCGACATGAGCAGCTGCTCGGCGACGGTCTGGACCTGCTCGGCCGTCACCGCCGCGATGCGGCCGAGGAGCTCCTCTGTCGTGAGCACCGTGCCGAACAGCAGCAGTCGCCGAGCCGATGCGCGACATGCGCGAGCCGGAGTCCTCGAGCGACAGGAGCATGTCGGCGCGGAGATGGCCCTTGGCGACCTCGAGCTCGCGCTGGCTGATCCCCTTGGCCGCGAACCGGTCGAGCTCGGTGTGGAGCAGGTCGAGCACCTCGTGCGCCTTGTCGGGCGAGGTGCCGACCGAGATGGCGAGGGTGCCGGCGTCGTCGAAGGCGCTGCGGTCGGACCCGATCGCGTAGGCGAGCCCCCGCGACTCCCTGATCTCCTGGAACAGCCTGCTCGACAGTCCCCCGCCGAGGACATGGTTCAAGACCGCCAGCGTGAACCGGTCGGACGAGTGCCGGTCGGGGGCCCGCACGCCGAGGACGAGCTGGGCCTGCTCGGACTCGCGCGACTCGACCACCAGGGGACGGTCTCGCCCGAGGGCGCCTGGCGCACCGGCGGCGCCCCTCCGCTGCGGCCGGCGAAACGTGCCTCGATGGCGGCGGCGAGCCGCGCGTGGTCGAGGTCGCCGGCGGCGGCGATGACCATGTTGCCGGGCAGGTAGTGCGTGTCGAAGAAGGAGCGGATCGCCGGCACGGAGACCTCGGTGATCACCTCCGGCTCCCCGAGCACCTCCCGCCCGAGGGTGTGGCCGGGGAACATCGCCGCCGCGAAGAGCTCCTGGACGACGTCCGAAGGCTCGTCGCGGTGCATGAGGACCTCTTCGAGGATCACCTGGCGCTCGGCGTCGACCTCCTCCGGGCGAAGCGCCGGCCGGGAGAGGATGTCGCAGAGGACGTCCAGGCCGAGCTCCACGTGCTCGGCGAGGGCACGCACGTAAAAGGTCGTGTACTCCTTGGTCGTGTAGGCGTTCATGTCGCCCCCGACCGCGTCGACCTCCTCGGCGATCTGGTGCGCCGTGCGCTCCGGCGTTCCCTTGAAGAGCAGGTGCTCGAGGAAGTGCGAGATCCCCGACTGCTCGGGGGTCTCGTCGCGCGAGCCGGTCCCGACCCAGACGCCCACGCACAGCGACGAGACCTCGGGCATCGCCTCGGTCACGAGCACGATGCCGTTGTCGAGGGTGGTGGTCGTGATCATCGCGGGACGGGTCCCCGCTCCGGGCCGGCCTCGCGCCTCAGCTCAGCGTCCCCCGCTCCTCGGGCGACGCCGGGCTGAGCCCGACCCGCCCCCAGGACCACGGCGGGCACCGCCGCCGCTGTCGGTGCTGCGACGCGGGCCACCGGCGGCGCCGCCCGGCGGCGAGGTCGGCCGGGCCGAGGTCGCCGAAGGTCGACTCGAGCTCGGTCGGCGAAGGCGTCCTCGAACGAGGCCCGCCGGCGCGCCCCGGTCGTCTCCTCGCCTCCGCGGTCTGCGGCCTGCGAGGGCCCGCCCGAGCCGGACGAGCGCCTGCCGCCGTTGCCACCGCCGTGCGGCCTCGTTGCCGGCCTCGCCCGGAGACGAAGCTCCCGGGTCTCCGGCCGGCGCGTCGCCCGCGAGCGACAGCGAGACCTTGCCCTGCGGGTCGATCTCGTCGACGCGGACCTCGACCTCCTGGCCGAGGGTGACGACGTCCTCGACGCGTTCGACCCTGCGTCCCTGCCCGAGCCTCGAGATGTGGACCAGGCCGTCGCGCCCGGGAAGGATGTTCACGAAGGCCCCGAACTTGGTGATGTTCACGACCTTGCCCGTGTAGACGGCGCCCACCTCGGGCGTCGGCGGGTCGAGGATCAGCTCGATGCGGCGGCGGGCCTCGTCGACCACCGAGCGCTGCTTGGCGCCGATGGTGACCGTGCCCACCTGACCGTCGTCGTCGACGTTCACGTCCGCGCCGGTCTCCTGCTGGATCGCATTGATCACCTTGCCCTTCGGGCCGATGACCTCGCCGATCTTGTCGATCGGGATCTCGAAGCTGACGATCTTCGGCGCGTTCTCCCCGACTTCCGAGCGAGGAGCCGAGATCGCCGACTCCATGACCGCGAGGACCTTGAGCCTGCGCGTCACACGCCTGGCTGAGGGCCTGGGCCAGCACCTCGGCCGGGATCCCGGCGATCTTGGTGTCGAGCTGCAGGGCGGTCACGATGTCGGCCGTGCCGGCGACCTTGAAGTCCATGTCGCCGAAGGCGTCCTCGGCACCCAGGATGTCGGTCAGGGTCGTGTACTTGCCCTCGGCGAACACGAGGCCCATGGCGATGCCGCCGACGGGCGCCTTGATCGGGACTCCGGCGTCCATCAAGGACAGCGAGGACCCGCAGACAGAGGCCATCGAGGTCGACCCGTTCGACGAGAGCACGTCGGAGACGAGGCGCAGCACGTAGGGGAACTCGGTCTCGGGCGGGACGACGGGCAGCAGCGCCCGCTCGGCGAGCAGGCCGTGGCCGATCTCGCGCCGCTTGGGCCCGCGCATGAAGCCGGTCTCCCCGGTGGAGAAGGGGGGGAAGTTGTAGTGGTGCATGTAGCGCTTCGTCTCGTCGATGCCGATCGTGTCCAGCAGCTGGTTCATCCTCGGCATGCCGAGCGTGCAGACGTTCAGCACCTGGGTGTCGCCGCGCTGGAACAGCGCCGAGCCGTGCGCGGTCGGGAGCAGGCCGACCTCGGCCGAGAGCGGGCGGATGTCCGCCGGCCCGCGCCCGTCGATGCGGATGCCCTCTTCGACGATGCGCTTGCGGACGATCTTCTTCGTGTGCGATCGCGCCGCGGCGCGGATCTCGCGCTCGCGATCGGGGAACTCGGGGGACAGCTCCTCGATGATGGCGTCGGTGGCCGCGTCCAGGGCCCCGCTGCGCTCGGCCTTGGCCGTGATCGCGTTCGCCGACCGCAGGCGCTCGGAGCCGACGGCGACAACCCGCTCGTAGACGTCCTCGCCGTAGTCGACGAAGAGGGTGAACTCGATGGTGGGCTTGGAACCCGCCTCGCGGACGAGCTGGCGCTGGAGCTCGATCGACTCGCGGATCCAGGTCTTGGCGACCTCGAGCCCGTTGGCGATCACCTCTTCTGTGACCGGGGGGGCGCCGTCTGCGAAGTACTCGAAGGCCCTCTCGGTGCCCCCGGCCTCGACCATGACGATGGCCACGTCCGCGCCCGGCTCCTCGGAAAGGGCACGCCCGGCGACGACGAGCTCGAAGGTCGAGGCGTCGCCCTCCTGGTAGGTGGCGTGAGGGAGCCAGGTCCCCTCGGTCGAGTAGGCGATGCGGACAGCGCCGATCGGTCCCTCGAAGGGGATGCCCGAGATCATGAGCGCCGCCGAGGCGGCGTTGATCGAGAGCACGTCGTGGGGGTTCGTCTGGTCGGCGCCGAGAATGGTCCCGACGACGTGCACCTCGTTGCGGAAGCCCTCCGGGAACGAGGGGCGCAGCGGGCGGTCGATGAGGCGGGCCGTCAGGATCGCCTGGTCGGTCGCCCTGCCCTCCCGGCGGAAGAACGAGCCGGGGATCTTGCCGGCGGCGTACATCCGCTCTTCGATGTCGACGGTGAGGGGGAAGAAGTCGGTGCCCTCACGCACCTTTCGAGCAGCCGTCGCGGTTGCGAGCACGATCGTGTCGCCGATACGGGCGACGACGGCTCCATCTGCCTGACCGGCAAGCTTGCCGGTGGAAAAGGACAGGGTCCGGTCGGTCCCGCTGATGGGGCCCGACACGGTGATGGCATCAGCCATGACACTCCTATGTGATTGGGGTGCCTCGCTTGCCAGTTCCCAGTCGGCGTGCACCGGACCCGCCCTCGTGGCGTCGGTCCCGGTATTCGGCGACTGGCAGCTGGCGCCGTGAGGCACCGCTTGTTTTCGTACGGGCGGCTCGCGCCGGTGAAGATGTCCCCGGCCGCCGCCCTATGTGGACCCCGAACGGCTCGGCCGTCGGGGTGATCCCCGCTCTAGCGCCGGATCCCGAGCCGGGAGATGAGCGCCCGGTACCGCTCGACGTCGTTTGCCTTGACGTAGTCGAGCAGGCGGCGGCGGCGGCCGATGAGCTTCATCAGCCCCCGGCGGGTGTGGTGGTCCCCCCGATGCATCTTCAGGTGGTCGGTGAGATGGTTGATGCGTCCGGTGAGTAGCGCCACCTGCACCTCTGGTGAGCCGGTGTCGGTCTCGTGCAGCCGGTGCTCGGTGATCGTGGCCGTCTTGTCAGGCATGCTTGAGTGGCGTGCTTTCTTGCTGTGCCGGCCGGGCACGCCGACCAGGCGGGGAGGGGAACGGGCAACAAATCACGGCGGTGGCGCACAGGCCACGCCGCGCCGACCTGGGCCGGCACGGACCACGATAGCAGGTGATCCCTCCCGGGGGTCCAGGCCCAGGCGTTTCAGACCTGGCGCGGGGCGACCTCGATGCGGGTTCCGGCCGGAGCGGGCCCGGCTGCCGCGAGCGCCTCCGCCAGCTCCTCGGGGCCCGCGGCACGGATCAGGAAGCGCCCGGCGGCCGCGCTGCCGACCTCGAGGGACCCCGGCACGGGCGAAAGACGCGACACGAGCTCGGCGGCACCGTCCCCGCTCACGAGGGCGAGCGCGGTCGCGGGGGGAGGCGGAGCTGGGCCCGGCGCGGCTGCTCGACGGCGACGAGGCGACCGGGGTCTGCGTGCAGGGCGGCGTCGCAGGACCTCGTGATCGGGCGAGCGCGTCCTCGCCACGACGCGGCCGGAGCGGCGTCGGCCGCCGACGAGGCGGGAGGCGAGCGCCAGCAGCGCCAGAGCCTGCTCGCCGGCCCTGTAGCGGGGCGCGAGCAGCTCGTTGTCGAAGTCGAGGAACACGACCACAGATGCCGGAGCCGGCGCGGTGCAGCACGGCCTCGGTCCCGATGAGGACCGGGGCCTGCGCCAGGGCGTCGGGCGCCGCCCCCGCACGCCCGATCTCGGCCACCTCGAGCCCGGTGAGAGCCGCCAGGTCCTGGCGGGCGCGGGCGACGCCGGGCCGCACGATGACGGGCCTCGTCGGCCCGCAGGCGGCGCACCGGGCCGGGACGTCCAAGGAGCACCGCGGGCAGTGGAGCACCGCCGCCTGCCCCGCCGCCTGCCGCTCGAGCTGGACGAGGGCGCCCCCGCACACCTCGCAGCGCAGCAGGCTCCGGCACCGCCGGCAGGCGAGCAGGCGGGCCCGGCCCTTCCGGTTGAGCACGACGACGACGGGGCGCTTGCGGCTCCGCGCTCGCCGCCTGCCTGATCACCGCCGCCAGCCGGCGCGGGATAGCCCCCTGCCCTCGGGTCCTCGTCCCGCGCGTCCAGCACCTCTATCGGTGCCCAACCGGCCCGCTCGGACTCTCGGGACAAGGTGATGAGCGGGCGCCCGGTGACCAGGTCCACGCTCGGGCAGGCGCTGACGAGGAGGCACGGCGCTCCGGCACGGCGGGCCCGCTCCTCGGCGAGCACGGTGGCCTCCCAGGTGGGCACGCGCTCTTCCTGGTAGGAGTCGGCGTGCGCGTCGAGGACGACGATCGCCCCCAGGCCGGCCACCGGGGCGAGCACAGCGGAGCGGGTGCCCACCACGACGCGGCCCCCCGCGGCGGCGCCGGCCCAGGCGTCGGGCTGGAGGGCCACCGGGTGACCGGCACGTTCGAGACGGCTGGCCACTATGAGGGCGTCGTGCCTCGAGGCGGCGAGCACGAGGAGGTCCTTGTCGCCGCCGAGTGCCCGGAGGCCAGCTGCGACGACCGCCAGCCTCGGCGCCGCCGGGGGCAGGCGCAGGACGGCCGACGGGCACGAGAGCGCCTGCGCGGTGGCGGCGGCGATCTCGTCTTCGAGGAGCGAGCCCGCCTTCGCCGTCGTCGCGGGCGTGCCCGTCCGGGGCGGCGGGGCCGGGGTGGCGGGCGTGCCCGCCGGGCCGGCGGGGCCGGGAGAGCCCGCACGAGCCGGGGAGGCGACGCCGCCACCAGCAACGGCCGCAGGCGTCCCGCGTAGAGCCAGGCGGCCCACCGGGAGAGGTCGACGAGCTCCGGAGGTGGCCCGAGCGACACGACGTCGCTCAGGGGACGGAGCTCGAGCCCGGGGGGGAGCTCGCCGGAGCTCGGCGACCACCCAGCCCCGGACGCGACGTCCGTGCAGCACGACGCGCACGATGCACCCGGGCGTGACCGCGCCTGCCAGCTCCTCTGGGACCTCGTAGGCGAAGGTCCTGTCCAGCCCGCTGACGTCGGGCAGCACCTCGACGGTCGAGGTCATGGCTCGGAGGCGGCCGCGGGCGTCGGCAGGTTCGGGCACGGGCCGCTCCGGGGACACCGGACGAGCCCGCTCGGGGCTTCGGAGGGCCCCGCCCGGCTCCGCCTAGAGCCCGAGGGCAGTGCGGAGGTCCTCGAGCCGGGGGGTCGCCTCCCAGGGGACCTCGGCGGCGGAACGGCCGAAGTGGCCATAGGCGGCGACCTGGCGGTAGATCGGCCGGCGGAGGTCGAGGTCGCGCACGATCGCGGCGGGGCGCAGGTCGAAGATCTCGTCGACCGCCTTCGCGATGTGCTCGGGGGCGACCGCCTCGGTCCCGAAGGTGTCGATCATCACCGAGACCGGATGGGCGACGCCGATGGCGTAGGCGACCTGGATCTCGCAGCGTGAGGCCGCTCCCGAGGCGACGACGTGCTTGGCGACCCAGCGGGCCGCGTACGCGCCCGAGCGGTCCACCTTCGAGGGGTCCTTGCCCGAGAAGGCGCCGCCGCCGTGGCGCGCCCAACCCCCGTAGGTGTCGACGATGATCTTGCGGCCCGTGAGGCCGGTGTCGGCCTGCGGGCCCGCCAGCTCGAAGCGACCGCTCGGATTGGCGAAGAGCCGGTAGCTGTCGGTGTCGAGCCACGCCGGGAGCTCCGGGATGATGACGTGCTGGCGCAGGTCGTCGGGCAGCTGGTCGAGGTCGGCGTTCTTGGTGTGCTGGGTGGAGATGACCACCGTCTGGAGCTCGACGGGCCGGCCGTCCTCGTAGCGCACGCTCACCTGCGTCTTGCCGTCGGGCCCGAGGTGCGGGATCGTCCAGGCCTTGCGCACCTCGGCCAGGCGGCGAGCCAGCCGGTGCGCCAGCCAGATCGGCAGCGGCATCAGGTCGGGGGTCTCGTCGCAGGCGTAGCCGAACATCATGCCCTGGTCGCCCGCCCCCTGGGCGTTCAGCGGCGTCCTCGCCGGCGGTCCCGCTGCGTACCTCGAAGGCGGCCGAGACGCTGCTTGTTGATCTCGGGCGACTGCTCGTCGATCGACACGAGCACGCCGCAGGCGTTCCCGTCGAAGCAGAGCTCCTCCCGGTCGTAGCCGATCTCACAGATCGTCCGCCGGGCGAGGCGGGCGATGTCGACATAGGCGCTCGTCGAGATCTCGCCGGCCACGACCACGAGCCCGGTCGTGAGCAGCGTCTCGCAGGCGACGCGGCCCTGGGCGTCCTCCTCCAAGATGGCGTCCAAGATGGCGTCGGAGATCTGGTCGGCCATCTTGTCGGGGTGGCCTTCCGTGACCGACTCGGAGGTGAACAGGAAACTGCTCAACGCTCTGGCTCCTCTTTCTCGATGGCGACGGTCCTGTCGGATCCTGATGACGGCTCCGCCGCGCCGCTCCGGTCGTGGCCTTCTGTGCCGGAAAAGGCCCGCGCTCCCGCAGCTGCCGGCCCGGGAGCAACGGCAGGGTAGCGCACAGGACTGCCTCGCAACATCTTGCTTGGACCGGAGCGTGACCTCGGTGCGCTCTCCCCGCGATGCAAGATCGTGACGGCGTTCGTCTCGTGGCCGAAGCCCACGTTCTCGGCTGCGACGTCGTTGGCCACGAGGAGGTCGACGCCCTTGGCCTCGAGCTTGGCGGCCGCACGGGCCGCCAGGTCGTCGGTCTCGGCGGCGAAGCCGACCAGCACCTGCCCGGGACGGCGCCGGCGCCCGAGCTCGGCGAGGATGTCCTCCGTCGGGACGAGGTTGATCTCGGGAGCACCGTCTGCCTTGCGGAGCTTCGTCGCCGCCACCTCGGCCGGCCGGAAGTCCGCGACGGCCGCGGCCATCACGACGACGTCCGAGGTGGCCGCCCTCGCCAGCACCGCCTCGGCCATCTCGGCGGCGGTCTCGACCTCGACCACCTCGATACCCGGGGCGACGGCCAGATCGGACGTCGTCACGAGCGTGACCTCGGCGCCCAGCTCGGCCGCCACCTCCGCCAGGGCGTGCCCCTGGCGTCCCGAGGAGCGGTTCGAGAGGTATCGGACCGGGTCGATGGGCTCGCGGGTGCCGCCTGCGGTCACGAGCACCCGCCGTCCCTGCAGCGGCCCGGCGCCTCCGGCCGTGCCTCCCGCCGGGGCGAGGATCCTGCTCGCGACGTCGATGATGGTGGCGGTCTCGGGCAGGCGCCCTGCGCCCACGTCGCCACCCGCGAGATGGCCGCTCTCGGGCTCGAGGACGTGCACCCCGCGGCGGCGCAGCGTCGCCAGGTTCTCCTGCACGGCCGCGTGCTCCCACATCTCGGTGTGCATGGCAGGGCAGACGAGCACAGGGGCTCGCGTGGCGAGCAAGGTCGCAACGAGCAGGTCAGAGGAGATCCCGGCCGCGTACGAGCCGATCACGCGCGCCGTCGCCGGGGCGACGAGGACCAGGTCGGCCCGACGTCCGAGCTCGGTGTGGGGGATCGGCAGGTCCTCGCCGAAAACCTCGAGGCGGGCGGGCTCTGAGGCCAGGGCAGAGAAGGTGGCCGCGCCGATAAAGCGGGTGGCGCTGGCGGTGAGGACCGGGACGACGTGCGCCCCGGCGTCGACCAGGCGCCGGCAGAGCTCGACCGCCTTGTAGGCGGCGATGCCGCCACTGACGCCGAGAACCACGGTGGCCCCGACAAGTGAGCCGCAGGACCGAGAGGGGCCCGCTGCCGGGCCCGAAGCGTCTCCGGCGTCAGCCACGGCCGCGACCCTCGCCCTTTTCGACGCCGGGCTAGCCCGCCTCTCCGTGCTCGGGAGCCTCTCCGGCATCGCCGGCCAGAAGCTCGCGCTCCTCGACGACCTCCGCCTCCACCGGCCAGACCGCCACGACCTTGCCGGCGGCGATCTCCTCGAGGGCGATCGACAAGGGCTTGCGGGCTATGGAGGCGACCTGCGGAGGCACGATGGCGCCGAGGCCCTCGCCGAGCTGGCTGAAGTACGAGTTGACCTGCCGGCCGCGCTTGGCCGCCAGCGTCACGAGGGTGAACTTGGAGTCGACCTTGTCAAGCAGGACCTCGATCGGTGGATCGATCATCGTGCTACGCGGCTCGGCCATGGGACTCCTTCTAGGCTGGGTGCCGCCTCGTCGAGGCGGATGACGCGCTGGGGCACTTCGGCCTCGCGGACCTCTCCACTATATCCAAGAGCCCCCAGGAGGCCCGTCAGATCCCCTACGAGCCTCTCAGGAACCCCATTGCCGACCCTTTGGGGCCGACCCCGGGTTTGAAGCAGGTGAGACGTGGGAATGTTACAGTCACGCTACGACGCGCCAAACCAAGGATTCACCTGGCCGAGGAGGTCCGGCATGAGATACGAGCGGAAGCTGACCAAGATCGCAACTCTGGGAACGGCGGTCGCAGCCGCGGCGTTCGCTCTCGCCGCCTGCGGATCGAGCTCGGCGGGCACGACGAGCACCACCAAGCCCGCCGTGCCTTCGACCCACATGGTCAAGATCCCGGGCGGGACCCTGACGATCGCCGAAGCCGCTGCGGGCGGGCCCAACTACATCTTTCCGATGATGGGCGGGGCGTACTTCAGCGTGGCGAACTTCCAGCTGATCTACATGCTCTACCGCCCGCTCTACTGGTTCGGCGTCGGGAACACCCCCGCCTTGAACCCTGGACTGTCGGTCGCCGAGGACCCCGTCTACACGAACCACGGCAGGACGGTGACCATCAAGATGAAGGGCTACAGGTGGAGCAACGGCGAGAGCGTCAATGCGACAGACGTCGTCTTCTGGATGAACATGCTCAAGGCGAACGCCACCTCCTGGGCGGTTTACGCGCCCGGCCCGGGCCAGCTGCCCGGTGACGTGACGAACGTCGTCGCCGATACCAAGACCGACACCGTCACCTTCACGCTCGATGCCACCTACAGCTCGTACTGGTTCACCTACAACGAGCTGAGCCAGGTCTCGCCTCTTCCGATCGCCTGGGACATCACGGCCGCAGGGGCGAAATCGGGTTCCGGCGGCTGCTCGAGCGCGGCCTACACCTCGATAACGACGGGCACGTCCGCCGCCGGCTCGCTGACCGACATCTCGGCCACCGCCAAGCGTTGCGCGGCGGTGTACGCCTTCCTCACGGGCAAGAACGAGGCCGGAGACCTCGGCACCTATGCCAGCAACCCGCTCTGGAAGATCGTCGACGGGCCCTTCAAGCTGACTGCCTACGACGCCACCAGCAACGGCGCCACCGTCGTCCCCAACCCGACCTACTCGGGCCCGATCAAGTCCTCGCTCGACAAGCTGGTGCTGGCGCCGTTCGCCAGCGACGCCTCCGAGTACAACGTGTTGCAGGCAGGCAGGACCATCAACATCGGCTACGTCCCGCCCCAGAACCTGCCGAGATACACCGGCGCCGCCTTCACAAAGGGCGGTGTCCCGATCGCCGGCAAGAACGCCCCGTCGCTCGCCGCGAACTACAGCCTCGATCCCGCCTACCCGTGGGGCGTCAACTACTTCGCCCTCAATTACACGAACCCGGTCTCGGGGCCCATCTTCAAGCAGCTCTACGTGCGCCAGGCGATGCAGTCGCTCATGAACCAGAGCTTGTGGATCCAGCTCTTCAACGCCGGCTACGGAGCCCCGACCTATGGACCGGTGCCCGTGCTGCCACCGACGGACCTGGCGACGAAGCAGGAGAGCTCCAATCCCTACCCCTACAACCCCAAGCACGCCGTGAGCCTGCTCGAGTCCCACGGCTGGAAGGTCGTGAAGGGCGGTACCACCACCTGTGTGAGGCCGGGGACCAAGCCCGACGAGTGCGGATCAGGGATCCACGCCGGAGCGAAGCTGAGCTTCAACTACCTCTATTACAACGGCACCACGTCGTTCAACAACCAGATCAAAGAGCTGGCCGTGACCTGGGCGCAGGCGGGCATCAGCCTCCAGCTCGAAGGCAAGAACTTCGGAGACGTCCTAACCGTCGCCGCGGCCCCTTGCACGGCGGGCAAGGCCTGTGCCTGGGACATCGCCAACTGGGGCGGCGGCTGGGTCTACTCGCCCGACATCTACCCGACGGGTGAGGAGATCTTCGCCAGCGGCGCCTCACAGAACTTCGGCCTGTACTCCGATGCGACCGACGACCGCCTGATCAAGCTGACGAACACCTCCTCGTCGCTGAAGGCCCTCTACGACTACGAGAACTACCTGGCGACCCAGGTGCCCGACATCTGGCAGCCCGAGACGGCGCTCGAGCTCAACGAGGTCGGCAAGAACGTCTGCGGCTTCACTCCTCAGAACCCGCTCTTCAGCTGGACCGCCGAGAACTGGTACTTCTGCAAGGCGGCGAAGTAACGGACAACTAGCAGTCGAGCGCCACTTCGAGGGCCACCTGTTCCCGGTCAACCCGGGGACGGGTGGCCCTTTTCGCGGAGCTGCGCGACGATCCCGGCCAGCTCGTCGACGGCCCGGTCGAGATCGTCGTTGACGACCACGCCGGAAGCCAGCGGCAGGACCTCGGCCTCTTCCAGCCTCCCGAGCGCGACCCGGCGCTGAATGTGCTCCTCGGAGTCACCCCTCGCACGCAGCCGCTGCTCTTGGATCTCCGGCGACGGGGCGCGCACGAGCACGCAGTAGGCGCCCGGACAGCGCTCGAGCACCTGCCTGGCCCCCTGGACGTCGATCTCGAGGACGATGTCGCGACCCTCCTGCTCCTTCGGCGCGGGGGTCCCGTAGTACTCGCCGAGGATCGTCGCCCATTCCAAGAAGCCGCCCTCGGCGATGCGCTCGAGGAACCGCTCCCGGTCGACGAAGGTGTAGGCGTCCTCGGGCTCACCCGGTCTGCGGGCGCGGGTCGTCCACGAACGGCTCAGCCAGAGGCGATCGTCCGCGGCGACAAGGCGTCGGACGATTGTTCCCTTGCCGACTCCCCCGGGTCCGCAGACGACGATTATCAGGGCCGGGTGGTATCAGGGTCGGGTGGCGGCCTCGAGCAGCGCCTCGCGCTGCTTGGCCCCGAGGCCCTGGAGCCGGCGGGTCTCGCTGATGCCCACGTGTTCCATGAGCCGCCGGGCTTTCACCTTGCCTGTCCCCGGCAGAGCCTCGAGAACGGCGAGCACCTTCATCTTGCCGACGATCTCGTCCGACTCCGCCTTGATGAGCAGCTCTTTAAGGGTGACTCGACCGCTCTTCAGGTGGTCTTTGATCTCGGCGCGCTCGCGGCGCGCCCGGGCAGCCTTCTCGAGCGCCGCGTGGCGCTGCTCGGGCGTGAGGCTAGGTGGTTGTGGCATGGGCGGTTACGATAGCGCAGCACAAGCTGGGTGACCAGGGATCGGCGATACAATCCTGGCGAGCGGTGGCATGTATCGTGCTCCGGTCGGCAGATGACAGGGGTGAAATCTCCATGGCCAACGTTCTCGAGGTTGACGACCTCTGCACCGAATTCCACCTGCGCTCTGCGAACGTCGGCGCCGTGGACGGGGTCTCTTTCCAGGTGGCCGAGGGCGAGTGCGTGGGCCTCGTCGGCGAGTCCGGGTGCGGAAAGAGCACCACAGGGCTTTCGATCATGAAGCTCCTGCCGAACGTCGGCCACATCACGAGGGGCACCGTCAGCCTTCTCGGCAAGGATCTCGTGAAGCTGCCCGAAAAGCAGATGCGCGACGTGCGGGGCAACGACGTCGCCATGATCTTCCAGGACCCGATGACGTCTTTGAACCCGACGATGACCATCGGCCGCCAGATCGCCGAGCCGGTCCGCATCCACAAGAAGGTCTCCAAGGCCGAGGCGACAGACCGCGCCATCGAGGTCCTCCAGCTCGTAGGGATGCCGAGGCCGGCCGAGCGGCTCTCGTCCTACCCGCACCAGCTCTCCGGCGGTCTTCGCCAGCGGGTCATGATCGCCATCGCCCTCGCCTGCGAGCCGAAGCTGCTCATCGCGGACGAGCCGACGACGGCGCTCGACGTGACGATCCAGGCACAGATCCTCGACCTCATCGACGAGCTGCGCGACCGCCTCAAGATGGCGGTGCTCCTCATCACCCACGACATGGGCGTGATCGCCGGCCGCACCGACCGGGTCATGGTCATGTACGCCGGCAAGATCGTCGAGAGCGCGGGGACCGTGAACCTGTTCTCGCAGATGCGCCACCCCTACTCCGAAGCCCTGCTCGACTCGATCCCCAAGATGGACGCCGACGCCAGCGCCCCGCTCTACAGCATCCCGGGAGTCCCTCCCGACTTGAGCGGCGAGTTCGCCGGGTGCCGGTTCGAGCCCCGGTGCCGCAACGCCACCGAGAGGTGCAGGTCCGAGGAGCCGCCCCTTGTCGACGAGGCCGGCCACGCAGTCGCGTGCTTCAACCCCGTCGGCAGCGCCACGGCGCCCCGGCACGCGATCAGGGTCGTCGACGCCACCGTGGCGAGCGCGCTGGCGTTGCAGCGTGTGAACGAGCTCGCCTCCCGCAAGGTCATCGTCGAGGTCGACCGGCTCGTGAAGGAATTCCCCGTCACCGCGGGAGCCGTCCTGCAACGCAAGATCGGCAGTGTCAAGGCGGTCTCCGACGTCTCGTTCTCCGTGCGCGAGGGCGAGACCTTCGGGCTCGTCGGCGAGTCGGGCTGCGGCAAGACGACGATCGGGCGCCTCGTGGTGGCGCTCGAGAAGCCCACCTCGGGAGCGATCCGTTTCGACGGGACCGACGTCACCGGGCTCGGTCGCGGCGCCCTGCGGCGGAGCCGTCGGGACTTCCAGATCATGTTCCAGGACCCCTACGCCTCGCTCGACCCGCGCATGCGTGTCGGCACGATCCTGCGGGAACCGCTCAAGGTGCAGAACATCGGCTCGCGCGCCGAGCAGCGGGACCGCGTGGGCGGAACTGCTGCGTGAGGTCGGGCTTTCGAAGAAGGCCATCGACCTCTACCCGCACGAGTTCTCCGGCGGCCAACGGCAGCGGATCGGCTTCGCGAGGGCCCTCACGCTGAACCCGCGCCTCATCGTCGCCGACGAGCCCGTGTCGGCCCTGGACGTCTCCATCCAGTCCCAGATCCTCAACATGATGAAGGCGCTCCAGCAGACGCACCGCCTCACCTACATCGTGATATCCCACGACCTCGCCGTGCTGAGGTTCCTCTCCGACCGCATCGGGGTCATGTACCTCGGCAAGCTCGTCGAGGTCGGCGCCGCCAAGGAGATCTACGAGTCCCCGGCGCACCACTACACCCGCGGCCTGATCGACACGATCCCGGTACCCGACCCGGTCCTCGCCCGCCAACGGCGCGGCCACCACATCTCAGGCGAGCTTCCCTCGGCGCTCACGCCGCCTTCCGGCTGCCGCTTCCGCACACGCTGTCCGGCCGCGCAGGAGATATGCGCCGCGGAGGAGCCCCCGCTCCAGTCCTTCGGCGGGGACCACATGGCGGCCTGCCACTTCCCGCTGCAGGCACCGGCCAACGTGGGCTCGATGGCCACGTCGGGATCAGCAGCCTCTCCCGAGGTCTGAGCCCCGGCGCCAGCCTCGATGACGCCCTCCGGCGTCTCGGGCGGGCGTGGCTGTGCAGGCGCCACGCCCGGCGGGCTCACCGACGCTGCAGGCGCACCTCGAAGGCGTCGCGCAACGCGTCGCCGATGTAGTTGAACGAGACGGTGATCAAGATGATGCAGATGCCCGCCGGGTAGATGAGCCACCAGTTGCCGTTCTGGGCGTAGCTGATGCCGTCGGAGAGCATCTGGCCCCAGCTGGTCGCAGGCGGCGGCACGCCGAAGCCCAGGAAGCCGAGAGCGGCCAGCAGGCCGATGGCGTCCGCGATCTGGAACGTGGCGTTCACGATGATCGTGCCGACGGCGTTCGGGATGATGTGGCGCACGACGATCCGGCCGCCGCCCCCGCCCATCGCCCGCACCGCCTGCACGTACTCGCGCGTCCGAAGCGTCAGCGTCTCGCCGCGGATGAGGCGTGCGGGCACGAGCCACGCCGCGAGCGCCACGATGAAGACGATCAGCCAGAAGGACGGCTTCAAGATGGCCGCGATGACGATCAGCAAGAAGAGCACGGGGATGGACAGGACCGTGTCCACGATCCTCATCATGATGGCGTCGACGAAACCGCCGGCATAGCCGGAGATGGCCCCGAAGAACACGCCGAACACGGTGGCGATCCCTGCCGCCAGCAAGGCGATCTCGAGGGCGGTGGCTCCGCCCACCATCAGCCGTCCCAGGGTGTCGTAGCCGTTGGGGTCGGTCCCGAGCCAGTCCTGCGCGTTCGGGTGGGCGAGCACCTGGTTGAAGTTCGTCACGACGAGGTCGGTCTGGTTCGTGATGTAGATGTGCGGACCGACGAAGCAGAACAGCAGCATGAAGATGACGACGCCGACGCTGATGAGAGCGAGCTTGTTCTCGGCGAACACGCGCCGAGATGATCCGGCCGAGACCGCCGATCCCGGCTCCCTCACCGGCCTCGGTGACCTCCGAGGCGGCACGCCCGGCGTGCCGCCGAGCGGTTGCAGCTCGCCGACGGCCCCGTCGTCGAATCCTGGGACGTCGCCCTTGACGGCGGTCATCGGGACCCGGCCGGGCCGGGTCCGGACGGGCACGGACGGGGCTCACACATAGCGGATCCTCGGGTCGAGCACTGCGTACAAGATGTCGGCGAGGAGCGACCCCACGACGGTCGCCATGGCGGCGACCACGACCGTCCCGATGAGGAGCGGGAAGTCGTTCTGCTGGGCGGCGTTGTAGAAGGCGAGGCCCATGCCCGGGTAGTTGAAGACGGACTCGGTGATGAGGGCGCCGCTGACGATCGCCGGCAGGGTGAGGCCGAGCAGGGTGATGATCGGGATGAGGGCGTTCCGCAGCGCGTGGACGTAGTTGACCCGCTTGGTGGAGAGCCCCTTGGCACGTGCCGTGCGCACGTAGTCCTCGGTGAGGGCCTCCATCATCGAGGAGCGCATGTAGCGGCTGAAGCCGGCTATGTAGACCGCGGCGAGGGTGAAGACGGGCAGCACGAGCGCCCGCCAGTCGCCGAGGATCTGCCCGACCGCGGCGGACTGCGGGCGCCTCCGGCGGGAAGAGGTGCCAGTGGATGGCGAACACCTCGATGAGCACGATGCCGAGGAAGAAGGTCGGCGTCGCATAGAAGATGAACGACAACGTCGTGAGGGCGTAGTCGGAGGGCTTGTTGCGCCGGAGGACCTGGAAGATCCCGAGCGGGATGGCGATCACGACGGTGAGCAGCGTCGAGATCCCGAGCAGCAGGACCGTCTTCGGCAGCTTCTGGAGGATGATCGTCGACACGGGCTCGTTGAGCCTGTAGGAGTAGCCCAGGTTGAAGCTGAACACGTGGCCCACGAGGATGGCGAACTGGGTCCAGATGGGCTTGTTGAGCCCGTTCTGGTCTATGAACTGGTTGATCGGCCCGGCCGTGGCCCGAGGGCCGAGGATGATCCTGGCCTCGGAAACCGCTCCGCCGGGGAACAGATGATAGAGGCCGAAGGTGATAAGGCAGACGCCGATGATGACGATGACCGCCTGTATGACCCTCCGAATGAGGTAGCCAATCATCGGTGACTCCTTGGCCGGGCTGAAATGCCTTGCTGTCCCCGCTGCGGGACCCAATGGTAACAGGCGAGCCCAGAGGCGACTTTGTCAGCTGGTTCGAGGGGCCGCGGGCCGCTCGGTAGCCGCCCGGTCTCGGCTTGGCCGCAGCAACGGCCGCAGGTACACCCGGGCCACGACAATCGCCGTGGCCCGGGGAAACCTGCGTCGGTCCGTCCTAGACGGGACGGAGTCAGATAGCTACTGCGTAGCTACTTGACGGTCTTGCAGAAGTACCAGTTCTCAGCTTCCCAGCTGAAGAGCGGGTTCTCCGGGTTGAAGCCGCAGACGTTCTTGCCGACCTCGTTGAGCGCGAGGGCCGTCTCGGGCTGCCAGATGACAGGAAGCTCGGTGGCGGCGTAGTTCTCGTAGTTGTACAGGGCGCTCAACGACGACGAGGTGTTCGTCACCTTGATGAGGGCGTCCAGGTGCTTGTTGGAGAACCCACCGGCGTTCGAGCCGGCACCGGTGGCGAAGATCTCCTCACCGGTCGGGTAGAAGTCAGGCGAGTAGATCCAGCCGCCGCCCCAGTTGGCCATGTCCCAGCAGGTGGCCGCTGTGCAGGGCGGGCCGAAGGCTGCGCTGATGACGTCACCGAAGTTCTTGCCTTCCAGGTTCAAGATGATGCCCGCCTGCTCGCAGCTGGACGGCCATCTCCTTGATCTGGTTGTTGAACGAGACGGCGCCGTTGAAGTACAGGTAGTTGAACGCGAGCTGGGCTCCCTGGGCGATGCCTGCGCCGCATTGGTTCGGCGCCCGTGCCCGGGTTCGTGCACGTGCTCGGTGCCACTGGTGCCGATCGTCCAGCCGTGCGACTTGAGCAGCTTTATCGCGTTGCGACGGGCTGTAGGGGTAGGGGTTGTTGGTCTCGCCCGGGTCGCTCAGGTTCGTCGGCGGGAACACAGGCACCGGACCGTAGGTCGGGGCCCCGTAGCCGGCGTTGAAGAGCTGGATCCAAAGAGTCTGGTTCATCAGCGTCTGCATGGCCTGGCGGATGTACAGCTGCTTGAAGATCGGCCCGCTGTTGGAGTTCTGGAAGTTCAGGCCGTAGTAGTTGACGCCCCACGGGTAGGCAGGCTCAAGGTTGTAGTTCCTGGCGACAGCCCCGGCGTTCTTGCCGGAAAGGGGCGCACCGCTCTTGGAGAAGGCGGCGCCCGTGTACCTCGGCAGGTTCTGCGGCGGGATGTAGCCGATGTTGATGGACTTGCCGGCCTGCAGCACGTTGTACTCCGAGGTGTCCGTCACGAACGGGGCGAGGACAAGCTTGTTGATCGAAGGCTTGTTCGGGCCCGAGTAGAGCGGGTTCGGGACCACAGAGGCGCCGTTGTCGGTGGCGTCGTAGGTCGAGAGGTGGAACGGCCCGTCGACGACCTGCCAGAGCGGGTTGGAGGCGTAGGTGGCGAGGTCGCCCGCCTCGGTCTTGCTCGTGAGGAAGGCGTAGACAGCCGCGCAGCGCTTGGCGGCCGGGGAGTTGTCCACGAGGGCGCCCTTGGCGTTGAAGGACGTCACGACCGCGGTGTACGCGGCGCTCCCGCACTGGCCCGAGCCCGCCTTGGCACCGGCGGCGGTGATGTCCCAGGCCTTCGGGAGGGGCGAGACCTGGCTCAGCTCGTTGTAGGTGAACCAGTAGGAGCTGTAGCTGGCGTCAAGGGTGAAGACGACCGTCGAGGCGTTGGGGGTGGTGACGTTCACGACGTCGCCGGGGAACTGGCCCGGTCCGGGCGCGAAGCCCGCCCAGGAGGTGGCGTCCGCCTTGAGCATGTTCATCCAGAACAGGACGTCTCTCGAGGTCACGGGCTGGCCGTTGCTCCACTTGTAGGCCTTGAGGTTGACCGTGACGGTCCTGCCGCTGTACTTCGGCGCGTAGGCGAGCGAGATGCTCGGGTTCAGGTTCGGGGTGCTCCCGACGCCGAACCAGTAGAGCGGCCGGTACATCATGTAGATCAGCTGGAAGTTGGAGACGCTGAAGTACTGGCCCGCCCATCATCGGGAAGATGTAGTTCGGTCCGCCGGAAGGAGCTTCAGCAATCGTCATGGTCCCGCCGGGGATCTTGACGATATGAGCCACTTGGGCTTTGGTGGTCTTGGACGGGCTCGCGAAACTTGTTGCGCCAACAGCGAGCACGAACACAGCGCATGCCATGGCCGTTCCCACAACTGCGAGCTTGCTCAGCTTGTGCTTCCGTATCATGATCGGCCGGACCTCCTGCTCAAGTAACTCATTTGGGTATTTTCGATGGTTGACAAATAGCGGGCCATCGCCCCCCAGGGCGAGAATCCGTCAGTCACACCGTAGCGCACTCGTAACATTTGTCAAGGTATGGGGCGAGCTGCACGGGGCCTCTCAGTTGCCCCTCGCTGTTTGCACCGGTGGCTGAGGGCCGCGGCGACCTCTGCCGAAAGCTCGGCGGCCGCAAGCTCGGGGTTCTCCGGCCGGTGACGGTCCGCCCGATGACGAGGAAGTCGGCCCCCGCCCGGATCGCCGCATACGGGCCCGAAGGGCGTCCCTGGTCGTCAGATGACGACCCGCCGAGCCGGATACCGGGAACGACCGTCAGGATCCCGGGCGCCCGAGCGGCGACGACGGGCAGGTCGGTCGCGGCACAGACGACTCCGAGACATCCCGTCCGGGCGGCGAGCGATGCCCGGCTCCCCACGGTCTCGGCGTCCGCGTTCTTGTCGCTCGTGAGCACCGTCACCGCCAGTATGCCGGCAGACCCGATCGCAGGTTCGGGATGCCCGTTCGCGACGGCCTCCGCCCAGCCCTTCTCGAAGCCCTCGACCGCTGCGCACAGCATGTCCTCGCCGCCCGCGCCGTGTGACCGTGACGTAGGACACGCCCAGGGAGCCGAGCCTTCGGGCGGCTCTTCCGACAGTTGTCGGGATGTCGTGCAGCTTCAGGTCCACGAACACCCCGAAGCCCTCGTCGAGGAGGGCGTCGACGGCGAGCGGCCCCTCGGCCGAGAAGAGCTCCAGGCCGACCTTGACGACCCCGAACCACGGCCGGAGGCGAGTCGCCAAGATCGGCCGCCTCGTCCACGTTCGAGACGTCGAGCGCCAGCATGAGGCGCTCGCGCGCCGCGGCCGGATCCCACCGGGGATCATCACTTCCCACCTCTCTTCCAGTTGGCGTGCGCGGCCCCGACGAGGTCGCGCACCGCTGCGACGCCGTGCCGGGCGCACCACGAGGCGAGCTCGGTCTGCACCCTGACGCGCGGCGCGGGGATCTGCCAAGGTGGCGGTCCCGACCTGGAGCGGCGTCCGCCCCGGCGAGCAGCATGCGGACCGCGCCGGACCCGTCGCTCACGCCACCGACCCCGACGATGCCGCAGTCGGGGAAAGCGGCCCGGCAGTCGAAGACGGCCCGCAGGGCGACGCTGTGGAGCGCGTCGCCCGAAAGCCCCCCGCCGCCCGCGCCGAGCACGGGAGCCCGGCGCTCGGTGTCGATCGCGAGGCCGAGAAGCGTGTTGGTGAGCGTCAGGGCCTCTGCCCCCGCCTTCAAGGCCGCCTCGGCGACCGAGATGAGCTCCGAGGTGTTCGGCGAGAGCTTGGCCCAACGCGGTCGCCCGCACGCCGCCGCGGCCGCCACGGCCTCTCCGGTCGCCGACAGGCGAGTGGGCGAACATGCGGCTGCGGTCCTCGAGGTTCGGGCAGCTCACGTTCACCTCGACAGCCACCACGCAGGCCGGGGCCTCGGCCAACAGCGGCCGCGGCATCCGCGTAGTCCTCGACCCGGCGGCCCCAGATGCTCGCCACGACGCGGGCGCCGGAGGACTCGAGGGCCGGCAATTCGTCCCTGAGCCAGGCCGCGACGCCCGGGCCCTGCAACCCGACGGCGTTCAGCATGCCCCCGGGCACCGGGCAGACGCGAGGGCTCGGGTTGCCGGCCCATGCAAAGGCCGCGAGGGACTTGACGACCACGGCGCCTATGGCCGAGAGGTCGAAGTAGGCGCCGAGCTCGGCGCCGTGACCGGCCGTGCCCGAGGCGGTCATCACCGGAGACCGGAGGCCGACGCTCGCCACCGAAGTCGCGAGGTCGACCTCCGCAAGAGCCTCGCGGCGCCTCAAGGCAGCACGCCGGCGGCCTCTCTCACCGCCGACGTGGTCCCGTCGCCGACCGGGCACCGCCGCCGGGCGGGCCTCATCGCTGCGCCTCGCCGTCGAGGACGACCACCTCACCGGCGAGGACGGTGTGGCGGACCTTGCCGGTGAGCCGGCGGCCGGCGTAGGGAGTGTTGCGGCTGCGGCTCGCCTGGCGGGCGGCGTCGACGACCCACGCCGCGCTCGGGTCGAACACCGTCAGGTGGGCGACGGCACCGGGCCGGATGGGACCACCCTGACCGCCGACTGGCAGACCGCCGCCCAGACCGCCGTTTGCCTCGGCGAAGAGGCCGGCGATGCGGGCGGGCTTCCAGGAAAAGGCGCCGATCAGGTCCCGAAGCGACATGGGCGGCTCCTCCTCCGGCGGTACCCAGCCGGCGTCGGCGTCGCTGCCGCCAGGCCCGCTCCCGCCAGGCGCGCCGCCCCCGCCAGGCGCGCTCCGCCAGGACCGCCGCCGGCGGCGCGGCCGTTGCTCGAGCAGAGGGCCCCGTAGGCGACGGCGAAAGCCGTCTCGAGCCCGAGCATGCCGGGGGGAGCCTCGTCGAAGGGCTCCTCCTTGCGTTCGGGGGCATGAGGGGCATGGTCGGTGGCGACCGCATCGATGACCCCGCTCGCAAGGCCGGCCCGGACCGCCGCCACGTCGGAAGCGGAGCGAAGCGGGGGGTTGACCTTGAAGACCGGGTCGTAGCCCTGCACCGCGGCGTCGCTGAGGACCAGGTGATGGGGAGTGACCTCAGCCGTCACCGCCAGCCCGTCGGCCTTCGCCGCGCGGACCAGCTCGACGGATCCCGCCGTTGACAGGTGCAAGAAGTGCATGGGGGCACCCGTGAGGCGGACGAGGGCGATGTCGCGCGCCAACATCAGCTCCTCGGCGAGCACCGGCTGGCCGGCGATCCCGAGACGGCTGGACCACGGGCCCTCGTTCATGTGCCCGCCGGCTGCGAGCTGGATGTCCTCGCAGTGCTCGGCGAGCACCACGCCGAGCCCCGAGGCGTACTCGAGCGCCCGGCGCATGAGGCCGCCGTTCTGCACCCCGCGGCCGTCGTCTGTGAAAAGACGCACCCCGAGGGCCGCCAGCTCGGCCATCGGAGCGAGCTTCTCGCCGCGGCGTCCCACTGTGATGGCCCCGGCCACGGCGATCTCGGCCAAGGCGTCCTCGCCGAGCGAGAGCACGTCGCGGGCGACTGCGCCGGAGTCGATGGCCGGCTCGGTGTTCGGCATGGCGACGAGGGCCGTGTACCCGCCCAGGGCTGCGGCCCTCGAGCCCGACTCGACCGTCTCGGCGATCTCCCCGCCGGGCTCGCGCAGGTGGGCGTGAAGGTCCACGAGCCCCGGCGAGACGATGCAGCCCGCCGCGTCGAGGACGACGGCGCCCTTCGGGGCCTCGATCGTCTCCTCGACGGCGACGATGCGGCCGTCTTTGACGAGGACGTCGCCACGGCGCTCGCCGGTCTCGTCGACCAGGGTCCCGCCGCGGACGACGACCTCGCCTGCGTGTCCGGATGTGTTGTGGGCAGGCATCAGATCTCCCCCGATCCGAGTAGGTGGAAGAGGATGGCCATGCGCACGAGGACGCCGTTCCTCACCTGGCGGGTCACGAGGGACGCCGGCAGATCGGCGACGTCGGGGGAGATCTCGACTCCGCGGATCATCGGCCCGGGGTGCATGATCAGGGCGTCTTTTCGCAGGGCGGCCGCCCGCGCCCTCGTGAGCCCGTAGCGCCAGTGGTACTCGTCGAGTGACGGCAGGAGGACTTCGCCGAGGCGCTCGGCCTGGATGCGGAGCAGGTAGACGACGTCGAGGTCGCCGAGGGCGGCGTCGAAGTCCCCGGTCGCCGTCACCGGCCAGCCCTCGAGCGAGGCCGGCATGAGCGTCGGCGGCGCCACGAGCACGACCTCGGCCCCGAGCGCCGCGAAGGCGAGCACGTCCGAGCGGGCGACGCGCGAGTGCTTGATGTCGCCCACGATCGCGATGCGGAGCCCGCTCAGGTCGGCCGGCCCTTCGCCGCCGCCGCGCGACCGCAACGTCTCGAGGATCGTGTAGCTGTCCAGGAGCGCCTGGGACGGGTGCTCGTGGGTGCCGTCGCCGGCGTTGATCACGCTCGCCTTGGTCCAGGCGGTGACGTTCAGCGGCGCGCCCGAGGCGTGGTGCCGGATGACCATGGCGTCGATGCCCATGGCGTCGATCGTCTCCACGGTGTCGCGGAGCGACTCGCCCTTGACCGTGGCCGAGGAGGCGGCCGTGAAGGTCATCGTGTCGGCCGAGAGGCGCTTGGCGGCCGTCTCGAAGGAGAGCCGGGTGCGGGTCGACGGCTCCATGAACACCGTCGCCACCGTGCGGCCCCGCAAGGCGGGCACCTTCGGGATGGGTCGCTCGGAGACCTCGGCGAAGGCGTCGGCGAGTCGCATGATCTCGAGGATCCCGTCGCGGTCGAGGTCGTTGATGGAGAGCAGGTGACGAACCGCGGTCGCCGCCCGGCCGGTGGTGATCTCGTCGAGGCTCATCGTGCCCCCCTCTCGGACCCGGCGGCGACGAGGTCGCCGATCCAGACTCCCTCCTCGGTCACATCCACGCTCTCGTCGCGCCGCGTGGGCAGGTTCTTGCCCACGAAGTCGGGCCGGATCGGCAGCTCCCGGTGGCCGCGGTCGACCATGACGGCGAGCTGGACGGAACCGGCCCGTCCCCGGGCCGCGAGGGCCTCGAGGGCGGCCCGCACCGTCCTGCCGGTGAAAAGGACGTCGTCCACGAGGACCACGACTCGTCCCGTGATGTCGAAGGGCAGGTCGGTCACCTCCTCGGGGTGCACGGGGTGCAGCCCGATGTCGTCGCGGTAGAAGGCGACGTCGATGGAGCCGCAGGGAACGCTCGGGCCCTCCACCTCCTCGAGCATGGCGGCCAGCCTGTCCGCGAGCGGCACGCCGCCTGTCTGGAGGCCGACCACGACCACCTCGGCCAGCCCACGGTTGCGCTCGACGATCTCGTGCGCGATGCGCATCAGCGCTCTTCTGACCTCGTCGGCGTCCATCACCTGGGCGCGGGCAACAAAAACGCGCCCGGTTGGGCGCGTCGGTCTTTCTCTGTCAGCCACTCGGGCTCCTCTCGTCCGTACGGGCCTCTCGTGGACCCGCTTTACGTCCGAGTCGTCACTCTAACGAGTCGAGCGGGGCCGTGCCGGTGTTCTCGGGCACATTTCCCCGCACCTGTGCCGCGACAGCCGAGAGCACGCCGTTCACGTACCGGCCGGAGTCCTCCGTCGAGTAGCTCTTCGCGAGCTCCACCGCCTCGTCGAGCACCACCGCGACGGGCACGTCGGGCTCGTCGAGGAGCTCGAACACGGCCATCTTGAGCAGGCACCGGTCGACCATGGGCATGCGCTCGACCGACCAGCCGGTGGCGTGGCACCCGAGCAGGCTGTTGACCTCCTCGGCCCGCCTCTCCACGCCGAGGACGAGGCGGACGGCGTACTCCTCCGGTGCGACGGGCAGCTCGGACAGGAGCTGGGTGGGCGCGAGATCCTTGCTCTCGGCTTCGTACAGCAGCTCGAGCGCCCGTTCGCGCGCCCGGCGCCTGGCTCCCGTCGGTGTGCGGCGAGAGGAGAGGCCCTCAGGCCCTGGTGAGGTACTCACCGGTCCGGGTGTCGACCTTGATGCGCTCGCCGGGGTTGACGAACAGCGGCACCTGGACGACGAGGCCGGTCTCGAGCGTCGCCGGCTTGCGGGCCCCGGAGACCCGGTCGCCCTGCAGCCCGGGCTCGGTCTCGGCGACGGTGAGCTCGACCGCGGCCGGCAGGTCGACGCCGACGATCTCGTTGTCGTACATCTGCATCACCGCCGAGTCGCCCTCTTTCATGTACGGGGCGGCGTCCGCGAGCGAGGCCTCGCTCACGTGCATCTGGTCGTAGGAGACGTTGTCCATGAAGACGTAGTCCTGGCCGTCGCGGTAGAGGTACTGCATCTCCCTCTTGTCGATCACCGCCTGCTCGACCTGCTCTCCGGCCCGGAAGGTGCGCTCGATCACCGCCTTGGTGCGGGCGTTGCGCAGCTTGGTCCGGACGAAGGCGCCGCCCTTACCTGGTTTGACGTGCTGGAACTCGACGACGGTGAAGAGTCCCTCGGGCAGGTCGAGGGTCATGCCGTTACGGAGGTCGTTCGTGGAAAAGGCCATCAGAGCACGTAGTCCTTCGTCGACTTGGTGAGCAGGCGGGCGCCGGCCTCCGTGACGACCAAGGTGTCCTCGATGCGCGCACCGCCGGTCGGGTAGAGATAGGCGCCGGGCTCCACGGTCACGACGGCGCCCTCCTCGAGGATATCAGCGGAGTCCTGGGAGACGGCCGGGCCCTCGTGGACCTCGAGGCCCACCCCGTGGCCGGTCCCGTGCACGAAGGTCTCCCCGAGCCCGCGGCGGCGAGCGACTCGCGGCACGCGGCGTCGACCTCCGTCCCGATGACGCCGGGGCGGACGGCGCGCACCCCGGCGCGCTGGGCCGAGATGACCGCCTCCAGGATGCGGCGCAGCTCGTCCGAGCGCGCTTCGCCGACGCAGAGCGTGCGGGTCATGTCGGACCGGTAACCGTCGACCATGGCGCCGAAGTCGACCACGACGAGCTCACCTGGCTCGATGCGGCGTTCCGAAGGCTGGGCGTGCGGGAGCGGCGCCGTTGGGGCCGCTCGCCACGATCGTCTCGAACGCGACGGCCGTCGGCCCCCCGGCGCCGCATCTCGAAGTCGAGCGAGATGGCGAACTCATGCTCGGTCGGCGACTCGCACGAGCATCTCTTTGACCTGGGCGAGGGCGACATCTGCGATGTCGGCGGCCCGCTCGATGCGGGCGAGCTCGCCCTCGTCTTTGACCATGCGCAGCGACTCGACGGCATTGGCCACCGGCGACAGCTTGGTGAGCTGCCCGAGAACCCTGCCCAGTCGCTGCTGGGCGCCCCAGGTGATGTCGTCGGCCTCGAACCCGAGGCGCGGAGGCCTTTGGCCACCTTCTCGATCGAGTCCAGCTGCGCGGCCGGACGGCCGATCTCGATCCGCACGGGCACGCCGGACGCTTTCACCTGCTCGGCGGACTGGTTCCGGTAACGGCCGTCCGACACCAGGAGCGACTCGTCCGGCAGCACCACGAGGAGACCGGCCGAGCCGGTGAAGCCGGTCAGGTAGCGGATGTTTGTCAGCTTCGTGACGAGGAGTCCGTCGCAACCGAGCTCGCCCAGGCGCGTGGCCAGGCGCGGCAGGCGCTCGGCGACCTCCATCGGGGGCAGTGTTGCTATTTCACGACCATTCAGCATCGGCGCAGACTCTAGGCCCCCGGGCGGCCGCGGCTGCGCCCGGCGACGAGACGGGCCGCCGCCTCGACGGCGAGCTCGTAGCCGAGACCGCCGAAGCCCGCCACGGTCCCGTCGGCCACCGGCGCCAGCACCGACACCCGGCGCCAGGGCTCGCGCGCGTCGGGATTGGAGAGGTGGAGCTCGACGACGACCCCGTCGAAGGCGGCGAGGGCGTCGTGGAGCGCCCAGCTCGAATGCGAGAGCGCTCCGGCGTTGACGACGACGCCGTCCGCGACTCCACGGGCGGCGTGAACCGCCTCGAGGAGGTCGGACTCGCGCTCGCTCTGCACGTGGCGGAGCTCGCATCCCGCCCGGGCGGCCGCCTGGCGGGCCCGTTCGACATGGTCCGCGAGCGTGGCGCGGCCGTAGATCTCCGGCTGGCGCTCGCCGAGCAGGCCGAGGTTCGGGCCGGACAACAGCAGCAGGACGGGGCGCGGGCCGCCCGCGTCCGGGGCGGCGGGCGTGGTCACAGCCCGCTCCGGAGCACCTGCAGGACCTCGTACACGAGCTCGGGGGGTATCCCGCGGACCTGTTCGACGCCGTCCGGACCGTCGAGCACCATCGTCAGGCCTCCATCCGACTTCTTGTCGCGGGACATGTACTCGACGAGGGCGGCCGCGTCCGCGCCGGGCGGAAGGAGCAGCGGCAGGTCGTAGCCGGCCACCACCTCCCGGTGGCGGGCGACCCGGGCGGCATCGATCCTGCCCATCCGCCAAGCCACCTCAGCGGCGAAGACGAGGCCGATCCCGACGGCCTCGCCGTGGCGGAGCTCGGCTTCCTCGCTCGAGTCCTCGCTGGCGAGTCCGGCGGCCTCGAGGGCGTGGGCCAGGGTATGGCCGTAGTTGAGGATCACGCGGCGGGAGCCCTCGCGCTCGTCGGCGGCGACGACCTCAGCCTTCAGCGCCACGCAGCGGGCCACCTGCTCACGAAGATCCAAGCTATCGAGATCCTCGACGCCCAAGAAGGCGTACTTGGCCATCTCCCCATGGCCGGACCTCCACTCGCGGTCGGGCAGGCTCGCGAGCGTCTCGAGGTCGCAGAAGACCCCGACCGGCTGCCAGAAGGAGCCGACGAGGTTCTTGCCCTCGGGGAGGTTGACGCCGGTCTTGCCCCCGATGGCAGCGTCGACCTGGCCGAGCAGGGTCGTGGGGACGTTTATGACCGCGATCCCCCGGTGGTAGCTCGAGGCGGCGTAGCCCGCCACGTCGGTCACGACGCCGCCGCCGACGGCCACGACGAGGTCTCCCCGGTGCATGCCCGATGCGGGCCATGAAGCTGCAGATCTGCTCGATCGTCGCGAACGTCTTCGCACGCTCGCCGTCGGCGATCGTGACGACCTCGAAGGGGATCCCCGGGTCGACCTCGACGCCGATGCCGCTCTGGGTCACGACCGTCGCCCGCCGAGCCCCCGGGGGCACACTCTCCGCGATCGCCGCCCGCACACCCGGGCCGACGAGCACGTCGTAGGCGCGCTCGCCGAGCTCGACCGTGACCCGTATCTGCCCGGACCGTTCGTCGTCGTCACCGGCTCGGGCCGCGCCCGTGTCGGCGGTCACCGACGAGGTCCCTCGGCGTCGGCGTCGAGGCGCGACCGGGCCGCTCTCACGACCTCGTCGGCCAGCGCCCCAGGTCCGCGGGACTCGACGCGCACGGCGAAGTCCGAGAGCTCCCGGTAGAGCGGGCGCCGGGCGGCGTCGAGGCGCGCCAAGGTGCCCGCCGGGTCCTTCTCCAGGAGCGGCCGGCCGTCCCCCCGGCCGACGCGGGCGGCGATCGCATGCGGCAGCACGTCGAGCCAGATGACCACGCCGCCGGCGCGCAGTCGCCGGCGCGACTCGGGGTCGATCACGGCCCCGCCGGCGACAGCGATGACCGAGGGCACCTCTGAGGCCAGCAGGTCACACAACGCTGCCCGCTCCTCGGCACGAAAGGCCCTCTCCCCGCGACCGGCGAAGATCTCCGGGACGCTACGGCCCGTGCGCAGCTCGACGCGCGGCGTCGCTGTCGCGAAAGGGCCGGCGCATACGCTCGGCCACGATACGGCCGATGGTCGACTTGCCCGAGCCCATCATCCCGACCAAGAGCACGTGATCGCCCACCTCGCTCACCCGGCCACGGACCCGGACCGCTCCGGCTGGAAGTAGGGGTTGCGGCCGGCCCGGTGGTCGGTCACATCGACGACCTCGCTTATCTCGGCAACGGCGTCGGTGATGGCGACGGCGATGCCCTGGCTCAGCGTCGAGAGCGCCATGCCGCAGCCGTGACAGCCGCCCGACAGCTCGACGTAGGCGGTCGAGCCCTCGACGCCGACGAGGTCCACGTGGCCGCCGTGACCGGCGAGGAACGGGTTCACGTGCTTCGCGAGCACCTCGAGCACGCCCGCGGCCACGGGACCGGCCAGGTCTCCCCGGGGCGGGGCAGACCCCGCGGCCGAAGCTGGCGTGTTGGGATTGAGGATCACGAGGCCGGCCTCGCCGGGACGCCCGCCCGCGTCCAGCGCCGAGCCGCGCACCCGGGCGACGCTCTGGGCCGGCACGACGACCCTGACACCGCCTTCGAGCTGGACCTCGTCGCCCGGGGCGATGCCCGAGGCGGGGCCGAACCACAGGTCATAGGTGTAGGCACCGTGAGCGATGCCGTTGACCTCCAGCCAGAGCGCCAGGCGCTCGGGGTCCGGCTCGCGTGCGAGGGCTTCGCCCACCACCTCCAGCGCGGCAGCGGTGACCCGTATCACCTGGTCCATGCGCGAGCACGCTACCGTGTGGCCCGATGTCTGCCGAGCCACAGGCGCCCGCCGACGCCCATGAATGGGTGAGCTTCGAGGACCCGACCGAGGAGAGGACGTGGCTCGTAGACGTCACGTTTCTTGCCAGTGCGTGGGAGTGCATCTACGGGAACGGGTGCCAGGGAGTTCTCACCGCCCCGACCCCCTCGCGAATGGAAGGCTGCTGCTCGTACGGGGCGCACTTCACCGACGAGTCCGACGCGAGCCGCGTGGCGGCCGTTGCCGGGACGCTCACGGCCGAGCAGTGGCAGTTCCGGGCGAAGGGCCGCCGGCGCTCGGGCGTCTTGAAGCGCGACGCGAAGGGGACGATCACCACCCGGCTCGTCGACGGTGCCTGCATCTTCTTGAACCGCCCGGGTCATCCCGGCGGAGCCGGCTGCGCGCTCCACCAAGCCGCGCTCGAGCGAGGCGTCCCGCCGCTCGAGCTGAAGCCTGACGTGTGCTGGCAACTGCCCCTCCGCCGCGAGGACACGATCGCACCGGACGGCCACGTCACGAGCTCGCTCGGTGAGTGGAGACGGCGGAACTGGGGCGAAGGCGGCGAGGAATTCGCGTGGTGGTGCACCGAGGCACCGGAGGCTTTCGGCGGCCGCGAACCGGTCTACGTCTCTCTCCGCGACGAGATCGTGGCCATGGCCGGAGAGCAGGTCTACGAGCTACTCAGCTCCTACATGAGGAATCGGTCCGCCCGGAGCGGGCGGAGGATCTCCCTGCTCGCGCACCCGACGGTGCGCGCCCGTGCCGGCGACGCCGGCACCTGACCAGGCCCTAGCTGGGCCGCGAGCCGTTCGAGCCGCCGTCTACGCGGCCGTGTGCTCCGTTGTGCTCAACGTCCGGAGTCACCGGCGATGGGCTCGCGCCGAGCGGGTCGACTTCCTCGAGCGCGTCCAGCTCCTCCGATTCGTAAAGACACCAGGAGGCGTGCTCATCTTCGGGGTCGGCCCCGCATTCGGGGCACGGCTCCACGGTTACCTCTATTGCGCGCTTCAAGCTGCGCGCCTCTTCGAAACGCCGATGACGTCCCTTTTTCACGAGCCGCTCCCAAGATCGCGGATGCCGCCTCGGACAGCGGCGTGATGGAGTGTCCCGACAGAGCCGCTGCCGCACTGGCCGGCTGGCGCCCCCAAGGTCGCCTTCCAGCTCCACACAGCATATCCACGCAGGTCACGACTCGGGCGGGTCGCGCCGCCCCCAGGTCACCCCGCGGGCGGGTCTGGGCCGGCGACAGGTCGCCCAGGTCACGCTCCAGGGCAGGTCCGGCCACGACAGCTGCGGATATCGTGACGAGGTGACCGAGGCCCTCGACCCCGAAGAGATGATCGTCCGCTTTCGCGAGCGCGCCGCCGCGGTCCGCCGTCGTGGCATGCCCCCCGTCGAAGGGGCCGAGCGGCAGATGATATTGCGCCAGATGCAGCTCGACTTCCAGGACTTCGCCATGCTCGGCGACGCCACCGGTTCGCTGGAAGAAGGGATCTTGACCCTGCGAATCGACCTGCGGCCCAGGCCCGAAGGCGGGGACGGCCCAGCCCAGGACTGATCCGGGCGCTACCGGGCGGGCTTGTTGTCGGCCGGGCGGAACGACCGCTCTTCGAGCACGAGCGATCCGCGCCCGTCGAACGACAGCGAAGCCTTCCCCTCGGCAAGGCGCCGGAGGCCGTCTCCGACGAGGTCGCTCCTCCAGCCGTCCGCGAGGCGTCCCCGGGGAGGGTCCTGCATGAACTCGACCAGGTCCGCCCGGGTGGCGAGAATGGCGGGGTCGAGCTCGAGGTCAGCCGCCCGCTGGGCGACGTAGGCCGTGGCCAGCGTCGTAACGGCGCGGTTCGGCTGGTCGAGCTCGTGGGCGGGCGGCACGTGCAGCTGGGAGGGGGCGAGCTCCAGGCCCTCGCCGATCGCCGCGAGGAGCTCGTCGGCGGCGCCGCCGCCGAGATGACGCCCGTCGAGACTCCTCGTGCGCCTGAGGTCCTCACGGGTGCGGGCGGGGTGCTGGGCGATCGAAAGCACAGCCAGGTCGGGCAGGATGAAACGCACCGGGAGGTCGAGCTGTCTCGCCCTCTGGTCGCGCCAGGCCGCGACGCTCTGGGCGACGCCGCGGGCAGGGCCCCGGAGCTGGCGCGCCCGGGGGAGGCGCCACCACGCCTCCGCCGGCTCGGTCGGTGACCGGTCCTTCGAGAGCACGATGGCGAACTCCTCGGCAGCCCAATCGACTCTGCCCATCTCCTCGAGGCGCTCGGTTATCGCGTCACGGAGCGCGAGAAGGTGCGCGACGTCGCCCGCCGCGTACGCGAGCTGGCCGGCCGACAGCGGACGCCGGGTCCAGTCCGTGAGCTGGTCGCCCTTCAAGAGCCGGATGCCGAGGGTGCGCTCGACGAGCTTGACGAGAGACGGCGACACCTGCCCGAGGAAGCCGGCCGCCACCTGCGTGTCGAAGAGCCTCCTCGGAACCGTCCCACAGGAACGCTCGAGAACCTCGAGGTCCTGCTCGGCGGCGTGCAGGACGGCCAGGCCCTCGCCGCTGAGGACCTTTGCGAACGGCGCGATGTCGATCGCGAGCGGGTCCACGAGCGCGATCCCGCCCTCCCAGGAGAGCTGGAGGAGGGCGAGGTGGGGGAAGTAGGTCCTCTCCCGGTGGAACTCGGTGTCGAGGCCGTAGACCTCGCAGCTCGCGAGCTCGTCGACAAGAGCGTCGAAGGCGGAGGCGTCACCGATCCAGCGGTAATCGCCCACACCGGCCGGGCGCCTCACGACGGTGCCCGAGCCGCCGACGGGACCCCCTATCCAGGCCGGTTCGAGCGCCGCGGCACCCGAACCATCGCTTCCCTCCGAGCGCCGGAAGCCGGCTCCCGAGGGCCGGCCGCTCCGGTCCCTCATGTCATCTTCTCCGTCTTGATGCCTTATCCCCCGTAGTTCATCCGTGTGTCCTCCATGCGGAGGACCTCAGCACCTTCTGCGCCGGGGGCGAACCCGGCGTCGATCACCTCTCCGACAAACAGCGAGTGGGACCCGAGATCGATGCTCTGGCGCAGCTCGCAGTCCAAAAAGCCGATGGCGAACTCCGGGATCGGCGCCCCGCTTTGTCCATCGCGGTAGGCGAAGCCGGCAAGGGTGCGGGCCTCGGGATCGTGCTCCGCCGGCTTGACGAACTTGCGGACCACCTCCTTGTTGTCCCGGGCGACGAGAGCGATCGAGAAACATCGTCCCTCGACGATGAGCCCGTGGCTCACCGCCGACCGCTCAACGGACGCCGCCAGCTGCTTCGGGCTCACGGAGACCTGCATGACCCAGTTCAACGTCATCAGGTTACGGCGTTCCCCCGCCCGGCTCCCGAGCAGATAGAGCCCGCTCGGCAGCTTCCAGAGCACGCGCCTGCGGAGCCTCTCGTACTCTGCCGGGTCGACCTCGGTGGCAGAGGAACCGACCGGAACACCGCGGGTGCTCACAGTCGAACCGTAGCGTGCCAGGAAGGCCGCGGCGTCCGCGGTCGCGCCGGCCGGGACACGGAGCCCCGTCGGTCAGTGCACGCCCTCGGCGGCGAGCAGCCTCGTCGCAGCCTTCAGGGACACAAGACCCGCGGCGATGCTGCGAAGAGCCGCGGTGAGCTTGCCCGACCCGAGGCTCGTGGCGGCGGCACACTGGCCGCCTGCCGCGGCGAAGTCCTCGTAGGCCGTGTTCAGCTCGTCGGTCAAGGTCACCTCCGGCGTCGGGAGGTTGCCGTAGGCGGTGCCGGCGTCGACAGCCAGGCCGGCGCAATTGCTCGTCACGTCCTTCAGCTTCCCGGCGCTCACCGACGCCTTGATGGCGCTGGCGTCGTCGACCACGAGCTGGTCGTTGGACACGACCGAGTACTGCGAGGCCCACTGGGCCACCTGGTTGGCCTTCGTGCCGGAGTACCCGGTGCCGCAGCCCGCCACGACGACCGAGGCAAGCAGCGCCATCGAAACCGCGGACGCCTTCACACCCGGATGCGGCTCGCCCAGCCTCACTCGAAACGGAGCAGGTGGTAGTCGCGCCGTCCCCGGCGCAGGACCACGTAGCGGTCGACGAGGAGGTCGTCCCGGCTCACGCGGTCCTCCGGGTCGTTACGCCGGCGGTTGTTCACATAGACGCCGCCTTGAGCAAGCGCCGTGCGCGCGGCTGTCTTGGAGCTGACGAGACCGCTCGACACGAGCACCTCGACGAGCGGGAGGCCGTCCCCGTCGAGGTCCGGGCGCGCGAGGACCGAGGAGGGTGCGTCCGCGAACACCTCGAGGAGCATCTTCTCGTCCAGCCCCGCGACGTCCTCGGAGAAGAGCGCCGCCGCGGCGGCGGCCGCGCGCTCGGTCTCGGCCTCGCCGTGGACGAGCGCGGTCACCGCGCTCGCGAGCGCCTGCTGAGCCCGGCGCTGCTCGGGCCGCTCCGCGGTCGCTGCGTCGAGCGCTTCGATCTCGTCTGCGGGGAGGAACGTGAAGAGGCGCAACAAGCGCCCGACCTCGTCGTCGGGGGTCCGCACGAAGAACTGGTACATGGAATACGGCGAGGACTTGGCCGGGTCCAGCCAGACGGCGCCCGATTCGGTCTTGCCGTACTTGGTCCCGTCCGCGCGGACCAAAAGCGGCCACGTCAGGGCGAAGGCTTCCGCCCCACTGACCTTGCGGATGAGCTCGAGACCCATGGTGATGTTGCCCCACTGGTCGCTCCCGCCGAGCTGGAGGCGGCACCCGTAGGTGTCGTGCAGATGGAGGTAGTCGTAGGCCTGCAGCAGCATGTAGCTGAACTCCGTGTACGAGATGCCCTGGTCCGGCCGCTCCAGGCGGGTCTTGACGGACTCCTTGGCCGTCATCTGGTTGACAGTGAAATGCTTGCCGACCTCGCGCAGGAAGTCGATCAACCCGTAGGAGCAGAGCCACTCGGAGTTGTCGAGGAGCAGCCCCTGGGCCGGCCCGGCCGAAGCCGAGAGGTCCAAGAGCCCGCCGAGCTGGGCGCGGATCCCCTCGAGGTTCGCCTGCAGCTGCTCGCGCGACAAAAGAGGCCGCTCGTCCGCCTTGCCGCCGGGGTCGCCGATGAGACCCGTGCCCCCGCCGGCGAGGAGGATCGGCCGGTGGCCGGCCAGCTGGAGGCGGCGCAGGGTGAAGATGCCGAGCAGGTGGCCGACGTGCAGGCTGTCCGCGGTCGGGTCGAACCCGGCGTAGGCCGTCGTGTGCCCGTTGTCGAGCAGGTCCCACAGGGCCTCGTCACTTGTCTGGTGGACCAGGCCGCGGAATTCGAGGTCCGCCGAGATGTGCCCCATGGCCAAAGCGTGCCACTCAACCCAGGGCGAGGGCGACTTCGGCCTCGAGCTCGCTGTGGAGGGCCGTGTTCGCCTTGCGGTCGGTGCGCACGACCAACACCGCCGGCCCGCGTCGCCCTGCGTGAGAAAGGGCGGAATCGAGCTGCGCGGGGACCTCGCTGGCGGCGCAGACCTCGATCGTGTCGCAGCCGGCAGCCCGGGCAAGGTCGGCCACGTCGATGCGCTGGGGGGTTCCGAACAGTCTCTCGAACAGGGCCTCGTCGAGCTCGCCCGCCTGCGGCAGGAACGAGAAGATGCCGCCGCCGCCGTTGTCGATCACGACCAGCACTGCGGGCAGGGCCGGTTCGCGTCTGCCCTGGAGCAGTGCCGTGGAGTCGTGCAGGAAGGCGAGGTCTCCGAGCAGCCCGACCACCGGTCCGCCCGTGCCCGCGGCCGCCGCCGCGACTCCGAGCGTGGTGGAGGCGACGCCGTCTATCCCGTTCGCGCCGCGGTTGGCGAGCACCCGGGGCGGGTCCGACCGGGGAGCCGCGAACCACTCGAGATCGCGCACGGGCATCGAGGACGAAGCCACGACAGTCGAGCCGGGAGGCGCCCAGGCGAACACGGCCCTCGCGACACCGGGCTCGGTCGCCTCGGCGTGCCGGCTGAGCGCCCCCTCGATGGCGCCCTGGGCGGTCGCCTCGGCTTGGGCCCAGGCGGCCGACCAGCTCGCGGGCGCCGCCCACGCCGAGCGCCCGGAGGCGACACCCTTCGGGCACCCGCGACACGAGGGCCTCGATGAGGTGGTCCGGGTCGGCCGCGATCACCATGTCGGCCTCCCGGCCGGGATCCCGCCAGGCCCAATGAGGGTCGACCATCACCTGGACGGCACCGGCCGCGACGCAAGATGTCAACCAGCCGGAGAGGACCTTGGACGCCCAGGGCGCTGCCCAGGCGCAGGACGATCTCGGGCATGTGGCTGGCGGCGAACGACTCGACGCGCAGCAGCGCGTCGGCCGCCGCCACCGTCGGGGCACCCGCGGTACCAGGGACCCTCGCCCCCGAACGGGGGTCGGCGAGAACCGGCCATCCCAAGGTGTCAGCCAGCCGGCGCACGACCTCGGGGGTTCCCGCGCCGGCACCGGCGACGATCAAGCCTCTCGCCGCCGGGCGGGCCAGCCCGACGAGGGCGTCGAGCGAGGCCGGCTCCGGGACGCGGCGGACGCCTCCGGCCCGGTGCCAGGGGCGGCCGTTGCGGCGCCCCGGGGGGAGCTCGTCGGGCGTCGTCGAGCAACGGCTCGCGAAAAGCGAGGTTGGCGTGCACGGGACCGGGTCCCATGGGACCGACCGTCGCCTCGGCGACGAGCCGGCTGCCGAGCGACCGCCAGCTCCACCGGCCACCATCGTCGGGAACGCCGGGCTCGGCGAAGAAGCGGACCGCCCCCGCGAACAGCCCCGCCTGCTCGATGGTCTGGGGCGCGCCGACGTGATGCAGCTCGGGCGGCCGGTCGGCGGTGCACACGATCATCGGCACCCGGGACGAGGTGCGCCTCCACCACGGCCGCGTGGACCTCGACCGCGGCGGTGCCGCTCGTGGTGAGCAGGACCGCCGGCCGGCCCGTGGCGAGCCCGATGCCGAGGGCGAAGAAGGCGGCGGACCGCTCGTCGAGACGCACGTGAAGGGCGATGCGGCTCTCCCTCGCGAGGGCGACCGCGAGCGGCGTGCGAACGCGAGCCCGGGGCGAGGACGGCATCGGTCAGCCCTGCCCGGACCCACTCGTCGACGAGCGTGGCCGAGAAGCTGGCCGCTACGGTCACCGGCGATGTCCCTCGACGACGCCGGACCGCCCGCCGGAAGACGATGCTCACGCTGCACAGCTCGAGCAGGGGCCGCGGGCCGAGGTCGTGCTCGTCCACGGGTTCACCCAGTCGAGCGCCTCGTGGGGACGAATCGCCGACGATCTCGCCGCTCACTTCGAGGTCGTCACGGTCGATCTCCCGGGCCACGGGCGCTCGCCCGTCCCGGCACCGGGCTCGGACATGGCGGAGGCGGCCGGGGCGCTCGGTCGACGCGGGCGGCAAGGCCGCCTACGTCGGCTACTCGCTGGGCGGCCGGTGCTGCCTCCACCTGGCCCTCCAGGCAGCCCGATCTGGTCGAGCGCCTCGTCGTCGTCGGGGCGCATCCCGGGATCTCCGGAGGAGACCGAACGCCGGCTGCGCCGCGAGGCCGACGAGAGCGCTCGCCGCCGAGCTCGAGCGGGGCGGCGACGCGGCTGTGCCGGCGTTCATAGACACCTGGCTCGCAGGACCGCTCTTCGCCCACCTGACGAGGGAGCAGGCCGACCGGCCCTCGCGGCTCGGCAACTCGGCCGAAGGCCTGGCCGCCTCGCTGCGGACCGTGGGCACCGGCGACGCAGGCGCCGACATGGGACCGGCTCGGCGATCTCGCAGATGCCCGTCCTCGTCGTGGTGGGTGCCCGTCGACGCCAGGTTCAGGCCCCTCGCCGGGCAGACGGCGCAGGCCATCGGCCCGAATGCGCAGCTGGCCGTCGTCGCCGGGGCCGGCCATGCCGTCTGCTTCGAGCGCCCCGCGGCCTTCGTCGGCCCGTCTGAGGCGACTGCCTCGATCCCGACGGCCGGCGCCCAGCTGGCCGGAGCGGCCGGGCGGCGTCACAGGGCGATCCCGAGGGCGAGCAGGACCCCGAAGACGAGCTGGAGCGACCCGGTGGCCACGAGCGCCGCGACCAGGCGGCGGCCCCTCGCGCCTCCGAGCACGCGCCGGAGGGGCGGCAGGGCGGGAGCGATCGCCAGCAGGGCGATGAGAGCAAACGGCCGCCAGAGCGCGATCACGGCCACGAGCACGAAAGCCACCCCGACGAGGGCGGCGTAGAGGCGCCGGGTCGCCGCGGCCCCGGTGCGCACGGCGAGGGTCTTCTTGCCGGCGGCTCTGTCGGTCTCGATGTCGCGGAGGTTGTTGACCACGAGCAGGGCGGTGGCGAGGAGGCCGACGGGGATGGCGGCGAGTCACGGCGAGGGCGGTGATGTGCCCGAGGCTCACGATAGGCCGTGCCGACGACAGCGACCAGGCCGAAGAACACGAAGACGAAGACTTCGCCGAATCCCGCGTAGCCGTAGGGGCGGGGCCCGCCCGAGTAGAACCAGCCGGCGGCGAAGCAGGCCGCCCCGACGACGATCAGCCAAGGGTCGTGACGGCCAGGGCGAGCACGAGACCGGCGACGCCGGCGACGCCGAAGGCGCAGAACGACGCGGCCCTCACGTCCCGCGCGGGCGGCCAGGCCCGACGCCACGAGCCGCGACGGGCCGACCCGGGCCGGCGTCGGTCCCGCGCACGCCGTCGGAGTAGTCGTTGGCGTAGTTCGTGCCGATCTGTATGGCGAGGGCGACGATGAGGCCGAGAGGGACCGCCACCAGATCGACGTGCGCCGTCCGGCCGCGGCCACCGCCGTGCCGACGAGCGACCGGCACGACCGCGGCCGGGAGCGTGCGGGGCCTGGCGCCGGCTACCCAGTCCCGGGCCGTCGGTCACGCCGGTCAGCGCCCGCCGGCCGACCCGTCAGGGACGGCGCGGGAACCGCGAGAAGTCGGGGGGGCGTTTCTCGACATAGGCGTTGCGACCCTCCTGGGCCTCTTCGGACATGTAGAAAAGCATCGTCGCGTCGCCCGCGAGCTGCTGGATGCCGGCGAGGCCGTCGTCGGCGGCGTTGAACCCGGCCTTCAGCATCCGAAGGGCGATCGGCGAGAGCGCAAGCATCTCGCGGCACCACTCGACGGTCACATCCTCGAGGCGCGTCGAGGGGCACGACGGCGTTCACGAGGCCCCATCCAGAGCCTGGGCGGCGTCGTACTGGCGGCAGAGGAACCAGATCTCCTTCGCCCGCTTGAGCCCGATGGTCCTCGCCAGCAGCCCTGCGCCGTAGCCGCCGTCGAAGCTGCCGACGCGGGGCCCGGTCTGGCCGAAACGGGCGTTGTCCGCCGCGATGGTCAGGTCGCAGACCAGATGGAGCACGTGGCCGCCGCCGATGGCGTAGCCGGCGACCATGGCGATCGACGGGCTTGGGCAGGCGGCGGATCTGGATCTGCAGGTCGAGGACGTTCAGGCGGCCGATGCCGCGCTCGGCCACGGCGTCGTCGCCGATGTAGCCGTCGTCGCCGCGGATGCGCTGGTCGCCGCCCGAGCAGAAGGCGTCGGGCCCCTGGCCGGTGAGGATGACGACCCCGACTCGGGATCGTCGCGGCGCCGTCGTCGAAGGCCCGCGACAGCTCGAACAGCGTCTGGGGCCGAAAGGCGTTGCGGACCTCGGGCCGGCAGATCGTGAGCTTCGCGATGCCTTCGGCCGTCTCGTAGGCGATGTCCTGGTAGTCGCCCTGGCGGGCCCAGTCGGTGGCGGTCACCGATGCAGGTTAATGCCGCTCACGGCCTGACGGCCATCGGCCCGTAGCGCTTGCGGTGTGCGCCGCCTCGTCGCCCTCGACTATGCCCGGCGGCGCCGCGCTTCGTCGAGGCGCTCAGGCGCTGCTGGGACGAGGGCGACGCCGTGCTGCCCCTCGACCCGCGCTTGTCCGACCGGGCCAGGCGGCCGCATCGTCGAGGCGATGCGGCCCGCTCGTCGTCGTCGACGCATCGGGCCAGGCGACCGCCCTCGCCGGTGGCGGCGCCGGTCGAGGACGGCGACGCCCTGGTCGTGGCGACGGCGGCACGACCGGGGAGCCGAAGGGCGTCGTGCTCACCCACGCCGCCGTGGAGGCCTCGGCGCGGGCGACGAGCGACCGACTCGGGGTCGACCCGCGCGCGACCGCTGGCTGGCCTGCCTGCCCCTCGCCCACGTCGGCGGCCTGTCGGTGGTGACGAGGGCGCTCGTGACAGGGACGCCGGTCGAGATGCAGCGCCGTTTCGCCGTCGAGGAGTCCGTCGCGGCCGCCGCGGGAACGCGGCGCGACGCTCGTCTGCCTCGTGCCCGCCGCCCTCGCCCGGCTCGGCCCGAGGCAGCGGCGCTCTTCCGCCATCGTCCTCGGCGGCCAGCGGCCGCCCGCCGGCGGCCCGGCCAACTGGTCGCCACCTACGGCATGACCGAGACCGGCTAGCGGGGTCGTCTACGACGGGGTCGCGCCTCGAGGGCGTGGAGCTGAGGATGCCGTCGACGGCGAGATCTGGCTCCGCGGCCCGATGCTGCTGCGCTGCTACCGGGACGGGACGGACCCGAAGACCCCCGCCGGCTGGTTCCGCGACCGGGGACGCCGGCAGCCTCGACGAGGGCGGCCGGCTCGCGGTCCACGGACGGCTGGACGACGTGGTCATCTCGGGGGGCGAGAACATCTGGCCGGCCGCAGGTCGAGGCCGTGCTCCGCTGCACACGCCGCCGTGACCGACGTGGCCGTCGGCGGCGTGCCCGACCCGCACTGGGGCTCACGGCTCGTCGCCTACGTCGTCGTCGTCGCCGACGGCGCGGACGCCGAGCCGGCGATGCTGCTCGCCGAGCTCCGCGAGCTGGTGAGCGCGCGACTGGCGGCCTTCGCCGCCCCGCGCGAGCTGGTCGTCGTAGCCGAGCTGCCCCGCACGGCGATCGGCAAGGTCAGCCACGGCGAGCTCCCAGGGCTCGACGGCCCGCGCGCCCTCGTCGGCTGACGCGGCCGGCTTGCCTTAGATTCCGGGGCATGAACGCGCGCGGACGCCGTCCGGACCGGTGGCCGGCATGAACCGGCTCGGCGACCAGACGAGCCCTTACCTGCGCCAGCACGCAGGCGATCCCGTCGACTGGTACCCCTGGGGCGACGAGGCCCTCGCGAGGGCCAGGGAGCTGGACCGGCCGCTGTTCGTCTCCATCGGCTACTCGTCCGTGCCACTGGTGCCATGTGATGGGGCACGAGTCCTTCGCCGACGAGGGAACGGCGGAGGTGATGAACCGGCACTTCGTGAGCATCAAGGTCGACCGGGAGGAGCGCCCCGACCTCGACGCGATCTACATGGAGGCCGTCCAGGCCGCCACGGGTCACGGCGGCTGGCCGATGAGCATCTTCGCCACCCCCGAAGGGCTCCCGTTTCTCGCGGGTACCTACTTCCCGGACCGGGCGCGCCACGGCATGCCGGCGTTCGGGCAGGTGCTCGAGGCGGTCATCGACGCCTGGGGCGAGCACGGCGCAACGACGTCGAGGCCCAGGCGCGAGACCCTCGCCGACGCCGCTCGAGCCGGCTCGGAGCACCGGCGGTGCCGGCTGCCGGCGACCGCCGGCGCGGGGCTGCTCGGGGAGGCCGGCAAGCTCTCCCGCGAAGCGGTGGAGCGGCTGAGGTCGATCTTCGACGCCGTCGACGGCGGCTTCGGCTCCGCCCCGAAATTCCCTCAGCCACCTCTCTTGGACCTGCTGCTGCGCGACCACGTGCGCACCGGCGCGAGCGAGCCGCTCGAGATGGTGCAAAACGACCCTCGCGGCCATGGCCTCGGGCGGCATCTACGACCACCTCGGCGGCGGCTTCGCCCGCTACTCGGTCGACCACCGCTGGTCCGTGCCCCATTTCGAGAAGATGCTCTACGACCAGGCTCTCATCGCCCGGGTCTACCTGCGCGCCTGGCAGCTCGACGGCGACCCCCGCTGGCTGCAGGTGCTGGACGAGACGATCTCCTACGTGCTGCGCGACCTGAGGGACCCTGGAGGCGGCCTCTTCTCGGCCGAGGACGCCGACTCGGAGGGAGAGGAGGGGCGCTTCTACGTCTGGACACCCGAGGAGCTCACGTCCGTGCTCGGATCCCCCCTGGGCGAGGCGGCGGCCGCCTGGTACGGGGTCACGCCGGCCGGCAACTTCGAGGGCCGGCGCACGGTGCTGCACCGGGCGCTCCGCGGCGATCTCCTGCGGCCGCCCCGGATCGAGGAGGCGAGGGCCCGCCTGTTCGCACGCGCGGGCCGGTCGTGTCCGGCCGGGGCTCGACGACAAGGTGATCACGGAGTGGAACGCCATGATGTGCTCGACACTCGCCGAGGCGGCCGCCGCCACCGGCCGCGACGACTGGGCGAAGGCCGCCGCGGAGATCGCCCGATGGCTCCTCGGGCACTTGCGGCGGGAAGATGGGCGGGTGCTGCGATCCTGGTGCAGAGGCCGCGCGGACCTGCCCGGTTACGCGGCCGACTACGCCTGGATCGTCGACTGCTGCACGCGGCTCGGCGAGCTCACCGGCGACCAGAGCTGGACGGCAGAGGCCTTGCGGACCGGACGCGAGCTCCTCCGCCTCTTCGTCCGACGCCGCCGGACGGCTCTACACGACAGGCAGTGACGCAGAACCGCTCGTGGTGCGCCCCCGGGAGCGCCACGACGGCGTGACGCCGGCGGCGGGTTCGGTGGCGGCGGTCGCCCTCGCCCGACTGGGCGCCCTCGCCGGTGACCATGGGCTGACCGAGGCGGCCGAGCGCATCCTCGCCGCGGCAAAGCCCGAGCTGGAAGCCGCTCCGCTTGCCTTCGGGGAGCTCCTCCTCGCAGCCGCGCTGCTCGAGCGGGGCCCGGTGGAGATAGCGGTAACGGGCGAGCGGGAGGATCTCGTAAGGGCCGCGGAGCTGCGTTACTCGCCGATGACCGTTCTGGCGTGGCGGTCGGCGGGGGCGGCGGTCGACGAGGCGGCGTTCGTGAGCCCGCTCCTGGCCGGGCGTGAGGACGGCTTCGCCTACGTCTGCATGCGGGGCGCCTGCCTCGCCCCCGTCGAGAGCGTCGAAGCGCTCTTGTCGGCAATCGGCTCGGCGGTCGCCCCGCCGTGAGCCCCCGCCACGTCAGGCTCCCCGGGGCCCGGCACCGCAGGCCGGGCGCGGCCCGTGCCAACCGGCCCGGTGAGGTGCTCCACTGCCTGCTGCTCGCACGCGGGCCCGAGTGGGTGGCCGTTGACGTCGCCACCGGCGCCGTGGTGCGCAGCCGGGCCTCCGGCTGGCCGCTCGTGCCCATCGACTCGAGCTTCGCCCGCGCGGCTTCGCAACAGCTCGGCGAGGGCGCTCGTGCGCGGACGGGCCCGGAGCTGGACCTCGTGGAGATCGAGCTCGCAGAGGACGACGAGCCGGCGGACCCGGCACGCCCGGAGGCCGTCATGGTCCAACAGCGCGCCGGAGCTCGTGGGCACCCCGCGACGCCGAGCCGTCCGCAGGATATTGAAAGAGCTTCTCCCCCTCGACCCGCGCCGGCCCCTGCTCGGATCACTCGGCCCGTCGATCTCCTACGAAGACCTCGACGGGACGCGCGCCCTTCGGTGGCGGTCGTGGCGCCGGACCGGATCCCGCTGTTCGCCTGGGACGCGTCCGGCACCTGGTGCCAGTTCACCCTCGGGGGCCGCAAGCACCGCCTTCCCGTCGTCGACGAAAGGGTCGTGGACGCCGACGCGCGGGGCCGGGGCGGGAGCCTTGCCAGCAACGCCGTCGAAAGGGCTATCGGCGGCACCCCGAGGTACCTCGTCGTCGCCTTGGGCGCGCCGCGGCGAGGGCAAGCGCCGAAGCTCGTCTTGGGGGTGTTGCCGAGACCCTGAGCGAAGGCCCGCCGGAGAGGCGACGGCCCGGCCGGGAGGCGGAGCGCCCCGCAGCGGCCAAGCGCCGGGACGGAGCGGCCGAGCGCTCAGAGAGGAAGCGTGCTCGCGGCGAGGGCTTCGGCCATCGCCCACCCGAAAGCCACGAGGCTGTCGCGGCGGTGGACGTCGACAGCGTCGAAGAGGCACTCGAGGGACTCGCACCCGCTGGGCGGGGTCTGTGGGTCGTAGTCGAGCAGGCCGCCGGCGTCGCCGTCGCCCTTGAGCACGAATGTCCTGTCGTCGAGGTTGCCGTCGGCGCCGAAGCGCTTTGCAAGCCGGCGGCCCCAGGCGCGCTCCTCGCCTGTGGCACGGTGCTCAGGCCGGGGCACGATGTCCTCGAGGCCGGCAAAGGAGCGAAAGCCGTGCGCCCGGGCGAACCTCGTGCCCACGAGCACGTCCTCGTCGGGGAAGGCGAGCACGGCCCGGCGGTAGAGGTCGCGCATGGCGGCGTCGAGCGCCACGCTGGCGTTGTCGCCCCGCGTGAAGGCCGCAACACCTATGAGCAGGCTCGGCGTGCCACCGATCCGCTCCAGGGTGGCAAGGGCGTAGCCCTGCAGTTTTCCCTGCTCACGAACCTGAGTGACGAGCACCCAGTCCTCGCGCTGCTTGGAGAGGAAACCGACCTCCCAGCCAGCGCTCTCCTCCGCGGAGACATCGGCCATCTCGGCCAATTCCGCGTCAGTGAGCGCCGTACAGTCCTTTGTAGCGACCTCGATATCGATGGCCATGACCGTCTCATGCTCCCGTGCGTCGCTCTCACCCTGCCGCCCCCGGCCAACCTGGGGTGCGGTTCGCGACCGCGCCCAGTGATGACTGGCCGATTATGGCGACGCCGAACCCCAACGTGCCCGGCTATACGCGCACGCCCCGGTTCGGACCACCAACAGTGTACGGGATCCAAGCGATGACCTGCCAGGGCGGCCCGGCCTTTGCCTCGAGCGCGCCACGGCGGAAGTGCCGAGAAGCTCCTTCAGCGCGCCGACGAGGCCGCCGCGCGGATTCACGTTGAACTGCGGCGGAAGCCTCAGCACCTTCTCGCCCACGCGCAGGTGGACGGCACAGGTGCCGGGGTGCTCGACTGACGAGATCGCGGACCTGGCGCACGAGCGAGTCGGTCAGTCGATTGAGGGGGAGCACCGACCTCCACGGGTGGATCGGTGCCGGGGGCGGAGAGCTCCAGACGCCTGATCTCCCTGCAGATCAGCTTCGGCTGATCCTCGCGAAGGTCGAGGCGGCCGCGTACCGCGACGATGGCGTCTTGTTCGAGCAGGGCCCCGAACTCGAGCATCGTCTTCGGGAAGACCATCACCTCGATGGCCGCCTCGAGATCCTCGAGCACGAAGGTCGCCATGACCTCGCCCCGGCGCGTGTAACGGCGCAGGAGCGCCGTGACGACGCCGCCCGTGGTGACCGAGGCGTTCTCGCCCAGCTCCCCGAAGCTCCCTGACCCCCATCGCAGTCGCATCCTCGGCCGGGGCGGCCGAGTCGAGCAGGTCGCGAATCGTGACGTCGGTGACCTTCCGCAGCGACTCCTCGAGCCCCATGAGGGGGTGGTCGCTCACATAGAGGCCGAGCATCTCCTTCTCGAAGGCCAACCGCTCGCCCTTGTCGAATTCGAGATCGGGGACAGCCACCCAGGTGCCGTCGAACGCGGCGAGACCTTCCCCCGGCCGTGGCGTCGCCGGCCTCGTCGTCGAGGAGCGAGAACAACGTCGCGATCCCCTGCTCGGCTTCGCGCCGGCGCACGAGCGCCCGCTCCACGATGCCCTCGAAAGCAAGGCAGAGGCCCTTTCGCGGATGGCCCAGCGAGTCGAAGGCTCCCGCTTTCACGAGCGACTCGATGGCCCTTTTGTTGAGCGAGCTCGTGTCGACCCGGCGGCAGAAGTCGTAGAAGTCGGCAAAGGGCCCGCCGGCCTCGCGCGCCGCGACGATGTGCTCGACGATGGCTTCGCCGACGTTGCGGACCGCCGACAGGCCGAAGATGATCACCCCTCGGCCGGTGTCGCCTCCCGCAGGCAGGATCGGCGTGAAGTTGGAAGACGACGCGTTCACGTCCGGCACCCTCACCTCGATGCCGAGCGTGCGGCACTCCGCGAGGTAGACAGCGGTCCTGTCCTTGTCGCCTTTCACAGACGACAGGAGAGCGGCCAGGTACTCGACGGGGTGGTTCGCCTTCAACCACGCCGTCTGGTAGGCGACGAGGCCGTAGCCGTATGAGTGGGACTTGTTGAAGGCGTAGTCCACGAAAGGCTCGATGATGTCGAACAGCTGCGTGCCGAGCACCTCGTCGTAGCCCTGGCGGGCACAGCCGGCGACGAACTTCTCGCGCTCGGCCGCGATGAGCACCCGGTTCTTCTTGCCACAGGCCTTGCGGAGGTTGTCGGCCTCCTCGAGGGAATAGCCGGAGAAACGCTGCGCCACCCGCATGACCGATTCCTGGTAGAGCATCAGGCCGTAGGTGTCGCCGAGGATGGCCTCCATCTCCGGATGCAGGTAGGTGACCGGCTTGCGGCCGTTCTTCAGGTCCGGATAGTCGCGGTGCATGTTGGCCGCCATCGGGCCGGGGCGGTACAAGGCGACGAGAGCGGCGACGTCGTCGAAGCTCGTCGGCGCGAGCGATCGCAGGGTCGTGCGCATGGCGGTGCCCTCGAGCTGGAAGACGCCGATCGAGTCGCCGCGGCGAAGCATGGCGAAGGTCGCCTCGTCATCGAGGGGCACGCCGTCGATGTCGGGACGGGACCCCGTCGTCTGCCTCGATGAGGTCGAGGGCCACCTCGATCACAGAGAGGTTGCGCAGCCCGAGAAAGTCCATCTTCAACAGGCCGAGCTCTTCGACTCCGTGCATCTCGTACTGGGTGACTATCGGGGCATCCCCCGGGTCCGTCCCCGGCTCCGGCTTTCGTTGCACGGGGAGGTACTCGGTGAGCGGCTCCTGGGTGATGACAACGGCGGCCGCATGGATGCCGTCCTGGCGCCGCAGGCCCTCCAGTCCCCTCGCGACGTCGATCACGAGCTTGGCGTCCGGGTCCTGCTCGTACATCTCGCGAAGCTCGGCCGCCGCCATGTAGCCGTCCGCGTGACCTTCCACCTTCTCGAAACAGGCCCGCAGCGGCGTGTCGCGGCCCATCACGAGCGGAGGCATGGCCTTGGCGATCCTGTCGCCGAGGGCATAGGGAAGCCCGAGGACCCGGGCGCCGTCGCGCACGGCCGCACGGGCCTTGATCGTCGAGAACGTGACGATCTGGGCGACGTGGTCGGCGCCGTAGCGATCGGCGACGTAGCGGATCATCTCGCCGCGTCGACGCTCGTCGAAGTCCATGTCGATGTCGGGCATCTGCTTGCGGCCGGGGTTCAAGAAGCGCTCGAAGAGCAAGTCGTAGCGGATCGGGTCGAGGTCGACGATGCGCAGGCAGTAGGCGACGCAGCATCCCGCCGCCGACCCACGACCGGGGCCGACGCGGATCCCCGAGTCACGCGCGTAGCGGATGATGTCCCAGACGACCAGGAAATAGGCGGAGAAACCCATCTCCGATATGACGCGCAGCTCGAAGTCGAGCCGTTCGGCGACTTCGGCCGGTATGGGCGAGCCGTAGCGGGCGGCGGCGCCCTCGTAGGTCAGGTGCTGCAGGTAATCGGCCGCCGATTGCTCGTAGGTATCACGCCGGAAGGCTTCCGGGACCGGGAACTGCGGGAGCGTGGGCTTGCCCAGCTCCAGCTCGACCTTGGCCCTTTCTGCGATCCAGAGCGTGTTGTCGCAGGCGGCGGGCACCTCGGAGAAGAGTCGCCGCATCTCCTGAGCGGACTTCAGGTAGTGCTCCTGGCCCTCGAACTTGAAGCGCTTCGGGTCGTCGATGGTCGTGCCCGTCTGCACGCAGAGAAGGGCGTCGTGGGCGACCGAGTCCTCCCGCTTGCAGTAGTGGCTGTCGTTGGTGGCGACGAGCGGCGCGCCGATCGCCTGGGCGAGGCGGATGAGGCCCGGGTTGGTCCTCTTCTGCGCGGCGATGCCATGGTCCTGCAGCTCGACGAAGAGGCTCTCCTTGCCGAAGATGTCCTGCAGGCGCCCGGCCAGCTGCAGGGCACCGTCGAAGTCGTCGGCCAGGAGCGCCTGGGCGACGACCCCGCCGAGGCACCCGGTCGTGGCGATGAGGCCCTCGTGGTAGGTCTCGAGAAGCTCCCAGTCGACCCGGGGCTTGTAGTAGTAGCCCTCGAGGTAGGCGGCCGAGGAGAGCTTGATGAGGTTGCGGTATCCCGGCGTCGTCTCTGCGAGGACCGTCAGGTGGTAGTAGAGCTTCTCGCCCCGCTCGCCTTCGCCGCCCGTGTCGTCGATGCGGCCCCGCCGCACCGGGCGCTCGTGACGGGACTGAGCCGCCATGTAGGCCTCGGTGCCGATGATGGGCGTGATCCCGCGCTCGCGGCATTCCTTGTAGAAGTCGAGAACGCCGTACATGTTCCCGTGGTCGGTGATCGCGAGCGCGGGCTGACCGTCGGCGACCGCGGCCTCGACGAGGTCCCCGATCCGGGCGGCCCCGTCGAGCATCGAGTACTCCGTGTGGGTGTGCAGGTGGACGAAGGACGCGTCGCTTCTCGCTGTGCCATCGGTTGCCTCGACCACCGCTTGCCCACTCCCTGTCCACAGGCTCCATCCACAGCCTGTGGACGAACTACAAGCCTGTCATTAGCCCTAGGGCACGATAGCGCGCGGGCTGTGCTCCGCGGGGTGGTGTTGATGGTGAGGGTGGTGTGACTCCGTGCCTCGCGGGTGGGCGTCACGCGGAAATTTTTGCCACTTTGCGTGAGATCCGCGACGCTATGTGTATGGAGCACTCCGATCTCGATTCATTGCTGCGCCGTCTAGCTGCGGCCGATGGTTCCGATCTACACCTGAAAGTCGGCTCGCCACCCCGAATGCGGGTGAACGGCGAGCTTCAGCGGATTGCCGATATGCCGGTCATCAAAGCCGAGGACATGGAGACGATCGCCAAGGAAATCATGCAGCAAAGGACCTGGGACCATTTCGACCAGACCAACGAGGCCGACTTCGCCTACTCGATCGTGGGTCTCGGCCGCTTCCGGGTGAATGCCTACCGGCAACGGAGCACGATCGGGATGGTGTTCCGTCTCGTGCGTTCCCATGCCCGCAGCTTCGGCGAGCTGAACCTCCCCGAGGCCGTCCGGCGCCTCGCCGACGAGCAGCGGGGGCTCGTCCTCGTGACCGGCCCGACGGGATGCGGGAAGACGACGACGCTCGCCGCCATGATCGACCACATCAACAACACCCGCGAGTGCCACATCGTCACGATCGAGGACCCGATAGAGGTCCTCCACAAAGACGAGCTGTCCGCCGTCAGCCAGCGCGAGGTCGGCTTCGACACGGCGAGCTTCATCGTCGCGCTCCGCTCGGCACTCCGCGAGGACCCGGACGTGATCCTCGTGGGCGAGATGCGCGACGTCGAGACGGTCGAGACGGCGCTCAGCGCGGCCGAGACCGGCCACCTCGTCTTCGCGACCCTCCACACCATTGACTGCGTCGAGACCATCAACCGGGTCGTCGACTTCTTCCCTGCCGCCCAGCAGCGTCAGGCGCGCAGCTCAGCCTCGCCGGGGCGTTGAAGGGAACGCTCTGCCAGCGGCTCGTTCCCACCGCCGACGGCTCCGGCAGGGTGCCCGCCCTCGAGATCATGATCACCAACGGCCGCATCCAGCAGTGCATCATCGAGCCCGGCCAAGGCGGGGACATCACCTCGATCATCCGCGAGGGCGAGTACTACGGGATGCAGACCTTCGACCAGGCCCTGGTCGCCCTGCTGGAACAGGGGACGATCGACCTCCGCAGCGCCACCCAGGCGGCGTCGAACCCCCACGACCTCCGCGTCGCGCTGCAAAAGCGCGGCCTGGTCGGCTCAGCGGCCGCCCGCTTCTGAGCAGCCCGGCCGGCTCCGCCGGCTCCGACTCCGGTAGCACCACGCCCGAGCGTCTGGCGAGACTTGCCGACGGCGATCAGATCGACGCCCACGCGTGCACGATCGGCCCGGCGAACAGCACGGTGAGGAACGTGCCGGCGGCCATGAACGGCCCGAAGGGGAGTTGTGTCCGGCGCTGGACCTTGTGCAGCGCCAACAGGATCGCAGCCGGCACACCGGCGATGATGAAGCTGAGAAGGAAGCCGGCGGCGACCTCCCGATAGCCGATCCAACCGAGGAAGGCTCCGCACAGCCCCGCGAGGCGCACGTCGCCGAAACCGATCCCCTTCGGAACGGCGAAGAAGAGGGCGAAGAAGGCCCCGAAGGCGGCGGCACCTCCGATCAGGGCGCTCAGCAGCGCGGACCAGCGGTGGGTGCCCGCCGAGGCAAGCACCAGAAGGGGCGCGCCCAGGCCGGCCGCCACGTAGACGATCGGCGACGGGATCCGCAGATGCTCGACGTCGATGGCCGAGATCGCGACGAGGCTCGCGGCGAGCACGCAGAAGGCGGGCAGGGTCCACGCCGAGTCGAGCCGCCAGGCGAGGAGGACGAACGCGGCCGCCGTGCCCAGCTCCAACATCGCGTCCCGGGGCGGTATACGGACGCGGCAGACCCGGCATCGTCCTCGCAAGCAGCACATACGACACGACGGGGATGTTGTCGTAACCCCGGACGGGCGCGGAGCACGCGACGCAGTGCGAAGGCGGCGAGACGATCGACTCATTGCGGGGGAGCCGGTCCACGACGAGGCCGAGGAACGAGCCGATAACCAGGCCGACCAAGCCGGCGACGACTCCTAAGGTCGCTGACATCCGGCCTCGGCAGCCCTCTCCTCGAGCCTCATTCCCACGGGCGCGAACACTGCGGTGACCTGCACGGTATTGCCTCCTGCCCGGCTTGTCCCGGGTCGATGCCTCTCGTACCCTATCGACCCTGTCCGAGCTATCATGAACACGTAGCGCGCGGTTCCGACCGCTCAGCGTACCCGCGCGCGCGATTCGCCGGGAGGGACGGAGGCGCATGTCGGTCACGTGCAAAAATGATCGAATAAAGAAAGCCGCGCCGCGTGCCCGATGGTATTAGGGGATGAGTACCACCGAACAGAGCACGCACGCCGCCGGTCGACGGCAAGTGGCACCCTCCAAGGCGGAGGTGGCTGAAGCACGTGCCCTCGCGAAAGAGGTCGGACTCGAATACGTCGACCTCGACCGGTACCCGCTCAATGCCGCCGCCACGTCGCTGCTGCCCCAACAGGCCTCACGGCGCCACCATGCTCTTGCTGTCGGCTGGAAGTTCGGCACCCCGGTCATAGCGGTCGCGCGGCCCGACAACGTGATGGCCATGGACGACCTGCGCACCACGGTCGGGCGTGACATCCACGCCGTTGTCGCATGTGAGTCCCAGATAGACGCCTACATCGAGAGGATGTACAACCGGACCGAGGTGCCGACCGCCACCCCGCACGGCCGCGGGTTGCGCCCCAGCTCCGAGGCCGCGACAAAGGAGTCCACAGCTCCGGCCACCCCCTTGACGGCTGTGCCTGATCCCCCGGTCCCGCCGCCGCCGCCTGTGCCACCTCCACCACCTGAGGAGCCGGCGCCTCCGGTGCCCGACACCGTCCCTTCCACTCGGGCTCTTCGCCAAGAGCCCGGCGACCACGAATCCGAGGCTGACCTGGACATGCTTACCGATGTCGCGCCGCACGGCTCGCCTCAAGAAAGCCGGACACCCGAAGAAGAGGCTGCCGTCGCCCTGAAGGCCGCCTCCGATCTCCTCGAGGCCGCAGAAGCCCGAGAGACTCGAACGACCCGAGGGAACGGGTCGTCCAAGGCAGCGCAGGAAGCCGAGCCGCGGCCGAGCCCTGGGCTGGCCGAGGTACTCGTAACCTCCGGCCAGGTCACGAGCGAAGAGATGGAAGCCGCCTTACGTGAGCAGGCGGCCACGGGGAGGTCGCTCGGCGAGATCCTGAGCGAGCTCGGCCTCGTCTCGGAGGAGGACCTGATACGGGCGTCGGCCGCCGAGGCCGGCATGGAGTTCGTCGACCTCAACGAGCAGCCGCTCGACTCCGAGGCGACGAAGCTGATCCCGGAAGCCCTCGCGCGCCGCCACCGCGTGCTTGCCATCGGCTTCCGGGGCAACACCCCTGTGATCGGCATGGCGAACCCGTCTGACGTGTTCGCCGTCGACGACCTGCGAACCCTGCTCGGGACCGACATTCACATCGTCGTCTGCAGTGCCGGTCAGATATCCGAGTACCTGTCGCGCGTCTACCGCCACGACCGGGAGACGACACTCGCCGCCGAGAACGCCGCCTCACAGACCTCTGCCGGCGACGAGACGCGGATCACCGAGCTCACCGACCTGCACGCCGTCGTCGAGGACGCCCCGATCGTCAAGTACGTCAACTTGATCCTTCGCCAAGCGCTCCAGGAGCGGGCCTCGGACATCCACATCGAGCCGACCTCCGACGACCTGCGCATCCGGTTCAGGATCGACGGTGTGCTGCACGAGGTGACCCGCTCGCCGAAGGCGATCCAAGGTGGCGTCACGACGCGGCTCAAGGTCATGGCGAGCCTCGACATCGCCGAGCACCGGGTCCCCCAGGACGGACGCATCACCCTCACGGCCGGCCGGAGAGAGATCGACCTTCGCGTCGCAACCCTCCCGACCGTGCACGGCGAAAAGGTCGTCCTCAGGGTCCTCGACAAGTCGAGTGCCTCTCTGCAGCTCACCGAGCTCGGCTTCCTGCCGACGGTCCTGAAGCGCTACGAGGTCGCCTACAAGAAGCCGTACGGGACGATTCTCGTGACAGGGCCGACGGGATCGGGCAAGTCGACAACTCTCTACGCGACCTTGAACGCGCTCAACTCCTCCGAGCGCAACCTCATCACCGTCGAGGACCCGGTCGAGTACCAGCTCCGCGGCGTCAGCCAGGTGCAGGTGAACCCCAAGGCGGGACTGCATTTCGGCGAACGCGCTGCGCTCCATCCTGCGGTCGGACCCCGACGTCGTGCTGGTGGGCGAGATCCGCGACCGCGAGACCGCAGTCATCGCCATCGAGGCCGCGCTTACCGGCCACCTCGTGCTCTCGAGCCTTCACACCAACGATGCCGCGGGCACGCCCATGCGACTGGTCGAGATGGGGGTGGAGCCATTCCTCGTCGGCTCCGCGCTCGACTGCGTCCTCGCCCAGAGGCTTGCCCGGCAACTCTGCGAGAACTGTTTCGAGGACCACTCCCCGACGGCCGAGGACCTCGAGCTGATGGGATTCACCGAAGCGGACGAACCAACGAACGGCAAGGTCCGTTTCCGAAGGGCGGTCGGGTGCCAGGCTTGCAGCCGAACTGGCTACCGCGGCCGAATAGCCCTTCAGGAGCTCTTGCTTATTGACGAAGAAATCGAACGGGCAGTGATCGCACACGGCTCGAACGACGAAATCCAACGCCTAGCCCTCGAACAGGGGATGGTTCCATTGCGTCACGACGGATTGCGCAAAGCAGCGCTCGGCATAACGAGCCTCGAGGAGATACTGAGGGTGGTCGTATGAGTCCCGACCGTAGGTCACCGACAGAATGGTCAAAGCGGCTTGCGGAGACGCTTGTCAGCTCTGGCCGTATTCCCGGCGACACCGCCGTCGCCGTGCTCGCCGAGGCGGCCTCGAGCGGGCGGCCCGTGGCCGCAGTGCTGGCTGACCGCGGGATAATGGAGCCCGCCGCTGTGCTGGCCGAGCTGTCTCGCATCTCCGGGGTCCCCTCCGTCGACATATCCGCCAGCCGGCCCATGGGCGAGGCGTTCCGCCTCGTGCCCGAACTTTTCGCCCGCGAATTGACCGCCATCGGCTACAAGCTCGAGTACGACCGCCTGCTGCTGGCGTGCGCCGAGCCGATCGACGTCTCCCAGCAAAGAGAGATCTCCTCTTTCCTGGGCGTCGAGGTCGCCGGATGCGTGCTGGCCGATCCCATCGCCATCGAGCACCTCATGAATGCCGTCTACCCGCGGCTGTCCCCGGCCGAGGAGGCGGCGCCGGGCACGACTGCGGCGCCAGCTGCGGCCGCGCCGGCCGAGGCGCCGCCGGTCGCCGCGCCGGTGGCGATGGTCTCGGCGATGCCGGGCGGCCGAAGCAGCCGGTGGCGGTACCGGAAGCCGTCCAGGCTCCGATGCCGGTCGCAGACGTGCCGCTGCAGCTCTACGAGCCGGCGATGGCCGGAGCACACCTGCCCCACGACCAGTCCCTGAACGGCTCGTCCGAGCACGGCTACGACGCGGACGACTGGCAGTCGGACTACGGAGCCGACGTCAGGCGGACCTCGCTGCCGGGCGGTTCGGGCGGGCTGCCCGACATCGAGCCACTCAACCCGACGCTCAATCCCGACGGCAGCATGGACATCGACGAGCTGCTCACCTACGCGGTGCGCAACGGCGCCTCGGACCTTCACCTCGCCAACCAGCTGCCCCCGGCGATCCGCATCGACGGCTCCCTCCGGCCGATCGAAGGACTCTCGAGGGTCGACAACGAGCAGATCCGCGAGATGGTCTACCGGATCTTGACCCAGAACCTACGGGAGAGATACGAGGCCGAGCACGAGCTCGACACCGCCCACACGATCATGGGCGTCGGCCGTTTCCGTGTGAACCTCTTCCAGCAGCGGGGCTCGATCGGGGCGGTCATGCGTGCCATTCCCCACGAGATCCCGCCGTTCGACACCCTCGGCCTTCCGGCCATAGTGCCCTCGCTGGCGGAGCTGCGCCGCGGCCTGGTGCTCGTCACCGGGCCGACCGGTTCCGGCAAGTCGACGACCCTGGCCTCGCTCGTCAACATCATCAACCAGTCCAAGCCGCTTCACATCATGACGGTCGAGGACCCGATCGAGTTCCTCCACACCCACAACCGGTCGATCGTCAACCAACGCGAGGTCGGCTCGGACACGAAGACGTTCTCCGAGGCGCTGCGACATGTCCTCCGCCAGGACCCCGACGTGATCCTCGTCGGTGAGATGCGCGACACCGAGACCATCGCCACGGCACTGACCGCGGCCGAGACCGGTCACCTCGTCTTCGCGACGCTGCACACCCAGGACGCTCCCCAGACCGTCGACCGGATAATCGACGTGTTCCCGAGCGCCCAGCAGGACCAGATCAGGATCCAGCTCGCCGGGTCGCTCGAAGCGGTCGTCACCCAGCAGCTCGTGCTGAGCGCGAGCGGTTTCGGGCGCACCCCGGTGGCCGAGGTCATGATCTGCAACCCGGCTATCCGCAACCTCATCCGGAGCGCCAAGACGCACCAGATCTACTCGCTCATCCAAACAGGAGCGGCGACAGGAATGCAGACGATGGACCAGGGTCTGGCCAAGGCGGTGCAGGCAGGTACCATCACCGAAGCGATGGCGTTCGACCGATGCCATGATCCGAGCGAGCTCCGCGACTACCTGAGGCAACGATGACCTTCATCGCCCTTCGTTTGGGGGACTGAGCAAATGCCAACGACCACGTTCGACTACAAGGTGCGCGACGCGGACGGCCGACTCGTGAAGGGTCAGCTGGAAGCCGACAGCGTTCCCCTGGTCGCCGCCCGGCTCAGGGATATGGGCTACGCGCCCGTATCGATCAAACCCGTCTCGATCAACCTCAAGACGCGAGATCAACATCCCGGGCATCACGGACCGGGTCGCGCTGAAAGACGTCGCGCTCATGAGCCGGCAGCTGGCGACGATGGTCTCTGCCGGGCTCACCCTCGTTAGGGCCCTCAGCGTGCTCGCGGACCAGATCGAGTCGAAACCGCTCCGAGAGGCGATGCTGCAGGTGCGCCAGGATGTCGAGCAGGGCTCGTCCTTGTCCACCTCCCTCGAGAAGCTTCCCAAGGTCTTCCCTCCCCTCTACATCGCCATGGTCCGAGCCGGAGAGGTGGGCGGACAGCTGGACTCGGTGCTCCTCAAGCTCTCCACCACGCTGGAGAAGCAGGTGGAGCTCCGGCAAAAGGTCCGATCGGCGATGGCGTACCCGGCCATAGTGTTCTGCGCTGTCATCGTGATCGTGACGGCGATGATGATCTTCATCGTCCCCATCTTCAAGAGGCTGTTCACCTCGCTGAACGGGACTCTCCCCCTCCCGACGAGAATCGTGATCTCGATATCGAACGTCGTCGCAAGCGTGTGGCTGCTCGCTGTCATAGGGGTCATCATCCTCATCGTCGTCCTGATGCGCCGGTGGATCGCGACGCCAAATGGCCGCAGGAGATGGGACGCCTTCAAGCTGCGTCCGCCTGTGTTCGGGGCGCTGACCCACAAGGTCGCCCTCGCCCGGTTCTGCACGACGTTCTCGTCACTGCTCTCTGCCGGGGTGCCCGTAATCGAAGCCCTCGACATCGTGTCGGTGAACGCGGGCAACCAGGTTGTGGCCGATGCCCTCATCGGTGCCCAGGACGGTGTCCGGGAGGGCAAGAACCTCTCGGCGATACTGGCCCGCTATCCCGTGATGCCGATCATGCTCACCCAGATGGTCGAGACGGGTGAGGAGTCGGGAGCGCTCGACGAAATGCTCGACAAGGTCGCCACCTTCTACGACAACGAGGTCAACGCGACCGTCGACAGCCTCACATCGATACTCGAGCCATTGATCATCCTCTTCATGGGGGCGTGTATCGGAGCCATCGTCATCAGCTTGTACCTGCCGATGTTCGACTACGTCAAGCTGCTGCAGCGGCCCGGGGAGTGAGCCGGCGGCACTTCGACGCCGCCTTGTTCACATGCACTCCACGGCTCAAGAAACGGCTCGGGCGCGCCGATATTGAAGACACTGTGCATGTTGACTCTTTTCCCGCCAGCCTGGGGCCCACCGTGGTACTCGGGTCCCCGTTATCAAAAAGGCCCGGAACTAGCATGACTTTGGATATTCGTCACACTGTGGGTTCCTTATCAGTGTCAGGAGCGGATTGATGGTTACGCGGCGCGTGAGTGTCGAGATCAGCAGCAGTGCGGTCCGCATGGCCGAGGTCGTATCGGGCCATGGCCGGCCTGAGCTGCTTCGCCTTGGCCAGGTCGCCCTGCCGGCGCGGGCGGTCATCGACGGTGTGATCCTCGAACCCGGCGTCGTGCGCGTGGCGTTGGAACGGTGCATGAAAGAGGGCGGCTTCGCTCCCGGCGACGTGCATCTTGGGATCGCGGGCCTCCGGGCCATCACCCGCGAGCTCGAGATGCCGCTTCTGCCCGATTCGGAGATCGACTCCGCCGTCCGCCTGCAGGCTCTCGACATAATCCCGTTCGCCATCGACAAGGCGCTCATCTCCGCACGACCGCTCGAAGAGACCGTCGGGGCCAACGGGATGCCCGAACGGCGCGTCCTCGTCGCGGCGGCTCATCGCGACCTCGTTGACCCTCTCGTCGAGATCGCGACGGCTGCCGGGCTCACCCCGGTCAGCGTCGAGCCCACGTCTTCGGCGATGATCCGGTCCCTCTACAGCTCCGAGACGGGCATCGACGGGCCCGAGGCGATCGTCTCCATCGGCGCGGACCTCACCAAAGTCGCCGTGCACGAGAACGGCGTGCCCCACTTCGTCCGCACCATCGCAGAAGGCGGAGACGCCGTCACGGCTGCGATCGCGGGCGCGCTCGACCTGCCCCTGGCTGACGCGGAAGCCCTGAAGCAGAATCTCGACGGCCAGGCTCCCCACATCCATCCCGCCATCGCCGCGGCCCGCGACGCCTCCATGTCGCTGATCGGCGAGCTCCGCAGCTCGATCGACTACTACGCCACTTTGACCGGACGCAGCCCTGTGCGCCGTGTCGTGCTCTCGGGTGGCGGCTCCCGCCTCTACGGCTTCGCAGAGCAGCTGCAACAGCAGCTCAGGTTGCCGGTGTTCGCCGGCAGCGCGCTCGCGCACGTCGACTGCTCGAAGCTGCATCTGCCGGCTGACGAGATCCAGCGTTTGGACCCGTCGGTGGCGGTGGTCGTCGGCCTCGCCCTGCCGGGCTCGAAGGACGTCAAGGAGCTCGACCTGCTGCCGCCCGAGGTCATACTCGGACGCAGGCGCAAGAAGGTGGAGCGGACCGCCGTGCTCGTCGGCATAGCCGTCGTCCTCGTCATGATCGGGCTCGGGGCACTGCGCTTTTTGAAGGTGCACGACGCCGAGAACCAGGTGGCCAGCCTGCAAACCCAGATAGCCGGCCTCAGAACCCAGATTCCGAAATACGACAAGGTCCAACAGGAGCGGGCGGCCATCCTCGGCCTGGCGGCGATCAGCAATCCGATCGTGCAGGACGAGGTCTACTGGCCCGGGGTTCTCACCGCGCTCAACAAGGACACGCCGAACGGAGGCACGATCTCGTCCTTCTCCGCCGGTGTTGTCCCGCGCACCGTGCCCGCCGTAGGGGTCGCCGGCAAGCCTGCCCCGGCACCTCTTCCGCCCTCCGCGATACAGATCGCCTCGCTCAACATCTCGCTTCAATCTCCGACCGGGTACACCTATTTCCACAACTGGTACTACACCGTTGACGGCTCGGGAAAGCTGACTGTCAATGCCTTCAGTGGAATCACACAGGTTGCCTCCACCAGCGTCACGTTCACAGCCACTGTCGGAGTGACCGCCGAAGTCACTTCGGTCCGTGCCAACGAATTCAAGGTGACATCATGAACCGGCTTGGAAGCATCAATCTCGACCTGCTGAAGTCGAAGGTGGTCCTGATCGTCACGGGCGCCGTCATTCTGCTGCTCATCGTCTGGTGGTTCGCGTGGATGACTCCGGAGAGCGCCAAGCTCAACACCGTTCGTCAGCAGGTCACCGCTGACTCCAACACCGTCACTCAGCTCAACGACGAGCTCATAGTCCTCAAGGCGGAGAAGAAGCTCGTGCTGAAAGAGCTTCCCTATCTGAAGAAGGTGACGCGCTGCGATCCCGCCCACCGAGGACCCGCCGGGAATCGTCGACTCGCTCAACACGCTGGCCAACCAGACGGGATGCGACCTTCTCTCGGTCACGCCGGCCAACTCGCCGACCCCGAGTGGCACTGCGGGCCTCTCGGTCATTCCGGTGAGCTTCTCGATATCGGGAGTTCACTCCAACGTGTTCTCCTTCCTGAGGCGCTTCTACAAGATGAAGCGGCTCATGACAATAGACTCGGTGGGCCTTGCGCCTCTGGGCGGCAGCGCGAACATCCTGGCCGGCGGTGACGGTCAGAAATACAGCATGTCCATTAGCGCCAACGCCTACACGACCTATTCCGCCACGGCGGGCGCCTGAGGCCCAGTCCGAGTCGCGAGGAGGAGCTAGGCAGGGCCCCCCGCGGCGATCTCGTACTCCTCGATAAGGCGCAGCTTCGCCGCCGACGGAGATGCCGGGTCGAACTCGTAGCCGAGCCACTCGTCGACGAGGCGGTAGGCGGAGACACCCGCGATGATGCGGGAGCCCATTGCCATGATCTGGCAGTCGTTGGAAAGAACGGAACGCTCGGCGGCATAGGAGTCGTGCACCACCGCCGCCCGGATTCCCGGCACCTTGTTCGCCGTGATGCACATGCCGATGCCGGTGCCGCAGATGAGGATCGCACGGTCTATCTCCCCGCGCTATCGCCTCGCCGACGCGAATCGCCACCACAGGGTACGCGCTCTCGCGGGTCCAAGTCATCGGCGTTGAAGTCGCGGAGCGACTCAAGCCGGGGATGGCCAACCAGCTGCGCAACGATGTAATCCTTGAGCGGCGCTCCTATGTCGTCGCCCCCTATGCCGAGACGCAGTCTCTTCTCCACTGTCACAGCTGCACACCCTCCTCCTTGGCGATCACGGGCAACACCGCCTCCAGGACGTAAAGCATCGAGCGCGCCCGGGGTCGACGGTTCCCAGGCTCCGATCTCCGAGCACAGCCGACCTGCCCCGCCTCGCGACCATCTTGGCCGTCGCCTCCGTAGCTTCCCGGGCGACCACGAGCGCTTCGGCCCAGGACTGCGACAACGTCGCACCCCCGGAGACCTGAGCTGTCGAGCGCGTCGAGGAAAGGGCCGAGGGTGTCGAGGAGCGTCTTGTCGCCGCGCTGTGACTTTCCGATCCGCTCGATCTGGGCCTGGCCGCTCCGCAAGGCAGCAGCCACCCGGACAGCGGTGATGGCACCTTGTCCGAGCGCACGACCCACCGTCTGGATGAACGCGCCCCACAGCGCACCTGAGGCACCCCCGGCCGCGTCCGCAAAGGCGAAGCCGGCCGTCTTGACGCTCGAGGCGGCGTCCTCGAGCCCGGTGATCGACGCGGAGGCGGCGGTGAAGCCTCGCACCATGCCTGAGCCGTGGTCGCCGTCGCCGGCCACCGCGTCCAGCCGGCCGAGCTCGGCCTCGTTGCTCCGGCAGGCGCCGAGTGAGACGGCGAAGGCGTCGCGCACGGCGTCGGTGGTCATATCGACCTGCTCCGGTAGCCGGGCGCAGTCGTTGGTGCCATGTAGAGCTCGGCCAATTGCCGTCGAGCCAGAAGACGGTGAGCGAGCAGCCCGCCATGTCGAACGAAGTCGCCAGCTCGCCGACCTCGCAGTGCTCGACCTTGAGCCCGGCCGAGTCGAGCATCTTCGCGACCGCGCCGTAGAGCACGAAGAGCTCCTCACTTGAGGTCGATCCGAGACTGTTGACGAGCACGGCGACACGCCCGTCGCTCTCTCTCGGTGCCTCCGGCAGAAGGTGGTCGACGAGGATTCTCGCCAGAGGCGCCGCCTCGACCCTGGAGATGGTGCGCACCCCTGGCTCCCCGTGGATGCCGAGGCCGAGCTCCATCTTGTCCTCCACGACGGTGAACATCGGCTCGGTACCGCCCGGGAGAGTGCAGCCCTCGAAGGCGACGCCGATCGACCGCGTCCGGTCGTTCGCACGAAGACCCAGCTCGGCCACCTCCGCGAGACCGGAACCCGAGGCTGCCGCTGCCCCCAGAACCTTGAAGACGCAGAAGTCTCCAGCTATCCCACGGCGCTCCGAGGAACGCTCGGGCGGCGCCGAGGCGACATCATCTGTGACGAGAACCGTCCTCACCTCTATGCCTTCGTCGGTGAGACGCTCGGCGCTCATGTCGAAGTTCATGACGTCGCCGCTGTAGTTGCCGTAGGAGAACACGATGCCGGCACCCCCGTCGACCGCCTTCGCGAGCGGTAGACCTGCTCGCTCGAGGGACTCGCGAAGACGTCACCCATGGCTGCCGCGGTGCGAGACCCGGCCCGACGAGCCCGGCAAAAGCCGGGTAATGACCGGAGCCGCCGCCGATCAGCACCGCACACGCAACCCGGGACCGGCGAGCCGGCCGTGCGAACACCGGACGCGCCCGGAACCCTCTCGATGATCTGCGGGTATGCCCGGGTCAAGCCTTCGATGACGTCCTCCTTGAAGGACTGCGGGCTGTTGAGAACGTGCGTCATCATCCTCTTTTCGTCTGGAAAGCGCAGCAAACACGACGCGACCGGATGCTCCTGCCCGAAGGTACCACCGCGCCCGATGCGGCGCGTGGGTGGCCTGATCCGCTAGAACGATCTGCGTGCGGTCCGAGCGCCGAGACACGAGAGACGGACGGTGACGGTCCCCCGACTGCCGGTCACGATCGGCGTCAGCTTGAAGATGTACTTCGGCTTCGAGCAGACGATCAGATGGTGCGAAGCTGTCCGGGACTTGAGCCCAGGCCCATCCGGCGGTCACGGCGGGTCCGTCGAGCTCTTCGTCATCCCGTCGTTTCCGGTCCTTTCTCGGGCGTTCGAGCTGTTGGCGGGAACCAAGGTCGGCCTCGGCGCCCAGAACCTCCACTGGGAGCGATTCGGGACCGTTCACGGGTGAAGTGAGCGGGACGATGCTCGCCGAGATGGGATGCAGGTACGTGGAGATAGGCCATGCCGAGCGCCGGCGGCTGTTCGGGGAGACCGACGACGTCGTCGCCGCCAAGACAGCGGCCGCCCTCCGCAACGATCTCGTCCCGGTCATCTGCGTCGGTGAGCCCGAGCCGGGACCGAAGGCGGAGACGCTGCGGTTCTGCATGGACCAGGTCGGATCAGCCCTGAGCGGCCCAGAGGGAAGAAACGAGTCATCGTCGCCTACGAGCCGGTATGGGCCATCGGAGCGCCCCGGCCGGCGCCGCCGGATCACATCCGCGGCCATCTGCGCCGGCCTCGTCGGGGCGCTCAACGGCCGCCGGACCTCGTCGCGACCGTCATCTATGGGGGTGCCGCCGGCAGCGGTCTGTTGAGCGTGTCGAAAGGTTGCCTAGCACGGGCTCTTCTTGGGGCGGTCATCGCATGAGCCGGCAACCTTGCCGCCGTCCTCGACGAGGCTTTGCTTCTCGATCCGTGAGTCGAGGTGCGGCCCGCATCACCGGGGATCGACCTGAAAGACAATGTGAGCCCCCGCAACCGAGGTCGCGGGGGCTCTCGCTGTCTCATCTCCTGTGCGACCTGCCGTCCCAGAGGCAATCGCTTCAGGAGTCAGCTCTAACTATCCGGGCGGGAACCCGTTCGTGACAAGGCTCGCGAAGCTGGTCGTCGTTGCCTTGCAGGCGGCCGCTGTCGAGTTCTTGAGGAACCGAAATAGGTGCCGACCGCCGGTCTGGCCCCACACGGCAGTGCCAAGCGGCCGTGATTCAAGATGCCCCAACAGTCCTTCGTGGGGGCCGAGTAGGACGTCAAGGCCACATAGACGTTACCGGTCGTGATCGAGATGACGTTGAAGCCGACGAGTTGGTCTGCCGGTGACGAACTGCAGTCCGGTGTCGACTGGTTGATGTTCGAGACCGTGGTGGATCCGAAGATGCCGGTGTAGGTCTGGTTGGCGGCCTCGAAGTAGGTCTTCGCACCTGTGAAGGCGGTTTGCAGGTTGGACTGCGCAGCGGTGTTGTTCGCGCTCTTGGTCACCGACAAGAAGTCGGGATCGCGATCGCGAGCAGGATGCCGATGATCAACAGAACAACCAGAAGTTCGATGAGCGTGAAGCCTTGCTCTCCGTCCTCTTCTATCTTGAGGCGCCGCGGGGAGCCTCTCAAGTTCTTCATCCAGTTTCCTCCTCGGGTCAATGAAACGTGCTACCAGAATGAATATCGACAGCACCAGCCGAAACTTTAGCTCGATATGACACCCTCAAAGACCAGACCGGGTCGAAGGGGCGTCAAGGAGACACCAGAAATCGCAATGCTCGGATCAGCCACAGGCTCATATCAACGGCCGGTCGACCTGGCGTTGAGCTCCGCCCGTTCCAGCAAGCCCCGCAAGTCCGCGGCAGCCACAGGATCCAGGACAACGGTCTCAAGGGCCAGCCGATACCAATGGGCTGCGTCCTTCCAATGGGACCGAAGCCCCGCCAGTTCGCCCAGACCTCCGAGCGCCTGGGTGTACCACCTGTCGCATGACAAGCAATACGAGAATGGGACCAAGTACAGGC
>CAWDPZ010000017.1:0-111820 GCA_963804265.1 uncultured Acidimicrobiaceae bacterium
CCGGTGAGCTGCTCTCGATCCTGCGGGAGCGTGACCGTTCCCGCTGCGCCCAGCCGGCGCCGCCGCGGGGGCTGTGCCTGATGGGCGTGCGCTACCCCGGCGAACTCGTGCCCGGAGGGACCTGGAGTCCCGGTGGAGGGGACTGGGCGCTCGCCAGAGGGCCCTAGCACCTGACTCCGCCGGCGTCCCGGCCGGCTGGTGCGAAGCGGTTCACATCCCCGGCCCGACCCAGCGTCGGCGGGCAGGTCGGCGCCCGGGGTAGCCTTGCGGGTGCAGCGCGGCGGGCGTCGGCCCGCGGCTCCCCGGCTTGCCGTGGACGCCCTGGTCTTCTATCGTTGAGATCCGGCTCTTGCCCGCTGAGCTTGTAGTTCGCGCCCAACGACCGGATGTCGCGGGAGCCCCGGGCGGGCAGCAGAGTTGGCACTGAACAAAGGACTGATGTGCGCACGTATTCCCCCAAGCCGAGTGAGCTGCAGCGCGTGTGGCGCGTCGTCGACGCCGACGGCCTCGTCCTCGGCCGGCTCTCGACCGAGGTCGCGAGCGTGCTTCGCGGCAAGCACCGCCCGATCTTCGCCCCCCACCTGGACACGGGCGACCATGTCATCGTCGTCAATGCCGCCAAGATCGTCATGACGGCCGGCAAGCAGGACCGTTCGTTCTCCTACCGCCACAGCGGCTACCCGGGCGGCCTGCGGACGACGAGCTACGCCACAGAGCTCGCGTCGAGGCCCGAGGAGGTCGTCCGGCGTTCGATAAAGGGCATGCTCCCCAAGGGTGCCCTCGGCCACAAGATGCTCTCCAAGCTGAAGGTCTATGCCGGGCCCGACCACCCCCATGCCGCGCAGATGCCCATCCCGCTCGACCTGCCCGCCGCCCGGCGGGCCTCCTAGATCCGAAGGACCGCAGCTCTATGGCAAAGCCACTTGTCCAGTCGACCGGCCGCCGCAAGCGCGCAGTCGCCCGCGTGCGCCTGCGCACCGGTGAAGGTGCCATCACGATCAACAAGCGGCCCTTCGCGGACTACTTCCCGTCCGAGACGCACCGCACCCTCGCCACCGAGCCGCTGCGGATCGCGGGTGCCGCCGAGCAGTACGACGTCGACGCCACCATCGACGGGGGCGGCATCGCCGGCCAGGCCGGGGCGCTGCGCCTGGGCATCGCCCGGGGCCTCATCGAGCTCGACGCCGAGCTCCGCGGCAACCTGAAGAAGGCGGGCATGCTCACGCGCAACGCCCGCGAGAAGGAGAGCAAGAAGTACGGCTTGAAGAAGGCTCGCAAGGCTCCTCAGTACTCGAAGCGCTGAGCACCGATGGCGCCGCGGTTCGGCACCGACGGTATTCGAGGAGTTGCCGGATCTGACCTGACACCCGAGCTGGCCCTCTCGGTCGGCCGCGCGGCGGCGCGGATCGTCCGGGGATCCCCCTGGCTCGTCGGCCACGACACGCGATTGTCCGGGACCATGATCCAGTCCGCCCTCTCCGCCGGGTTGGCCGCCGAGGGGGTCGACGTCGTCGACGTGGGCGTTGTCCCGACCCCCGGGGTCGCCTGGCTCGCATCTGATCGCGGCGTGCCGGCCGCGATGGTCTCGGCCTCCCACAATCCCTTCGGCGACAACGGGATCAAGCTGCTCGGGGCGGGCGGCACCAAGCTCGCCCACGAGCTCGAGACCGCCATCCAGGACGAGCTCGACAAGCCGGCGCCACCCGTGCCCGACGCCGGCAGGACCGGGACCGGTCTCGGCTCCCTCCGGCTCGACCCCGACGCCATCGAGGCCTACGAGGCGCACCTGGTGGCCGTCGGCGGGCAAGGCAGCCATTTCAGCGGGGAGGTGGTCGTGGACTGCGCCAACGGCGCCGCCAGCAGGGTCGCCCCGGCCGTCCTCGAACGCCTCGGGATCCGGCACAAGGTGCTCTTCGCTGAGCCGAACGGCGTCAACATCAACGCCGGCTGCGGCTCGACGGACCTCCGGCCGCTGCAGGAGGCCGTGGTCGCCTCCGGTGCCGCCCTCGGGGTCGCCTTCGACGGTGACGCCGACAGGGTGCTCGCCGTCGACCACAGCGGCGGGCTCGTCGACGGGGACCAGCTCCTCGCCATGTTCGCCTTCGACCTGCTCGAGCGCGACCTTTTCCCCGGCGGGTCGATCGTCGTGACCGTCATGAGCAACCTCGGCCTGCGCCAGGCGCTGGCCCGCCGCGGGATCGGCATCGTCGAGACCCCGGTGGGGGACCGCTATGTCAGCGACGCCCTCGAGGTGCACGGACTCCAGCTCGGCGGCGAGCAGTCCGGGCATCTCGTCTTCCGCCGCCACGGCTCGACCGGTGACGGCGTCCTCACCGCCTTGATGCTGCTCGAGCTCGTCGCCCGCAACGGCCGCCCGCTCGCCGAGCTGGCGGCCGACGCGATGACGCGACTGCCCCAGGTGCTGGCCAACGTCCGGGTCGCCGACCCGGCGCATCTCGCCTCGGCCGGGGCGATCTGGGAAGAGGTGGCGCTCGTCCAGTCCGAGCTGGGCGACAACGGCCGCCTGCTGCTGCGGGCCTCGGGGACCGAGGCGCTCGTGCGGGTGATGGCGGAGGCGCCGACGCACGAGCTCGCCGCCGAGGTGGTCGAGCGGGTCGTGCAGGTCGTCATCCGCGAGCTCGGCGCCCCCGGCAGTGCCGCCAGGTCGTAGCTTTAGACCATGTGCGGCATCATCGCAGTGACGGGCGCGAACGACCCGCTCGGGGTGCTGTTGGACGCCCTGACACTTCTCGAGTACCGCGGCTATGACTCGGCCGGCGTCGTCCTCGTGGGCAAAGACGCTCTCTGGCGAAGGCGCGAGGCCCTGCGGGGGCACTCCCTCGACACCTTGCGGGCGGCGGTCCCCGAGGCCCCGCAGGACTCGTCGGCAGGCATCGGCCACACCCGCTGGGCGACGCATGGGGCCGCCGTCGAGCACAACGCCCACCCGCACTGCGACTGCACCGGCACGGTGGCGGTCGTGCACAACGGCATCATCGAGAACTACCAGGAGCTCTGGGAAAAGCTCGGCGCCGAGGGCCATGAGCGCTCCTCGGAGACCGACTCCGAGGTCGTCGCCCACATGCTCGAGCGCGAGCTCGCGACAGGAGCCGGCCTCGCCGAGTCGCTGCGGCGCTGCGTCGGGGACCTGCACGGCGACTTCGCCCTGGCGGCGGTGTGCACCGACGAGCCCGATGTCGTCGCCGCGGCCAGGCGCACCTCGCCTTTGATCCTCGGGCTCACCGACCACTGCGGCCTCGTCGGCTCCGACATCGCCGCCCTGCTCGGCACGACGCGGACGCTGTACCAGCTCGCCGACGACGAGGTCGCCGAGGTCAGGCCCGGCTCGATCTCGGTCGTCGGCCTCGATGCGAGCCCGCGCCAGCTCGCGCCGCTCGTCGTCGGCTGGGACCTTGTCGCCGCGCAGCGCGATGGCTACGACGACTACATGTCCAAGGAGATCCACGAGCAGCCCCGGGCCCTCAGCGACACGCTCATGGGCAGGCTGCACGCCGACGGCACCACAGAGCTCGAGGAGCTCGCCCTCGGGCGCGCCCAGCTCGACGAGATCGACCGCGTCGTGCTCGTCGGTTGTGGCTCGGCCTTCTATGCCTGCCTGAGCGGCCGCATCGCCCTCGAGGACTGGGCCCGCCTGCCGGCCGAGGTGGAGATCGCGAGCGAGTTCCGCTACCGCCAGGCGATCCTCGGAGAGCACACCCTGGTCGTGGCCGTCAGCCAGTCCGGGGAGACGGTCGACACCTTCCACGCGCTCCGGGAGGCCAAACGGCGCGGGGCGCGGACGGTCGCGCTCACCAACGTCGTCGACTCGCTGCTCGCCCACGAGGCGGACGGCGCGCTCTACACACGGGCCGGCCCGGAGATCGGAGTGGCCTCCACCAAGTGCCACGCCTCCCAGATCGCCATGCTGCAGCTGCTCGCCCTGCACCTCGCGGGCCAGCGCGGCACCCTCGAGGCCGACGAGGGGCGCGAGCTCGCCCAGGGCCTGCTCGGCCTGCCCCGCCTCGTCGCGGCCGCCATCGCCAGGATGGACGACTACCTCGCGGTCGCCCGCGCTCTCGCCGAGGTGAAGGACGTCTACTTCCTCGGCCGCGGCGTCGGCTACGGGATCGCCCTCGAGGGCGCTCTCAAGCTCAAGGAGCTGGCCTATGTCCGGGCCGAGGCCTACCCGGCAGGGGAGATGAAGCACGGGCCGATCGCGCTCATCGACGAGCAGGCGGTCGTCGTCGCCATCGCCACCCGCGGCCCCCTCTGGGAGAAGGTCATGGCCAACATCGCCGAGGTCAAGGCGCGCGGTGCCACGGTCGTCGCCGTGTGCGACGAGGGCGATGCGGAGACCGCGGCGGCGGCGGACCACCTGCTCGAGATCCCGCCGGTGCCCGCGCTCTTGTCGCCCGTCGTGGCCATCGTGCCCCTGCAGGTGCTCGCCTACGGCGTCGCCCGCGAGCGGGGCAACGACGTCGACCGCCCGCGCAATCTCGCCAAGGTGGTGACCGTCGAGTGAGCGGTGCCGTTGGCGCAGAGCGGCCCGGCGGCGCGGCCGGAGGCCGGCGGTGATCGGGATGGGGGTCGACGCCGTCGACGTCGAGCGCTTCCGGCAGGTCCTCGCCCGCCGTCCCGGCATGGCACAGCGCATCTTCACCGACCAGGAGCGGTCCTTCCTCGCCGCCCGGCTCGATCCGGTGCCCGGCCTTGCCGCCCGCTTCGCGGCCAAGGAGGCCACGATGAAGGCGCTCGGCACCGGGCTCGGCGGCGTCCGCTTCGCCGAGGTCGAGGTCGTCTCGGGAGCTTCGGGTGCGCCGGCGCTCGAGGTGTCCGGGCTGGCGGCCAGGCGGGCCGCCGCCCTCGGCGTGCGCGCCTGGCACGTCTCGCTCACCCACACCGACTCGGTCGCGGCGGCCGTCGTCGTGGCCGACTGAGGCTCGGCCCGTGCAGCCGGTCCACACCCGCGAGGAGCTGAAGGAGGCCGACCGGGCCGCCATCGCCGAGGTGGGCCTCGAGGCGCTCGTCGCCCGGGCCGGCGCCGCGGTCGCCCGGGCGGCGCTCGGCATCTTGGGCCAGGGATACGGCAAGAGGGTCGTCGTCGTCGCCGGCAAGGGGCACAACGGTGACGACGGCCGTGTCGCCTCGGCCATGCTCGCCCGCCGCGGCGTGCGCGTCGTCGAGATCGATCCCGGGGCCCTGCCCGAGGCGCTGCCAGCCTGCGACCTCGTCATCGACGCCGCCTACGGCACAGGGTTCAAGGGCGAGTACCGGGCCCCGGAGGTCCCGGCCGGCACGCCCGTGCTGGCGATCGACGTACCGTCGGGGCTCGACTGCGACACCGGCGAGGCCTGCGCGGGCGCCGTGCGGGCCGCACAGGACCGTGACGATGGCGGCGCTCAAGCCCGGGCTGCTCATGGGCGAGGGCCGCGAGCTCGCCGGTGAGGTCGAGCTCGCGCCGATCGGCATCGACGTCGCGCCCGGCGACCTGTGGCTCGTAGAGGACGCCGACATCGCCGCCTGGTTGGCGCCGCGCCCGATCGAGTCCAACAAGTGGCGCTCGGCGTGCGTCGTGCTGGCCGGGTCGCCCGGGATGATGGGCGCGGCCCGTTTCTCGACCTCCGGCGCGCAGCGCGCCGGGGCCGGGATGGTGCGTTGGTGCGTGCCGGGCGCGACGCCGGAATCGCTCCCGGCTTCTGAGGCCGTCGCCGTGGCGGTCCCGGCGACCGACTTCGCCGATGCGGTGCTGGGCGAGCTGCACCGTTGCCGCGCCCTTGTCATCGGACCGGGGATCGGCTCCGGTCCGGGCGTTCGCGTCCTCGGTGCGCGACCTCGTCGCGTGCGCCAAGGTCCCGGTCATCGTCGACGCCGACGGCCTCGGTGCGCTCGGCGGCCTCGAGCAGGCACACGAGGTCCTCGCGTCACGAAAGGTCCCCGCCGTGCTCACGCCGCACGACGGCGAGTACGAGAAACTGGCCGCCACGAGATCGGGCCGGGACAGCCGCCCGGGCGCCGACCGTGTCGGGGCCGCCCGCTCCCTCGCCTCGCGCCTCGGCGCGGTCGTGCTGCTGAAAGGGTCGACGACGGCGGTCGCCACACCCGGGGGCGAGTGCTTCCTCGTCGGTTCCGGTTCGGCCCGCCTGGCGACGGCCGGCACGGGCGACGTGCTCTCAGGGATCGTCGGTGCCTTCCTGGCGAGGGGACTGGACCCCCTGCACGCGGCTGCGCTCGCGGCCCACGTGCACGGGCGCGCCGCGGGCCTCGGCCCGGCGGAGGGGCTCGTCGCCGGGGACCTGCCCGAGCTCGTCGCCAAGGTGCTCTCGAACGCCCGTGATTGAGGCCTGGCACCGCCGGGCCTGGGCGGAGGTGGACCTCGACGCCATCTCCGCGAATGCGGCCGTGCTGCGGGCCGTCGCCTCGCCGGCTGCTTCTGTGCGCGGTCGTGAAGGCCGACGCCTACGGGCACGGCGCGGTTCCCGTGGCGACGGCCGCGCTCGCCGGCGGTGCGACGACGCTGGCGGTGGCCCTGGTCGAAGAGGGCGTGGTCCTCCGCGAGGCGGGCCTCGAGGTGCCGATCCTGGTCTTGTCCGAGCCCGCCCCCGAGGCGATGGAAGAGGTCGTCTCGCGTGACCTCATCCCCACCGTCTACACGAGATCGGGGGTGGCGGCGCTCTCGCCGGGCCGCCACCGCCGCCGGACGCCGGGTACCCGTCGAGGTGAAGGTCGACACCGGGATGCACCGGGTGGGCGCCGATCCCGAGACAGGCCCGCCTCCTCGTCGAGGAGGTCGTGGCCTCGTCCGAGCTCGTGCTACGCGGGGCTGTGGACCCATCTCGCCGTGGCCGACGAGCCCGAGGACCCTTTCACCGGTGAGCAGCTCGGCCGGTTCGAGCAGGTCCGCAAGTCGTTGCAGGAGGCCGGCATCCCGCGGCCGGCCCGGATCCATGCCGCCAACTCGGCCGGGGCGATCGCCCATCCGGGCTCGCGCTATGACGTCGTCCGCTGCGGCATCTCCCTCTACGGCTACCTCCCCTCGCCTGCGGTCCCGCCGAGGCTCGTGACCGCCGCCGGCGCCGGTGCGCTCCGCCCGGCGCTCAGCTGGAAGACCCAGGTCAGCTTCATGCGCGAGCTCGCGCCCGGGTGAGCGCCTCAGCTACGGGCTCTCCTACCGGCTCCCGGTGCGGGCCGACATCGCCACGATCCCGGTCGGTTATGCCGACGGCGTGCCGAGGGGACTTTTCCAAGCAGGCGGCGAAGTGCTCATCGGGGGCCGCCGCTACCCGGTGGCGGGGGCGGTGACCATGGACCAGCTGATGGTCGACTGCGGCCCGGACTCGGGCGTGCGGCGGGGGGACGAGGTCGTGCTGATCGGGACCCAGGGCAACGAGACGGTGACCGCCCAGGAGTGGGCCGACCGCCTCGGGACGATCTCGTACGAGATCTTGTGCCGCATCGGGCCCCGCCTTCCCCGCCGCCACGTTCGCGGCCGCGGCGGGCAGGCCTGATGGGCCCGAGCGCCAAGCGTGCCGTCGCCTACGTCGCCGCCGGCGCCTTCAGCGCGGCGGGGGTGGCCTTCACCGTCTCGCACGAGTACACAAGGCGCATGCGGCGCTCGTCCGCGCCCGAGGACCCTGAGCTGGCCGTCCCCGACGACGTCTCCCATCGCGTGCTCGCCATGCGCGACGGGGGCGAGTCGCATCTGATCGAGCGGGGCGACGGCCCGCCCCTCGTCCTTCTGCACGGGGCCAACCTCTCGGCCGAGGTGTGGAGCTACCAGCTGCGGGACCTTTCCGAGTGCCACCGGGTCATCGCCCTCGACCTGCGGGGGCACGGGCGCTCGAGGGCGGGCTCGGAGGACGTGACCATCTCCGCCATGGCGGCCGACGTGGCCGAGGTGCTCGCCGGGCTGGACATCGAACGGGCCGTGCTCACAGGCCACTCGATGGGGGGCATGGTCTGCCTCCGCCTGGCGCGACGGCATCCTGAGCTGCTCGGCACGCGGGTCGGGGCCCTGGCCCTCATCGCCACGAGCGGCGGGCTCGGGGTGCCGCTGCCGAGCTGGAGCCGGCTCACCGGGGCGGTCAGGCTCGTGGCGGGCGCCGGCGTGGGCATCTGGCGACCCGGAGCAGCCGCCCTCAAGGCTGCCGACACGGGCTATCTCGCCTCACGTATCGGCTTCGGGCGCCACCCGCGCCCGGCCGAGGTCGCGGCCACCTTGAAGATGCTGAGGGCGGTGGACCCGCAGGTGTTCGGCAAGCTCGTCGGCGAGGTGCTGAGCTTCGAAGAAGGTGGCGCTTTTGCAGACATGGAGCTGCCCGTCACCGTCGCCGTGGGCACGAGCGACCACCTCACGCCCCCGCTCTATGCCCGCAGGCTGGCCGCCAGCTTCGAGCAGGCCAGCCTGAACGAGTACGCCGGGGCCGGCCACATGCTCATGTACGAGCGCCGGGAGGAGGTCGACGAGCTCTTCGGCGCCCTGTCGGCGGCAGCCGCGGGGTCCTAAGGCCGCAGCAGCACCTTGACCGCCCCGGTGCGACGGGCGTCGGCCAAGGTGAGCACCGCCTCGCGCCAGTCGTCGAGGGCGAAGCGGTGGGTCACGACCGGCGTCAGGTCGAGGCCGGCGCGGGCGAAGTCGAAGTAGTGCTCGAAGGCGTGCTTGCGGACACCGTCCAGCACCTCGATGCCGAAGCCGTTCGATCCGACGACCGAGAGCTCCTTGAAGTACATGGGCGTCCACTCGAAGCGCTTCGGCGGCTCCACGCCGCTCACGACGAGCGTTCCTCCGGTGCGCAGGAGCCTGAGGGAGGTCTCGACGGTCTCGGTGCTCCCGATCGTGTCGTAGACGACGCTCGGGCCGTCCTGCAGCCACTCCTTGCCGCTCCAGGGTACGAGGGCGTGCTCTCCGGTCCTCCGGCTCACCTCGCGCACGAGCTCGTCGGGGCTCGAGCTCAGCACGGCGTCGGCTCCCAGCCTGGTCGCGAGAGCGGCGCGCGCGCCCGGGCGGGTGGCGGCCCAGACCTCGAGCCCGGGATGGAGATGGCGCAGCAGCCCGATGGCGGCCATGGCGAGGGTGCCCGAGCCGTAGACGAGCACCGGCAGCGAGGCGGTGGGCGGGCAGAGCAGGATCGAGCGCAGCGAGACGCTGACGGGGTCCGACAGCACGGCCGCCTCGTCGCTCATCGTCTCGGGCACGTCGAACAGCTGGCTCGGATGGGCGCAGAAACGCTCCCCGTGCACGCCGGCGGCCCCGGCGCAGTTGCCGAGATGGATGGCGACAGGGAGGTCCCCGTTGCGGAAATTCCTGCACCAGGGATAGCGTCCCTCGGCACAGGCCGCGCAGAGCGGCTCGATGCCGCGCGGCGTGCACCAGAGCCAAGGGTTGAGCACGACGCGCCGACCGTTGTCGAGCCGGCGCGCCACGGCCTCGTGGCCGAGGACATGGGGGAACGACACGAGCGCGGTGAGCGGGTTGTCCCGGCGGCCGTTCAGGAGGATCTGCTTGGCGTCCGAGCCGCAGATGCCGCTGACGAGGGTCTCGCAGGTGACCCAGCCGGCCGCGGGCGGAACCGGTTCGGGCACCTCTTCCAGGCTGACGGGCGCGTAGCCCGAGACGAAGGCCCGCTTGTCGAAGCGGCCGCCGATCACCGCGGCGGCCTCTTTCGCCAGGCTGTGCTGGAACAGCAGTGCATTCACCCGGAGCCTCCTCCCCGACCCGGCTGCAAACTAGTTCGCCTTCCCGGGCCGGTCCGGCATCCTGGTAGAAAAACAACCGTGGAGCTCCTCGTTCGTTCGTACCTGCCGCCCGACCGGGAAGGCCTCGTGAGCCTCTGGTCGGTGTGCGGCCTCGTCCGCCCGTGGAACGACCCGTATCGCGACATCGACCGCAAGCTCGCCCGGGACCCCGAGAATCTCCTTGTGGTCGAGCACGACGGGGAGGTGGTCGGCTCGGTCATGGTCGGCTACGAGGGACATCGCGGCTGGGTCAACTACCTCGCGGTCCATCCCGACCACCGGGGCAGGGGACTCGGCCGCAGGTTGATGGAAAGAGCCGAGGAGCTCTTGGGCCGGCTCGGCTGCGCCAAGGTGAACCTGCAGGTCCGCAGCTCCAACGAGGAGGCGATCGGCTTCTACCGCCGGATCGGCTACAGCGTCGACGACTCGGTGTCGATGGGCAGACGGCTCGAGGTCGACGGGCCGTAGCATTGCCCCGGACCAGCGGACCGAGACCCGGCTCGGTACGCTCGGGGTCGACCTAGGCGGTGGTTGGAGATGGGCATTCGCATGAACCTCCTGGAACATATGCGCGTGGCGCGGCTGGTCCCGGTGGCCGACGTCGCCAGCCCGGCCGACGCCGTGCCACTCGCCCGTGCCCTGCTCGAGGGGGGGCTGCGCTGCATGGAGGTGACGCTGCGCACGGCGGCGGCGGCAGGTGCCATCGGGGCGATCACGGCCGAGGTCCCGGAGATGGTCGTCGGTGCCGGGACCGTGCGCACCGTCGCCCAGGCCGAGCTCGCGGTCGAGGTGGGCGCCCGCTTCCTCGTCGCGCCGGGGCTCGTCGACGACGTGGTGCTCCGCGCGGGCGAGCTGGGCGTGCCCTTGCTGCCCGGCGTCTGCACCCCGACCGAGATCGAGCACGCCCTGCGCCTCGGCCTCAGCCTGCTCAAGTTCTTCCCGGCCGAGGCCGCCGGCGGGGTCGCCTGTCTCAAGGCACTCGCCGGCCCCTACGGCGAGGTGAGGTTCGTGCCCACCGGAGGCATAGGGCCGGGGAACCTGGCCTCCTACCTCGAGGTGCCGACGGTGGTCGCGTGCGGGGGCAGCTGGATGGTGAAGCCCTCCTTGACCGCCGCGGGCGACTTCGCCTCGATAACGCGCCTGACGGCCGAGGCGGTCGCCGTCGTCGGCAGCCGCGGTCCGGGCGTCGTCATGAGCGCAATGCGCATCCACGAGGCCGCAGAGTGCCGGTGGGACCTCGTCGCCCTCGGGGAGGTGATGCTGCGCCTCGACCCCGGCGAGGAGCGGATCGCGTCGACGCGGACCTTCCGGGCATGGGAGGGAGGCGGCGAGTACAACGTCGCCCGCGGGCTGCGCCGCTGCTTCGGACTGCGCACGACGGTGGTGACGGCCCTGGCGGACAACCCCGTGGGTCGCCTCGTGGAGGACCTGGTCCTCCAGGGTGGGGTCGACACGAGCCATGTGCTCTGGGTGCCCTACGACGGGGTCGGGAGGACCGTGCGCAACGGCCTGAACTTCACCGAGCGTGGCTTCGGCGTGCGAGGTGCCGTCGGCTGCTCGGACCGGGGGCACACGGCGGTCTCGCAGCTGCGCCCCGGGCAGGTCGACTGGGACCGCGTCTTCAGCGCCGAGCGGGCCCGGTGGTTCCACTGCGGGGGCATCTTCGCGGCGCTGTCGCCCGGCACGGCGGAGGTGACGCTCGAAGCCATGCAGGCGGCGCGACGCAACGGCACCATCGTCTCCTACGACCTCAACTACCGGGCTTCGCTCTGGAAGGAGATCGGCGGGCAGGCGCGGGCGCAGGAGGTCAACCGGGCGATCGCGCCGCTGGTCGACGTGATGCTCGGCAACGAGGAGGACTTCACCGCCGCCTTGGGCTTCGAGGTCCCGGGGCTGGACGAGAACCTCACCCGGCTCGACCCGCAGCAGTACGCCGGCATGATCGCCGAGGTCCGCCGCACCTACCCGAACATCTCCCTCGTGGCGACCACGCTGCGGACCGTCCGCAGCGCCACCCGCAACGACTGGGGAGCGCTGTGCTGGTCGGACGGCCGCCTGCATGAGGCCACGATGCGCCCCGATCTCGAGATCCTGGACCGGGTCGGCGGCGGGGACGCCTTCGCCTCCGGCCTGATCTACGGCTTGCTGGCGGGCCAGGACGTGGGGACGGCCACGGAGTACGGAGCCGCCCACGGCGCCCTCGCCATGACCACTCCGGGCGACACCTCGATGGCGACAGCCGAGGAGGTCGTCGCCCTCGCCACGGGTGGCTCCGCACGGGTGAAGCGCTGAGCCGGTGACGACCCTTGCGGAGCTGGAGGCCGTGGCGCTCGGGTGCGTCGCCTGTCCCCTTTCTTCGGGACGCACGAAGGTCGTGTTCTCGGCGGGGAACCCTGCCGCCGATCTCATGCTGGTCGGCGAGGCGCCCGGGCGCGACGAGGATCTTGCCGGGGAGCCCTTCGTGGGGCGGTCCGGCCAACTGCTCGACAGGCTGCTCGCCGAGGAGCTCGGCCTGGACCGGAGCGGCTGCTACATCGCCAACGTCGTCAAGTGCCGCCCGCCCGGCAACAGGGACCCGCTGCCGCTCGAGGTGGCGACCTGCCGCCACTTCCTCGACTCCCAGATCGGGCTCGTGGCCCCGAAAGTCATCGTCACCCTCGGCAACTTCGCCACCCAGACCCTGCTCGAGGTGACCGCGGGCGTGACCGCCCTGCGGGGAAAGGCCTATCCCTACAAGGACACCTTCGTCGTCCCGACCTTCCACCCCGCCTACGGGCTGCGCGCCGGTGCGGTCATAGTCGCCGAGATGCGGGCAGACCTGGTGCGGGCCAAGCGCCATCTCGAGAACCGGTACCCGAGATGAGCCGCGCCCGGGGCGCTTGACATGGGTCGGCTGGAGGTCACGAGCACGAGCCCGTCGCAGACGAGGGTCGTGGGCGCCGGGATCGCCCGGGTGCTCCGGGCGGGTGACGTCGTCCTCCTCGTCGGGTCCCTCGGCGCCGGGAAGACCACCCTCGTCCAGGGCCTCGTCGGCGCCCTCGGTGGCCACGAGGCCGTCACGAGCCCGACCTTCACCCTCGCCCACCGCTACCGGTCGACGCCGCCGGTGACCCATGTCGACCTGTGGCGCCTCGAGCACCTGCAAGAGGTGGTGGACCTCGCCCTGGAGGAGGAGCTCGAGGACGGCGGCATCGTCATCCTCGAGTGGGGCGAAGCGGCCGAGCCCCTTTACGGCGCCGATGCCCTCGTCGTCCGGCTCGACTGGGGCCGGGTCGACGGAGCACGCCTGATCACCCTGGAGGCCCGCGGCGGGGCCTGGGCGTCGAGACTCGAGGGCGAGGTGCCCGAGGCGTTGAGCGCCTCGCTGAGCGACGCCCGGGCGGAGGCCCCGACGTGTTGATCCTCGCCATCGAGACGGCGACGGTCGAGGTCGGGGTCGCCGTCGGGGATGCGACGGGTCCCCTCGCGACCGTGACCGCCCGCCCCGGGCGACGTCAGGCCGAGACGCTGCATCCCGCCATCGCGGACGTCTGCCGCACGGCCCGGGTCTCCTTCGCGGAGCTGGACGCCCTCGCCGTCGACATCGGTCCAGGTCTGTTCACCGGGCTCAGGGTCGGCGTCGCCGCCGCCAAGGCCCTCGCAGCCGGCCTCGGCCTCCCGATCGTCACCGCCACGAGCCTCGACGTGCTCGTGGCGGCGTGCCCGGCCGGGCCCGCTCTCGTCGTGCCGGTCGTGGACATGCGCCGGGGCGAGGTCGCCTGGCGCCTGCCCGACCGTCCCGGGGAGCCCGACCGTCCCGGGGAGCCCGACCGTCCCGGAGGGCCCGTCCGCGTCGGGCGTCCCGCCGAGCTCGCCGCCGAGCTCGACCGGCTCGAGGGCCCCGTGCTGCTCGTCGGCGACGGGGCGCTCCGCCATCGTGCGGAGCTCGTCGGGCACGGTTCGCCCCCGCCGGTCTTCGGCGGCATCGAGCTGGCCGCTCCACCGGTAGCCTCGCTTGTCGTGCTGGCCGTCAAGGCAATGGGCGACGGGGTGTTCTCCGACCCCGCGGCGGTACGACCGTTCTACGGCCGGGAGGCGGATGCCCGCATCAACTGGAGCTCGCGCCAAGGTCGCGAGGCGGTGAGCTGAGTGGCGAGCGTGCGGTCGATGCTGCGCCTGCATTCGGGGCGCGGGCGTAACGGCCCGGCCGGCGAGGGCGCCCCAGGCTCGGAGATCGTGCTCGAGATCGAGCCCATGCGGCGCCGTGACCTGAAAAACGTCATCGCCATCGAGCGGCGGATCTTCCCCAGTCCCTGGTCGATCGGGCTCTACATGAGCGAGATCGCCCAGCCGGCGACGCGTGCCTACTACGTCGCCTCCGTCGGGCTCCGAGCTCGTCGGCTACGCCGGCATGATGGTCGTGGTCGGCGAGGCGCACGTCACCAACATCGGCGTCGCCCCGGAATGGCAGCGCCACGGCGTCGGCCGCCGGCTCCTGCTGCAGCTCGCCCGCGAGGCGCGGCACCGCTCGGCCCAGCACATGACCTTGGAGGTGAGGGTCTCGAACACGGGAGCGCAGGCTCTCTACCAGGAGTTCGGCTTCGCACCGGCCGGGGTGCGCAAGAACTACTACGCCGAGGTGCACGAGGACGCCCTCGTCATGTGGGCGCACGACATCGACACCGACGCCTACGGGACGCGCCTCGAGCGGATCGAGTCCCGACTCGGCCCGGTCGGTCCGCCGCGGTTCGGCCTACGGGCCGCCGGCCGAGCCCGGGACGTGACCGGCACGGGCCGCGTCCTCGGCATCGAGACCTCCTGCGACGAGACGGCCGCCGCCGTCGTCGAACGCGGCCGTCGCGTGGTCACCTCGGTCGTCTCGAGCCAGGTCGACCTGCACGCCCGCTACGGCGGCGTCGTTCCGGAGCTCGCGGGACGTGCCCATGTCGAGCTCGCTCTCCCCGTCGTGGCCGACGCCCTCGCCGGTGCCGGCCTAGACCGGCGCGGGCGCAGCCTGGAGGCTCCCGGTGGCCCGGTCGAGATAGACGCCGTCGCGGCCACGGTCGGCCCCGGCCTGATCGGGGCCCTGCTCGTCGGGGTCAGCACGGCCAAGGCCCTCTCGCTCGCCTGGGGCGTGCCCTTCGTAGGGGTGAACCACCTGGAGGGGCACCTGTACGCCGCCATGCTGGACTCGCCCGACATCGAGCTGCCCGTCGTGGTCCTGCTCGTCTCGGGCGGCCACACCCTCCTCGTCGCCCTCGAGTCGCCCGGCAGCTACGAGGTGCTCGGCGCCACCCTCGACGACGCCGCCGGCGAGGCGTTCGACAAGGTCGCACGCTATCTCGGCCTCGGCTATCCGGGCGGGCCCGAGATCGACCGCCTGGCCGTTTCGGGGGACCCGGAGGCGATCCGTTTCCCGCGGGCCGCGACCGCCGGTCCTCTCGATTTCTCCTTCTCGGGGCTGAAGACCGCCGTGGTGAGCTACGTGAGGTCACATCCCGAGGTCGCCAACGCGGACGTGGCGGCCTGTTTCCAGGAGGCCGCCGTCGAGGTGCTCGTGGCGAAGTCCCTGGCCGCGGCCGACCAGATCGGGGCCCGGGGCGCCTGCCTGGCCGGGGGGGTGGCTGCCAACAGCCTGCTGAGGGCCCGTTTCTCGGAGGCCTTCAGCGAGCGGGGGCTGGCGTCGTATCTCCCGAGCCGCGCCATGTGCACGGACAACGCGGCGATGATCGCCGCCGCCGGCTATTTCCAGCTCGAGCGCTCGGGCCCGACCCCGCTCGACGCCGGCGCAGTCCCTGACCTGCAGCTTCGCAGCTCGAGGTAGCACTCTCAGGGCGAGGTTGCCAGCGGCGCCCGCTGACGGTATCGTTAGCACTCGTAAGTCGAGAGTGCTAACGGAGCCAGACAGGAGGCCCCTGAAATGAAGTTGCAGCCCCTGGACGACCGCATCGTCGTTCGGCCGAGCGAGTCGGAAGAGACGACCGCGTCCGGCCTTGTCATCCCAGACACGGCGAAGGAGAAGCCCCAACAGGGTGAAGTTCTCGCGGTAGGCCCTGGTCGGCGTACCGAGAACACCGGCGATCTCGTCCCCTTGGACGTGGCCGTCGGCGACAAGGTCGTCTACTCGAAGTATGGAGGGACCGAGATCACCATCGACGGCGAGGAGCTTTTGATCCTCTCGAGTCGTGACGTCTTGGCAAAGGTCAAGTCCTGATGTCGAAGATGCTCGTCTTCGACGAGAGTGCGCGGCGCCGGCTCGAGACCGGCGTCAACAAGCTCGCCGACACCGTGAAGGTGACGCTGGGACCGAAGGGTCGCAACGTCGTGCTCGACAAGAAGTTCGGTGCGCCGACGATCACCAACGACGGCGTCACGATCGCCCGTGACATCGAGCTCGAGGACCACTTCGAGAACATGGGCGCGCAGCTCGTCAAGGAAGTGGCCACGAAGACCAACGACGTCGCCGGAGACGGGACGACCACCGCCACGGTGCTCGCCCAGTCCCTCGTGCGCGAAGGTCTCCGCAACGTCGCCGCCGGCGCCAATCCCATGTCGCTCAAGCGCGGCATCGAGAAGGCGGTCGCCGCGGCGGTCAAGTCGATCGGCAGCCAGTCCCGCGAGGTCGAGGGCCGCCAGGAGATCGCCCAGGTCGCGGCCATCTCGGCTGCGGACGCCTCCATCGGCGAGGTGCTCGCCGAGGCGATCGACAAGGTCGGCAAGGACGGCACCGTCACGGTCGAGGAGTCCAACACCTTCGGGCTGGAGCTCGACTTCACCGAGGGCATGCAGTTCGACAAGGGCTTCTTGTCGCCGTACTTCGTGACCGACCCGGAGCGCCAGGAGGCCGTCTTGGAAGACGCCTACCTGCTCATGGTGAACGGCAAGATCTCGTCGGTCCACGACCTTGTCCCCGTGCTCGAGAAGGTCATGCAGACGGGCAAGCCGCTCCTGATCGTCGCCGAGGACGTCGAGGGCGAGGCCCTGGCGACCCTCGTCGTGAACAAGATCCGCGGCCTGTTCTCCTCCGTCGCCGTCAAGGCGCCGGGCTTCGGTGAGCGGCGCAAGGCCATGCTCGGCGACATCGCCGTGCTCACCGGCGCCCAGCTCATCTCCGAAGAGGTCGGGCTCAAGCTCGAGAACACGACCCTCGACCTTCTCGGTCGCGCCCGTCGCGTCGTCGTCACCAAGGACGACACGACCGTCATCGACGGCGCCGGCTCCGAGGACGAGGTCAAAGGCCGGATCTCCCAGATCAAGAGGGAGATCGAGGAGACCGACTCGGACTGGGACCGCGAGAAGCTCCAGGAGCGCCTCGCCAAGCTCGCCGGCGGCGTCGCCGTCGTCAAGGTGGGCGCGGCAACCGAGGTCGAGCTCAAGGAGAAGAAGCACCGCATCGAGGACGCGCTCTCCGCGACCCGGGCAGCGATCGAGGAGGGCATCGTCGCCGGTGGCGGCACCGCCCTCGTCCGCAGCCGCTCGGCGGTCAACGCGGTCGTCGCCGAGCTGAAAGGTGACGAAGCCACGGGTGCTTCGATCGTGGCGCGTTCCCTCGCCGAGCCGCTGAAGTGGATCGCCATCAACGCCGGTTTCGAAGGCGCCGTGATGGTGCAGGCCGTCGAGAACGCCAAGGGCTCCCATGGCCTGAACGCACTGACGGGCAAGGTCGAAGACCTCATCAAGGCCGGCATCATCGACCCGGCGAAGGTGACCCGCTCCGCCCTGCAGAACGCGGCCTCCATCGCCGCTCTCCTGCTCACAACCGAGGCGCTCATCGCCGACAAGCCCGAGAAGGCCGACAACAGCGCAGCCGCTGCGGCCATGGGCGGCGGCATGGGGATGATGTAGTTCTCAGATTCGACCCGCCGTAGGTCTCCTGCGGCGCGATGCACGACAAAAGCCCCGGTCCGAGCTCTCTCGGCCGGGGCTTTTTCGCGGTCGTCCTCTCGCGTGCGGCCGTGAGGGAGGTTCCTCCCCGACCGGGACGCCGGGCGTCAGGCGGTCGTCTGGGTGACGACCTCGAACGCCGTCTCCTCTGGCGGCGAGGTGAAGCCGCCCGCTATGCCCGCCGCCATCTTCGGCCCGAGGACGGTGTCGCGGAAGTGCTCCCAGCTTTCCTTCGAGTCGTGGATGGCGACGATCGTCCAGCCGTCGGCCGAAGGGCCCGCCGCGTGGAACACCTGACCTTCGGGCAGGCTGCCGTCGCTCGGATGCACGGCACCGACGGAGGCTTCGTACTGCTCCCTCGTCCCGCCCGCGAATTGGTGCACTACTCCATAGGCCATCTGGTCCCCCCGGTTCGTCGAAGCTTGCCCGCAGGAGCGGGCAAGAGGACCGCACGGTACACCATCTCGTCTGGGGCAAACGCCGGCGCAGCCGGGGCATCGCGACGACGGGACCTCGGCTCTGCCGCGCCGCCGAGGACGACAGTCAGCCGACAGTCAGCCGACGGTGTCGAGAAGGTGAGCCTCCCGGTCGGAGCTCGGGTGCCGAGCGGCCTTCGGTCTCGAGGGGTCGCCTCGAGCGTCCCGGATCCCTGTCACCCCTGCTCCCGCGGGCGGCTGGAGCTGTCCCAACGGGCGATGCGCCGCAGCAGGCAGCGGGCGAAGACCTCCGGGTCCATCTGTTCGATGTCCCTCATCTCTTCGGCCATCGACGCCGAGGAGTCTTCCGCCGACCCGGCGACGAAGAGCCTGTACCGGCACTGGTCGATCCTGAACTCCCAGGGAAGGCCCGGCTGCGCCGTCCGAAGCGACTGCAGGGCGGAGAGGACACTGGTCTCCAGTCGTTCCAGAGCCCCGCTCGTGTCGAGGTCACCCCGCAACCCGGATGGCAGGCTCACCACGACAGCGAGCTCCTCGGTCAGGTGCCTCATCAATGCCCTGTGGGCGTCACTCCATTCGCCGTCGAGGACCATGCCGCGCTCCTCGTCCAGGTGCGGGTAGAACGGCTCATGGTTCCAGAGCGAGTCGCGGACCTCTGCCAGCCAGGTCCCCGGGAGTGCTTCCGCCATGTCTACGTAACCCCCTCGACATCCATTCGCAATCTAAGACACACAGTACACGTGCCACCATGGTCCTGCGAGCACCATCTGAGGGGGGACCGGTGAGCAACTCAGCAACCGCGCGGCTCATGTACGAGCTGATCAGTGCAGGCGAGGTCGACGGCTTCGGCGAGCACCTGGCAGAAGACTTTGTCGAGCACGAGGCCGGGCCCGCTCTGTCGCCGACCAAGGCGGGAGCCCTGGAACTCTTCAGGGTGATGCTGGCCGCTTTCCCCGATCTGCGCTTTGACGCCGAGGACGTCCTCGAGAGCGGCGACAAGGTCGTGGCGAGGTCGCGAGTCACCGGGACGAACACGGGTGACTTCATGGGCATGCCGGCGAGCGGCAAGGCCATCGACGTGCAGGCCATCGACATCCTCCGCTTCGACGACGACGGTCAGGTCCACGAACATTGGGGTGTGCTGGACATCATGTCGATGATGCGGCAGATAGGCGCCGTAGCCCAGGGTCCGCCTTCGTAGGCGTGCCCCGCTGCGGCCGCCGCGCATCCCATACCGGGGCGGCAGAGCCGGGCCTCGCCCACGGGGGCCCCGGCGGCGCAACCGTGGAGAGCTATCCGAGGACATGGCCGGCCGACAGGTGTCAGCAGTCTCCTCGGCGCCGGGGCTCCGGACCGGTCGGGATGTCTCCGCAACCAGGAGATCGCGGCGGCAGAGTGCCGTTCGCCGAGCGGTGGCGGGCCCCGCTTCGAAGGCCGCCTCGAGAGCTCCGGCCGGCAGGCCGTCAACGGCACCAGGGGATCCGCCGGGCCGTCCGTCGTGGCGAGGCCCCGCTGCCACCACCCGACGTCGTGCCAGGCGCCTAACTTCCACCCGACGGCCTCGTACACACCGACTGGCGTGAACCCGCAGGCGTTGTGGAGGGCCACGCTCGCGGGGTTCGGCAGGACGATTCCGGCCATCCCGCGCCGGTAACCCTGTTTCCCGAGGATGGCGAGGAGCGCCGCGTACAAGGCCCGCCCGACGCCTCGGTGCCGCGCATGCTCGCTCACATAGGCGCTCGTCTCCACGGACCAGTCGTAGGCGGCCCGGCCGGAGAACCGGCCCGCATAGGCGTAGGCGATCACCGACTCCTCCCATTCGGCGACGAGGAACGGGTAGGCCGGCTGGCGATCGGCAATTCGAGACGCCATCTCGTCGATCGACGGCACGGCCACCTCGAACGAGACCGCCGTCGACTCGACGAGCGGGGCATAGATCGCCTGCACAGCCATGGCGTCGGTCTCAACTCCCAGTCGGATCCGCATGATGGCTATCTTTGCGCCCGTTCGGGCCGACTTACACTGCGAACGTGGCCCGTCAAGTGATTCCCCGGCCCGCCTGGGCCAAACGGGCCGACCCGCCCGCGGGCGGTCGCGAGCTGGCCGACCCGGTCCTGGAGCGGTTGACGCTCGGGGCCGTGCGGGACACCTTCGCGGCCGGCTTCGGCGGACCGGCAGTCGAACTCCTCGCCTCCGGCCCGCTCCAGCCCGCCGGCCTGCTCGGCGCGGCCGTGCTCATCGTCCTCGCTCCCGCTGAGCCGGAGGGCGTCGGGGCGACCGGGACCGAACTGCAGGTCGCAGGTTCCCCGGAGAGCTCGGTCCTCCTCATACGGCGGGGCGTTCACCTGCGGGCCAACCCGGGAGAGATCGCCTTTCCGGGCGGTCGCATCGATCCTGGCGAGTCAGCCGTGGCGGCGGCCCTGAGGGAGGCGGAGGAGGAGGTCGCCCTCGCTCCTTCGGCGGTCGAGGTCCTGGGCGAGCTCCCGACGGTTCTCGCGGCACGCCGAGACGTGCCCATCCGTCCCTTCGTGGCCGTCGCCGGCACACCTCCGGTGCTGAAGGCGAATCCCGACGAGGTCGACTGCGTCCTGCTCGTCCCGCTCCGCGACCTCGTCGCCCCCGGCCGCTACTGGGAGGAGCATTGGGCTCGCGCCGACGACCCCACACGGGTCATGCACTTTTTCGATCTCGGCGAGGACGTGATCTGGGGGGCGACGGCCCGGATGCTCTACGACCTGCTACTTCGCCTGCTCAGCCGCGGGTCCGGCGGGCGAACAGGTGCGCAGCCAGGGGAGCGAACACCACGAGCATCCCGATAGACCACAACAGCGACGCGACGACCGGGTGCTGCATAGGCCAGGCGGGGACGGCGGCCGACGGGTTGGGGTTGGAGAAGAGCTGACGGCAGGCGGCCGTGACGGCGCTGACAGGGTTCCAGTCGGCGACGGCGCGGAGAGCGGCCGGCATGTGGGCGGTCGGGACGAGGGCGTTGGAGACCACCGCCATCGGGAACAACACGACGAGGCCGAGCCCTTGAGCCGTCTCAGGTCCCTTGCTCACGATCCCGAGGCACGCGCACGCCCAACAGACTGCATAGCTGAAGAGCAGGAAGATGCCGAAGCCTCCGATGCTCGACAGCACGCTCCCCTCCGGCCGCCAACCTACGAGCAGGCCGGTGACGCACACGAAAAAGGCGCAGATCACCGCCGTCAGGAGGTCGGTCACGGACCGCCCGACGAGCACGGCCGGCCGCCACATGGGCAAGGAGCCGAAGCGGTCGATGATCCCGCCGTTGAGGTCGTTGCTCAGTCCGACCGCGGTTCCCACCGCCGAGGTCGTGAGGTTCAAGGCGAGCATGCCGGCGATGGCGAAGCTGGCGTAGCTGGCTCCGTGAGGGAGGACGACCCCGGCTCCGAACACGTAGATGAACAAGGCCGTGAACAGCACGGGCTGGATCGTGACGTCCGAGAGCTGCATCGGCTCGCGGGCGATGTGGACCAGGTTGCGCCCGGTGAGCACGGCGATGTTGTTGACCTGGCGAGAGAGGCGATCGGCGCGGGACGGCGACGTCGTCACCGTGGTGGCGAATGCGGTCATGTGAGGACCACCTCCTTGCCGGTCGCCGTCTCGCCCGGCCCCGTCTCGGCCCGGCCCCGTCTCGCCTGTCGCCGTCGGCGGCTCCCGCCCGTCCCGGCCGGTGAGGGAGAAGAACACGTCGTCGAGGGAGGGCTGGTGCAGGGCGACGTCATCGACGGCGATGCCGGCGCCGTCGAGCGCGCGCACGACGGTGGTCGCGAGGCCGTCGCCGCTCAGCACCGGCGCCCGCAGTCGCCTTCCGTCGTGGCTCACCTGCACCGCGCCGGCCACGAACGGCCCGAGGACCGCGGCCGCCGAGGGGTCGGCAACGTTCAGCGTGACCTCGAGGCGTGCCCCGCCGGTCCGGGTCTTCAGCTCGGGCGCCGTGCCCTCGGCTATGACCCGGCCGTGGTCCACGACCACGATCCTGTCGGCGAGCTCGTCGGCCTCGTCGAGGTACTGGGTGGTGAGCAGGAGCGTGACGCCCTCGGCGACGAGGTGGCGGATGATGCCCCACATGCGCACCCGGCTCGTGGGGTCGAGCCCCGTGGTCGGCTCGTCGAGGAACAGCACCGGGGGGCGGGTGACGAGACCGGCGGCGAGGTCGAGACGCCTGCGCATCCCGCCCGAGTAGCCCTTCAGGATCCGGTCGGAGGCCTCGGCGAGGCCGAACTGCCCGAGAAGCTCGGTCGCGCGCGCCTTGGCCCCGGCGCGGTGCAGGCCGCTGAGCCGGCCGATCATGACGAGGTTCTGGCGGCCGGTCAGCATCTCGTCGAGCGTGGCGTCCTGTGCCGTGACGCCGATGTTGCGCCGCACCTGGGGCGCCTCTGTGACCACGTCGTGGCCGGCGACGCGGGCGCGGCCCCCGTCCGGCAGGGCGAGCGTCGTCAGGATGCGGACGGCCGTCGTCTTGCCGGCCCCGTTCGGTCCGAGCATCCCGAGGATGGAGCCCGCCGGCACGTCGAGATCGATGCCGGCGAGGGCGATCGTGGAGCCGTAGCGTTTCTTCAGGCCCTCGGCGTGGATCATGGAGTCCGTCGGCATGGCGGTGGCCGGTCCTTGGTCGCTAGGTCAGCTAACTTGCCGTATGGTAAGTAGGTTACTTACCGGCTGTCAAGTAGAATCGGGCCGTGGCGAGCAGCAACCAGCGGGTCGATCGTCCGGGCGGCCCTCGGTCTTTCCGAGGCCACCAGGCTCAGCCGCCCGAACCTGCCCCGGAGAAGGGCACGACGCGCGAGCGGATCCTCGACGTCGCCCTCGAGCTGTTCATCGACCTCGGCTACGAGAAGACCTCCCTGCGCCAGATCGCCGAGAAGATGGGCTTCACCAAGGCCGCCATCTACTACCACTTCGCCAGCAAGGACGACATCTTGATGGCGCTGCACATGCGGATGCACGACGTCTTGCGGGGCGCCCTCGTGGCGGCGGCCGCGGGCCCGATGACACCGGGCCGGTGGAGGGAGATGGTCGGCGAGCTGGTCGACCAGATCCTCGAGCACCGGGCCATCTTCGTGCTGCACGAGCGCAACCGGGCCGCCCTCGACGAGCTGCACCGCCAGCCCCACGACGAGGACCACGAGGACCTCGACGAGATGTTCCGGCGCGTGCTGGACGACGAGAGCATCGCGGCTCGTGACCGGGTGCGGATGGCCTGCGCGGTGGGGGCGGTCATGGGCCCTCTCCTGCTGTCGGGGAACGCCTTCGGCGACATGGCGACCGCCGAGCTCGCGGCGCTGGTCCGAGGCGCCACGGATGACATCTTGACCCCGGCGGACCCGGGGCGAGGCGCTGCGCGCGCCCGGGCCGGAACTGAGGCGTCGACGCGCCGGGCGGGCGCCGGGCGGCCGGCGCACGACTGAGGCGTCGACCGCGCCGGCGAGCGTCAGGTGGCTCCGGCGCTCAGCCGAAGGCGGCGGCGAGGGTCTTGCCGGCGAGACGCACCGGGTCGATGTCCTGTGCCTCGGGCATGTTGAAGATGAGCCCGTCGAGACCGGCGTCGAGGTACTCGGCGACCTGCTCACTCACCGAGTCAGGGTCGCCCACGACCATGTAGGCGCGCAGTGCCGCCGGGTCGAGGCCCCTCGCCTCGGCCTGCTGGCGTGCCTTCTGCTCGGCCTCGGCGGCGGTTTCCGCGATGAGGAGCCCGCCGAGGCGGGTCCTCTGGATCTCGGCGGGGTCCCGGCCGACAGCCTCGCAGTGACGGTCGAGCACCTCGAGCTTGTGGCGGATGGTGGAGACGTCGCCGAAGATGTTGCAGGCGTCCGCGTACTCGGCGACGAGACGAAGGGTCTTCTGCTCGCCCCCGCCCCCGACGAGGACCGGGATGTTGCCGCGGATCGGGCGGGGCCGGTTCAGGGCCCCGGAGAGCTTGTAGTAGCGGCCCACAAAGCTCGGCGCCTCCTCGGTGAACATCGCCCGGCAGATCTGCAAGGCCTCCTCGAGGCGGCCCATGCGTTCTCGGACCGGCGGGAAGTCGAAGCCGTAGCCGGCGTGCTCGTCGTCGTTCCATGCGGCGCCTATGCCGAGGATGGCCCGCCCGGAGGAGATGACGTCCAGCGTCGTCACGATCTTGGCCAGCAGGGCCGGGTTGCGGTAGGTGACACCCGTCACCATGGCGCCGAGTCCCGCCCGCCTCGTGCGGGCGGCGATGGCGCTGAGGGTCGTGTACGCCTCGAACATCGGGTCTGTGCGGGGCCCGACGTTCTGGATCTGGTAGAAGTGGTCCATCACCCACACCGAGTCGAACCCCGATTCCTCGGCGGTGACGGCGATCTGGGCGACCTTCTCGAACAGCTCCCCGTCCTCCACGCCGGGGAACGTGAAGCTCGGTATCTGCAGGCCAAAACGCGTCACGTGCATGGCGGTGACCTCCTTGAGGAGCGACGCGCCCGGGGGCCTCGGGCCGCGCGCTCGATGATCGGACTGGACGACGGTACCAACATTTCCTTATGTGGCCCTCGTGGGTACGCCGGTCGAGCGCGCCCCTGCGCGCGGCGGACGAGCACGCAGGCCACGAGGACGAAGCTCTAGCAGTCACGAGGACGAAGGCCCAGCCGGCGGATTCGAACGCGAACACTCCCTTGTTTGAGCTTCGAGCCAGCGCTATGGTGCCATTTGTCGGGCTTGTGCCCGAAAGCGTTGAGTTGTCACAGGCGGCCAGCCTGGGGTGGGGAGGCGTTGGCCACGACCAGTACGCACGTGGGGGACCGGGCGGAGGTACCTTTCTCCAGGTACCAGGCTCTTCGCGGCGCTGTGGGCGCCTTAGCCTGTAGCCGCCCGGGCACCCTTGCGGTTGCCGATTACACGGGGCTGGCATTGGCGCCGCCCGCTGGCCCGAGTGCCACGCACGAATACCGTCGCCTGCACCGAGCAGCTGGACTGCCAGGTTCGGGATCGCCCACACGCGCACGCGGCCGGACACCGGCCGCTGCGTTTTGGTGCCGCGGGGCCCCCATACCGCCCAGGAACGCACCAGAGAAGGGAAAGAGATAACGCACCAGAGAAAGGAAAGAGATACCGATGGGCTTCACATCCGAATCAGGAGGTAACGCGATGTCGCGGAGAAAAGCCGTTGTTTCAGCGTCGAGAAGGCACAAGCTGTTCTTGGTGGCGACGCTAGGCGGGCTGATAGCCCTGGCGGCCAGCATGATGCCAGCAGGCGCGTCAACCGTCAGCCCGCGCCTTTCCCACAAGATCGGCGGCTCCGTGTCGGTCTGGGCCGAGTGGACCAGCACCGAGGGGCAGGACTTCCAAGCGGTGCTCTCGCCCTTCGAGTCCGAGACTGGTATCAGCGTCAACTACAGCGGCAAGGGGAGCAACATGGACACGGCGATCGACGCCGCGGTCGCAGGCGGAGCGCCCCCTCAAGTCGCGCTCGTGCCGGACCCCGGTACCGTGGTCGGCCTCGCCAAGAAACACCAGATCCAACCTCTCGCACCCGTTATAGGAAGCGAGGCTTCGGACTACGGATCTGCCTGGAACAACCTGGTCACCTACAACGGCAAGCTCTACGGCGTCTGGTTCAAGGGCGCCAACAAGAACACGATCTGGTACAACCCGGCCGAATTTGCCGCCGCGGGCCTGAAGACAACTCCCAAGACATGGCAGCAGCTCATTGCTGACGCGGCGACCTTGAGGAGAGCAGGCGTCACTCCCTTCTCGCTTTGCACGAGTATCGGTTGGCCTGTGGCCGACTTCTGGCAGAACGTGTACCTCAAGTCCGCGGGCGCAACCAGCTACAACACGCTGGCGGCGCACACGATCTCGTGGCAGAGCTCGACCGTGACGACGGCCTTCAGCACCTTCGCCCAGCTTGTCGGTCAGCCTTCATTCCTTCTCGGCGGCACCAAGGGTTCCCTCAACAACACCTACCCGACCTGCGTGGACAACGTCTTCCCGAAGGCCGGAGTCACGCCGAAGGCGGCGATGGTGTTCGAGGGCGACTTCGTCGTCTCCGAGATCCTCGGCAACTCCACCAACTACGCCGCGGGCACCACCGCCGCGGGCGGAAAGAAGTGCACCCTGAGTGCGGCAGCCACCCCGTGCTTCGACTTCTTCCCGTTCCCGGCACTGGCCGCCGACCAGAAGTACAACTCCGCCATCCAAGGAGCCGGTGACGTGGCGATGCTGTTGCGCGCGACCCCGCAGGCCAAGGCGCTCATCAAATACCTGGGCAGCCCGGAGGCCGGCGAGATCTGGGCGCACCTGGGCGGCTTTGCCTCGCCCAACAAGATGGTGAGCCTGAGCAGCTACCCGGACCCGGTCACCAGGGCAGACGCCGCCGAGCTGCAGAACGCGTCCGGCTTCGTCTTCAGCCTGGACGACCTGCAGGGCAGCTGGGAGCCAAGCCTGTGGCAGGACATGCTCAACTTCGTCAAGAACCCGAGCTCGAAGAACGTCACCTCAATCGAAAAGACGATGCAGTCCCAGGCCACGGCCGCGCTGGGCCACTAGGACACTGCGACTCGAATGAATCCGCCAGGGTGCGCCCGGATCTGTCCGGGCGCACCCTGGCACGTCGCCGGAGGGGGAGGGCTCTGAGATGGCGGTAGCCGTTCTGGACCGACGACGCACCCCGCGCGCCGGGCGAAAGGACAAGGGCAAAGGACAGCGCCATCTGCAGTCGCTCGCGTTCTTGATCCCCGGTGCGGTCCTTCTCGGCGCCATCGTGATCTACCCCGCCATCCAGACGGTCCGGTACAGCTTCTACAACGAGACGGCGACACGGGCCGTCGGCCTTGCCAACTACAAATCGCTGTTCTCCACGGCCGACACTCTCGTCGCGCTGCGCAACAACGTCATCTGGGTCATCGTCTTCCCGTTCATAGTGACGGTCATAGGCCTGGTATTTGCTGTGCTTTCCGAGCGGATCCGCTGGGCCACCGCCTTCAAGACAGTCATCTTCTTGCCCATCGTCTTCAGCGTCACGGCCTCGTCTTTGGTCTTCACCCAGATCTTTCAACTGGATCCGCATGTCGGGGTGGTCAACGCCGTCGTCCAGACCGTGGACGACTGGATCCATCCGCCCGGCGCCTACCCGCTCTCGGCAGGCGAGACCGTCTCGACTATTGCCACCTACGGCGTCGCTCCCGGCCCGCATGGCACGCTCGTGAGCAGCAAGGCGGTGAGCGCGGGCGACGCGGTGCGGTTGGGCTTGACGGGCATAAACGCCGACACGCTCACGGTGCTGGGGGCTCGGGCGGCCCGCACGCCCGTTGCCTCGGCAGGGTCGATCACGGGCTTGGTCTGGCGGGACTTCTCGATATCCAACCCGAGCAACATCACCTCTGTCTATGCCGACGAGGACGGGTTTCCTAACATGCGGCTCGCCCTGTTGAAAAGCGACGGGAGCACCGCAGCGACGACTGTCACTGATGCCTCCGGCCTATTCAGGTTCTCCGACGTCGGCGCTGGGCGCTTCCACGTCGAGATCCAGGCGTCCAACTTCCAGGCGGGCTTCTCGGGCACGTTCTGGCTCGGCCCGCAGTCGATCACCCCGACCGGAAATCTCAGCCAGACCGCCCAGGCGCTGTTGAGCGTCCCCCTCATCGACATATCGATGATCCTGGCCTACCTGTGGATCTGGGCCGGCTTCACCATGGTGTTGATCGCGGCCGGCCTTGCAGCTCTCGACCGCGAGGCTCTCGAGGCGGCCCATGTCGACGGCGCCTCGGAGTGGCAGACATTCCGGCGCGTCACGATGCCGATGCTGGCCCCGGTGCTGACAGTCGTGCTCGTGACCATGGTCATAAATGTGCTGAAGATCTTCGACATCGTCATCAACCTCGGCGCCGACAATTCGGGGCCCGGGGGCCAAGCCAGCACCCTCGCGTCCGACGTCTACAACTACGGCTTCGGGGGAGGGGTCCATACCGGCCTGGCGAGCGCCCTCGCCGTGGTCCTGTTCATACTCGTCGTGCCCACGATGCTGTTCAACCTGAAGAGGATCGGTGGCAACAAGTGACCACTGCGACCGCTACCCCGATTGCGTCCCCGGCTCCGGCCATCCCGCCGGACCCGGGCCCGAAGCGGACGAGGAGCTGGATCAGCCGTTTCCGCCCGTCACGGATCGTCGTCAACGTTGTCCTCGGCGCGATCGCACTGTTCTGGCTCATGCCGAGCCTGTCCATGCTGATCATCTCGTTCCGCCCGGCGGGGCTGTTCGAGATATCAGGATGGTGGAAGGCGTTCACTACGCCCTCGCAGCTCACTTTGCAGAACTACAAGGAGCTGTTCGTCGGAGGCAATTCCACCGTGCTCGGGGGAGGGGTCCCTTCGGGCCTGGCGCCCGGAAGCGTCCTCGACTCGCTCAGGACCTCCCTCGAGATCAGCATCCCCGCCACCATCCTCGTGACCCTGATAGCCAGCCTCACCGCTTACTCGCTCGTGTTCGGCAGGTGGCGGGGCCGCAACATCGTCTTCCTCACGATCGTCGGCTTGATGGTGGTGCCCTTGCAGGTGGCGCTGATACCGGTTGCCTCCCTCTACAAAGACCTCGGCTCGGCCATCGGTTGGAACCCGTTCGGGACCGTCTCAGGGGTCGTCATGTTCCACGTTGCCTTCGGGCTGCCTTTCGGCATCTTCCTCATGCGCAACTTCTTCACGGGGATACCGACGGCTCTGATCGAGGCGGGCCGTATCGATGGCGCCGGTGAATGGACGCTGTTCCGGCGGGTGGTGATCCCCCTCGCCGTGGCCGCCGCCGCCTCCTTGGCGATCTTCCAGTTCATCTGGGTCTGGAACGACCTGTTGGTGGCGCTGGTGTTCCTCGGAGGAAGCCCACACGTGCCTCTGACACTGTTCCTCTACAACCAAGAGCGCACCCTGGCGGCCAATTTCTGGATCATCTCGACTGGGTCCATGGTTTCGATCATCGTCCCGCTGATCGTCTTCCTTTCCTTCCAGCGGTACTTCGTACGGGGCATGCTTGCCGGCGCGGTGAAGTAGCAGGGAGCTCCAGGATCTCGATCCCTGGTCGACCAGGAACGCCGATGTGCGCTCCGAGGCGCTTGTTGGCGCCGCAAGAAACGCGATTGCCGAGCTGTCGCCTCGTTCGGGATCCGGTTACTCGCGGGCGCGGAGCGCCTGCACGACGACGTAGAGGTTGTGAGGGCCTCGAACGACGCCGCCGCCGTCGATGGCCCACCTCGAGGGCCCGCTGTCGACGTGACGGGGTGGACTCGCCGGGCAGGGACGCGGGAGGGGTCGACCATACCCGGCGCCGCGATCTCCGCGCACGGACGGCGCGGGTACATGATGTGCCCCGATGAGGGGCAGGATCTGGCTAGTCGTGGGGGTGGCGGCGGGAGCGGCCATCGGGATCGGCAAGCTGCCCTACTTCGCCGGCGCCGCAACGTCTCTTTCCGACACGGCCCTGCGGGTAGTCGCCTCGGCGGGCAGTTCCCTCACACGCTCGATCGCCAAGCACGGCGCCTCGCAGCGCGCCGTGGTCGGGATCACGGCGATCGTCTCGGTGCTCGTGCCGGGCGTGACGGCCATGCTCTTGATCTACGCCGCCCGCGCCACGCTTCACCTGCGGGCCGTGATCGCCTTCCTGGTCGCGGCCCTCGGGGTGGCGGCCTTCTTCTACCTGCCGCACGGCACCGCCATCGGCGTCGCCGTGCTGGCGCTGACCGGAGCCGCCATAGCCGTCGCTGCCACCGGCCCGCTCGTCGCCGCGCCCCTGGCGGGGCTCGCAGGGCTGATCGGCGCCTCTTTCCTCCCGAGAATTCTCGCCAGCCACAGCACGCTGCCCAACGTCCCCGTCGCCGCCTTGAACACGGCCTTCTTCGCCGGTGTCGGCTCGCCGTACTGGTTGAGGATCGTCGTGCTCGCCATCGCCGCCCTGCCCTTTGCCATCGCGGTGCGGCTCATCGTCCGCTGAGCTGCTCCGGCCGGGGCGTGCCGAGCCTTGGCCACCGCAGCCGTCGCGCTCGCCAAGGGGTCCGGACCGGGGATCTGATGGGACCGGCGCAGCAAGCATTAGTTTGAGATCCTCGGTGAGGGGTTTACAAAAGGGGCGCACGTGAGCGAGATCGAGATCGGCATCGGCAAGTCGGGGCGTCGGGCCTATGGCTTCGACGACATCGCCATCGTTCCGTCGCGACGCACGCGCGACCCCGAGGACGTCGACATCTCCTGGAAGATCGACGCCTTCGACTTCGAGCTGCCCTTGATGGCCTCGGCCATGGACGGCGTCGTCAGCCCCGCCACCGCCATAGAGATCGGCCGGCTCGGCGGCGTCGGCGTGCTCAACCTCGAGGGCCTTTGGACCCGCTACGAGGACCCTGAGCCCCTCCTGGCGGAGATCGCCGAGCTGGCGCCCGAGAAGGCGACCGCCCGCATGCAGCAGATCTACACCGAGCCCATGAAGCCCGAGCTCGTGGGCCGGCGCATCCGGGAGATCAAGGAGGCGGGCGTCACCGCCTGTGCCGCCGTCACCCCCTCGCGCGCCGCCGAGCTCGCGCCGGCGGTGCTCGCGGCCGAGCTCGACCTGCTCGTCATCCAGGGCACCGTCGTGTCGGCGGAGCACGTGTCCAAGACCACAGAGCCGTTGAACCTGAAGAAGTTCATCCGCGAGATCGACATCCCCGTCGTGGTCGGCGGCTGCGCTTCGTACCAGGCCGGGCTGCACCTCATGCGCACCGGGGCGGCGGGGGTGCTGGCCGGCGTCGGCCCCGGCAACGCCTGCACGACGCGGGGAGTGCTCGGCATCGGCGTGCCCCAGGCGACCGCCATCGCCGACGTGGCCGGGGCGAGGTCGCGCCATCTCGAAGAGACGGGCGTCTACGTGCAGGTGATCGCTGACGGCGGCATGAGCCGCGGCGGCGACATCGCCAAGGCCATCGCCTGCGGGGCCGACGCCGTGATGATCGGCTCTCCGCTGGCGGCGGCCTATGAGGCGCCCGGCCGCGGCTGCCACTGGGGCATGGCGACTTTCCACGCCAGCTTGCCGCGGGGCGCCAGGGTGAGGGTGGAGCGCCGCGGGACGCTCCGCGAGATCCTCCTCGGGCCGGCGCACGAGAACGACGGGCGCATGAACCTGTTCGGGGCGCTGCGGACCTCGATGGCGACGTGCGGCTACGAGACGATCCGTGAGTTCCACAAGGCCGAGGTCATGGTGGCGCCGGCCCTGCAGACCGAGGGAAAGCAGCTGCAGCGGGCGCAGGCCGTCGGCATGGGGAGCTGATGGGCGCGCCCATGGCGGCCGGCTACGACACGGTGCTCGTGGTCGACTTCGGGGCCCAGTACGCGCAGCTGATCGCACGCCGGGTGCGCGAGGAGCGCGTCTATTCCGAGATCGTGCCCTCCTCGATGCCGGCGAGCGAGATGCTCGCCCGGCGGCCGCGCGGGATCATCTTCTCCGGCGGCCCGAGGTCCGTCTACGCCCCGGCGGCACCGTCGGTGGACGCCGGCCTGCTCGAGACCGGTCTGCCGGTGCTCGGTATCTGTTACGGGGCCCAGCTCATCGTGCAGCTCCTCGGAGGGCGGGTGGCGCGGACGGACAAGGGCGAGTTCGGCCGCACGCAGCTCAGGACGCGGGCCGCCTCTGTGCTCATGGACGGCTGGGACGCCTCGAGCGAGGTGTGGATGAGCCACGGGGACTCGATCGTCGAGGCACCGCCCGGCTGCTCGGTGACCGCCTCCACGGCCGAGGTCCCCGTCGCCGCCTTCGAGGACCGCGACCGGGCTCTTTACGGGGTGCAGTTCCATCCCGAGGTGGTGCACACCGAGCGCGGCCAGGAGCTGCTCCGGCGGTTCCTGTTCGACGTCTGCGGGTGCAGCCCGAACTGGACGCACGCCTCGGTCATCGAGTCGCAGGTCGAGGCGGTCAGAACCCAGGTCGGCTCGGGCCGGGCGCTTTGCGCCCTCTCGGGCGGGGTGGACTCGGCGGTCGCGGCCGCCCTCGTCCACAAGGCGATCGGAAGCCAGCTCACGGCTGTCTTCGTCGACACGGGGCTCATGCGAGCCGGCGAGGGCGAACAGGTGGAGGCGACGTTCCTCAGGCAGTTCGCCGTCGACCTCGTGCACGTGAAGGCGGCTGACCGCTTCTTCGAGGCGCTCTCGGGCGTGACCGACCCCGAGGAGAAGCGCAAGGCGATCGGGGAGCTGTTCATCCGCATCTTCGAGGAGGTGGCGCTCGAGCAGACCGACGTCGACTACCTGGTGCAGGGCACCTTGTACCCGGACGTGATCGAGTCGGGCACGGCCGACGCCGCCACCATCAAGTCGCACCACAACGTGGGGGGCCTTCCCGAGGAGATGGACCTCGAGCTCGTCGAGCCCTTGCGGCTGCTGTTCAAAGACGAGGTGCGGGCGATCGGCGAGGAGCTCGGGCTGCCCCGCGAGATCGTCTGGCGCCAGCCCTTCCCGGGGCCCGGGCTGGCGGTGCGCATCGTGGGGGAGGTGACCCCCGAACGCGTCGAGATCGTCCGCCGCGCGGACGAGATCGTCCTCGAGGAGATCCGGCGTGACGGCCTCGAGGCCGAGCTGTGGCAGTGGTTCGCCGTGCTGCCGGCCGTCCGCTCCGTGGGCGTAATGGGCGACGAGCGGACCTACGCCTACCCAATCGTCATCCGGGCCGTCACGAGCGAGGACGCCATGACGGCCGACTGGGCACGTCTTCCCTACGACGTGCTCGAGCGGATCTCGAGCCGGCTCATCAACGAGGTGCCGGGAGTCAACCGCGTCGCCTACGACGTCACGTCCAAGCCCCCCGGCACGATCGAGTGGGAGTGAGCCGAGCGCAGCGGGGCCTTTGCGGACCTGGTCAGGGCAGAGTCACGTAGCCGTTACGGGCCTTCCACAAGAAGTACCTCTCGAAGGCCAGCTTCATGGCGTGCGCCTGCGGTCCGGGGACGAGGACCCCGTGCTTTCGCGGCGGGAGCATCTTGTCGGCGAGGATGATCACCCCGTTGTTGCCGGCGTCCATCACGCACACGGCGGGGATGTCGCCGAAGGCTTTGTGAGAGGTGGGTGCCTCGCCCATGATCTGCCTGGCGATGTTGCGGGCCGCGGTGTGCGCCATGCGCTCTGTCGGAAAGCCCGTCTTCGGGATGCCGATGGGAGTCGGCGTCTGCCACGGCACAGGGACGGCGGCCGCGATGCCGACGGCGTAGACGTCGTCGTGCGCCTCGGACTGGTAGGTGTCCTTGACGCGGACATAGCCCTTCTCGTCCGATAGGCCGGGGGTGTCGCGGACGAAGTCCTGCCCGACGAAGGGGGGCACGATCATGGCGTAGGAGAAGTCGATCGCGCGGCCGTCGGCGAGCACGAGCCGACCTTCGTCCACGTGGTCCATGGCGACGCTCACGACCGGGCTGATGTGCTCTTTCTTCAAGAACATCGACAGGAGGGCCTCGCCGTGCGGGAGGCCGCCCATGCCGAAGTGGCCGAGGAAGGGCTCGGCGGTGACGAAGGTGAGCTTCACCCGCTTTTTCAGGCCCGCCTTGCGCAGCTGGTGCGAGACGTTGAAGAGGTACTCGTAGGCGGCCCCGAAGCAGCTCGCGCCCTGGGTCGCCCCGACGACGATGTCGCCGGGCGCCTCGAGCAGGCGTCTCCAGCCCTCGCCGGCGTGGACGGCGTCGTCGAGGGTGGTGATCGTGTAGGCGTTGCCGTCGGGGCCGAGCCCGGGCACCGCCGAGAAGTTGTTGCGGTAACCCGTGGCGATCACGAGGTAGTCGTAGGCGTAGGTCCCCGCGCTCGTCGTCACCTTCTTCGACTCGAGGTCGATCGAGGTCGCCTCGGCGTTGACGAACTCGACCCCGTGGGCGTCAAAGGTCGGCCCGAGGGGGAAGGTGATGTCGGCCGCCTTGCGCTTGCCGAAGGGGAGCCAGATGAGCGAGGGGTTGAACACGAAGCTGTCGGAGGCGGAGACGACCCGCACCTCCACGTCGCCGTGCAGCTCGTGGTGCACGGCCAGGGCGGCGGTGAGGCCCCCGAAGTTTCCGCCGAGAACGAGCACCTTGTTCGACGCCATCGCGCCACCTCCCGCTTCATGGCTGCCATCACACGCCGGCCGCCGGTTCGCAACGCTTCACACTATATACCCCAGGGGGTGTATCTGACATGCCGCCCGCAGGAGAGGAGCACCCGCCGCGCCGGTAGTCTCGGGTGTCATGTCGTCCCCGCCTCCCCGCGCCCCTGAAGAGTGGGGGGCAGACGAGTGGGACCTCCTCGGTGATCTACCCCCACTCGGGGGCCACCACCGTGCCGAAGCTTCCGTGGTCCTCCCGAGGGACGCCGTGCCCGGGGAGGACGTGGCCGGAGCGGAGGCCACCTTCGAGGTGGAGTCGGCCGAGGAGGTCATCGCAGGGCTCGTCGCCGATCTGAACCCCCGCCAGCGCGAGGCGGTCCTGTTCGACGGCGGCCCGCTCGTCGTCGTGGCCGGCGCCGGCTCGGGCAAGACCCGGGTGCTGACGCGTCGCATCGCCCGCCTCGTCGCCTCGGGCGTGGCGCCCTGGCGTATCTTGGCCATCACCTTCACCAACAAGGCCGCCGACGAGATGCGCCGTCGCGTGATCGAGCTCGTCGGCTCCGACGCAGAGCGGATGTGGGTGTCCACCTTCCACGCCGCCTGCGTGCGCATGCTGCGCCGCAACATCGACCGGATCGGCTACCGGCCCGGCTTCAGCATCTACGACGACGGCGACAGCCGCCGCCTCGTCGAGCACGTCCTCGACGACCTGGGCATAGACCAGCGCCGTTTCCCGCCCCGGGCCGTGCTCGGGGTGATCAGCTCGGCGAAGTCGGACCTCGTCGACGCCGCCGCCTTCGAAGAGCGCGCCGGGACCATCTACGAGCGCCGCATCGCCCAGGCCTACGCCGAGTACGAGCGGCGGCTCGTGGCCGCGAACGCCATGGACTTCGACGACCTCCTCGTCCGCACCGTGCGGATGTTCCGCGACAACCCCGATGTGCTCGAGCAGTACTCGGAGCGGTTCGAGCACGTGCTGGTCGACGAGTACCAGGACACCAACGTCGCTCAGAACGAGCTCGTGATCCTGCTCGGGGCCGAGCGGCGCAACGTCTGTGTCGTGGGCGACACCGACCAGAGCATCTACCGCTTCCGCGGCGCCGAGATGCGCAACCTGCTCGAGTTCGAGCGGGCCTTCCCGGACGCCACGCTCATCGTGCTCGACCAGAACTACCGCTCGAGCCAGACGATCCTCGACGCCGCCAACGCCGTGATCGGCAACAACCTCTTCCGCCAGGAGAAGAAGCTCTGGAGCGCCCTCGGCCAAGGCGACCGCATCCGCCGCTACCGCGCCGGCGACGACCGGGACGAGGCCGCCTTCGTGACGAGCGAGATCGTCGCCCTCAACCGGAACGAGGTCCATGAGCCTCGCCGACATGGCGGTCTTCTACCGTACGAACGCCCAGAGCCGCGCCCTCGAGACGGCACTGGCCGATCGGGGGATCGCCTACACGGTCATCGGGGGGACCCGTTTCTTCGACAGGCGCGAGGTCCGTGACGTCCTCGCCTATCTCCGCGCGGTGGCGAACCCGGGCGACGAGGTGTCGTTGCGCCGCATCATCAACGTCCCGCGCCGGGGCATCGGGGACACGACCGTCGGGCGCCTCATCGCCTACGGCACCGGGCGGGGCGTCGGCTTCGCCGGGGCGCTCGAGCACGCCTCCGAGGCGGGCGTGGCGGGCAAGGCCCTGGCGGGAGTGCGCGGCGTTCTTGGACCTGCTCGCCGAGCTCCGGGCCGCCAGAGCTCGTCGAGGGGCCCCCGGACAAGCTGATCGAGGTCCTCCTCGAGCGGACCGGCTACCGGGACGTGCTCGAGGCCGAGATCGACATCGGGGGCAGCCGGGCCATCGACGCCGAAGGCCGCGTCGAGAACCTGGCCGAGCTGATGAACGTCGCCTCCGAGCACCAGGACCTCGAGTCGTTCCTCGAGTCGACGGCGCTCGTGGCCGCCACCGACGTCATCGACGACGGGGCGAGCGTCTCGCTCATGACGCTGCACTCGGCCAAGGGCCTCGAGTTCCGGGTCGTGTTCCTCACGGGGATGGAAGAGGGGATATTCCCCCATTCCCAGAGCCTGGCCGAGCCCGACGAGCTCGAGGAGGAGCGCCGTCTCTGCTACGTCGGGGTGACGCGGGCGCGCGAGCGGCTCTATGTCACGCACTCTTGGAGCCGGCTGCTGTTCGGGAGCATCCAGCAGAGCTTCCCGAGCCGCTTCTTGAAGGAGATCCCGGACGAGCTCGTCGAGGACGTCGGCGAAGGCGTGACGATCGGCACGGGACGCGGGGCCTTGAGCGGGGGGCCGTGGGGAAGCCCGCGGGGCGGGGGGCAGTCCCTCGGGACGCTCGGCTCCGGCGCGGGCGGTCGTGCGGCCGCGCCGGCGGCGACGGGCTCGAGCGGGGCGGAGAAGCTCGGGCTCGTGCCGGGCGACGCCGTCGTCCACACCCGTTTCGGCCAAGGGGTGGTGCTCGAGGTCGAAGGCGAGGGCGACGACGCCCGGGCGACGATCTGCTTCCCCGACCACGGCGAGAAGCGTTTCCTGCTCGCCTTGAGCCCCCTGCAGCGGCCGGGCGGTCCACCTGGCGAGCCTACCGACCGGTAGGTAGTGTGACGGGGTGGCCCGCACCGCCGAAGCGAAGCTGCCGGCAACCGAGGAACCCAAGCCGAAGCCGCTGCTGCGCGGGCGTTTCCACCAGGTCGGGTCGATCGCCATGCTGGCGGTCGGGCCGCTCATCGGCCTCGAGGCGAGCGGGACCAAGGCCGAGGTGTGCGCGGCCGTGGCGTGCTTCGCCGTCTGGGCCATGCTGACGACGAGCGCCCTCTATCACCGGGTCAGGTGGTCGGACGTGGCGCGTCGGCGGATGCGCCATGCCGACCACTCCATGATCTTCGTCTGCATCGCCGGCACCTACACGGCCGTCGCCGGCCTGTCCCTGCCCGACACCGACGCCTGGGTCGTGCTCGGCCTCGTCTGGGGGGCGTCACTCGTCGGGATCGTGATGCGCTTCGTGTGGCTGGACGCGCCGAAGTGGGCAGTGGCCCTGCCATATGTGGCGGCCGGCTGGATCGCCGTCGGGGCCATGCCGGAGTTCTTCCACTACCTCGGGGTGCGCGGCTTTTGCCTCATGATGGCGGGCGGCCTGCTCTACACGATCGGCGCCGTCGTCTACGCCCGCCGGCGCCCGGACCCTTGGCCGAGGGTCTTCGGCTTCCACGAGGTGTTCCATGCCTGCGTGGTGATCGCGGCGGGGTTGCATCTCAGCCTGATCGCCTTCGTGCTGCTTCCCGCCGTCGAAGCCCTGAGCCTTTGTCAGCGGCCGGCCCCGCCACCTGTTCGGGGCGAGGGGCCGGATTTGAAGCGGGTTCAGTACTCCGTCGGCTCCAGGTCCGCGATCTCGCCGGCATCGGCGTGCACCTTCTCGATCGCGTCCAGCACGCTCTGGGCGTCCTCCCGGCTCCCCGTGAGCACCTCGGTCTTGAACCAGATCGCCGTCGCGGACAGCTGTTCGGTCACCGGCATGTGCAGTGACGAGTACGCGGGATAGGCGCTCATGTCGCGGATGTGCGGTGCCAGCCCGTCGCTCGCGGGTGAACATCTCGAGGTGGTGCATCGGGGGATAGGCCGTGGTGAGCGGCATTCCCTCCGCCAGCAGCGCCGTGCGCAGCTTGTTCCTGTCGGGGAACAGCGCGGCGTCGAAATTGACCATGTAGTCGTAGTTGCCCTGGGACGTGCAGCCCTTGTGACGTCCCAAAGGCGTGACGCCGGGGAGCTCGGCCAGGGCGGCGTTCAAGAAGTCGGCATTGGCGGAGCGAACCTCCTGCTGGGCGGGGAACCGCTCCAGCTGAACGCGGAGCACGGCACCTTGCCACTCGCTCATGCGAAGATTGCCCGCCAGCTCGAAGTGCCGGTAGTACCAATTCCCGGGACGGCGGCCGCAGTTGACCAGCGAGGTCGCCCGCTCGACGATCTCGGGGCGCCGGCTGACGACGGCTCCGCCCTCTCCGGCGGTCATGTTCTTCGACGCCTGGAAGGAGAACGTGCCCGCGTCGCCGACCGTGCCGGCGTGCTGACCGTGCCAGGTCGACCCGTGAGCCTGTGCGGCGTCCTCAAGATGACGAGATCGTGCTCGCTCGCCAGCTTGCGCAGGCCGTCGAGGTCGGCCATCCCGCCGCCGATGTGGACCGGGATCACGGCCCTCGTCCGGCCGGTGACGGCTGCCGCGGCGGCGGCGACGTCGATCGTGCCCGTGTGGGCGTCGACGTCCACGATCACCGGGATGGCGTTGGCGGCGAGAACGGCCCCGATCGTGGCCATGAACGACCAGGCGGGCACGATCACCTCGTCGCCTTGGCCTATGTCGAGAGCCGCAAGAGCGACTTCGAGGGCGTCTGTCCCGTTCGTGAGGGCGGCGGTGCCGCTCGCTCCGGTGAAAGCGGACCACTCGGCCTCGAAGGCCCGCACCTCGCAGCCTTCGGTCGCCCACCAGTTGCGGGAGTCGAGAACCCGCAGGACTGCCGAGCGCTCCGCTTCGTCGAACTGGGGCCAGGGTTGGAACGGGGTAGAGCGGACGGGGTTGCCACCTAGTGCTGCAAGCTTGTCCATGACGCCTTTGCTCCCTCTTTCTCTTGTGTCGACCTCTCGATTGTCTGCGGCACCCGAGTCGTCCCGCGGGCGGGTCGAGGCGATGCCGTCATGCCGGGCTCTTCAGCCATCGGGCCGGTCCGGCTCCGTGGCGGCGGCCGACTCCGGCTCTTGCCGGCGGCCGATCAGGATGCGGCCCGGCAAGGGACCTGCTTCCAGGCTTTGGCGGCGGCGGAGCTGAGGACCGCCTCGGTGATCTCGGCTGCGCGCCGGCCGTCGGCGAAGCGGGGCAGGCCGTCGGGCGCCTCTCCTGCCACCGCGGCGTAACAGTCCGCCACGAAGGCGTTGAAACAGTCCTGAAAGCCCTGCGGGTGACCGGCCGGCAAGGTGACGTACTTCGCCGCCGGCGGCCGCAGGCCCTCAGGGGAACGGAAGAGGATCTGGTTCGTCGTCGCGGCCCCCGATCCAGATGCTGTCCGGGTCCTCGTGGTCGAAGACGAGGCTCGCCCCGGTGCCGTCGAGGGAGAGCCAGAGCCGGTTCTTGCGGCCGAGGGCCACCTGGCTCAGAACGACCGATCCGATCGCCCCGCCGTCGGTCTCGAAGTTCACGGTGACGGCGTCCTCGGTGTGGACCTCGGACGGGCCGCCCGGTCCGTGCCGGGTCGGGAAGACCGTGAGCAGCTGGGCGCAGAGCCGGGTGATCCGCTGGCCGGAGGTGAACTCGGCGAGGTCCGCCCAGTGCACGCCGATGTCGGCGAAGACGCGCGAGGCGCCGCCGAGGGCGGGGTCCACGCGCCAGTTCGTGTCGGCGTCGCTGGCCAACCAGTCCTGCAGGTAGGAGCCGTGCAGCATCGCCACCTTGCCGGCCTCGCCGCTTCGGACCCGCTCGCGGATCTCACGCACCATCGGGTAGTAGCGGTAGGCGAACGGGACGGCGCCGACGACCCCCGCTTCCTCGGCGAGCTTCTCGAGCCTGCCAGCCTCGGCGGCGCTCGTCGCGAGGGGCTTCTCGCAGATCACGTGCTTGCCGGCGGCTATGGCGTCTGGCCACGAGGGTGCCGTGCAGGTTGTTGGGCACGCACATGTGCACCACGTCCACGTCGCGGTCTGCGATCAGGTCTTCGGCCCGCGCGAAGACCTGATCGAAGCCCAGGTCATCGGCAAGGGCCTCGGAGAGCCGGCGGGACAGGTCGGCGATGCCGACGAGGTGATCCCCGGCCATCCGCGCCGCTCTGGCGTGCACACGACCGATGAAGCCCGCGCCGACGATCCCGATTCCGAGTGGCTTTCGCATCCTGCCTCCTTATGGCATGGGAACCGCCTGCACACTTGAGCGCCCGGCCGTGCAACCCGTCGGCCACGCGGCCGCCGGGAGCAGCCGGCGCGTCTTTCTTCTTGCCCTCTCCCGCAGGGCAGTTCCCCCAAGGAGCCCCACAACACGACATCAGCCTTCGGCTCCCCGTACGTGCGTGGCCGCGAAACGGTGCGGCTGATAGCCTCCCCACCGCCCCGGTCCCGAGGGCCGGCGAACCTGCCGGCGAGGAGGCCAATGTGTCCGACGACGTGCTCTTCGTGACGGGCGGTGGCTCCGGCATCGGGCGCTCCGTCGCCCTTTTGGCCGCCCGCCGCGGCTTTCGTGTCGCCGTAATGGCCCGCACCGCGAATCGGTGCTCGCCGTCGCCGACGAGGCGAGACGGCTGGGGGCCCCTCGGGCCGTCGGAGTTGTGTGCGACGTCACCTCGGAAAAGTCCGTCCTCGCCGCCTTCGATGAGGCCGAGAACGAGCTCGGGCCGCTCTCGGGCCTGTTCGCCAACGCCGGCATCGAGCGCACCGGCCTCGCCCACGAGCTCTCCTTGGAGGTCTGGGACGCGGTCATCGCCACGAACCTGACCGGGGCCTTTTTGACCTGTCGGCAGGCGCTTCGCAGCCTGCTGCGATCGGGCCGCCGAGGCTCGCTCGTCCTCTGCGGGTCGCCGGCGGGCTTCGCAGCCTTCGCCGCCGGCGGGGCGAGCTCCTACAGCGCTTCGAAGGGGGGCCTGTCCGCGCTGATGCGGACCCTGGCCGTGGACTACGCGAAGTACGGGATCCGGGTGAACGCCGTCGTGCCCGGGGCGACCGACACGCCTCTCACCTGGGCGGGTCGCTCGGAAGCGGAAAAGGCGGCCCTGCGCGAGACGCTCTCCGAGGAGATCCCGCTCGGGCGGCTGGCCGATCCCGACGAGCCGGCCGAGGCGGTCCTCTGGCTCTTGTCGGAGCAGTCCCGGTATGTCACCGGGTCGCACCTGGTCTGCGACGGCGGCATCCTGGCCAAGGCCTCGATCAGCGCCTGAGCCGCTGCGCTCTGTCGGCACAGCCGGGCGGGCAGGGGTAGGGCTCACGCAGGGCCTTGCGGCGAGGTCTCGGCCTTCGAGGACGGGTACAACCAGCATGTCGCCCACTGGCCACCGCCGAGATCGCTCTCCGGAGGGCGCTCGCGCCTGCAGATGTCCATGACGTGGGGACAGCGCGGGTGGAAACGGCATCCCGACGGCGGATCGATCAAGCTCGGCGGCTCGCCCGTCGAGACGACCTCGCTGATCGACTCCTTTTCCGGGTTGGGCGCCGACTCCCTCAGCAATTGCGTGTACGGGTGCGCCGGATTGAGGGCGACCTGCTCTGAGGGACCGCCCTCGATCAGCTGGCCGCCGTACATGACGAGGGTCATGTCCGCGAAATAGCGCGCCGAGGCGATGTCGTGGGTTATGTACAGCAAGGCCAGGTTCCTGTCGGTGGCAAGGCCGCGCAGGAGGTTCAGCACGCCGAGGCGCGTCGAGACGTCGAGCATCGAGACGGGCTCGTCGGCGAGGATCACCGAAGGCTCGGCCGCCAGCGCCCGGGCGACGGCTATGCGCTGGCGCTGGCCGCCGGAGAGCTCGTGGAGGGTACTTGGACACGAACTGGTCGGCAGGCGTCAGCTGCACATCGGCGAGCAGCTTTTCCACCCCGGCCCTGGCATCTTTGCGCGAGCGGGCGAAGCCGTGGATCAAAAGCGGCCGGGAGAGGTGATAGCCCACGGTGTGAAGGGGGTTCAGCGAGCTGAAGGGGTCCTGCAGGACGATCTGCACCTTCCGGACGTACTCCCGGTGGCGCCGGCCCCGGCGCGTCTTGACAGGCCGGCCGCCGAGAGTGATCGTCCCGCCCGTCGCCTTGTAGAGCTGGGACAGGACGCGACCGATTGTCGACTTGCCCGAGCCGGACTCGCCTACGAGCGCGGTCACCTTCCCCGCGTACAAGTCGAGCGAGATGCCGTCGACCGCCCGCACGACTCTCCGCACCGCCTCGGCCCTACGCGGGCCCTGGTGGACCGGGAAGAACTTCTGCAGAGCTCTCACCGAGAGGACGGGGGCCTCGCCGGCTTGGCCGGGCACCGCGGCGCCGTCGGTGCCCGTGTCGAGAATCGCCGCCCGGGCGATCAGCTCGGGCACGGCGCCCCCGTCGTAGAGGGAGCAGGCCACCGTGTGGCCGGCCGAGTCCCCCGGGGCGGGCGAGACCACGAGGGGCGGCAGGATGCGGTCGCAGCCCTCGTGCACGTACGGGCAACGCGGGTGGAACGGGCAACCAGGGGGGAGCGACCGCATGTCGGGCGGGAACCCGACGATGCCGGTGAGCGACTGCCTGGGCCCGTGCAGCAGGGGAAACGAGTTCAGCAGGCCGTAGCTGTAGGGGTGCCGGGGAGTCCGGTAGATCTCCTCGGAGCGGCCGTGCTCCACGATGCGGCCGGCGTACATGACGGCGATCTCGTCCGCGACCTCGATGAGCAGAGACAGGTCGTGGGTGATGAAGATGACCGAGAAGCCGAGCCGGCTGCGCAGCCCCATGATCTCCGAGAGGATCTGACGCTGCATGACGACGTCGAGGGCCGTCGTCGGCTCGTCGAGGATGATTATCTCCGGGTCGAGGGCGAGGGCGATGGCGATCATGGCACGCTGGCGCATCCCGCCGGACAGCTCGTGGGGGTAGGCCTTTGCCCTGTCGCTCGAGATCCCGACGAGCCGGAGGAGCTCGTCCATCCGGTCCAAGCGGGCCTGGCGGCTCATCTCCGGCCGGTGGGCGGCGAGCACGTCGAGGATCTGCACGCGGAGGTTCAAGACGGGGTTCAGGGCGTTCATCGCCGATTGGAACACGATGGCCAGCTCGGCCCAGCGGAAGCGCCGCAGCTCGTCGTCGGACATGGCGAGGACGTCGACCGCAGGCCCCGAGCGGGGGTGGTACCGCACGCGGCCGCCGGCGACGACCCCGGGGGGGCGCAGCAGTCTCGTGACCGCATAGGCCAGAGTCGACTTGCCCGAGCCGGACTCGCCGGCGATCCCGAGAACCTGGCCCCTCCGGAGGGCGACGTTGACGCCCCTCACGGCGGGCAACGGGCCCGTGCCCAGCTCATAGTCGACGTCGAGGTCCTCGATCTCGAGCACGACCGGACTGGCTGTCGCAGCGGTATCCCCCGCCGGGTGCTGTGGTTCCACCTAGGCGCCTTCCGGGGATCCCGGGCCCCGCACGGGCGTGAAGGTCGTCCCGTCGGTGACGGCGGCCCGATCGCCTTGGGGCACCACGGCGGGCACAGGAGCCTTGGCGCGCCGTGGGCGCACCGGCCTCGCCGCCCGCAGCCGGGGGTTGGTCATCTCGTCGAAGCCGAAGTTCAAAAGGGAGAGGCCGGCGCCCACGAGGGCTATGCAGAGACCGGGCGGGACGAACCACCACCAGGCGCCCGCCTGCAGGGCCGAGTCGTTCTGCGCCCAGTAGAGCATCGTCCCCCAGGACCACGCCGAGACGTTCGCCAGGCCGAGGAAGGCCAATCCGGCAGCGGTGAGTATCGCGAAGACGGCCGTGAACAAGAAGCTCGCCGTCACGATGGCGAGCTCGTTGGGCAGGATCTCCCAGAAGAGGATGCGCCACGTCCCTTCCCCCGCCGCGCGGGCGGCCTCTATGTAGTCGCGCTTGCGGATGGAGAGCGTCTGGGCCCGCAGGCACGCGCCCCCCAGGCCCAGCCGGTGAGGGCGATGACGAGCGTGACCGAGAGGTCCCCCTTGTTCGGGAGGTAGCCCGCCAGCACGATGACGAGGGGCAGGGTCGGGATGACGAGGAAGATGTTCGAGAGAAGCGACAGCAGCTCGTCGCTCAATCCGCCCAGATAGCCGCCGGCGAGGCCGACCACGATCGAGACGGCGGTGGCGATCGTGGCCGCCAGGAAGGCGACGATGAGCGTGGAGCGACTGCCGTCGACGAGCTGGGCGAGCACGTCCTGGCCCTCTTGGGTCGTGCCCAGCCAGTGGGCCGACGACGGACCCTGCAGCATCGCCAGGGACATCGTCGAGGGGTTCGCGGTCACGAGATAGGGACCGACCACCGCCATGAGCACGAAGAAGCCGACGATGACGAGACCGGCGACCACCTTCCAGGACCTGAGGGCGGCAAAGCGCCGGCGCCGGCGGCCCCGACGCGGGGAGAGGGGGATGCCGTCCTCGATGTCAGCCAGGAGGCTCTCCTCGCTGCCGGCGATCATGGCCATCTCAGCGGTCCTGCCGCGTGCGGGGGTCGAGGAGCACATAGAAGATGTCCGCCAGGATGTTGGCGCACAGCACGGCCAGGGTGATCACCAAGAAGATGCCTTGCATGAGCGGGTAGTCGCTGTTGTTGACGGCCGCGAACAGGACGTAGCCGATGCCCGGGTAGGAAAAGACGTACTCGACGAGGATGGCGCCGCTCACGACAAAGCCGAGGGAAAGGGCGAAGCTCGCCAACGACGGCAAGATGGCGTTGCGGGCGGCGTACACGAAGCTGATGCGCGCCTTGGAGAGCCCTTTCGCCTCCGCCAGGATGATGTAGTCCTCGTTGAGCGTCACGATCATCATGTTCCGCATGCCCAGCAGCCAGCCCGCGATCGAAGAGGCGACGATGGTGAAGGCGGGGAGGATGGCGTGATCAGCGGCCGAGAGCAAAAAGGCGCTGTTCCAACCGATCGTGTCCGTCTGACCGTAGCCACCGGAGAGGGGGAGCCACTGCACGACGACGGCGAAGAGGTAGAGAACGACGAGGGCGAACCAGAAGTACGGGATGGCCGAGAAGAAGGTGCTGATGGGAAGGCTCGCCTCGAGCCAGGAGCCGCGCCTCGAGCCGACGATGACCCCGGCCACGGTCCCGATGACGAAGCTCAGGATCGTCGACACCCCGACGAGGACGGCGGTCCACGGCAGGGCGCTCATGACGACCTGGATGACAGGGGTCGGGAAATAGGTGAACGAGACGCCCAGGTTGCCGTGGAACAGGCCGTTCCAGTAGCTCCAGTACTGAGAGAGCATGCTCTGGTGGTTGAGGCCGAACAGGATATCGAGCGACTTGATTGCAGCTGGCGTGATACGGCCCTTGAAGTGACTGATTACGAGCTCGACGGGATTGCCGGGCATGAGCCTCGGTATGAGGAAGTTCAGCGTGATCGCGGCCCAGGCTGCGATCAGATAGAAGCCGAGGCGTCGTATCAGAAAGCGCAATTGTCCTCCGAACGTCCTTCAGTCACAGGGCACAATCTGTAACGAGGAGCGGCGACGATGTGCATAAGGCCTCTCAGTTTCTCCAAAGAGATACTACGTGTCTGTGGGTCTGTCGTGCAAGAAGGCCGCTCCACTAGCACGGGTGTGCTTGTAAATCTGTCCTTTGTCATGAGCCTCGGTATTTTGGAAAATGCACGCGCGAAAAGGAGTCGCAGGTGACAATGTCAGCTCAATGGCTGACAAGGGCCGACCAGCGGGACGGTGCACGGCGCCCGCTGGTCGGCCCCGGGGGCTAGGAGATCGGGGACCTGTCCCCGGTCACTTGCTTACCGGGTGCAGGTGCAAAATGACGAACTCCTGGTTGGCGGGCTCGATCGGCCCGGCGGAGCTGTAGGGGTTCTGCGGCGTCGGCCATCCGGTGACGACGTTGGTCCTGTAGGCGCCCCAGTCGATCGAGTACACGAGGGGAATGACCGGCAGCTGGTTCACCATGATCCCCTCGATGCCGTACATGGCCTTGTTCCTCGCCGCGTCTGTGGTGGCGTTGAGGTAGGCGTTCAGGTACTTCTGCGTCGCCGGGTCCTTCCACCGTCCCTGGTCGCCGCCGGCCGCGGATCCGATGGGCGCCGTGAGGGTGTCGTTCAGCCAGGCGTTGAAGATGTAGTACGGCTGCGGCCCGGTGTTCGAGTAGTAGAGGGCCAGATTGAATTGGCCCGTGGCGAGGTCAGAGGTCCATGTGCCGACCGAGAGCCCTTGCACGCTCGAGCCGATGCCGATGCTCTTGAGGGCGACGGCGACCACCGAGCAGTCGGCCATGTAGTCCGTCCAGGAGGACGGGTCGATCAGGCTGAGCGAGATCGCCTTGCCGTTCTTGCCGAGGAGGTCGCCGTTGGAGGCGAACTTGAAACCGGCTCCCTTGAGCAGGGACCTGGCCTGCGCGACATCGGTCGCGTAGGTGGTGTTCGCGTACTGCGGTGCCAGGAAGGACTGGTAGTTGGGCAGGATGAGCCCGGTGGCCGTGCTGATCGGAGACTCATAGCCCCACTCGCCGAGCGTCGAGACCGACTTGCGGTTGACGACCAGGCTGATGGCGCGGCGCACCGCCTCGATGTTGAGCGGGTAGACGGCGTCATTGGGGAGCAGGGCCGTGATCCCGACGGGCGGGTACCAGTACTTGTTGTACGGGCTCTTGGCCACATAGAGGCGCTGATGTCCGGCTCGGTCGCCGAGGACCACGTGTAGTCACCCTCGTTGAAAGCCGCGTTCTGGGCCCCGGCGCTGCCGACGGCCGGATAGGTGATGGAGTTCACCTCGGGCAAGCCGTGCTGCCAGTAGTGGGGGTTGCGCTGCAGCACCATGTACTCGGGCGTGAAGGATTTGAGCGTGAACGGACCGGTCCCGATCGGGTTGGTGTCGGGGTAGCTGACCGGGTTCTTCACCGTCGACCAGATGTGGTGCGAGACGATCGGCGTCTGGTTCAAGATGTAGTAGAGCTCGGCGAAGCTCGGGCGGCTGAAGGTCATCTTCACGCCGTAGGCGCCTTCCGCGGTCACCTGGGAGAAGGTGATCCCGTTCGTGTTGAGAGCCGGGTACTTCTTGAGCAGGCTGAAGGTCTCGACCACATCCGCGCTCGAGAAGGGTTTCCCGTCCGACCAGGTCACGTTCTTGCGGAGCGTCAGGTTGAGGACTTCGTCGTTGTTCGTGAGCGAGTAGGCGGTCGCCAGCCAGGGGTAGGTGGTCGTCGGCTTGACGACGTCGTACTGCCAAAGCGGCTCATAGATCATGTCCGTGTTCGCGTCGGAGGCGTTGTCCGTGCTCGTGGGCAGGAAGGGATTGAGATTGTCCGCCTGGGGCCCGAAGGCGTTCGTGCTTATGGTGAGGTTGATATTCGCGTAGGGGGTGCTGGACTTGGCCGCCTTGGTCTGGCTCGCAGCGGTGCCGAGGCTCGGCACAGTGAGCATGAAGGCCCCGCACAAGAGGGCGGCGCCGACGGCGTAGATGGGTCGACAACGTTTGAACATCGTTGCTGCCTTTCTCTGGTCTCAAATGCTGCTGAAGAGAACTTCTGCTCTCCTCCTTTCTCGGAGAACGCCGCCACTACCTGGACGGGCGATGTCATGGGGACCGAGGGTCACGGCCGCACCGTGGGTGTGGGCCGAAGCGAGGCGATATCGGCGTAGCGGCCGAGGGCCTCGAGGTCGAGCTCAACCCCGAGTCCCGGCGTGGTGGGGATGGCCAGCATCCCGTCGGCGTCGAGCTTCCACGGTTCGGCCACCACGTCGTCGACATAGGCGGAGCCCGCGATGTACTCGACGAGGTCGGTGGAGCGAAGGGCGGAAGCGAGCTGCAAGTCGGCGGCGAGGCCGACGGCGGTGTTCCAGCCGTGGGGGATCAAGACGACGCCGAAGGTGTCCGCCAGCCAACCTATGCGACGGGCTTCGCTCAGGCCGCCCACCTTGGTCGAGTCGGGCTGGACGACATCGACCGCGCCCCGCTCGAGCCAGGGCACGAAGCTCTGGCGCCGCGTGAGCACCTCACAGGCTGCGATCGGCACCGTTGACTGGCGGCGCAAGGCGACGTAGTCGTCGATGCTGTCCGGCGCCAGCGGCTCCTCGAAGAAGTGGACCCCGTAGTCGGAGAGCATCTGCGCGGTCCGCAGCGCCCACTTGTAGCCGTTGCACCAGGAGGCGTCGCTGCCGCCGGCGTCGATCATCAACAACGCCTCGGGACCGGCGGCCTCGCCGGGCGGCCGGCGACGATGGCCTCGTCTTTGCCCGCGCTCTCGCGTCCCAATGGCCCCCACCCGACCTTGAAAGCTCGGAACCCGCTCTCGACGAGCCGGCCGATGGTCTCGCCGAGCGCAGAGGGGGCATCGGCCAGCAGCGAGGCGTAGGGCCGGACCTTCTCCCGGTAGCGCCCGCCAAGGAGCCGCCCGACCGGTTGGCCGGTCGCCTTGCCGAGGATGTCCCACAAGGCGATGTCGATCCCGCTGATCACATGGGTCAGCGAACCGCCCCGGCCGAGCCAGAAGGTGGCCCGGTGCATCTTCTCGCTCACCCGTTCAGGCTCGAGGGCCGTCTCTCCCGACCAGTAGGGCGAGAGGACCTTCACCGCGGCCCTGGCCAGCTCGTCGTTGGTCGACGTGCTGCCGTACCCGGTGAGCCCCTCGTCGGTGTGGACCGCGACCAGGGTGTGCACGACGTCGTTCGGACCCAGCTCCGCAGTCCAGCCACCTTTCGGCGTCGCACCGCGCAACCCAGCTACTTGGATCGATTGAATCTTCAAGCTGCATCCCCTGGCACTTGCCCCGGGAAATCTCGCAACCGAGCAAGTGCCCACCGGCGGCAAAGGATCCGGTGTTTCAACTCAGCAACGCATAGCAGGACCGCGCTTCAACCTATCCCGGTTCATGATGTGACGTCAAACATATATAAGTGAGGGGCTAAGTGCGGTAGGTCCGAACAAAGATATGGCTGAAAACGAACAAAGTCGGCGGCGGTGGGCGCCCGGTGCACTGGCACGGGACAGGCGAGGTCGAAGCCCGCAACGCAGAGCCCGACCGTCTGCACTCGAGCCTGCGGCCGCTCGTTGGCAGTGGTTTCGCGGCGCCGAGCTCCGATCCGCCTGACGACGGTCGTGCCGGTGCCGACGGGGACGGTCCCAGACTCGGCTGAGGTCCTGGCAGGCCGCCGGCGGATTGGTCATTCGGTCCACCCACCTGCCTAGTATCGCCTTGGAATGGAACGTCGCTACCGCCTCGTCGTGGCCAAGCCCGGCCTCGATGGACACGACCGGGGCGCCAAGGTCATCGCCCGGGCGCTCAGGGACGCCGGCTTCGAGGTCATCTACACGGGTCTGCACCAGACTCCGGAGCAGGTCGTCCGCACCGTCATGCAGGAGGACGCGGACGCTCTCGGGCTCTCCCTGCTCTCGGGCGCCCACCTGACCCTCGTGCCGAGGGTGCTCGACGGGCTCAGGGCAGAGGGCCTCGAGGACGTGATCGTCGTCGTGGGCGGGATCATCCCCGAGCGCGACATCGAGACCTTGAAGGCGGCCGGCGTCAGCGCCGTGTTCACCCCCGGCGCCCACCTGCCCCAGATCGCCTCGTTCCTCGAGGAGGCGCTGGACGCACGCGAACGGGCTGGGGACCGGTCGCCGGATGCCCCTTTGCCGGATGCCCCTTTGCCGGATCTCGGAGGCGGCTGAACCAGGTGACAGCAGTTCGAGCGACGGATGCAACCGACAGGAAGGTGACCCGGTGGACCTAGTTGAGTACCAGGGCAAGCAGTACTTCCGCGATACGGCCTGCCGATATCACCGGGGGAGGCCGCCGACACCGTGGCCGAGGCGCAAGCCGCCGCCGGACGGCTCGGCTATCCCGTCGTCGTCAAGGCCCAGGTGCAGACCGGCGGCCGCGGCAAGGCGGGCGGGGTGAAGCTCGCCGCCGACGAGGCCGAGCTCACCGAGCACGCCGGCAACATCCTGGGCTTGGACATAAAGGGCCACATCGTGCGCCGGCTCTGGATAGAAAAGGCCACCGACATCGCCCGGGAGTACTACGCCAGCTTCACCCTCGACCGCTCCGCCAAGCTCCACCTCGCCATGGTCTCGGCCCGGGGCGGGGTCGAGATCGAGACCGTCGCCGAGGAGGACCCCGAGGCCATCGCCCGCCTGCACGTCAACCCGCTCGACGGGTTGAGCAGCGAGGCGGCCGCAGAGCTCGTCGCTCGGGCCGGGCTCGACCCCGAGGCCCGGGAGGGCGCGGCTGAGATCCTCGTCAAGCTTTACGAGTGCTACATCGACGGCGACGCCGACCTCGTGGAGATCAACCCCCTCGTGCTCACGACCGACGGCGAGGTCCGCGTTCTCGACGCCAAGGTCACCTTGGACGACGACGCCGCCTTCCGCCACCCGGAGTGGGCGGAGATGGACATCATGAGCGAGGCCACCGAGCGCGAGCGCCTCGCCAAGTCGAAGGGGCTCTCCTACATCGCCCTCGACGGCTCGGTGGGGATCATCGCCAACGGGGCCGGGCTCGCCATGAGCACGGTCGACGTCGTCAGCCAGGTCGGCGGCAGCGCCGCCAACTTCCTCGACGTCGGCGGCGCCGCGGATGTCCAGGTGATGGCGAACGCCCTCGAGGTGATCAACAGCGACCCGAGCGTCCGCTCGATACTCGTGAACATCTTCGGGGGGATCGTGCGTTGCGACGACGTCGCCCGCGGCATCGTCAAGGCGCTCGAAGAGGTCGACATCTCCTCGCAGATCGTCCTTCGCCTCGACGGCACCAACGCCCTCGAGGCCCACAGGATCATCGACGAGACCGCCTCGGACAAGATCATCAGCGAGGGGACCATGCTCTCCGCCGCCCGGCACGCCGTCGAGCTCGCCAGCGTGCCAGGGCCACAAGGAGGAGCGAAGTGAGCATCTTCGTCGACGAGACGACCCGCGTGGTCGTGCAGGGACTGACCGGGAGCCAGGGACGATTCCACGGCCTGCGCAACCGCGACTACGGGACCCTGGTCGTGGCCGGCGTCACGCCCGGCAAGGGCGGCCAGGATGTGGAGGGCATCCCCGTCTTCGACACCGTCGCCGAGGCGGTCGAGGCGACGGGGGCCACGGCGAGCTTCGTGGCCGTGCCGCCGCGCGCCGCACCGGGGGCGATCCTCGACGCCGCCGAGGCCGGCATCAAGGTCGTGGTGTGCATCACCGAGCACATCCCCGCCAAGGACGAGGCGCTCGTGAACGCCCGCTTGGTCCACGACTTTCCCGGCACCCGGCTCATCGGACCCAACTGCCCGGGGATCATCTCGCCCGGGAAGTGCAACATCGGCATCACCTCGGGTGACATCGCCCTGCCGGGTGGCCCGGTCGGGGTCGTCAGCCGGTCCGGTACCTTGACCTACCAGGCCCTGCACGAGCTCTCGCAGCAAGGTGTCGGCCAGACGACCTGCGTCGGCATCGGGGGCGACCCGGTGCCGGGCTCGTCCTTCGTCGACGTGCTCACGGCCTTCCAGGAGGACCCGGAGACGCTGGCGGTCCTCATGATCGGAGAGATCGGGGGAGACGGCGAGGAGCGGGCCGCCGAGTTCATCGCCTCGTCGATGGACAAGCCCGTCGTCGCCTACATCGCAGGCGTGACGGCGCCCCCGGGCAAGAAGATGGGCCACGCGGGCGCCATCATCTCGGGCACGAAAGGCACGGCCAAAGCGAAGATGGAAGCCCTGAGCGCGGCGGGCGTGCGAGTGGCGATCAACCCGACGGAAGCCGGCGAGCTCATGGTCGAGCTCGTGCGGGCGCTGTAGGCCGTCTCTTGAGCGAGGCGGGATCGAGCTACCCGGACATCGGTCTCGAGGAGATCGAGGGCGTCCGCGCCGGCGGTGGAGCAGGCGGCGATCCGCACGCCGATCTTCGAAAGCCGGGTGCTGACAGAGCTGACGGGGTCGCACGTCGTCTTGAAGGCGGAGAACCTGCAGAAGACGGGGTCGTTCAAGATCCGCGGGGCGTCCGCCAAGCTCGCCTCCCTCGGCGCGGGGGCCGCCCCTGGCATCGTCGTCGCCTCGGCGGGCAACCACGCCCAGGCGGCCGCCCTGGCCGCGCGCACTGCGGGGGTGACGTGCGAGGTGTTCATGCCGGCGGAGGCGTCGATCTCCAAGGCCGAGGCGACGATCGGCTACGGCGCCTCGGTGCATCTTGAGGGCGACTCCCTCGACGACTGCGTCGTACTCGCCGAGGCGCGTGCCGCCGAAGCCGGCCTCCACCTGGTGCACCCGTTCAACGACCGGGCGATCGTGGCCGGCCAGGGAACGATCGGGCTCGAACTTGTCGAGGACATCGAGGAGCTCGCCATGGTGATCGTGCCCATAGGCGGAGGCGGCCTCATCTCCGGGATCGCCTGCGCCATCGACGCCCTGGCGCCTCAGGTGCGGGTGGTTGGGGTGCAGGCCGCGGTATGCGCGCCGTTCCTCGCCGCTGTTGAAGGGCACAGGAGAACGGGCGCCGGCGGCTCTTCGCTGGCGGACGGCATCGCCGTGAAACGGCCGGCTGGCATCACCCTCGGACTCATCGAGCGCCACGTCGACGAGATCGTGGCCGTGGGCGAGAACGAGATCGCCGACGCCATGGTGATGCTGCTCACCCGCTCCAAGCTCGTCGCCGAAGGCGCCGGCGCCGTCGGGGCGGCCGCCCTTATGGCGGGCAGTGTCACGCCCCCGGCCAAGGGCACGACGGTTGTCCTCATCTCGGGTGGCAACGTCGACACGGGCGTGCTCTCACCCGTCATCCGGCGTTACGAGACCAATGCCGGGCGAAGGGTGGTTCTCTTCGCCCGTATCCCCGACCGGCCCGGCAGCCTGGCGCGTCTGCTCACGTGCATCGGCCAGAACGGCGCCAACCTCGTCACGGTGGCGCATCTGCCGCGAGGGCTTCGACCTGCAGGTGCGCGAAACCGGGGCCCAGATCGTGCTCGAGACGCGAGACCGCGAGCACGCCAAGGCCGTGCTGGACGCGGCGCGGGAGGCCGGCTTCGACGTCCGGCCCGTCAGCAGCACGGCGGGCTGAGCGCCGCGAGCCCGTCGCCGTCGCCGTCGGCGCCACAGCTCATCTCGAGCGCACGGGCTCCTTCCCACGGGACGGACCCGGCGAGACGGGGTCCGGGCCTTTTACAACGAGGTTGCGCTGGCCCTGACCCAGTGGGAGATGTTCGTCGGCGAGAGCGCCCCGTGCGCGGCCAGGATGGAGGCGCCGAGAACCGCCGCGCGGTAACCGAAGGCGGTCGTCTCGATGGTCAGGTCCCGGGTGGCGAGAGGAAGCGCCCGCTCGTACACCACCGCGCGGATACCTGCCAGGAGGTTGTCGTGGAGTCCCGCGAGGGCGCCACCCAAGATGATGCGGCTCGGGTTGTAGAAGCTCACGAGCGACGCCAGCACCTCGCCGATGCGCTGACCGGCGACGCGGACGAGGCGCAAGGCCCTGGCGTCGCCTGCCTGGCTCAAGCGCACGACGTCCAGCGCGTGCGTGGCGTCGAGACCCTCGGCGGCGAGCTGGCGAGCCAGAGCCGAGCCGGACGCGACCGCCTCGAGGCAATTCATGTTGCCGCAGGAGCAAAAGACGTCCTCTTCGACAGCCACCCGGATGTGGCCGATGTCCCCGGCCGCGCCGTCCGCGCCGCGGTGCACCTCGCCATCCGCGATGATGCCGCACCCGATGCCGGTCGCAACCTTCACGAAGAGGACCTGCTCGTTGACGAGCCCCCGCGACCAGTACTCGCCCAGGCCCATGACGTTCACGTCGTTGTCTACCAGGATGGGCACGTCGAAATGTTCCGAGAGCAGGTCCGGCACGACAACCCCGTCCCATCCGGGCATGATCGGGGGCCGCACGACGGTGCCCGTCGCGAACTCGACCGGTCCGGGAACGCCTATCCCGATGGCCCTCACGTCTTGCGGTGCCCGGCCGTTGGCTCTCAGCATCTCGCCGAAACGGTCGATCAGCGTCGCCAGGACAAGATCGGGACCGTCGGCGATGTCGAGCTCGGTACCGCCCTCCGCCTCGGGCTGCCCGCTCAGCGTCGTCATGGCCAGGCGGGCGTGCGTCGCCCCTAGGTCGGCCGCCAGGACAACCCCTGCGGCAGGGTTGATGGTGAGCAGAGTCGGTCGGCGGCCCCCCGAGGACGGTCCGTCCCCGGCTTCGACGAGCACGCCCAGGTCGAGAAGTTCGTCAACCCGCTGCGAGATGGTCGACCGGGCCAATCCTGTGATCCTCGCCAGCTCGGCACACGTCGAGGTCTGCTGCTGCGCGACCATGGAGACAAGCCTCCCAAGCTCGAGCCAGGGCCGATCCTCGTTGCTCATAGACGCCAACATACCTGCCTTATGACGTTTTGACAACAAACTTACTCAGTCAACAGTCGTATATCGCAGGATCAGTTCCCGCGGACTCCAGCAGAGGCGAGCCGATGGCCGCGAGCCTGGTCGAAGACGCCGCCCTCGGTCTCTCGTCGGGAAAGGGCGGAGCCCCGCTAGTTTGCGGGCCATGGCGCCAGCGAAGGACGACCACCCTTTCAACTCTCCCCTCCATGACCTCGACCCGGAGGTCGCCGCGGCGCTCGACGGTGAGCTGGGCCGGCAACGCCGGACACTCGACCTGGTCGCCTCCGAGAGCGTGGCGCCCCGCGCCGTGCTCGAAGCGCAAGGATCGATCCTGACCGCCAAGTACGCGGACGGCTACCCGGCACGGCGCGACTACGACACCTGCGAATGGGTGGACGAGATCGAGTCCCTCGCCATCGGGCGCGCCAAGGCGCTCTTCGGGGCCGACCATGCGAACGTCCAGCCCTATTCGGGGGCGAGCTCCAACGCCGCTGTGCTCCACGCCCTGTGCGAGCCCGGGGACACCGTGCTCGGATGGGACTTCAATCACGGCGGCCACCCGACCCAGTACTCCGGGGCGACCTCTGCCGGGCGCAACTATCGGACCTTCGCCTACCACGTCCGGAAGGACACCCGACTCGTGGACATGGACGAGGTGGCGACGCTCGCCCGCCGTCACCACCCGAGGGTGCTCTTCGCCGGCTGGTCGTGCTACAGCCGCCACCTCGACTTCGCCGCCTTCCGCGAGATCGCCGACGATTCCGGTGCGGCTCTCGTCGTCGACATGGCGCACTTCGCCGGGCTTGTCGCCGCCGGCATGCACCCCGACCCGGTCCCGTTCGCCGACGCCTGCACGATGACGACCCACAAGACTCTCGGCGGAGCGCGCGGGGGGGCCATCTTGTGTCGCGGCGATCTCGCCGCCAGTATCGACGCCGCCGTCTACCCGGGCGAACAGGGCTGCCCGCTCCCGCACGTGATCGCCGCCAAGGCGGTGACTTTCGAGCTCGCCCGGACCGAGGCGTTCAAAGAGCGGACCGGGCGCACACTGGAGGGCGCCCGGATCATGGCGGAGGCGCTCGCCGCGGCGGAGGACAGGACGCAGGCGCATGTCGTGACGGGCGGCACCGACGTGCACCAGCTGCTCGTCGACCTCGGTCCCGGGCGTCGGGAGGCGTGGGCGGTCCTCTCCGGGCTGAACCGGATCGGGGTCTCCGCCAATGCCATCCCGCTCGCCTACGACGCACTCGAGGAGCCCTATTGCTCGGGACTCCGTTTCGGGGCGACGGCGCTGGCTTCGCGGGGTTTCGGCCGCGACGAGTTCGAGGAGGTGGGCCAGATCCTCATCGAGGCACTCGCCGTCGGGGGGAGGGTCCCCGAAGGCGACCTGGCGCAACGGGTAGCTCAGCTCACGAGCAAGATGCCCCTGTACGGTTACCTGGCTTGACCACTCGCTGACCGCAGAGGTCGGCGGCCCGGCTCCAGGCATCCGGGTAGGCGCGCTCAGGCGCTCCGGGCAGGCTCGCTCAGGCGCCCGGGAGGGCCAGCCGCTTGGCCCTGACCGCCAAGGTGCCGAGCAGCCTGGCAGCGAGGTTGGCGGGAAGAGCTGCCGCTTGGGACGACACCACGAGGAAGACCTCTGCGCGACCGGCGGCGAACGAGGTGATCTCGAAACGGAGCGGGACCTTGTCGTGCCGGACGACCGCCGTGCCGGTCATCTTCATCGCCCATCCGGACGGCCTGCCCGGCAAGGGTCGGATCGCCAGCGGCTCGACCCTCATCGTCACGCTGGACCCTTTCGGAAATTGAGGCCGCAAGGCAGCCGACCAGAACTGCGCCACGCACTGCTGCGACTTGGGCTGGTCGAGGAGGGATCGCATCGCTGCCAGAGCGGAGCCCACGTCCGCTGCGCTCGTGTGGAAGGCGACCGCGTCCGCTATCTGCCAGGGACCACCGAGGGGGTTCGTCGTTGCCGCCTGTGTGTAGGCGACCGCTGTCACGTTGCCGAAAGCAGGCGTCATCGCCTCGCTCACATCATTGAGCTCGGCCGAGCAGCTCGGGTGTGAGGCACGCCAGGTTTGAACAACCGAAGGGGTCACGAGCTCCGAGCCGAGGCCGTACACGCCCACCGGGCTCGAGGCCGGAGACACGTGCCAGCCGCTCGGGAAGTCCGCGGAGGTGAGAACGGCCGCATTCGCCGCCGCCTGGTCCTGGGCGGCCGTCGACGGACCTGTTGGATTAACCGGTCCCCGAAAGGCAGCGATACCCGCTGCCACACCTCCTGCTGCCACGAACAGCACGACGATGGCGATGGCCGAGCCGTAGCGGCGGAGGAGGCCGGGGGTTTGGGCGTCCAGTCTCTTGCCCGTGGCCGCTCCGGGACCGTCGGCTTTCGCGCGGGGGCCGTCGGCCGGCACATAGGCGTGCCCGCCCTCCGATTGCGACGTTGACTGGGCAAGGTCCTGAGCTACCCCCGCGGCGACGGCTTCCTGGAGGGCGGCGGGCAGTGGCTTGCGCGCCTGGCGGGCGGCGGAACGCCGTTCGCCGAACGGCCAGGCCGCGTCCTCTTGGGTCACCTGTTCGGGCGTCGCGTCCTCTTGAGCGGCCTCGTCCGAGTCGGCTGCGCCGTCGCGTCCTCGCCGGTCGCATCCTCGGGCGTCGCGTCCTCGGGAATCTCAGCCTCCGGTGTCGGCTCCTCCGTGGTCGTCGCCTCGGGCGTGGTGTCGTCGGGGATCGTCGTTCCAGGCGCCGCGTCCTCGGGAACTCAACTTCTGCCGACGGCTCGTCAGTACCGCCTCTCGGGGTGCTCCTCTTCTGCGCACCTCCTCGACAACGGCCTCTTCGAGCACGGCCGCCTCTTCAGAACGGCCTCCTCGAGCACGGCCTCCTCGAGAACGGCCTCCTCGAGAACGGCCTCTTCGAGCACGACCTCCTCTTCGAGCACGACCGCCTGCAGCACCACGGTTTCGCGCGTAACCATTTCAAGCGCCGCCGCCTCGCGTGCCACTACCTCGAGCGCTTCCGTGCCAACCGCGCTGTCGTCGGATATGGCGAGATCGACGACGCTGTCCTGAACCTCGACTGGACCTTGAACGTCGGAGGTGTCTGTGAGCGACGCCTCGACCTCCTCAGCGTCGGGCGCTTCCTCATCTGTCGGGGTTGTCGACGCCGGCCACACGGCGGTGTGGCCGTTGTGGAGCGGCGGGACCGATCCCGCTGAGGCGTACTCGCCCGCCAGTCGTGCGAACTCCTCGTAGGGGTCCGCTGCCGTGGCGCTGCTCGAGCCGGCGACGTCGCCCTCCGTCTCCTGCGTCTCCTCGGCGCCCGCCGGGGCGACCAGCAGCGACGGGGCGTCGACGTCCTTCGAGCTCGCATCAGGGCCCGCCAGCCACCGTTCGGCGCCCTCGGAGGTCTGAGGGCTCTCAGGGCTTGGCTCGTCTTCTTCTCCTCCTCCGCACTCCGAGGAATCAGAGGTCCCTGTGCGGCGGCACGCGCCACCGCGCCGGCCACCGCATCGCGAAGGCTCAAGGTTGACCGCGGCTTGGCAGGACGGCGCCGGGCGCTCGGAGGCAGGACGCGACCCTCGAGCAACGAAGCGGCGTCCGTGGGCGGGGGTGGTGGAGCGGCCTTGGTCGGAGCCGACTCTGCGATGTCTCCGATGGGGGGCGGAGGCGACGGGAAGTCCAACGTCTCCAAGGAGACAGGCGACGCGGGGCGTGGAGGTGGTGAAGTCTGCGCGAACCTCACCGTCCGGGAGAACCTCGGCGCGGGGGGAGGTGGCGCCGCCACAGGCGGCGGCTGAGGCACGAGGGACGTGGCCCGCCCGTCCGGTCGCTCGGGAGCCGCCGAGGACTCCCAGCGCGGGGCCGGTTGAAAGGCCGTGACCGGATCACGGTCAGCCGGGTCGGCGGTTGTCGCCGAGGAAACGACGGGCGCCACCGGGGAGCCGATAGGACGCGCGTCCGACCGCGAAGCGGTCTGATGCGGTGGTTGCTCCAGCGTCTGAGGCCAACCCGTGGTCGTTTGTGACCTGAACCGGGGTATGGGCTCAGCGCCGGGTCGCGGTGGGAGCCGCCGCTCAAGGGCGGCATCGGCGCGGACCGGGCTCAGTGTCCTCGGCGTCGCCCCCGGTCCCGGTCGCGGTGCGATCTCCAAGGGCCTCGGAGACGACCTCTTCGCGGACCCGGGCGACGCCGATGGTGGCGTTCAGGAGGGCGGCGTTGCGGTCGTGCTCTGACGTGAGGGCGCGGACGGTCGGGTGCAGGTCGGGCGGGTACCACTTACCGTCAGAGGCGAGCCACCATCGGTCGCCCTGGAGGTCGTCGCTCAAAGCACTCCCTCATCCGTCCCGACCGCGTGGCGACCGGGTGTCACTAATAGGGCCCTCGCAAACCTAAGTAACAGCGTCCGTGCCACGTTCCTTGCCCGCCATTGGGCATGGCAAACATTACTCCTCATGATCCGTGCCTCAGCAGCAGTTTCCGGGTAAACACTCACAGCGCGAGACTGAACGCGGTCAGCACTTACGGGCTTACAGGATCGGCTTCCGAGCGCCCTGATACCGTCTTGGCTCGTGCGAGCGCTTTTGTCCGTATACGACAAGGCGGGCCTGGTTGAATTCGCGACGGGCCTGCATTCCCTGGGCTTCGATCTCGTGGCGAGCGGGGGCACCGCCAAGGCCCTCGAGGCCGCAGGGATCGACCACACGGAGGTCGCCGAGATCACCGGCGTGCCGGAGATGCTCGACGGCCGGGTCAAGACTCTGCATCCTGCGGTGCATGCGGGGATCCTGGCGGATCGGTCGATCCGGTCCCACGTCGAGGACCTCGCCGCCCAGAACATCGTCGCCATAGACCTTGTCGCCTGCAACCTCTACCCGTTCGAGGCACGACCTTCGATCGAGACGATGGACGTCGGCGGGCCGACGATGATCCGGGCGGCAGCCAAGAACTCCACCCATGTCACCGTCATCGTGGATCCGGCCGAGTACGGACCTGTTCTCGAGGAGCTGCGGAGGGACGGCGTGGTGAGCGACTTCACCCGGCGCAGGCTGGCTCGGGCCGCTTTCGCCCACACGGCGGCCTATGACGCGGCAATCGTCGCCTGGCTCGACGAGACCGGACGCGGCCAGACCGGGCAGGACGAGGACGGGGACGACGGCGCCGACTTGCTGCCGCCCACCCTGCACGTCGTGCTCGAGCGTGCGAAGGATCTCCGCTACGGGGAGAACCCCCACCAGCGGGCTGCGCAGTACCGGGCGCGTGGCCACGCCGCCGGCTGGTGGGAGGGTGCCGTCCAGCACGGCGGCCGCGAGCTGTCCTATCTGAACCTGCTCGACACCGAGGCGGCCTGGAAGCTCCTCCACGAACTTGTCGGCCCCGGCGGGCTCAGTTATGCCGCCGAGCTCGCGGGGGCGGTGATCGTCAAGCACACCAACCCGTGCGGCGCCGCCGTCGCCGCCGACGTCGCCTCCGCCTACGAGCGTGCGCTCGAGGGCGACCCGGTGTCCGCCTTCGGAGGGATAGTGGCCCTGAGCGGGCGGGTCGACGAGGCGCTCGCAGCGCGGCTCGTCGAGGGCCCGCTGGCCGATGTGATCGTCGCCCCCGGCTTCGACGAGGCCGCCGTCGCCCGCTTCGCCGAGAAACGGAAGAACACACGCGTGATCGCCGCTCCGCCCCCGTCGCGGCTGGACCTCAGCCTTCGCCAGACCGACGGGGGCTTCCTCGTCCAGGAACCGGACCGGTTCCGGTCGACGCCCGACTCGTGGCAGGTGGCGACCAAGGTGGCGCCCAACGACCAGCAGTGGCGCGATCTCGAGCTCGCCTGGAGGGTGTGCGGGCTCACTTCGTCAAACGCCATTGTCATGGCCTACGGTGGGCAGGTAGTGGGTGTCGGCTGCGGGCAGCAGAACCGCGTGGACGCAGCCCGCATCGCCGCCAGCAAGGCCGCCGGCAGGGCGGAAGGAGGAGCAGGCGCAAGTGACGCATTCTTTCCGTTTCGAGATGGGCTGGACGCGATGATCGACGCCGGGGTCACCGCCGTGGTGCAACCGGGGGGATCGCTGCGCGACCAGAGGTCGTGGCAGCCGCCGACGAACGTGGAATCTCTATGGTGCTCACGGGCGAGCGCCACTTCCGCCACTGATGGCCGCCATCCTGCTGGACGGGGAAGCGCTCGCGGCCCGACGAGCGCGCCGAGCTGGCCAAGCGAGTAGCCGACCTCAAGGCGCATGGAATCGTGCCCGGGCTCGGGACGATCCTCGTCGGGGACGACGGCCCGAGCGCCCGCTATGTGGAGATGAAGCACAAGGACTGCGCCGAGATCGGCATCGAGTCGTTCCACGCCGAGCTGTCCGGGGACGTCACCCAGGCCGAGCTCGAGTCGCGCATCAGGTCGTTCAACGACAACCCCGAGATCGACGCCTTCTTGATCCAGCTGCCCATTCCCAAGCACCTGAACGAGGAAAGGGCGCTTCTCGCCGTCGACCCCGACAAGGATGTCGACGGCCTGCACCCGGTGAACCTCGGCCGCCTCGTGATGGGCGCGCCGGGTCCGCTGCCGTGCACGCCGGCGGGCATCGTCGAGCTGCTGCACGCCTACGACGTGCCGGTGAGCGGTCAGCACGTCGTCATCGTCGGCCGCGGGCTCACGATCGGCCGGCCGCTCGCGCTCTTGATGGCGCTCAAGCGCCCGGGCCTCAACGCAGCCGTGACCGTCGTCCACACGGGCGTCGCCGACCTCGGCGCCTACGTGCGCCAGGGCGACATCGTCGTGGCGGCGGCGGGCTGGGCGAACCTCGTGACCCGCGACATGATCAAGCCGGGCGCGGCCGTCGTCGGAGCCGGGGTGTCGCGCGAGGGCAAGCGGCTCCTCTCCGACGTGGAGGAGTCGGCGGCGGAGGTGGCAGGCTGGATGACACCCCGCATCGGCGGCGTCGGCCCGATGACCCGGGCGATGCTGCTCCGCAACGCCGTCCTCGCCGCCGAGCGCCGGGCGCACGCCCTGGGCGGGGCATAGTAGGGCCATGCCTACGAAGATCACCATGTCGCCCGCGGGCGAGCTCCAGGTTCCCGACGACCCCATCGTCCCCTACATCGAAGGTGACGGCATCGGAGTCGACATCTGGCCGGCGGCGCAGCACGTGATGGACGCCGCGGCGGCCAAGCACGGAAAGCAGATCACCTGGAAAGAGGTGCTCGCCGGCGAGAAGGCCTTCAACGAGACCGGCGAGTGGCTGCCGGAGGAGACCGTCGAGGGCTTCCGGGACCACCTGATCGGCATCAAGGGCCCGCTCACCACCCCGGTCGGCGGAGGCTTCCGGTCCCTCAACGTGGCGCTGCGCCAGCTGCTCGACCTCTACGTCTGCCTGCGCCCGGTGCGCTGGTTCAGCGGCGTGCCCTCCCCGGTCGTGCATCCGGAGAAGGTGGACATGGTGATCTTCCGCGAGAACACCGAGGACGTCTATGCCGGGCTCGAGGTGCAAGAGGGCACCGAGGATGCCCGCAAGCTGATCTCGTTTCTCGAGGAGCAGTTCGGGTGGACGATCCGGCCCGACTCGGGCATCGGCATAAAGCCGATCTCGGAGACGGGCTCCAAGCGCCTCGTACGTGCCGCCATCGAGTACGCCGTGCGGCGCGGCCGCAGAAGCGTCACCTTGATGCACAAGGGGAACATCCAGAAGTTCACCGAGGGGGCGTTCCGCAACTGGGGCTACGAGCTGACCCGCGACGAGTTCTCCGACGTGGCCGTCGGCTGGGACGACTGCGGGGGCGAGCCCGGCGGGAAGATCCTCGTCAAGGACGCCATCGCCGACATCACCTTCCAGCAGGTGCTCACGCGCCCCGACGAGTTCGACGTCATCGCCGCGACGAACCTGAACGGCGACTACCTCTCCGACGCCCTCGCCGCCCAGGTGGGCGGCATCGGCATCGCCCCCGGGGGCAACATCAACTACGTGACCGGCCACGGCGTTTTCGAGGCGACGCACGGCACCGCCCCCAAGTACGCCGGCCAGGACAAGGTCAACCCGGGCTCGCTCTTGTTGTCCGGGGTGCTCATGTTCGAGCACTTCGGCTGGCAGCAGGCGGCGGACGACATCATCCGGGCCCTCGAGCAGACGATCTCGGAGAAGATCGTGACCTACGACTTCGCCCGTTTGATGGACGGGGCGCACGAGGTCCGCTGCAGCGAGTTCGCCCAGGCCATCGTCGGAGCGCCTCTGAGCTCTGCGACCTGGCCGCGCCTGCCGTGCGCGGGCGGTGCTTCCCGGTCATCATTCCTGTCGTGAACGGATCCCTCGGTCGGCCGCGACGGCCGGCTCTCGGCACCGTGCTCGCCGCGGCCGTCTGCGGCGGCATGCTGGTCGTCGGGCTGTCGTCGTCAATAGGTGCCGCCGTGGCGGGCGCCAGCGCCTCCCCGGCCAGGACCCTCATCCTCGCCTTCAAGCCGTTCGACCGGACCGGCCTTCGCCACGGCGTAAAGGTCGTCAGCCACGCCGCGGGCCACTGCTGGACGGGATCGATCAGCGACTCGGAGGCATACGTCTGGAGATGCCTGACGGGCCAATCTCATCTACGACCCGTGCTTCAGCTCGCCCTATCAACGCGGCTTGGGCTACGTCGCCTGCCCGCTCTACTCCAAGGGCTCCGAGGAGCCTTCCCGTCTGCTCGAGCTGCGGCTCAACTCCCCGCTGCCGGCCAAGGGCGACGACCCTCGCGTAGGCACGCAGGGAGCGTGGTGGCTCATCCGGCTGCACAACGGCGTCGAGTGCCTGAAGGCCGACGGCGCTGCCTCGTTGGTGAAGGGAGTGCCCGCGGTCTATGTCTGCGACGGGGGCGGCATCGCCGGGCAACCGAGCCAGGCGGACGAGCCCTGGAGGGTCAGATACGTCGCCAAGGGCGCGCGGGCGGCGGCGACCGAGCTGGTCGTCGTCGCCTCTGACGGCTGAGCCGGCGGCGTCGCGCTTCCAGCCGCCTTCGGCCGCCCCGCCGCCTCTCCGGAGCACGGCCTCGGGCCGCCGAGGGTCGAGACCGTCCTGCGACATCCTGGTGCGCAGAGCAGGCGGACTCGGGGTCCTTTCTCAGGTTGCGAAGGTGCCCCGGCAAGTAGTCTGCGATGCCGTGACTGACACCACCACCCCCGCGCCCGCCTCGCCGTCCTCTGCTGTCACGGCGCCGCCACCGGTCCGTGTGACGGTCACCGGTGCCGCCGGCCAGGTCGGCTATGCGCTCTTGTTCCGGATCGCGTCAGGCGAGATGCTCGGCGCCGGCCAACCCGTGATCCTCCAGCTGCTCGAGATCGAGCCGGCGATGAAGACCCTCACGGGCGTCGCCATGGAGCTCGAGGACTGCGCCTTCCCGCTGCTCAGGGGAATCGAGGCGACGAGCGACCCGGCTGCGGCCTTCAACGGCGCTTCCTACGCGCTCTTGGTCGGGGCCGTCCCGCGCAAGGCAGGGATGGAGCGCAAGGACCTGCTCGGCGTCAACGGGGGTCTCTTCAAGCCGCAGGGGCGGGCCATCGCCGCCAATGCCGCCTCGGACGTGCGGGTGCTCGTCGTGGGCAATCCCTGCAACACGAACTGCCTGATCGCCCGATCGAACGCTCCCGAGGTGCCGGCCGAGCGCTGGTTCGCCATGATGCGCCTCGACCAGAACAGAGCTCAGAGCATCCTCGCCAAGCGGGCCGGGGTCTCCAACGGCACAGGTGACGAACCTGGCGGTGTGGGGGAACCACTCGTCGACGCAGTTCCCCGACTACGAGAACGCGCTGATCGACGGCCGCTCCTGCGGTCGAGGTGATCGGCGACCAGGCGTGGCTGGAAGGCGAGTTCCTCGAGACCGTCAAAAGGCGTGGCGCCGCTGTCATCGAGGCCCGCGGACTCTCCTCGGCCGCGAGCGCGGCGAACGCCGTCATCGACTCGGTGGTCAGCATGGTGCGGCCGACGTCGCCCGGCAGCTTCGCCTCGCTCGGGGTCGTGTCCCACGGCGAGTACGGCGTGCCGGAGGGGATCCAGTTCGGGTTCCCGGTCAGGACCGACGGGAGCACGTGGGAGGTGGTCCCCGGACTTCGTCACGGCGATTTCGCCGAGGGCCAGATCCGGGCGACGACAGAGGAGCTCCTGGGGAGCGCCACGACGTCGCCGAGCTGCTCGGCGGCTAACTCGACTTAAGTCCGGGGTCGCTTAATCCGGCAGCACTCGGCGGAGCACCACCGTGCCTGCGGCTTTGTCGTGGATCGTCTGGTTGCGCGGGTCCCAGAGCGGCCAGAGCACGTCGAGCACCGCGACAGGCGCGACCACGTAGAAGACCCCGGCCATGAAAGACCGGATCGCCGCCCGGCCCCAGGCGATCGGCGTCCGGCCCTCGACGGCGTCGACGGCATAGAGCCTCATCATGGCCATGCCGAGCGTCCGGCCCCAAAGGGCGATCATGGTGAAGGAGTACACGAAGCTCACGGCGAGGTCCACGTAGACGAAGCCGTTTAGCCGATGGGCCGCCGTGGGAAGGCGGATGCCCGCGGCGGTGGCGATCGCGTAGGTGACGATCCCGACGACGACACCGTCGGCGATCGCCCCGATGGCCCGCGCCGGCCAGTCGGCCAGGGGCGCCTCTGACAGGAGCGGAGCGGCGGCTTCAGGTCTCATCGAAAAGGGCTGCTTCGCTGGTGCGTGCGAGGTAGGCGACAGTGACGTAGTCGGCCTCGAAGGTACCGCCGTGGGCATCGATGGCGGCCCGGATCCGGTCGAAGAGCTGGGCTCTGGTCTCCTCGTCGAGCATGCGGTGGTCGGACTGGGTCGTGAGGAGCCCGATCCAATTCTCGGTGTCGAAACTGCGCTGCCAGGACGTGCGCAGCACGGTCGGAGAGCCCGGCTCGAACAGGCCCGAGGCCTCGATCTCGCTGATGACCCAGTCGTTGACCCCGGCCCGTCCGGCGCTCGTCAGTCCACCCTGGCCGGCAATGAGGTCGGCGTAGGCGAGAGCGATCGCCTTCTCCAGGCGTTTGTCCCCGTGGCCGAGCATCGTGTTCCAGAAGGCGGCGAAAGTCCCGCCCGGCCGGAGGGCCCGGCAAACCTTGGCGTAGCGGCCCTCGGGCGACACCCAGTGCCAGGCCTGGGCAGCGAAGACGAGGCCGAAGCTGTGATCGGCCGGCCGCCAGTCCTCGAAGGAGACCTCACGGACCTCGGCGTTGCCGTACGGGGCGAGGTTGCGCCGGGCGACCGCTGCCATCGCGGGGCTGGGCTCGAGGCACTCGAGGGCGAGACCGCGGGCGGCGAACAGCACGCTCGCCTTGCCGGTACCGGCACCGACCTCGGCGGCAGGCGTGGTGGTGTCCTGCCCGAGGCCCGCGAACGCGAGGACCCCGTCGACTATCTGTGACGGATAGGAGGAGCGCTGCTTGTCGTATGTCTCGGCGACCTCGCCGAACACCAGCCGCTGCTCGCGCACATGCCCGGCGGGACCGGTCACCTCACGGCCGGTGGGCGGTTCTCGTCGTGCCGGGGGGAAGGAAGAACCTCAGGCGTTGACCTCGATGCCGATACGCCTCAGATAAGCGAGCCGACGGCTCATTGCCTGCATCCAATCGTTGTAGTCCGCCTCGAAGTGACTGCGATCTCCGTCCTCGTAGGCATGCTCGAGCTCGTCGAACGCTTCGTCTTCCCGGTCGAGCAACACGCGATATTGGGTCAGCATGTGATCATCGACCACGCCTGTCAAGGTCATTCTTGTCTCCCTCTCGTGACGCCGTTGGAAAAGCCTAGCCCCGCTGTTCGGTGCGCCTCGTCGCGCTTGCATGACGATTGGGTGAACCGCATCCGCCCGGCATGCCCATCAGATACGCCCATACGGATGTCCCCATACGGATGCGCCCAAGCGGATGCGCCCATTCAGGGAGGTCCTTCGATGCGACGCCTCGCGCCCGGCGAGCCTGCCACGAGCCGACCGGCCCGGTAGACGGCGAGGACCCGACGCAGGGCGGTTGTGTCAACGCTCGGATCGCCTTCGACCACCAAGAGGTCGGCGGCCGCCCTGGCGCCAAGACATCCGACCTCACCCGTCTTGCCGAGGGCAGCGGCTCCCCCCTCGGTGACGAGCTGCAACACCTCGATCGCAGTCCACGCACCGGTCGCCACCATCGCCTCTGCGCGGTAGATCAGGTCACGAGCGTCGGAGAACTGCCCGAAGAGCGAGTCGCTTCCGAGAGCGACGCGGACGCCCATGCGTCGAAGCTGTGCCCCATTGCGCCAGGCGCGGCAGCAGCGACGCGACGCGGCCCGGGTCGGGAGGTCCCGGGGACCGTCCCAGATCCGCCTCCGTGTCGACGAGCCCGGACGGAATCGGCCCGGCGATCACGACGACCTGGTCCTGGTCGGCAATCGCCTCCACGAGCGGGCCCGGAACCGGCCCCGGGCTGCCGTCACGCTCGAGCCAGCTGCAGTGCTCGATCGTGTCGACACGAGCCGCGATCCGCGAGCTCGATCCCAGCGGTTCCGTGCGCATGGGCGGCGACGCGCAGGCCATGGTGGTGGGCGCGGCCGGTAAGTGCGCGCACCTCCTCCAGGTCGAACTGGGGAACACCGACGGCTGATCCGGGCGTGAGCGTGCCACCGGTGAGGATCACCTTCACGAGGTCCGCGCCCTCCGCCACCAGCTGGTCGACTGCCCGGCGGGCGTCCGCGGGACCCTTGACGGTCAGCCCGAAAGCGGAGAAATGGCCCCCGGACGGGGTGACCGGACGCCCGGACACCACGAGTGCCGGGCCGGTCGCGTCGCCCAGGTCCTCTCGTACGCGCTGCGCGCTCTGTCCCCGGCACCCGAGGTCGCGGGCCGTTGTGACCCCGGCGGCCAAGATCGCGGCCGCGGCTGCTCGGCCTACTTCGGCGCAGGCCTCCAGAAGCTCTTCGTCGGGAGCCCGAGTCAGGTCCTCACCGTGGGCCAGGCAGAGATGGGTGTGGGCGTCGATCAGCCCGGGAAGCAGTGTTGCCCCGGGGTACTCGTGCACCCAACCGCCTCTCGGTTCGGCGCCCCTCGAGGGTGCTGTCCCGCTGAGACCGGTGATCCGTCCCCGTTCGATCCACACGCCGACGCCACGTTTCCGCACGACGCGACCGTCGAGCAGTATTCCTGAGGCGACGAGCAAGCTCGCAACGGCGTTTCCGTTGCCGGGAGCGCTCACGTGCCAGACGTCTTCTTGGCCGCCCCGCCCATTGAGCCGGTCGCAGCCGGTGAGACCCACAAAAGGGCCGCACCTCGGAGACCCGCGTCATCTCCGTGTCGCGGTGAGAGTCAGCTCAGCAGTCGTCCAGGTCGGCCGCTCGGCGGTCCACCTGTCCCTCACGCGGGCAAGGAGGTAGGGACCCCTGGCCGACGAGCCCAGCCCCGAGCACGATGCGGTCCGGGTCGTAGGCGGCGGCCACACAACGAAGCCCGGCGACAAGTCCCGCCGAAGCTTGAGCGAGCGCCTCGGCCGCCGCCGCGTCTCCGTGACGGGCGGCCTCGTCGAGATCGCCCGCATGAAGGCCCTGGCCCGATCGGGCCCGAAGTTCGAGGAAAGCCGACTGGCCGGATACGGCGAGCTCGGCCGCGACCTTGTTCAGGACCCGCCCCGACACGAGCTGCTCGAGACAACCGCGGCCTCCGCAGACACATCGTGGTCCGTCGACCGCCAGTTGCATGTGACCGAAGTCACCGGCCGCTCCTCGCCCGGTGAACAGCCTTCCGTCGTGGACGACGGCGCCCCCGATGCCGGTTCCCACGCTCAAGAACACCGCCGTCTCGCCCGGGCCGGCCAGGGAGAGCTCGGCGAGCGCAACTGCTTGGGTGTCGTTGACGACGCGGACGGGGAGCAAGAGCCTGCGTTCGAGCTCGGAGCGAAGGTCGACGCCCTTGAGACCGAGGTTCGACCCGGAGAGAACCCGGCCATCGCGGACGATTCCGGCGACACCGACGCCGACGGCATCGATCGCTGCCTCGATCTCGGCGCCGAGGCGCGACACGAGGGTGGTGACCACGGCCAGCTGCTCGTCCGGTTCCTCCGGGCAGCGCTCACGCAGTTGAACCACGAGCTCGCCCTTTTCGTCCACGAGCGTGCCCCGCAGCCATGTGCCACCCCAGTCGAAGGCGGCGACAAATGTCATGATCCGCCTCCGATGCCCGCAGGCACCTCGAATGTCGGGGCACGGTGCATGACGGCGAGGAGGGCCGTGAGGACGAGGGCGAAACCTGTGAGAACCGGGCCAGTGGCAGAAAAGCCCTCGTGCTGCAGCACGAACCCGGCACAAGCCGAGCAGCCGTGCAGGCGCCCAGGCTGCCGGCGTCGAACTGCCTGCCGATCGCTCCAGTCGCTTGGGTCATGCCGACACGTCGTGGCGTCAGGCTCGTGAGCGCCGGCAGCAGAGGTCCGGTCCCGAACCCGAGCAGTGCCAGGCTGCCTATGGCGAAGCCAACATCTGGGGGCAGCCCATACGGCCGCTGAGCCCGCTGACGACGAGGACGACGCTTGCCAGCACGACACGGGCGGGGTCGAGGTCCCGACCGAGCGCGGGCAGTCAGGCGCGAGCCGGCCAATGCGACCCAGTAGCAGAACACCCCGAGACCGAAAATGGCGGCCCCCCGCAGCAGCCAGCGACCCTCGAGGTAGCTCGCCATCCACGACGCGGCCGCCATCTCGACGCCGCTCGTGAAGAAGAACGTGAGCAGCCCGAGTCCCAAGAAACGCTTCCGGGCGAGGCGACGCCGTTGTGAGCTCGTCACCTGTCGGGCCGCATGGATCGCCTCGACGGGCCGGTGGCGTACCCACCAAAGTGGCTCGATGAGGATCTGAAAGGCGCCGAGCGAGTAGAAGGCGAGCGGCCACGACCAGAGGCCAAGTGCGGATGCCGTCACGACCAGAGGGCGCCACGGCCGCCCCGGCACCGTAAGAGCCGTGCAAGGCGTTCATCAGCCGGTTGGGGCCCCAGAGCGACACTGCCGCGCTGAGTGCCGCTTGGATCAGTCCGGAGCACAGTCCGAGACAGACGAAGCACGCGACGAAGGAAGCGAAGTTGAACCCGGCCCCGATCGTCGCGGAGGCGAGGGCTTGTGCCTCCGTCCCGGCGATGAGTATCGGAGCGAGCCGGCTCCGCCGAAGCAACCAGCCGCTCGCGCTGGAGGAGACCAGGAAGCCGACCGTGGCGCCAAGGAGCAAGGAACCGAGAGCGTCGATGGGAAGCTGCAGGTGGGACCGCATGGAGGGCCAGACGACACCGAGCATGCTGTCGAACAGCCCGAGCAGGAAGAAGGCGCCCGTCGCCCCGGCACGAAAGCGCCGGGCTTGTGTCGTGTCCCAGATGCCGGGGGTTTCGCCGACTACCGGAGCCGTACCAACGCCTTGGCTGTGTTCGCCGTGCTCCGGAGTGGTCATCGGCGGAGCGCTCGGTCACCTTCCAGCACGAAGCGCCGGAGTGCGACTGCAGTCCGCGCCAGCTCGCCGGCCTCGACCCATTCGCCTGGGACATGCGCCAGCTCAGGATGTCCCGGGCCGAAGTTCACGGCCGGGACCCCTGCGGCCGAGAAGCGGGCGACGTCGGTCCAACCGAGCTTGGGCGCTGCGCGCCTCGACGACCCGGGCCAGAGCGGCGAGGACCGGATGGCTCAAGCTCGGCGGCGTGGCCTGGGCGACGTCGAGGATCGTGAGCTCGTCATCGACCCGCATGACCGGCCGGACGAGAGCCTCCACCGCGGCGAAGGCCTCGGACGGGCTCTGATCGGGTGCATACCGGTGGTTGAGGCGAAGCGTGGCTGAATCGGGGACGACGTTCGCCGCCACGCCGGACCGGAGGCCGACAGCCTGCAGAGACTCCTGGAACACACAGCCGTCGAGCACGGGCTCGCGGGCGAGGAGCGGCCGAGGACCTCGAGCAGGGGGGCGAGGCGGTGTATGGCGTTCTCTGCCATCCACGACCGCGGACGGCGCGGCGGCCGTGTTGGCTGACCAGGGTCACCTGCAGCTGCAGGGAGCCCTGCAGCCAAGCTCTAGCACGCCACCTGTCGGTTCGGCGAGTATGGCGGCATCTGCGCGCAGCAGCTCCGGGCGGCGGCGCTGGAGGTCGCCGAGGCCGTTGTGCTCCTGGGCTACTTCTTCGGCCACATAGAAGATGAAGGTGAGGTCGAGCGTGGGTTCGCTGACCGCTTGCCGGCGAGCAGGCGAGGACGGCGAGGCCGCCTTTCATGTCCGCCGCCCCGAGCCCGGTCACCCGGTCCGGCTCGACGCTCACCGTGCCCTCACCGGGCACGGTGTCGAGATGCCCGGCAAGAATGACCCGTTGGCGCCTGCCCAGTCGCGTGGAAGCAACGAGGTTGTCCCCAATCCGCTCGAGGTGAAGGTGGCGGTGACTAGACAGCTGCTCGTGCAACTCGTCGGCGATCGCCTGCTCGTGAAAGCTCACCGAAGGTATGGCGACGAGGTGCCCGGTAGCCTCGATGAGCTCTTGACCCAGCTCACTCAGCTCGTCGGTCAAAAGGCTCGTCCGGGGGTCCGGCTCGGGATCCTCGATCGGGGGCCGCCGTCTCAGCCATCAAAAGGAGAGGAGCCGGCGTGGGTTGTCAACGAGTATCTGCCGGATGACCTTTTCGTCGAGGCCCATCTTCGAAAGGTGGGGCACGAAGGCGTCGAACAGGTAGCCCCAGGGGTACGTGGGCGTTGAGGAACTCCGGGTCGAGATCGGTCACCGTGGCACGGGGGTTGAAGAACCAGCGGTCGTAGGAGAAGGTGAATCCTGTCCGTGTAACCCCTTTCCACGAGGTCGAAGACCCCTTCTGCCAAAATCGCGTCGAGCTCGTCGATGCTCCCGTGTTTCCAGGGGATCCCAATATGGTCGACGTTCACTGTCGCCCCGCGGTCGCAGATCTCGTAGAGCTGGTGCATGCCCGTGTTCTGGATGAAGGTGTGGCCGATTATCACCTTGGTGAGATCCGCGCCCTTGTCCTCCAAGAGATCGAGCTGTTCCATGGCCGGGTTGGTGACGGCGTAGTCGTTCGGGTCGGTGTGGGTGTTGACGGCGCAGCCGATCATCTTTTGCGCGGCCCGGCTGCGCGGACGACACGCTGCTCGATCTCGGTGATCCGCAAGCCGTCCGGCCCGACAGGCGATGGCTTGGTGGAGACACCTTCTCCGCCGGTGGCGATCTTGATCGCCCCGGCGTGGATGCCGGTCGGCCGACCGGCGTACATCATCCCCTCGGTGAGATCCGCCACGAAGAAGTTCGTGATCTCCTCGATCGTCTGGCGTCGCCAGTAGTACGGAAGGCCCATCGACTGGGGGAAGAAGCCCGTGATGGCGATGATGTTGACCCCGCTCGCCTCGGACACGGCCCGCATGAGCGGAGGATGCCGGTAGACCTCGGCCGGAGTCATCTCGACAAGGGTCGCGATGGCGTGCTGCTCGAGGCCGGCCCGCAGGTCGCCGGCGATGCGGCCGGCGATCTCGTCGAAGTCGAACGCCGTCCTGTGGTCAAGGTCTGCTCCGGGATAGGCGTACAAGATGTGCTCGTGCGTGAACGTGATCCCGGCCTGCTCGGCCGGGACATCCCCCATGACGGTGCGGATGATCTTCATTAGAGGCCCCCTTTTTGCCTTCTGTGCTCTGCGCGGGATCTGCCCGCCTTTTCGATCTGACCGCTGGTGGCGCTCTCAGAGCTCTTGTCAGCGTGTGCCGGGGACTGGTGATCCTTGGCGAGGGCGGCCATCGAGTGGTCGAGATGATCGAGGTGGACCATCATGAGCTTCTCGGCCAGGCCCGCGTCGGTGGCTCGGACCGCCCCGTAGATGTCGCGGTGCTCGGTGGTCGCCTCTGCCCGGCGCCCGGGGGCCAGGGAGGCGGCGAGGGACTGCTCTTCGATACCGCCCGCAGGTCCTCGATGAGGCGGGCGTACAAAGGGTTGCCCGTCGCCCGGGCGAGGGCGACGTGAAAACGCGAGTCGATCCGGACCCGGCGTCGTGGTTGTCCTCAGCTTCGAACTCGTCCACGATCCGGGCAAGCTCGGTGAGGTCCTCCTCGGTCCTGCGCCTGGCTGCCAGTCCGGCACAGGGGACCTCCAGGTGTCGCCGCACCTCGTTCAGCTGTTCAGATGTCGACCCACCAAAAGACAGCGGCATCCGGATGCGGTCAGAGGCGACATAGGTGCCAGATCCCGAGCGTGAGGAGGTGAAGCCAAGGATGCGAAGGCTCACGAGGGCTTCGCGGACGACGTTTCGGCTCACGCCGAGGTCCCTGGCGAGCTCCATCTCCGCCGGCAGGTGGTCGCCGACGGCTAGCTGGCCGGACTCGATCATCTCGATCAGCTGGCGCCGAACGGCGTCCGTGGCGCCGTCTTGGGAGACACGGACGAATTCAACTCGCTGCGCTTGTCGGAGGATGGGTCCGCGGTCATTTCAGCTCTTTCCGACTTAGCTTTCCGCCAGGGAGGCGGTCGTTGTGTAGTTTGCCGTCGCGTGGGCCTGCCGGCGCCTGCACGAGGTGGGCGCGCTCGGAAAAGCTGGCCGAAGCGCGTGCCTCTCCGTCGGTGGCCAGCTGGTCCCGTCGCCCCGGTGGCCGGCAAGCTCCGTCACCGCCTGGGCTATCTCGGAGCAGAAGACCGGAAGGTCGTTCGGCAGGCGCGAGGTGATCAGGTTGCCGTCCCGCACGACCGGCTCGTTCAGGTACTCGCCCCCGGCGTGGATGACGTCGTCGCGGATGATCGGCACACATGTGAGCCGCTTTCCCTTCGTGATCCCCTGTCGATGCCAGCACCCAGCGGCGTGGCAGATGGCGGCGACGATGCCGTTGCGGTCGTAGGTCCTGCGCACGAGCTGCAGGAGCTCGGGGCTCTTGCGCATCGCCTCGGGAGCGAACCCACCCGGGATGATGAGCACGTCGATATCGGCGGGTCCAGCGCCTCGGCGGCGACGTCGCTCACCACGGGCAGGCCCAACTTGCTCGAGTACAGCTGGCCGGCGAGGGGAGCGGCGACCACGACATCGCTGCCGGCCTCCCTGAACCTCAACACCGGGTACCAAAGCTCGAGCTCTGGTACTTGGTTCTCCGCCAGCACGAGGATGCGTGCCTCAGATAGTTCCACTCTCTCCTCCACTCATAGCCTCACCTGGCACGTCTGTTGCCTGCAACGCATCGGCGCTCGGCCCTGCGGGGCGCTCAGGGCGTGCCTGGGGCGCACTCGGGGGACGGCGCCAGCATCCGACCGTCATCGAAAGAGCCCGGCCATCAGCTCGCGGATCAGCTCGGGAAGGCCGTCGGCATCCTGGCACGTCGGTGCCACTATGCCCGCCGCTTCGGCCAGGGCCGCCCCGCTCCCGATCGTTACGCGCCTTCTGCGGCTCGAAGTAGTGGCCGCGGCCAGGGACACAGCCCTCTCGTTGGTAGCGAGCGTATTGCTTGCCGCCCTCCGGGCACGACGACGACGTCGTAGGTCGACCGGCCGTGCCCGCGATCGAGCCGTTCGGGATCACCGGGTAGCCGAGCTCACTGCGCAAGGTGTCATCGCCGCCGGGGCCGAGGATGTCCACCTCGAGCCCGGCCTCGCGGAGGCGCAGCACCGGGTACCAGAACTCGAGATCCCGATAACCGGCGGCGACAAGCACGATCGCCCGGCCGGTCGCGGCCGGGCTCATTTCTCGCAACCCGGCAGGTAGTCGGGAGCAACAGAGAAGACGGCGTGGGCCTCTGCAGCCGACATGTTGTAGAAGGAGTGCCGCGTGCCCTCGGGGATGCGGCAGCCGTCGAACGGCTCGAAGCTCGACCGAACGCCGCGACTCGGGAACTCGATATGGATGTTGCCCTCCTCAAGGAACACGACCTTGTCACCGTGGTGCACGAACTCCGAGCTGCGCTGGCCCCCGAGGAAGTTGATCTTGCCGACGGTCATGTTCTCGGTACTCGCCATGATCCCGACGAGCAGCTCCCGGCCCGCGCACACTGCCCTCGAGGCGCCACAAGATGTCCTCCTCGCGGATGAGCCAGTGCGTCTGGTCCTTGGCGGCTTCGGCCTTGGCCATCGGCCAGCGGCCGAGGAACTCATCTCTGTGTGTGGCGGTAGGGCGGGGTGATGTTCTCCTTGCTCCTCGTGCTAGGGCTGCCGGTCCCGGTCTTCGGGGCGGGCTGGAAGAATTCCAGCATCCGCAGCTGTGAGTTGGAGTAGTTCCACTGGTGGTGCCAGGTGTCCTTGCGGAAGAAGGTGGCTTCGCCGGGCTTTAGACGATGACCTCTCCGGTGGCGGGGTTCGTCTGGACCAGCAAACCTTCGAGCACGTAGAAGAGCTCGTCCGCCCCGAAGATGGAGCGGTTCTTGTCGGAGTGGAGTACGGCCCCGTTCGGCGCCATCCCGACGATGTTGAGCGACAGGTTGACGCTGTCGGCGTAGAACCAGTCGGGCAGTCGCCCGGACTCCTCATCACCCCAGGTACGGCGCTCGAGGTCGGCGTAACGCACGACCACCGGCTCAGTGTCGATCTCGGCCATCTCTCTTGTTGCCTTTCTCTTCAGGTTCCAACTGCTGATGGCCTTGCCGAGCTCTTGGCCGCCGGGTCTTTGGGACCCGGTGAGGTCGAGCCCTTCTACTTGGCCGTAGACATCACGACGCAGCCTCGGGGCGCCAACGCAGTGCTCAACCTCGGTTCCCGGAGGCTACCATCTGGCTCCTGATGGCCCCGACGCTCACCTGCCAGTCGTGCCTCTCGGTCGTGACCGTGTAGTGGACGACGAGACCGGCGAATCGGACGTCCTCGATGGTCCCTGACAGGTCGTTGCCGAACGCGTCCGCACCGTCGACTGCATTCATCTCGATCACGTCCGGCCGACGACGACGCTCCAGCTCCGCCGACGGTGGCGGCGAAATCGGGGCGCGCCGCGATCACGCGAAGGCCGGGGCCGTCGAGGACGAGCCCGTCGGCGGAAACCTCGGACACGACGCCGGCGACGACGTTCGAAAGACCGAGGAATTTCGGCGACGAAAGGAGAACGCGGGTTGCGGTAGATCTAGACCGGGCTGCCCACCTGTTGGATTCGCCCGTCGCGTATGACGACGACTCGATCAGACATGCTGAGGGCTTCGTCCTGATCGTGCATCACGTAGAGAAACGTGAGACCGAGCCGGCGGTGGATGTCCTTGAGCTCGCCCTGGAGCTGTCGTCGGATGGCGAGGTCGAGAGCCGAGAGCGGTTCGTCCAAGAGCAGGACTTTCGGGTCGTTCGCGAGCGCACGCACCAAGGCGACGCGTTGGGCCTGGCCCCCCGAGAGCTCGTTGACCCGGCGAGACCCGTATCCGGGCAGCTGCACCAGCTCGAGCAGTGACTCGACGCGGTCCTTGATCGTCGACTTGCCGGCCCGCCGGAGCTTGGGCCCGAAGGCGATGTTCTCCGCCACCGACAAATGGGGGAACAAGGTCGCCCGCTGGAACACGAGGTTCACGGGCCGCTTGTTCGCCGGCCTGTCGAGTGACGTCTTCTCCGAAGATGCGGACGCTGCCCTCGTCGGGGACCTCGAGGCCGGCGACGATGCGCAGCACCGTGGTCTTGCCGCACCCACTCGGTCCGAGCAGGGTCACGAACTCGCCTTCGCCGATGGCGAGGTCGAGCGGATGAACCGCGACCTGGGTCGAGTAGCGCTTGGAGATGCCGCTCAGTTCGACCGCGAGCCAGTGGGTCGTTGCGGGTGTTCTCGAGGGCCTTCTCCGCGGGGACGGGGTCCATCGGATTCGTCTCCAGGCCGATCACGTGTAGCTGTCCACTATGAACCTACGGGTGACGAGGACGATCAGCAGCGATCCCGCGATCATGAGAGCGCCGACGGCGTTCACCGATGGATCGATGACGCGGCGGGTGTGCGACCAGATGACGAGGGGGAGCGTGCTCTGGTCGCCGATCGTGAAGAAGGTGATCTGGAACTCGTCCCACGAGAGCGCGAGCACGACGAGCGCGGCACCGAGGATGGCGGGGGCCACGAGCGGGGCGATCACCCTGCGGAAGCGCTGCAGGGGCCCTGCGCCGAGGTCCATGGCGGCCTCCTCGAGCATGGGATCGAAGTGGCGCAGGCAGGCGTTGAAGATCAGGTAGAAGAACGGCAGGCAGTGGACGATCTGGCCGAGAGTGACCGTCACGAGCGACAGTGTCACCCGGATGTCGCCGAAGCCGTTCAGCAGGGCGACGCCGATGACGATGCCGGGCAGGGCGGCTGGGGCGAGGATCAGGCCGGTCATGAGCCCGGCGCCCCGAAGCGGTGGCGGCTCAGCAGGACGACCGCAGGCGTGCCGATGCAGGTGACCACGAGCCCGGTGAAGAACGCGACCTGGAGGCTGGCGAGTATGCCGCCGAGCACGGTGCTGTCGGACAGGATCTCCCGGTACCAGCGAAGGGAGAGACCGGTGATCGGAAAGCGCATGTCACCGGACTTGACAAAAGAGAAGAGGACGAGCACCACGAGGGGGAAGAAGAGGACGGCGAACACCACCGCCACGTAGAGGTGGAGGACACCGAGACCGTGTCTGCGGCAGTAACGCCTGAAGCTCGCTAGCGGGTTCATCGCTCACCCGTCACACGGGCGATATGCGCTCGAGCTGTCCAAGAGCAGGTAGACGGCGACGAACACGAGCAGCATCATCAAGGTGAGCACGCTCCCGCCCGGTTCGTTGCCCGCGTTCACGAACTGGTCGTAGATCGCCACGCCGAGCATCTGGCCCGACGGGCCGCCGACGAGCTGAGGCGTTATGTAGTCCCCGGCGATGGCCACAAAGCCGTAGGCGAGGCTGGCGACGATGCCGGTCATGGCGAGCGGGACGAGCACCTTGACCACCGTGCGGACCCCGCCTGCTCCGAGGTCCCTCGCATTCTCGATGAGAGCCGGGTCGACGTTCTGCATGGCGCCGACGAGGATCAGGATCGACGCCGGGAGCGACAGGTACGTCACGACGATGAACACGGCCAGTTTGCTGAAGAGCAGCACGGCGAGCGGCTGGTGGATGAGCCCGGTCGCGACCAAGAGCGTGTTCAGCACCCCGTAGTGACCGAGAATGATGCGCCAGGTGTAGACCTTCACGATGTAGCCCGCGAAGAGCAGGATCAAGGTGAGCATCAGCACGAGGTTCTGTCCCCGCTTCAGCCGGAAACGGATGAAGTACGCCACCGGGAAGGTCAGCACCGTCGTGAGGATCGCCCCGATGCCCGCGATCTGGAGCGTGTTGAGCGCCAGCGTGCGGTAAACCGGCGTCTCCACCACCTGAATGTACGAGGAGAAGCTCAGCGACGAGCTCGGCAGGAGGCCGAATCCCGGGGCGTGTGGAGGCTCTGCAACAACAAGAGGACGAGCGGCACCACGAACCCCAGGCATATGACGGCCCCTATCGGGAGCAGCACCAAGAGCGCGTACGGTTTCTTGCGCCTGGTGACGGCCCCGGTCGTGCCGGCGAGAGCTGCAACGCTCAAGCCTTCACGCTCTCCCATGCGGTTTCCCAGTCGGCGATCGACACGTAACCCTTGGGGGGGCTGGTCGGCAGGTCGAACAGCGGCGCCGAGGCGAAGAGCTGCTGGACGTTGGCCGGCTGGTAGAGGCGGCGGTTGCTGGGCGAAAGAGCGGCCACGCCGTTCTTGGTCGTGACACCGGCTTGCAGGTAACCGGATTCCTGGGCCTGCATGGGAGGAGCGAGCGCCTCGTTGATGAAGGCGTACACGGCGTCGGTGTCCTTGGCGCCCGAGGGGATGAAGAAGGCGTCGACGAACGAGAGCTTCCCTCGGAGGGGACGACGCTCGCGATCGTGTTGACTCCCTTTTGGGCGACGAGCTCCTGCATGCCTAGGAAGCCGTCGACGCACGCCACGATCTCGCCGCTCGCGAACAGGTTGGCGATGTCACCGTTGCTGGAGGCCACCAAGAGGGCGTTCTTCTTCAGCTCGAGCAGGAACGCGACGATCTCGTTCAACTGTTTCGGGGTGAAAAGGGCCTTCTGGTTGGCGATCTTCAGAACCTGCGCCGCGAGAAGGATCTCACCTTGGTAGTCGTCGTTCAGTGCGAACTTCTTGTGGTAGGTAGGTGAGAGGAAGTCCTTCATCGACTTCGGAGCCTTGACCTTGGCGGAGTTGTAGTTGTTCGCCGAGTAGCTCCAGGTGAACGGGATGCCCCACTGCTGGCCGTCGAAGTGCCAGTCGTTCTTCCATGTCGTGCCGCTGTTGAAGAACGGGATCGAGTTCTTGTAGTTGGGGATCTTCGACATGTCGAGCGGCGAGAGGATCCCGAGCTCCTTCCAGTACTGGCCGTACTGGGCACCGTAGGTCGCCGGGTTGTGAGAGACCCCTCGTGGCGGGCGAGGTCAGCTTCGCCGGGATCTCGGGATAGTCGCTGATGTAGGTGGAGTTCATCTTGATGCCGTGCTTGGCCCGCCAGGTGTTCATGAGCGGGAAGCGAAGGTCATAGGCCACCCAGGAAAGAAAGTTGATCGTGCCGGCTACGCTGCCCTCGGACTTCGCCGCGACGTCGGCCGTCGAGAGCCCCCGCGAAAAAGTGCGGCGCCCGCAGCCCGGCGGCGGCACCGAGAGCGAGGCTTCCCCCGAGGAAATCCCTCCTCGAGAATGGCCTCGCAGGCTCCTGCGTCTCCGCGGAATTGAAGCTGTCACTGCTCATCGTTCATCCCCCTTACAGTCGTCCCACCCCGAACTTACCGGCTCAGCCGACTGCCCGGCTGTCCTACAGCTGTACTGCTTTGGCCCGCATAGTAACTTCGCCGGCACGGTGCCGCAAGAGGTCCCGGGGGCCTCGGGATCCTCGCCAGTTTCGTCCCGACCACGGACCGACGCCAGCTACCCTGTTGCCCTCGCGCGCCATAGGCGGCTACCGGCGAGACGTGACGACAAGGGGCGACAAGGAGGTTGGGAGTGGGTGCTGTTCTCGTCGCTGGTGGCGCAACCGGCATCGGGCGATCGACGATCGAGCGGTTGCGGAGCCGGGGAGACGACGTCTTCTTGGCGGACATCAATCTCGAGGCCGCTGAGGCGCTGATGAGCGAGCCCGCACACGGGCGCGGGACTGGCCGCCAGGGTCGACCTCTCGACCCTCGATGGGCCGCCGGCGGCGGTGAGAGCAGCGCTCGAGGCCTTCGGCCGTCTGGATGCTCTTGTCGTCTGTGCCGGTGTCCTCGTCGACTCCCCCTTGGCCGATATCTCAGTCGAACAGTGGGAACGGACGATGGCCGTCAACTTGCGTGCCCCGTTCCTCCTCGCCCAGGCAGCTGAGCAGGCCCTCCGTGAGTCCGAGGTGGGCCGCATCGTCCTGACAGCCTCTGTGGCCGCCTTTCGAGGAGGGGTGGGGACGGTGGCCTACACCGACTTCGAAAGGGGGGCTCGTGTCGATGACCCGCTCTTTGGCGGTGGGATTCGCCAAGTCGTCGGTGCACGTAAACTGCATCGCCTCGGGCTGGATGGACACGCCCTTCAACGACCCCTACTGGCAACGTCTCGGCGCGGGTCCTCGGCACGCTCCGCCTTGGAGTCTCGTATCCCCGTCGGTCGCCAAGGCGTGCCGGAGGAGATCGCCGCCATCATCGCCTTCCTACTCTCGGCGGAGTCGAGCTACCTGACCGGCCAGACAATCGTCGTCGACGGCGGCCTCCTCGCCGGTTGACTCAAGTCTGGAGCCACTCGATCAACGAGGCCGCGGCAGCCCGCATATCGGCCCAGAGAACCTCCTGAGCTGGAGAAAAGGGTCGGGTCGACATAGAGCCCGTTCGCTGCACGGCGGAGCGGACCGGTCACCCTTCGGCGTTACATGAGCAGGTCGCCGTCCGGCTCGGGATCGGCGGGAACTGGCTGGGGCGAGCCCGAGCGGCCGGTCCGGGGGCGGCAACCCGCCGGCAGGCTCTTGTGGCGACCGGTTGCCAGTGTGACGGCTCGCAAGGAGGAACATCGGCACATCCGGCTGCGCTATGAGCGATTGAGGCCCTTCGGCCCTACCGTCTCCCCTGACCCGTGTCGTCGCGAGAGCCTCGCTCCGCTCAGTATCTGCCCCGTGCCGGCCGATAAACAACAGGTGGGCGAGACCGTCGGATGGGACGCGGAAATCGACGCGTTGTTGGAGCGCACGTTCCTGGCTTCGACACCAGCGGACTGCGAACAATGCCTGCCGGACATAGCCCGTGCGCTCGCGTCCGCGACGCAGCCGCTCGACCGGGCCCGACTGCTGACATGCCGAGCCCGCGTGCGGTCTCTGCAGCTCCACTTTCGCGAAGCCTGCGACGATTGCGCCGCAGCCGTGGCGTTGTTCGACGCTGTGCGGCGGCGACTCGGAGCTCGCCGTCGACGCGGCGAGCCTGGGAGCGGCCCATGCGGCTCGACTCAACAACGTCGCCCTCGCCTCGGAGCTCGCCACCAAGAGCATCCTGGGACTGGACTCGGTCACCGACGACCGCCTCCGGATGGAGATCACGAACCGGCTCGGGGTGTTCTGCTACTACTACCTCGACTACGACGGCGCAGTCGAGCAGTTCGAGGTCTCGCTCGCCGCCGCCGAACGGGTGGGCGACGGCGAGCGCATCTGCCGCGAGCTGTACAACGTCGTCGACGCGTTGCTGCGCGCCACCCGGGAACAGAGAATCTCCAACCTCGAAACCGACACCGAACGGCTCGAGCGGGCCGAAGCCATGGCGCGTCGGCTGGTCGTCGAGGAAAGGGCCGTGACCGATCCTCGCCTCGGCACCCACCGCCTTCTCGCCGAGGTCCTCTGCGACCTGGGCCGTCCGGAAGACGCGCTCGAGGTGCTGGATACGTTCCACAGAACGGACCCCTACGGGCACCCGTCACGCCGATCGTGCGGAGCTCGCCTGGGTCGAGGCCCGCTGCCTGCGGCTCGCCGGCAGGACGGAGGAGGCCCTCGCAACTGCCCGCCGGGATGTGCGCATCGTCGAGGCGAGCGGGGACGAGCACGACCTGATGCTCGCCCTCGAGGAGCTGGCGGCATGTGAGGAGGCCACCGGCGACCTCCAGAGGGCCCTGGAGGACACCCGCAAAGTCAGAAGGCACATGTGGGCGATACACCGGGGCCAGACGAGACAGCTGGTGCAACAGGTCTGGGAGTACGTGGATGTGGAGCGGGACCGCAAGAAGCTCCAGACGCAGGCGTCGGAGGCCACGCGGTCGGCCGAGGAGGACCCCCTCACGGGCCTCGGCAACCGGCGGCAGCTCGAGCGCTTCCTCCTCGAGGAGGCCGAACGGCAGACCGAGGTCGCCTTCATCCTCGCGGACATCGACTTCTTCAAGGACGTCAACGACATGTTCGGCCACGACGTCGGCGACACGGTTCTCCGCCAGGTCGGCGAGATCTTCTCGAGCAGGCTGCGCGCCGGGCAGAAGGCAATCCGCTACGGCGGGGACGAGTTCGTGGTCGTCATGTCCGGCGTCGACCTCGCAGGTGCTTCCGGGTTCGCGGAGCGGATACGGCTCACCGTCTCGGACTTCGCCTGGACGGCGATCGCGCCGGCACTGCGTCTCACCATCAGCCTCGGGGTTGCCTGCGGGCCGGCGAGAGATTGGCAGGCGGCGATCAAGAGCGCCGACGAGCGGCTTCTCGCCGCCAAGCGAGCGGGACGCAACACGGTCGTGACCGAGCCGGTCGGTCTGCTGAGCACGTGAGCTGAACCGCCGACCGCGGGAGACGCTCACCGCGCCGGCCAGCCGGGTCTCCCGGATGGCGCAACTGGTGGCCGCCAACGAGCTGAAGGCCCTGCGGCTGTCATCTTGCGAGGCTGGGGTCTTCCCCGGCGGAACTGGGCACCGGCGGCGGGCTCGGATTGCCGCCGATGGCGCCGAAGGCCTCCGGCTCTTCTCAGGCCCTGCCGGGCAGGACCGCCTCCAAGAAGGCCAGCACGTCGGTGCTCTCGGCGACGAGCTTGGTGGTCGGCTTGCCCGCGCCGTGACCGGTCGAGGTCTCCACCCGGATGAGGATGGGCGCGTCGCCCGCCTGCGCCGCCTGGAGAGCGGCGGCGAACTTGAAGGAGTGGCCCGGGACGACCCGGTCGTCATGGTCACCGGTCAAGAGCAGCGTCGCCGGGTAGTGCTCGCCGGGGCGCACGTTCTGCAGCGGGGAGTACGCCCGGAGCCAGCGGTATTGCTCAGGGTTCTCGGGGTCTCCGAAGTCGCTCGTCCAGGCCCAGCCGATCGTGAACTTGTGGAACCTGAGCATGTCGAGCACCCCGACCTCGGCGACGGCGGCGCCGAACAGCTCGGGGTGCTGTGTCATGCAGGCCCCCACGAGGAGCCCCCCGTTCGAGGCGCCGTTGATGGCGATGCGCTCGCGGCGCGACCAGCCCGAGTGAGCGAGCCAACGCGCGCAGGCACAGAAGTCGTCGAACACGTTCTGTTTCTTGGCGAGCCGGCCGGCGTCGTGCCAGAGCCCGCCGTACTCGCCCCCGCCCCGCAGGACAGCCACCGCTAGCAGGCCTCCCCGCTCCATCCACAGGGCGTGCCGGGCGGAGAACTCGGGCGTGATCGGTACGTCGAAGCCTCCGTAGCCGTACAAGAGGGCGGGCACGTCGCCGTTCGGGGAGACGTCGCGGCGGTGGGCCAGGAAGACAGGAATCCTCGTGCCGTCGTCGGAGGTCACGAAGACCTGCTCGGTGACGAGAAGGCCGGGCTCGATCGGCGCCTTCGAGGCACGCACCAGCAGGGTCTCGCCCGTGGCGAGGTCGTGGGACCACAGCGATCCCGACTCGCCGAAGGACACGAGCTGGAAGTGGACGAGGCTGCTGTCAGGCCGTCCTTCGATCGCCTCGACGTCGACTTTGCTGCCCGCGAGGGCCGACGCCGGAGGAAGGGCGATGTCGTGTGCGTGCGAACCGTCGAGCTCGTGGACGCGGAGCACAGAGGTGGCGTGGCGCAGGTAGTGGCAGACGAGCCTTCCTCCGAAGAAGTAGGCGCTCACGAGATGGTCCTCGGTCTCCGAGACCACCTCGCGCCATCTCTCCCGGTCGGGCTCTGTCGAGCTCGACGGCGACGATCCTCTGGCGCTCGGCACCGTGATCTGTCAACAGATAGAAGGTGGTCCCGATGTTGGTGACGACCACCGCCTTCGAGGTGAAGTCCCCGACGAGCAGCCGGTAGCCGCCGTGCGGGTCCTCGAGGTCGAGCACCTGCAGCCGGGTCTCCGGGTTCGTGCCGCGGCTGATCGATACGACAAGGTACCTACCGTCGTCGCTCACCGTCTGGTGCGGCAGCCAGCTCGTCTTGCCCGGGGGCGGCGAAGAAGGTCTCGTCCTCGCTCTGGGCGGTGCCTAGGAGGTGGAAGAGGATCCTCGGCTGGCGGCTCTGGTCGAGGAATTCGGCTCCTTCCCGGGGTGGTTCCAGGGCGGAGTAGAAGAATCCGGAGTTGTCCCTGGTCCACGCGGCAGAGGCGAACTTCGACCACTCGACCGCATCGTCGAGATCCGCGCCGGTCCCCACGTCGCGGACCCGCCAGGTCTTCCAGTCCGACCCCGCCGCGCTCGTCGCGTAGGCGAGCTTCGACCCGTCCTCGGTGACCTCGAGGCTTGTGACCGCCACGGTTCCGTCTGCGGAAAGGGTGTTCGGGTCGAGGAGAACATGGCCGGTGTCGTCCGGCCGGTCCATGACGTAGAGCACCGGCTGGTCCTGCAGCCCCGAGTTGCGCATCTGGAACCAGCGATGGCCGCGCGGGAAGGGAACACCGAAGCGCGGGTAGTCGGACAGCTCGGTCAGCCGGGCGCGGATCTCCTCGCGCGAGGGGACGCTCGCGAGCCACGACTCGGTCAGCTCGTTCTCGGCCTTGACCCAGGCTTCGGTCTCGCTGCTGTAGGTGTCCTCCAGCCACCGGTACGGATCGGGCACGAGCTCACCGAAGTGGTCGTCGACCTGACTGCTGGCGCGGGCGGGCGGGTAGGTGCGGTCGGGCATGGCGGCTTTCCGAGACGAGCTCTAGAGGGCGACCCTGAGGCCGAAGCCGATCAGGACCACGCCAGCACACCGGTCTATCCGCCGACGCAGGCGGGACTCGGTCAGCCAGCGGGTCACCGACCGCGAGGCGAGCAGCAGCACGACGAAATAGGCGCCGGTGAGGATCACGAAGATGGCACCCAGCACGAGCGACATCCACGGCACCGAGTACCCGTGGGGCACGAAGCCGGGGAGGACGGTGACAAAGAACACCCCCACCTTCGGATTCAAAAGGTCGGTGAGCAGACCGGCGGTGAAGCCGGTGCCGAGGAGTCGCCGGGGCGATATCGCCTTGTCGTCTCGCGAGCGGAGGGATTTGATGCCGAGGAAGACGAGGTAGGCCGCGCCGACGATGCGCAACCCGACGTAGGCGTCGTGACTCGCGTGGAGCACCGCCGAGAGCCCGAGCACCGCCGTGATCACCCAGACAGTCAGCCCCGAGAGCACCCCGAGCACGGTGCGGGCAGCAACAGGGCGACCGCCCCGGACGAGGTTGCGGACGACCACCAACGTGTCCGGCCCGGGCAGCAGCACGACCAGGGTGGCCGCCAAGCTGAAGGTCACGAGGCTGACGAGCATCCCGGAAGCATAAGGCACCGTCCTGTCCGACGGCGCCCCGCGTCGGGGCTCACCGGCCCCTTGGTGGCAGTGTCCTTCGGGTCTGCGCCTGGTCCGAGGCTCAGCCGGCCGTCACCCATGTCGCGAGCAGGGGAATGGCCCCGGTGGGCTTGTGCACGACGACGGGCTCGTTCCAGTACCCGATTGCAGCGGACAGCGAGAAAGCCTTGGACGAGGCCGTCAGCTCAACCGGCAGCGGGGCGCCGAGGGCACGCACGTACATGACGACCGTCATCTTGCTCGAGGGGTCAACGGCCTTTACGCCGTAGACGCGGAAGCCATGGCGCCTGGTCTCGGGCATGACGGTCAGCGGACCGGACATCTTCAGCCCGGAGACGTAGGACTTGACGGTCAGCCCGTAGACGACCGACGGGTATATGGCACTCGTGGACGCGAGATACAGCCAGCGGTTCGCCTCCTGCAGCGCCGCCGTGGTCTTGAAGCCCATGACGGCGCTGAGCGCGAAGGCGCCACCCTTCACGTAGGCCACGTTGTGCACCAGGCGGACGCTCAGTTGGCCCTTGAAACCCAAGGCCTTCACCGAGACGACCTGCTCGCCGCTGCTGGTGCCGGCGACCGTGGTGAAGGTGAGTGTGCGGCAATGGGGCCTGACGGGCTGACCCGACAGGAGGTGAAGCCGGAGTCAGCCACGTCGTTGAACACTAGTTAGGCGGCGACGAGATCGACGGGCGGGTGGGGCGGACGGTCAGCTGCATGTCCCAGATCCGTCTGATCGGGCGCCCGAGGGTGGTTCGTGGCAGCGATGTTCTGCGGGTCTGCTCGGGCGTCCCTGACGGGCACTCGGTGGACGCCCGGGCGCGTCTCGGGACGGCGCTTCGATGACGCTGCTGATAGGCGGCCGCGCGACAAACTCTGACGACGTAAAGCTTCGGCGATGGGCTCGTCGAACAACAGGATCTCTTCCTCGTGCGCTCGACTCGGCACTAGGCAGTGCGGGACTTAGCCACGTCCTTGCACATTACGGGATGCGCGACTCGTGAAACTGATGAGGCGCCCGCAGCATCGCATGAATGAAGGTTGAGCCGAGCGGACCCACAGCCTGGACGCCGCGGTGGAAGTGTGCTGTGCGGGCATGACTTTAGCGACAATTGCAAACGCCGAGGTCGTTGCCCGGACATCCTTCGGTCACCTCGTCCTTGTCACGCGGTGAGGGCTCATAGCGCTGGCATCTAGGCGATCACCTCTATCCGCCGGTCGCGAGCATCAAGTTGTCACTGAGGTGAAGGTGCGTCCGCGCGAACCATCGCTGAAGCGTCAACGTCGCCACGTAGGCAGGAAGTCTGTCGTCCGGTTGTGCGTTGTGAAGGCGAAGAAGGGCGCGAACAGCAATGTGGGAGATGATGCCGCCAGAGGCGTTCAGGCGCTCCGTTCGGCCGTCCGGCGTTGCCATTGTGGTATCCCACGCCGCTCGTGTGGGGACGGCGGAACAGACATCGGGGTTGAATCTCAAAGGGGCTTGCTTACCCGGGGCTTGGGGTGTAGACCGGTCGAAACCGCCGCTGTACAGGCCAGTAGGTCCTGCAGATCGAGGAGGTCGACCTCATGAAGGCCCGAGAGCACAGCGTCCAACATCGTGTGGTCCAGCCGTCATATCGCGGCGCTCACGCCAGGCGGAGGCGCCAGCCCCGTTCCGTTCCGATCGTGCTCGCCTCAATCGCTCTTGTGATAATCGCCACCGCTGCCACGCGGGACACCTGGCGTGGCAAGCACGGCCGCCTCGGCGAAGGTGTCAAGTATTGTGGCTGGGACGACAGGAAATAACGTCTCCAGGTCTTCAGCTGTCGCCCTGGGTAGTCCCTTGACCTCACTGACATCGGTGGACATCCATGGAGGTTACGTGGCAGCAGGGCTGGCGATGCGCAACTTGGGCCGCGGCACCATCAGCCTAGTCGGCATCCCGGCGGGGTCCACAGTCTATGCAGCCTATCTTCTCTGGGATGTGATTGATAGCTCACCTGACTCTGCAGACGCCGAGGGAACGTTCAATAAGACCCCTATTACCGGCGTCTCCATTGGCATTGGGGCGTCGCCCTGTTGGCCAGCACCGAGCAACTACGCATTCGAAGCCACAGTCACCAACCTAGTGATAGGTAACGGCAGGTATGACCTAACGACTTCGCCAGCGGCGCGACGAACAGGTGAGGATCCCTGGCTAAGCGGTTCTCCAGCTCCTCTATTGGAGGGTGCTTCGCTCGTCACGATCTATCAAAACCCTTCGAGCCCGCTAACGACCGTTCAACTCTATGGCGGTGCAACTGAGTCAGACAGTGGCAACCTCCTCCGGCAAGCTGCTCGGGCTTCACGGTCGGTAGCTCCCCGAGTGCGTCCACTACCTTCATCGTCGGCGACGGTCAGGGAGCCGGTAGCAGCGGCACCTTCAACGGCACCACACTTGTAAGCGACTTCTTAGGTGCTGACCCCCAGGCGGTGCCTTCGTACTCGCAAGGAAATCTTTGGGATACAGACACCTTCAACGTCACTTCTTTACTGAACCCAGGGGACACTTCGGAAACAGCAACAATCGAAGGTACGCGGGACTGCATCGTCTGGGTGGGTCAGGTTTTCTCCGCGACAGTTGGGCCTAGGTTGATCGTAGCATTTGGCGATTCCATCTCAGCAGGCGAAGGTGATGCAGTCCCGACGGGGCTCACCGGAGCGAATTGCAATGTTTCGCCCCCGGCCGCGTACTGCGGCTATGCATCAGGCATATGGACAGATAGCCCACAGGCGTATCCTGCGGTTCTCGCCTCCAGCTTGGGCTGGCACATCGACAACTTTTCTATCAGCGGAGCCTGCGCTGGCACTGACCCGTGTGCGAGCAGCAATAACCCAACAATCGCTGCCGAACTGCGCACTGCCGCGCCACTGAGTCTGGAACCCCAGTTAGTCACCCTCACAGTCGGGGCCGACGACATTAACTTTAAGGATTGCGCCGCCGGGCTTCTCGGCCTTTTAGGTACAAAGGTCGCTGCGAACTCCTGCTATGACTCGCCAGCCGAACTCACAAAACTGACGTCCAACGTCGAGTCCGTCCTCAATAGCATCAAAACACTGTATCCAGGTGTTCAGATCGCCCTGACAATGTACTTCAATCCGGCTCCCCCAAGCCTAAGTTCTAATCCAAACTCCATATGTTCCTCGTCGAATGCGCCTGAACTCGCAGCTGCGTTAGAACTGGAGCAGGGCGTTAGCCCCACAAATCTGCTGCCTCTTGTGATAGCTGATTCCTTCGATAAATCGGCCATCATACATGCTGAAAATGCGCTCCTGTCGGCTGTTTATTCCGAGGCAGGGTCGATGGTCGGATTGCTTAACAGGGCGCTTGCTACCGCGGCGGCCAATGTTGGAGGTGTGACCACGGTCACATTTAATGTCAGCGGTCATGACTTCTGTGAGGACTACTCGGGGGGTAACGGCGGATGGGTATTCGGTCCGCGACTCTATGCATTCGTTGCTTATGTGAAAGGGCTAATCAGCGCCTCGCTGACGAAGCAATACACACCGAGTGATGTTTGTGCCACCTATGACGCTGGTTGCAGGACTAAGGGATGGACCGGCGAAATTCAAGGTGCCAGGTGTCGGTGGCACGTTATCGTATACCGTCATCCTCGGGATCAACGATAGACCGCACCTGACAGCAGTTGGCCAAGATAACCTCGCTCAGATGGTAGGGGGTGCCGTCGGCTATTAGTTAGAGCGTTTCGGCACGCTGCCAGATTGGCAGGACACGCTGCTCGGTGCCAGCCGTGCTAGACGTGGTGGCTCCGACGACAGGTCGGGCTTGGCAGTAGCAGGTTCGAAAAACCCGCTTGTTTCGACAGGAGGTCAAATTGACAGTTGCGAAGGTCTCGGTGACCGTACGGGTCGAAGCGACCTCGTTGTAGCGAACCGAAGCTCGTGCTTCGCGGGCTGCGATAGAGCCCTTCAGGAGCTGTTCAGCGGAGGGCGCCGGGGAACTGGGCGAGCTCTGGGCGGAAGCCGAGTCCGCGAGAGCGACGAGGCCTCCCAGGGTGATTTGAATCGACATGGCGAGTGGCTTCGGCATCGGTGCCCCCTCATTGCGGAGCACTGTCCCGATGCACCGTGGTCCCTGATCTGAGACAGGGCAAACTTCGTTCGAACTATCTTGTGGCACAGTAGCAGACAGATAATGGGGCTCTTTCCCACGGGACGATGGCCACCCTGCCCGGGCGGTTGTCCGGCAGCCCTCCGCGGTTATCGGCGGGTGGGGTTCCACTCCTTGCGGTTCAGGCCGGTGGCGGCGCCTGGCAGTCACGGCCGAATATCGCTAGCGAACCCGACACGTAGCGCCCGCTGGTCAGCCAGGCCGCCTAGAGGGCTCCGTGGATGGCGGGCGCGATCGCGGCGAGCATGTCCCCGGCCTTGAGCAGGGCGCGGACATCACCGCTCAGCTTGATCTTGCCGGCGCTCAGCATTTCGGAGACCGACGAGGTGCCCGAGGCGACGGCTGCCGCGGTCGGGAAATCCTCGACGAGGACGACATCTGCGCCGGCCGTGGAACCGCGGACCAACGAGCCCGCACCGTCGCCTCGCAGCACGATGGTGTAGCGGACCTCGCCGTCCTCGCTGGCGGTGACAGCCGAGCCCTCGGGCACGCCCGTGACTATCTGGCCGAGGGCAAGCCCGGCCCCTTCGGCCGGTGAGGCAGTGGCTGGCAGGCTTTCCAGCACCGCGGCCAGTGCTCCGAACCAGGCCTCGGTGAGGAACTCAGGCACCGCTGCCGGGCGCGGGGGGAGCTTTGGCCCCCTCGCCGGCCCCCGATGCCGCCGCCGATTGGGCATGAGCGGCACCGGTGTGCTTGCGGGCTTCGGACGCCTTGGTTCGAGGTGGCCGTCCCGTGAGCTTGCGCCCGAGCCATGCGACCGGGTCGTAACGCGCGTCGACGACTCGCTCTTTCAACGGGATGATGGCGTTGTCGGTGATGTGGATGTCCTCCGGGCACACCTCGGTGCAGCACTTGGTGATGTTGCAGTAGCTGATGCCCATGACCTCGTGGATGTAGTCGCGCCGGTCCAAGGTGTCGAGCGGGTGCATCTCGAGCTCGGCCAGGCGCACGAAGAAACGTGGCCCCGCGTAACGCGGCTTGTTCTCCTCGTGGTCACGGATGACGTGGCAGACGTTCTGGCACAAGAAGCACTCGATGCACTTGCGGAACTCCTGGCCGCGGTCGATGTCGACCTGAGCCATCCGGTAGAGGCCGTCCGGGTCGCGCGGCCCGGGCGTGAAAGCCGGGATGAGCTTGGCGACCTCGTAGTTGTACGAGACGTCGGTCACGAGGTCCCGCATGACGGGAAAGGCACGCATGGGCGAGACCGTCACGGGCTGATCGGTCGGCAGGGTGCTCATGCGCGTCATGCACATGAGCGCCGGGCGGCCGTTGATCTCGGCGCTGCACGAGCCGCACTTGCCGGCCTTGCAGTTCCACCGCACGGCGAGGTCGGGCGCCTCCGTCGCCTGGATGCGGTGGACGACGTCGAGCACGACCTCGCCTTCCTGGGGGGCGACACGGAACTCCATGAAGCGGCCGCCGCTCGCGTCGCCGCGCCAGAGGCGCATGACGAGATCGGGCTTGGGCGCCTGCGCAGGTTCGGGCGCCGCCGAGGTGTCGGGGTCGGCGTCGATCGCCATCAGTGCGCCTCCTCCGCGAAGAGCTTCGCCAATTCACTGGGCATCTGGGGTTTCGGCTCCTGGGTCACCGTGTAGGCGCCGCCGACGAGGCGGGTGATCATGTTCACGTTCTCGAACGCCGGGTTGAACCCCGGGTAGTCCTCGCGGGTGTGGCCGCCCCTCGACTCTCGGCGCTCGAGCGCGCTCAGGGTCGTGCAATTGGAGACCGCCAGCATCGACTCGAGATCGAGGGCGAGGTGCCAGCCCGGATTGAATTCCGATGTTGCCCTCGACGGCGCACCGCGAGGCGCGTTCCGCGAGCTCGCCCAGCTTCTCCCTGGCCTCGAGCAGCTCGCTCTCGGTCCGGATGATGCCCACGAGAGCCTGCATGGTCTCTTGCAGGTCCCGGTGCACGGCATAGGGCCCGTCAGGTCCCTCGTTGTCGAAATACGTCATGGCGTGGCGGGTCGCGTCTGCGACCTGAGTCTCGGACGGCGGCGAAGCGGCCGCCATCCCGAGGGCGCGTTCGGAGGCCCCGAGCCCGGCCCGGCGTCCGAAGACGATCAGGTCCGAGAGGGAGTTGCCCCCGAGCCGGTTCGAGCCGTGCATGCCGCCGGCCGCCTCGCCGGCGGCGAAAAGGCCCTCGACGGTCGTGGCTTCCGTATCGGCCTCGACGCGGATTCCTCCCATGGCGTAGTGGCAGGTGGGGCCGACCTCCATGGGCGTCGTCGTGATGTCGACGTCGGCCAGCTCCTTGAACTGCTTGTACATCGAGGGCAGGAGGCGGCGGATCTCCTCGGGCGTGCGCCGGCTGGCGATGTCGAGGTAGACGCCGCCGTGCGGGCTGCCCCGCCCCGCCTTGACCTCGGTGTTGATGGCCCGGGCGACCTCGTCGCGGGGCAGGAGCTCAGGCGGCCGGCGGTAGTCCGCCTTGTTCGTGTACCAGTGGTCCCCCTCCTCGATCGTGGCGGCGGTCTCGGCCGCGAAGAAGGGCGAGATGTAGTTGAACATGAAGCGCTCGCCGTCACGGTTCTTCAGCACCCCGCCGTCGCCGCGCACGCCCTCGGTGACGAGCAGGCCGCGCGCCGAGGGCGGCCAGACCATGCCCGTCGGGTGGAATTGGATGGCCTCCATGTCGATGAGGTCGGCACCGGCCCAGAGCGCGAGGGCCATGCCGTCGCCGGTGCACTCCCACGAGTTGGTCGTGAACTTCCAGGCTTTTCCGAGCCCGCCGGTGGCGAGCACGACGGCCTTGGCACCGAAGGTGACGAACCCGCCCGTCTCCCGCCAGAAGCCCACGGCCCCGTTCACGGCTCCCGAGGGGTCCTGGAGGAGGCGGACGACCTTGCACTCCATGAACACGTCGATGCCGATCGACACCGCCCGCTGCTGGAGGGCCCTGATCATCTCGAGGCCGGTGCGGTCGCCGACATGGGCGAGGCGGGCGTAGCGGTGGCCGCCGAAGTCACGTTGCAGGATCCGCCCGTCCTCGGTGCGGTCGAACAGTGCTCCCCACTCCTCGAGCTCGAGGACGCGGTCGGGCGCCTCCTGGGCGTGGATCTGGGCCATGCGCCAGTTGTTCAGCATCTTGCCCCCGCGCATGGTGTCGCGGAAGTGGACCTCCCAGTTGTCCTCCGGCCAGACGCTGCCGAGGGCCGCGGCCACGCCGCCTTCGGCCATGACGGTGTGCGCCTTGCCGAGGAGGGACTTGCACACGAGCGCGGTGCGGGCGCCGGCCTGGCGCGCCTCGATGGCCGCCCGCAGCCCGGCGCCGCCGGCGCCGATGACGACGACGTCGAAGTCGTGACGTTCGGTCCCGGTCATCAGAAGATCCTCGGGTCGGCGAAGGTGCCGGAGGCCACCAGGTAGATGTAGAGATCCGAGGCGACGATCGACCCGAGCGAGAGCCAGGCGAAGAGCTGGTGGTGCTTGTTGAGCGGCGTCGTGAGGTTGGTCCAGATCCACAGCCGCACGGGGGCCTTGGAGAACTTCCTCAGGTTGCCCCCGGTGAGATGGCGGCAGGCGTGGCACCCCAGCTGGTAGGCCCAGATGAACACGGCGTTCACGACCAGGATGACGGTGCCGATGCCCATGCCGACGCCGCCGGGGAAGCGGAAGGCCTCGATGGCGTCGTATGTCAAAAGGCAGGCGAATACGAGGGTGAAGTACCAGAAGTAGCGGTGGATGTTCTGCAGTACGAGCGGGAAGCGGGACTCGCCCGTATAGCGCTTGCGCAAGCCGTTGGGCTTGGCGGAGCCGGCGTCGGCCACGGCGCATGCCGGCGGCGAGAGCCAGAAGGAGCGGTAGTAGCTCTTGCGGTAGTAGTAGCAGGTGAGCCGGAAGCCCAGCGGGAAGATGAGGATGAAGATGGCCGGGCTGACCGTCCAGCTCGACGGGGTGATCGGGCCCCAGCGCACGGCCGAGGGGCAATTGGCGGCCAGGCACGGCGAGTAGAAGGGGGAGAGGTAGTTGCGTGCCTGGTCGAGACCGACGAAGTAGTTCCCGTTGCGGAACGCCGCCCAGGTCGCGTACACGACGAAGCCGAAAAGGCCGAGGCCGGTGACGAGCGGCTGCAGCCACCAGTTGTCCTTGCGGAGAACGACGGTCCGGGCAGGGCCCGCTCGCGTGGCGCCGATGCGGACCGGGATCGGCTCAGGCTGACGTGACGGCGATGGCAGGTCCTCGATGACGCTCAACAGTTGCCTCCGGGGGAAATCGGTTCGTCCGACTTTAGGCCGGACCCACCCTCACCTGGTCCGTCGGCCGTGGGATGCATCATTGCACCCGCGCGGCCTGCAGTGTCGGGGCTCGCGCCTAGTCTCGCCAAGTGAGCGAATCCTCGGAGCAAAGAGAGCCCGTGCCACCTCCTCGGGCGCGCCCGTCGCTCGTCGGCGAGCGTGCGCCCTCCCAGCCCGTGCTCGCGTCCACGCTCGGCGAGCTGCGCGCCTCGGGGTGGCGCTCGGTGCCCGTCAAAGAGGAGATCCGGCGTAACGTGCTCGAGCGCGTTGTGGCGGGCAGGCCTGTCGTCGAGGGGGTGCTCGGCTATTCCGACAGCGTGCTGCCCGCAGCTCGAGCATGCCCTCATCGCCGGGCACGACGTGATCTTCCTCGGTGAGCGCGGCCAGGCCAAGAGCCGCATGATCCGCTCCCTCGTGAACCTGCTCGACGAGTGGCTACCCGTCATCGCCGGCTCCGAGATCAACGACGATCCCTACCGCCCGGTCTCGCGCATGGCCCGTGACCTTGTCGCCGAGGCGGGCGACGACGCGCCCGTCGCCTGGGTGCACCGCAGCGACCGCTACGGCGAGAAGCTCGCCACCCCGGACACCTCCATGGCGGACCTGATCGGTGAGGTCGACCCGATCAAGGTGGCCGAGGGCCGCTACCTCTCCGACGAGCTCACCTTGCACTACGGGCTCGTGCCCCGCACAAACCGCGGCATCTTCGCCATCAACGAGCTGCCCGACCTCGCCGAGCGCATCCAGGTCGGCCTGCTCGACGTGCTCGAAGAGCGCGACGTGCAGATCCGGGGCCACAAGGTGCGCCTCCCCCTCGACGTTCTCCTCGTCGCCTCGGCCAACCCGGAGGACTACACGAACCGGGGACGCATCATCACGCCCCTGAAGGACCGCTTCGGCGCCCGCATCCGCACGCACTACCCGCAGGACCTCGAGACCGAGCTGACGATCGTCGCCCAGGAGGCCCGTCGCCTTCGGCGGCTCGCCCGTCCGCCTCGATGTCCCTGAGTACATGGCCGAGATCGTGGCCCGGATCAGCCAACTGGCACGGCGCAACCCTCGGGTGAGCCAGCACTCGGGCGTATCGGTGCGCTTGAGCGTCACGAACCAGGAGACCCTCGCCGCGGCCGCCATCCGCCGGGCCCTCCGCCAGGGCGACACCGAGGCGGTGCCGCGACGTGAGCGACCTCGGGGCGCTCGTCTCCTCGACGCTCGGCAAGCTCGAGATCGAGTCGCTCGAGGAGGGGGAGGACGAAGAGGTCGTCGACAAGCTCATCAAGGCGGCCGTCCTCCAGACCTTCCGGGAGCACTGCCCGCCCGAGACGCTCGGCCAGGTCATCGGCGCCTTCGAGGAGGGCCGGGTCGTCCATGCCGGCCCGGACCTCCCCTCGCAGGACTACGTCCGCATTCTCGATGAGCTGCCGGCGTTCCGGACTCCGGTGAGAGTGCTCACGGCCGACGTCCGAGAGCCCGGCCGCCATCGCGAGCGCCCTCGAGCTCGTGCTCGAAGGGCTGCACCTCTCCAAGCGCCTCAACAAGGAGGCGTCCGGGGCCCAGGCCGTCTACCGGGCCCGCTAGGACGGGCTTGTGGCGGTTTACGGCTACTCGCGCTGGGACGGCACGCAGGCCGGCTTCGACCTCGACGCGGACGACATCATGTCCGAGATCAAAGACGACCTCATGTACCACGGCGACGTCGGCTACGGCGCTGCGCCGGATGCTCCAGCAGGGCTTTCGTGACCGCAACGGCCGCCGCATCGAAGGTCTGCAGGAGCTGCTGGAGCGCGTCCGCGAGCGGCGACGCCAAGAGCGCGAGGAGCACGACCTCGGCGGCGCCTATCAGGACATCGCCGAAGAGCTCGACGGAGATAGTCGAACAGGAGCGCCGGGCCCTCGACGACCTCGAACGTGACGCCAGCGACTCGGGCGACGAGAGGCGCCGGCAGGTGACCGGCGACGTGGTCGGGGAGCGGCGCGCCGAGCTCGGGCTCCTGCCCGACGACCTGGCCGGGCGTGTCCGCGGCCTGCAGAGCTACGAGTTCACCTCGAGCGAGGCGCGGGAGCGCTTCGAGGAGCTCCTCGAGCGCCTCCGCCAGGAGGTCGTGCAGTCCTACCTCGACCAGGTGGCCGGAGCCGCCTCGGCCATGGGGCCCGAAGAGCGCGATCACATCCGCAACGCCCTCGACGCCCTCAACAAGATGATGGAGCAGCGCGCGGCCGGCGAAGCCCTCGACCCTGGCTTACGAGCAATTCATGGAGCAGTACGGCGACTTGTTCCCGGGGGACCCGCAGAACCTCGACGAGCTCCTCGAGCAGCTCGCCCGGCGCATGGCCGCCGCCTCGGCCATGCTCGCCTCCATGTCGCCGGGCCAGCGCGCCCAGCTGCAGGGGCTCATGGACGAGCTCGTGGGCGACATGGACCTTTCCTGGCAGCTGAGCCGGCTGGCGGGCAACCTCCGGGCGGCCTTCCCCGGCGAGCAGTGGGACCAGCGCATGTCCTTCGGCGGGAACGAGGCCATGGGACTGGCCGAAACGACCGACATGTTCGAGCGCCTCGGCGAGCTCGACCAGCTCGAGGCCATGCTGTCGGAGGCATCGCAGCCCGGAGCGCTCGCCGAGATCGACCTCGACCGCGTCCGCGAGCTCATGGGCAGCGACGCCTCGCAGTCCCTGGAACAGCTGCAGAAGCTGTCCCGCCGGCTCGAGGAGTCCGGCCTCGTCGAGCAACGTGACGGCCGCCTGGAGCTGACCCCGAAAGGACTCAGGCGCATCGGCCAGAGGGCGCTCGAGGACCTTTTCACGCACCTCAACAAGGACCGGCTCGGCGGCCACGGCTCTGGCGACGGTCGGCTACGGCCACGAGCGGGCCGAGGACACCAAGCCCTACGAGCTCGGGGACCCCTTCAATCTCCACATCGAGCGCACGATGCGCAACGCCCTGCGCCGTCAGGTCGTCGGGGGCGACCTCGGCCCGGGGGACAGCTCGGGCGGCAGGAGGCCCGGGGTGCAGTTCCCGGTGCGCCTCGCCCCGGACGACTTCGAGATCGAGCGGACCGAGCACCAGACCCAGTGCGCCACCGTGCTCATGATCGACCTGTCCTTGTCGATGCCGCTGCGGGACAACTTCCTCGCCGCCAAGAAGGTCGCCCTCGCCATGCAGTCGCTCATCTCGGGCCGGTACCCCCGTGATTACCTCGGGATCGTCGGCTTCTCCGAGCGGGCGCGGGAGATAAGGCCCGAGGAGCTGCCTGCGGTGTCCTGGGACTACGTCTACGGGACGAACATGCAGCACGCCCTCCTCCTCGCCCGGCGCCTCCTCGGCCGCCACCACGGCACGAGACAGATCGTCATGATCACCGACGGCGAGCCGACCTCCCACCTGCTCGAGGACGGCGAGGTCTTCTTCAACTACCCGCCCGTGCCGGCGACCGTGGAGGCGACTTTGCAGGAGGTGCTGCGCTGTTCCCGGGAAGGCATCCGCATCAACACCTTCGCCCTGGACGCGACCGGGCATCTGCGCCAGTTCATCGAGAAGATCACTCAGCTCAACCGGGGCCGGGCCTTCTTCACGACCCCGAGACGCTCGGCGACTACGTGCTCGTCGACTTCATCGAGAGCCGGCGCCAGCTGACGCACAGGCATTCCCGGGGGGCCTGAGGGCCGAGCGGTCCCGGAGGCGCCGGAGAACGGCGCCTTTCACCCCCTGATCACCCTCCGACACCGAATCGTCACGCCGGCATCGGGGCCGGGAAACGCCGCCGCGCACATGGCTTTCGGACCCCGTTCGTGCCCGTTGCCGGCGGGAAGGAAAAGTTCCCCTTGCATCGGCTCGCGCCAGGGTTCATGATAATCACCATCTTGTAACTACACGGTTGCGAGTTGTCAGGGGAGGGGGCGCCTCAGATGGCACTCCATGCGTTTTTCGAAGATGGCCTCGACCGGAGCTGGCAGCGTCGCGCCAACTGCATGGGCGTCGACCCCGAGTTGTTCTTCCCGGAGCGAGGTGCATCGACCAGGGAAGCCAAGGAGGTCTGCCGAGGGTGCGTGGTCCGGGAGGACTGCCTCGAGTTCGCCATCGCCAACAGTGAGAAGTTCGGCATCTGGGGCGGCATGAGCGAGCGGGAGCGTCGCCGGGTCCGCCGGGCCCGTGTCGTCGCTCAGGCGGCCAGCACGGCTTCATAAGGCTCTAGTACAGCTTTAGGGTTGCCGCCCTCCTCAGGAGGCGAGGTCGCGCTCGGCGAGGCGGCCCTCGATCGTGCGATCCTCGCCCAGGTCCAGCTCAGGCCAGCGATCGGCGGGTATCGCGTCGAGCACGGAAGCAGGCAGCAGGCCCACGAGCTCCGCTTTCGCGACCGGGGCGCGGGCGGCCACGAAGTCGAACGCCTCCGTCGGACCGAACGACCAGGGCTCGACGAGGTTGCAGGAGACCTGGGCCCTGCCCCCGACGTCGAGCCCGAGTGCCCTCACCTGCGTGCTTCGCATGGCGCGGGCGACTCGTCGGCTAGATGCAGGTCGTCGACGGCGAGCCAGACGTTGTAGGCGACGAGGATCTCCCGAGCCCCGACACAGATGGCCCCGGCCGTCGGATGAGGAGCCGGCGGCCCCACGTCCGGCGGGTCGGTCACGAAGGCACGGCGGCGGACCTCCGGCAAGGAGCGCTCCGGGCCGTAGAGGAAGCAGGGAACGCCCAGCTCGAAGGCTGCATAGGCGGCAAAGGTGTCACGGGCTGCGACGGCCGCTGAAGGTCCTCCGGAGCCTGCACCGGGGCGCCCGAGCCGCCGAGGGCCGGCGGGGCGGTCCTTACGGGAACGAAAGGGACGACGTCCACCACGCCGAGGCGCGGATGGGCGCCCGAGTGCCCGGTTAAGTCGAGCAACGAGACGGCCGACCGGGCGACAGAACGGGCGGCCAGCTTCGACACCGGCTCCGGCCAGGGTGAGCACGGTCCTGTTGTGCCAGGGATCGGTGTGCACATCCAGCAGGCAGGCGCCCGCAGCAGAGGTGATGGCCTCTATCGCCGGGCCGTTACGTCCCTCGCTCACGTTGATCACGCACTCGAGCAAGGGCGCGGCCTTCCCGGCGGCCGAAGTCGGATCGATGTCGCTCAGTTGTTCAGCGAGAACGAACGACGAGCCTGCGGTGGCGAGCGATCCGCCTCCGCTCGCGCTCTGAAGTGCCGCCCCAGACGCCGTGGTCGATGTGGTTGGCCATGGCGTACTCGAGACAAGGCTCTTTGACGGGGCAGTCGACGCAGATACGGCGCGCCACCTCCACCCCTACTCCATCACTCGGAAAGAGAAGTGTCGGGAGGGATGTCCCGGCACTTGCCCCGCCCCATCCACGAAGTGTCCACGTCACCATTGTGCCGTGTCCGGGCGCGTAACGCCACAACTTTCGAGAGATTCGCAGTAAATCTTAAGGTTTTTTTGGGCAAAGAGACCGGTCGCGCCCCTCCGGCAGGCTCGATCGCTGTCCGAACATGTACAGAAAGGCCCGTTTGCCGCGGGCCGATCCGGGGCCTCGAATGGCACGGAACCGGACGGGTACATTGGCACCGTGGCAGCGGGCTCGGGTGACGAGGACGAGAGTGGCCCCGATCCGCTGAGCAATCTGCTGCGCTGGGGTGAGCCCTCAGGGCCGGGTGGCACCGACGCCGTCTCGGGACCGCACCGTGAACCGGAGGCACACACGACCGGCGCCGGCGGGCCGGACCGGGCACGGACCCGCCCTTACCGCCGGGGATGACGACGCCAGGGCAGGCGACGCCCGGGCCGGCGACGCCTCCGACCACCTGGGTCCAGTACGCCGAGAACCCTTACGTGCAGCACGCGCCTACGGGCCGGTGAGCGACGGTGCTCCGCCTGGCCGTACCCGGGCCGGTCGCAGCCGCAGTGGCCCTATCAGGTGGGTTATCCGGAGCCTCCGAAGGCGAAGGTGCCCAAGCACCCCACCGCGTACTCTCCCCGGCTGGCTCGGGGTCGTCCTGGTCGCCGCCGTCGGCGGAGGCGTGATCGGAAGTGGAATCGTCGCCTTGTTCGCCAACCGTTCCCAGCAGACGATCGTGCGCGAGTACTTCCCCGGCAAGGCCGGATCTGTCCATGCGGGTGACATCCAGTCCATCCTCGCCTCGGTGCTCCCGGCCGTGGTCTCGATCGATACGAGCGGCTTTCGCGGCAGCGGCAATGTCGGCGGCTACGCGGAAGGCGCCGGCACCGGCATGATCATCGAGCCGAGCGGGGTCATCGTCACGAACAACCACGTCGTCGCGGGAGCCCAGACGGTAACGGTCACCTTCTACGCCCAGTCCAAGCAGTTCCCCGCCAGGGTCATCGGCGTCGACGCCCAGAAGGACATCGCCCTCGTGCAGGTGGAAGGTGCCGGCGACAAGCTGCCGGTCGTGCACCTCGGGAGCTCCAATTCCGCCCAACAGGGCGACGGGGTCCTCGCCATCGGCAACGCCCTCGCCCTGGCGGGGGGCGACTCGGTGACCGAGGGCATCGTCTCGGCTCTCAACAGATCGCTCACGGCCACGACCGATGCCGGCACGACCGAGCATCTGACCGGCCTCATCCAGACCGACGCCCCGATCAACCCGGGGAACTCCGGCGGCCCGCTCGTCAACTCGTCAGGTCAGGTGGTGGCGATGAACACGGCGGTCGCGACCAGCTCGCAGGGGAACGCTCCGGCGCAGAACGTCGGCTTTGCCATTGCGGTGGACGAGATCCGCAGTGTCGGAGGCCAGATCCTGCACCATCCCATCGTCCCCTGACGGCCCCGGTCGGGGCTTCGCCGGGGCCGGAGCGGCCTTCCCCGCCCTTTTCCGGGCGCGCCGCCCGGTACACTTCGGCCGTTCTGCCAAGGAGACACGATGAGCTTTGTCAACCCAGAGGATCCTCAGCCGGCCGAGCCCCCGCGGGGGCATGTGAGGATGGTCTACCTCGGCCCCGTCGCTCCTCATTGGGAGGTGGAGTCGGAATTCGGCGATAGGGCCATCATCGAGGAGTTCCGCCAGCGGGCGCTGGCGCGCCTCGTGCTGCTGCCTCCGCACGACCCGCAATTCCGGAGGAACCGGGAGCGCATCGTTCGCGACGCCGAGCGGGAGAACCTCATCTTGGAGTGGGACTTCGGCGTGCCCGAAGAAGAGGTCGGGCTCGCCTGAGCGGTTCTGCCGGGGCAGCGGCCGGAGCCGCCGGCTCGGGGTCGGCCTTGCCGGCCCCGGTGCCGTCGTCCGGGGCGCCGGGCGCCCCGTCCAGTGGCTGCGGACCCTGACACCCCGGCGAAGGAACGTGGGTGCCGGGTGGGGTTCTGACAGTCGACGGGCCACCAGTTGACGGGTAATCAGTTGACGGGTAATCAGTCGACGGGCCATTGGCCCGCGGACCTCGTCAGTCCCCGCTCTTCTCCAGATCGATGCGGGCCAGCCAGAGCCCGGGGGCGTCGATCTCCGCCGGGGTCGGCAGGTGCTTCTCGTCGGTCCAAAGCCGCGCCAGGCCGAGCTCGTCGGCACGCTCGAGCACGCCTTGCACGAAGGCGGCGCCCCGGTCGACGTCCTCCTGGTCGAGATGCAGGCCGAACAAGGCCTCCGCCACACGCTCGCCCTCGCCGCGGCTCACGCGCCGCCGCCTCATCGCCTCGCCGATGGGGGCATGGCCGCCGATGAGGCGGGAGGCCACGACGGAGGTGACGTACTCGGCGTAGCCGGCGATGGCGGCCGTGAGCGCCACGAGCTGGGCGCGTACCTTCTCGAGCTCCGGCGACGGGCGCACCTCGGTCTCGCCGAGGAGCGAGGGGTCGCCCATTATCTGGGAGAGCCCGGGGATGCTGCCGGGGTCGATGCCCTGCAGGAGGCCTTCGAGGTCGCGCGGGTCGGGACGGACGAGCTTGACGTGGGCGACCACCAGCTCCTCGAGACGCCTGGCGACGTGAGGCTTGGAGATCACGGCGTGATAGGCCATCTCGTGGGCGCAGAGCCACAGCCGGAGATCGTCGATCGGGACGCTCCACTCCTCGGCGAAGCGGTCGAGATTGCAGGCCGCGACGAGGATCTCGTTCGAAGGTGTCCGGGGGAGGGGCAGGTCGTACTGCCCCAGGGACCGCCTGGCGAGGTGGCCGACTACCGAGCCCACCTGCATCGCCGCCATCGCGGGGGCCATGGCCGAGGTCCAACGGCCGATCATCTGGGCGAGATCGGCCTCCTCGGCCCGTTCGGGGTCATCGAACGGCTCGACCTTGCCCAGCGGGTCCTCCTCCCCGAGGAAGGGATCGGGCGGAAGCGCTTCGTCGTCGCCGAGGGGCTCACCGGCCGACGGGCCCGTACCGGCCGGCCCGCTCCCACTGCCGTCTGCGGCGCCTCCGGGCGCACTGAAGCCGAGGGGCCCCGAAGCTCCTGAGCGTGGGGGCCCGGTCTCACCGGAAAGGTCGGCCGAGGAGGTGAGGACGGCGGCCAGGCGGTCGAGCAGGGGGCGCCACGCCTCGAGGCTCCGACCGCGCCCACTCGACGCGCGAGGTCGGGACAAGGCGGAGGCCGGAACCTCGGGGACCGAGGACCATGCCCGTCACGTCGGCGACGTGCAGCTCGGCGATGGCGCTCAGCTCCTCGAGGCGGATGCGGGCGAGAGGGTCGGGGTTCGGGTCCGGTTCGTCGCCCGCGGCCACGCTCGTCGCCAGCTGGAACGCGAGCTCCCACTGCAGCGGTCCCTCCGTGCGGATGAGGCGCAGCAGGTCGCCCAGCATGTTGCGAAGGAAGTCTCCGCCGCCGGACACGAGGGGATCTGTCACATGAGCGATGCTAGGGCAAGCCCCGCCCGGCCAGGGTTGCTCAGGCGGCGGCGGTGAGGCGAGGCGAGCGTGTCCCACAGGTGACCGCGTCTGCTCACATCGAGCTTCACCGACCTGTTCGGCGGCAGCGAGTACAAGACGGCCACCATGTCCGCCATGCTCGCTGTCGGCTCACCGTTGACGGACTCGATGAGGTCGCCCGCCTTCACCCCCGCCTTGGCGGCTGCGCTGCGGGGGGTCACCGAGACGACCTTGACGGCGGTCTGCGTCTGCGACAGCGCGACCGTCTCCCCGCTGATCCCGAGCCAGCCGTGGACGACACGGCCGTTGGCGATGATGTCGGCGGAGACGACATTTGCCAGCCATCCGGGCGTGGCGATGAGCGCCTTGCCGGTGACGCTCGTGATCATTCCTATGAGGCGCCCCGCACCGTCGAGGAGGACGCCGCCGGTGGCCACCGAGCCGGGCGCCTCGAAGCTCTGGAGGCCGTCCAGCAAGGGCGGGCTGTCCTGCTTGGAGCTCAGGCGCATGTCGAGCTGGTTCACGGTGCCCCAGCAGGTGTGGGGGCCGGAGGCGTCGACCCAGACGAGGGCGACGAAGGCTCCGTAGCCCGTCTCGGTCCCGCTCACGAAACGAACCGCCGTCATCGACGCGCTCGCCCGCACCCGCACGACGGCGAGCCCGGTGCCCGCGTCCGACCCGACGAGGGTTGCGGGGAGGAGCTGGCCGTCGATGTACAGACCTATGTCGTCGCGGTCGGTGATGAGGGCATCCGGCACGAGGACGTAGCCCTTGGAGCTCATGACGACCCCTACGCCGCTCGGCTTGTGGTCGACGAAGACCATGGGCATCGCCGCGGCGACGCTGGCGGCGAGCTTGAGCAACGGCGTCGCACCGACCGAGGCCGTCGTTGTCGTGGCGACGAGCTGGGTCGAGTTCTGGGTCGCGTGGGGTTGTGCTCCTCCGGCAGAGGGGGAGAGCACGTGGGTCATGTGGCCGCCGATGAGCACGACGCCGGTGGCGAGGAGGGCGCCGACTATGCCGGCAGACCAAGCCCCTGCCCGCGACGGTGTCGAGGCCATCCAGCTGCGCCGCGCGGAAAGCGCCTCGGCGCTGATCGGCATGGCGTTCGAGCCGAGCTCCGAGGGATGTCGCCACAGGCGGTCGTCGGGCGGCAGGAGGGGAGCTCCCCAGTCGTCGTCGCTAACGTCATCACGGGCGTCGTCGAAGTCGTCTGCCGGTTCGACCACGCCCTGAGGATATCCAAGCACGCCCCTCTGGGGCGTCGGGACGCCTCCGCCGGGGCCGGCGCCCCCGGACAGGTCACGTACGATGACCGTGTGCTGGCCCCTGCAGAAGGTGACGACTGGCTCGACTGACCTCCGAGCCCTTGGCGCCAGAGCATGCCCTCGCGTGGGTGGACAGGCCGTCGTGCGGCGCGGTGGCGTGCTTTGTCGGAGTCGTGCGCGACAACGCCGAGGGACATACCGGCGTAACCGAGATCGACTATCAGGCCTACACGTCCCAGGTTCTGCCCCGCTTCGAGGCGATGGCGGCCAAGGCGCGGGCGCTGGCCGGAGCTCGGGCGCCTCGTGGCATGGCACCGGGTCGGCCGGCTCGCCCTCGGGGAGGCCTCCGTTGTCGTCGTCGTGTCGACCCCGCACCGGGCGGAGTCGTTCGAGGCGTGCAGGTACCTGATCGACACCGTGAAGGCGACGGCGCCGATCTGGAAGCACGAGACATGGGAGGGCGGGACCGACTGGAGCCTGGCGGCTCACCCGATCGAGCCGCCCCCCGGGGCCGAGCAGGCGTGAGCTCCGAGATCGCCGTCGACTTCGGCACGGCGCGGACCCTCGTCGCGGTGCGGGGCCACGGCGTCGTCGTCGACGAGCCGACGGTCGCCGCGGTCGACCTCGCCCGCAACCGTCTCGTGGCCTTCGGAGCCGAGGCGGCCGACCTGCAGGGCCGTTGCTCGGGCGAGGTGGCGATCGTCCGGCCCGTGACCCACGGCCAACTGGCCGATCTCGACCTGACCTCCGCGGTGGCCAAGCTCCTGCTGCGACTGGCCCGGACCCGTTCGGTCAGCCAGCCGACGGTGCTGTGCTGCGCATCGGGCAGCGCCACGAACGTCCAGCGGCACGCGCTCGAGCGGGCCTTCAAGGGAGCCGGCGCAGAGACGGTCCGTTTTGTCGAGCAGCCCGTCGCGGTCGCGCTCGGCTCGGGGCTGCGTATCGCCGAGCCGGTCGCCTCGATGGTGGTCGACGTGGGCGCCGGCATGTCCGAGATCGGGGTGCTCGCCCTCGGCGGTCTCGTGACCCATGCCTCGGTCCCCCTCGGAGGAGGCGACTTCGACCAGGCGATAAGGCGGTACTGCGCCCGCCGCCTCGATCTCGTGATCGACGCCGCGACGGCCGAGAGGGTCAAGTGCACCATCGGCAGCGTCTGGGTGGAGGACGACGAGAAGGTCGAGGTGCAAGGCCGCGACGCCGCGACGGGGATCGTGCGGGCGGTGGTGATCTCGCGGACCGAGGTGGCCGAAGCCATCGCCTCGCACGTCGAGCGCATCCTCGAGGCTGCCGTCGACTGCATCTCGTCCGCGCCGCCGGACCTCGCGAACGACCTTTTGAACCGCGGGCTATATCTGGCAGGAGGCGGCGCCCTCCTCACCGGGTTCGCCCAGCGGCTCGCGACCGCCACCGGGATCCCCGTGCATCTCGTCGAGGACCCCGAGCGCTGCGCCATCTTGGGAGCCGTGCAGTGCCTGGGCACGATGAGACATGCGGTCGCGCCCGCAGCCCGGCGCCAGCGCTAGCCGGTCGTCTCCGGCCAGTCGGCTGCGCCGCTCACCCCGAGGATGTCTTCGGCCGCCTGGCGCACCTGCCAGTCGGCGTCCTTGAGGCACCGTCGGAGGGCCGCCTCCGCATCGGGGTGATCGAAGACCGCGAGCGCGACCGCCGCCCGCCGTCGGATCTGTGGCTTGTCCTCGAGGGCCGCGATCACCGCCGGCATGCCGCCTCGCTCGCCGATGGCTCCGAGCGCCGCCACGGCCGACTCCCGGCAGAGGGCGTCAGGGTGCCCGGTGGCGATCTCGACGAGGGCGGGCACCGCCCGGAGTCGCGGACCTCACCCGCGGCGAAGCAGGCCGCCTCGAGCACAGTCTCGTCCGGATCGCTCAGCAGGGCTCCGAAGTCCGCTCCCGGCAAGGTGGCCCCGAGCTCACAGGCGTAGCGCCGGGCACGGGCGTCGGGGTCCGAAAGGGCGCGGGCGGCGTCGCCCGGCGTGGCGGCGCCCATCCGCACGAGCGCCCCGAGCGCGGCCGCCCTCACCCCGGCGTCGGGATCGTCGAAGAAGGCCCGGGCCGCGGCCTCATCGCCGGTGTGCCCCGCCACGGAGGCCTCGCCCCGGCGGCGGGCCGCTTCGGGCGAGGCCCCGTCGGCGCTGATCGAGGTCTCGTCGGCGTTCCGGCTCACGAGTGCTGCCCACTTGCGGCGGAGCCATGGCAGGCTACGGCTCCGTGGATTCGGTACACGATGCATCGAGCGTAGAGGGCGGGCCTGCCGGCGACGCGCCCGGGCCTTCGGGCGCGCCCGGGCTCGGGGACGGCGTCCCCGGCGCACCGCAGTCCCCGCGCCGGTGGGGATGGCGCCAGGCGCTGATGTCGTCCCTCGCCGTCGTCGCCGTGGCGGCGGTCATCTCCTATTTCATCCAGCTGCCTTACTACGCCCTCACCCCCGGGAAGGCCCCTGCCGTGAGCGGCTACATCACCGTGCCGCCCGCCCAGCGCCATCCGCACAAGGGCTCGGTCCTCCTCGTCTACGTGGAGCTCACCCAGATGAGGGCGCTCTACTACCCGTTCTTCTGGCTGGACTCGAACGCGGCCATCTACCCGAGCGGCGAGATCCTCGGCACCGAGACGACCGCCCAGTACACGACCGAGGGCGAGATCGACATGTCGACGGCCCAGCAGGCCGCTTCGGTCGTGGCCCTCCAGCAGCTCGGCTACAAGGTGCCCCTCCGCGAGCTCGGGGCGCTCGTCTACGGCATCGACCCGGGGACGCCCGCGGCCGCGGCCTTGCAGGTGGGCGAGGTGATCAGCCGGATCGACGGGGTCAAGGTGCCCACCTGGCTCGGCCTCACCGCGAAGCTCCAGACGCTCGACCCCTACGCGACGGTCCACCTCACCGTGTTCGCCTACCCGGCCGGCAAGCCGCGGACCTTGAGCGTGAAGATGGGGGTCATCCGGACGACGCCCGCCGCGCCCGGGGGCTACACCTGCTTCCCTGAGGGCAAGGGGACGAGGTACGCCGTCTACACCTACCAGGCGTCCCAGGGCGCAAAGCCCCGCGCGCTCGCGTGCCTGGGCATCTATTCGCAGGGCAGCGGCGGCCCGAGCGTGGACGGGACGGCTTTCAAGGTCGGCCCGCTGCCGGTCAAGGTCAACCTCGCCTCCGAAGGGATCGTGGGGCCCTCGGCCGGCCTCGCTTTCACGCTCGGGCTCCTTCAGGAGCTGGACCCGGCCGACCTCACCGGCGGCCTCAAAGTCGCTGCTTCGGGGACGATGTCGATCGACGGGACCGTCGGGGACGTCGGCGGCATCGCCCAGAAGACGATCGCCGTGCGCGGCGCGGGCGCCCAGGTGTTCCTCGTGCCGCCGCTCGAGTACGCGGTCGCCAAGTCCCACGCGGGGAGCCACCTGAAGGTGTACGCCGTGAGCACGATCACCCAGGCGGTCCGCATCCTCGAGTCGCTCGGGGGACGCATCAAGCGGATAAGCACCTAGAGAGGGCGGGGTCGTAGTCTGTTGCCAATGTCGGAAGATCCTCAGATTGTCTCGATCTCCTCAACCAGTCCCGTCAGCCCGGACGAGATAGCGCGCAAGTCCTTTCCGGCGGTGCGCAAGGGCATCGACGGCGAAGCCGTGCGTGCCTATCTCGCCAAGGTGGCGACGGAGCTCCGCGGCGCCCTCGAGCGCGAGGCGATACTGCGCGAGCGGCTTGCCGAGGCCGAGCGCCGGGCAGCCGACCCCGTGCTCGACGAGGCGACGCTCACGAAGGCAATTGGCCTCGACGGCCAAGATCCTCTCCACCGCGCACGAGGCCGCACGCAACACCGTCGTGAAGGCCGAGGAGCGGGCCGCTGAGATGATCAGGCAGGCCGAGGGAGTCCTCGACGAGCAGGTCGCCCTCGCCCGGGCCGAGGCGGGCGCGATTCGCGTCCGCGGCCGAGCAGGAGGCCTACGAGTACGCCGGCCGGGCGCAGGCCGAAGCCGACGCCATGACCGAAGAGGCGCACGCGGACGCGGTCGAGCTCCTCGACGCCACGAAGGAGGAGTGCCGGCGTATGGTCGCCGAAGCCCGCGACCTCCGCAATCGCACCCTCGCCGACCTCGTGGCGCGACGGCGCACCCTCCGCGTCCAGCTCGAGGAGCTCCGCGGGGGCAAGGACTCGCTGCTGCAGGTCGTCGACAGCCTCGGTGCCTCGGTGGAACACCTGCGCGAGCGCCTGGTCACAGCCGAGCAGGAGGCCCGTTTGGCGGCCGAGGACGCCGGCGAGCGCGCCGAGGAGCATGCGGCCAGCGACGAGCTCGGTGAGCTCGAGGCAGAGCTTGCGGCCGCCGGCCGGGCGCTCGGGGAAGACGCTCCCGTCCACGGCGAACCCGCCTCCGACGCGGCGCCCGCCGTTCAGGGCGAGGTGGGCGCAGCGGTGGAGGCCGCAACCGGCGAGGCCGCCGAGGGCGTCGCCGGAGGAGGAGACCACCCGAGCGCCAGCCGCCGGAGCGTCGACGAGCTCTTCGCCCGGATTCGCGCCAGCCGTGCGGCCGAGGAGGCCGCGGAAGCAGGCACCGTCGCCGCAGGGGCAGTCGAGATCGCCGAGGCCGGCGAGAGTGCCGAGGCCGGCGAGACCGGCGGGACAGCCGAGGCCGGCGAGGCCGGTCCCGAAACCGTGGCGGCCGAAGCCGGGCAGTCCGGGGTCGCCGAGACGCGGGCACCCGAGGCAACAGAGACAGGCGAGGCCGTCGGTGAGACCCCGCCCGTCGAGGCCAAGGCAGAAGGCCTCGCGGCGCCCGCGGCCGAAGCCGACGAGCACACGGCCGAATACGTGGCGGTCGCGGTCGAAGTTGAGGTCATCGAGACTGCCGATACGTCCGGCTCTGTCAACGCCGACGAGACGTTTGCCGACCAGCCGGTCGAGGGCGCCGAGGCGGCGATCGTGCCGTCCGGCGGGACGGTCTTCGATGTCGAAGCGCTCGAGACCGGGGCGGCCGCCGAGGGGGCAGGTCCGGACGGCATGGTCGAGCCGGGGGCTACAGCCGCGGCGGAGGCGGAGGCCGTCGTCCCCGTCCGCATCGGCGGCGACGCCATAACCGAGCCCGACGTCGAGTCGCTGGCGAGGCGCGACCATCTGCTCAGCCCCGTCACGGCCAAGTTGGGCCGGGCCCTCAAGCGGGCGCTGCAGGACGACCAGAACGACCTCCTCAACGCCCTGCGCCAGGCCACCCGCAAGCCGGTGCTGGACGAGCTCGCCCCCGTGGGCGGCCAGCTGCAGCGGTTCGTGGCCGCCGCCGGCGAGCATCTGGCCAAGGCCTACGAGGTCGGGGCGGCCTTCCTCGTGCAGGGCGACTCGGTCGAGGGACCGTCGGTGAGCGCCCCGCCCCCGAGCGAGACGACCTCGTTCCAGGCGGGCACGGCACTTGCCGCCGAGCTCGCCGACGACCTGTCGGGCATGTTGCGCCAGAGGATCGAAGAGGCGCTCTCTGAGCTGGACGGGAGCCTGGAGGGCTCCGCCGACGCCGCCGGGGTCGCCTACCGCGAGTGGAAAGGATCCCGGGTCGAAGGCCTCGCCGGCGACTTCACCACCCGGGCCTTCGCCGTCGGTGAGCTCGCCGTGCTGGAGTCGGTGGCCGAGGGCCGCGGGACCACTCGTGCGCTGGGCCGTGGAGGACGACGACGGCGGCGGCTCGTGCCCCGACTGTGACGACAACGCCCTCGCCGGCCCGCTCGTGCCGGGCACGGGGTTCCCGACCGGGCACGTGCACCCGCCCGTGCACCCGGGCTGCCGGTGCCTGCTCGTGCCGGTTCGGTCGTAGGCTCCACCTGATGCGAGTTCCGACGGACGTAGGCGCACGTCCGCACGCGGTGCGCCGTTACCAGCTCTGGGTCCTCGCAGGCGTCGTCTTCCTCATCATCGCGGTGATCGTCGTCCAGGGTCTCGCCAACTTCTACACGAACTACCTCTGGTACCGCTCTGTCCACTTCACCTCGGTCTGGCGCCTCATGGTCGAGACCAAGATCGAGCTGGCCGTGATCTTCGTAGGCATCTTCTTCGTCGCCTGCTGGGTCAGCCTCTGGGTGGTCGACCGCATCGCCCCCCGGGCCCTGCTCGTCTCGCCCGAGCTCGAGATCGTGCGGCGCTACCAGCAGATCGTCGGCAGCCATACCTTCGCCCTGCGGACGGCGGTCTCGTTCATCCTCGCCCTCATCCTCGGGGTCTCGACCGACGGCCAGTGGCAGCACTGGCTCATGTTCCGCAGCGGGAAGTCGTTCGGGACAAGCGACGCCCAGTTCGGCAAAGCGGTCGGCTTCTACGTCTTCAAGCTGCCGTTCCTGTCCTTCCTCGTGGACTGGACCCTCGTGGCGCTGCTCCTGCTCCTCATCGTGACGAGCGTCAGCCACTATCTGAACGGGGGCCTGCGGTTCCAGGGACCGTCCCCACGGGTCGACCCGCGCGTCGTCGCCCACCTCTCCGCGATCCTGGCGGCCATGGCCCTCGTGCGGGCGGCGGGCTACTTCTACGTCGACCGCTACAACCTCGCCTTCGCCAAGGACGCGTACGTCGACGGGGCGGGCTACACCGACGTGCACGTGCGCCTCCCGGCCATCGAGCTGCTCGCCGTCGTGGCCCTGGCGGTGTTCGTGCTGATGATCTTCAACGTCTACCAGCGCCGCCTCGCCCTCCCCGCCATCGGCGCCGGCCTTTGGGTGCTCGTGGCGCTGGCGGCCGGTGTCATCGTCCCGGCCCTCGTGCAGGCGCTCAAGGTGACGCCCGCCCAATCCACGCTGGAGAGGCCGTACATCCAGCGGAACATCACAGCCACGCGCACGGCGCTGAGCCTGAACGGCGTCGACGAACGGTCCTTCGCCGGGGTCTCGAACCTCACCGGGGGCGTCGTGGCGGGGGCCGCCTCGACGCTCGACAACCTTCCCCTCTGGGAGCCGTCGATCACCTCGGCCACCTACCAGAAGCTCCAGCAGAACGGCACCGGTTTCACCATCGCCGGTCTCTCCCTCGACCGCTACCGGGTCGACGGCACCTTGACCCCGTTCGTCATCGGCGTGCGCCAGGTCAACGCGGCGGACCTGCCGACCCAGTCGTGGGTGAGCACCCATCTCCAGTACACCCACGGTTACGGCGCCATCTTGTCGCCGGCGAACCAGCAGAACGGCGGCAACCCCGTCTTCAAGCCGGGCATCTCGAGCGTCCCCCCGTTGTCGACCGGCGGAGCCCCGCAGATCAGCCCGGCCGGGTCGGCGGTCTACTTCGGGCTCGGCCAGACCGGCTACGTGGTGGCCGACTCCAACCAGAAAGAGGTCGACTACTCGGACACGAGCGGGAAGGTGGTATCCAGCAGGTACGCCGGCTCGGGCGGCGTCCCCATCGGCTCGTTCTGGACCAAAGCCGCCTTCGCCCTGCGCTTCCACGACCTCAACCTGCTCATCTCGGGCGACATCCGCCAGAAGGCCCGGATCATGTTCAACCAGGACGTGCGCGTCCGGGTCGCCAAGGTGGCGCCGTTCCTCACCGTCGACGACAACCCGTACCCGGTCATCGACAAGGGCCAGATCGACTGGGTCGTCGACGCCTACACGACGACGAGCTACTACCCCTACGCCGAGCAGGCCAACACCTCCCAGCTCCCCGGCGGGAGCGGCCTCGCCGGCGCCAACTTCAACTACGTGCGCAACTCGGTGAAGGTGATCGTGAACGCCTACAGCGGCGACATGACCTTCTATGCCACGACCGCGAGCGACCCGATCCTCAACACCTGGGAGTCGATCTTCCCGGGCATGTTCAAGCCGCTGAGCGCGATGGACTCGGTGCTGCGGGCGCACCTGCGCTACCCGGTGGCCCTCTTGATGGTGCAGTCCTCGACCTACGGCCGCTACCACCTCACCGACCCGAACTCGTTCTACATCGCCAACAACGCCTGGGAGCTGGCGCCGACCTCCGGGACGGGCTCGCCCGACTCGGCACTGCCGACGGACGTGAACGGGAACACGCTTCGTTTCGTGCCGGAGTACGAGATCCTGCAGCTGCCAGGCGCCAGCCAGACGGCCTTCACCGCCATCGAGCCCCTCGACCCGCTCTCTGACAACGACCGCATCCAGACCCTGGCGGCGCTGATGACGGCATCGTGCAGCTATGCCAACTACGGGCAGCTCACCACCTACGAGACCCCCTCGCGCAGCTCTGCGCCCGGCCCGGCGGTCGTCAACTCGAGGATCCAGTCCAACACCGTTGTCTCCCAGTACGTGACCCTGCTCGGCCGGGCCGGCTCGACGGTCTCGCTCGGGACGACTCTCATCATCCCCATCGACGACTCCATCGTCTACGTGCGACCGCTCTACGTGAGCTCGTCGCAGAACCCCTACCCGCAGCTGACGCGCTACATCGTCGTCTACGGCAGCCAGGTCTCCATGCCAGCACCCTTGGAAGCGCCCTCGCGGGCGTCTTCGGTGCGCCCGTGAGCAACATCGGCGGCGGCACGGGGGCGATCCCGGCGACGGTGCGGGCCCTCATCGCCAGTGCCCAGAAGTACTACAACGAGGGCGTCACGGCCCTCAAGAGCGGGAACCTCACCTTGTACGCGGCCGACATGAAGACTGTCGGACAGCTCATCACCCAGGCAGAGAACGAGCTGAAGAAGACGGGCAAGACGGGCACCAAGAGCCTGAAGGCGGCGGTGGCCCTGGGCGCGGCGAAGATGGCGACCTCCACCACCTAGGAGGAGGGAAGGGCCTCTAGGGGTTCGCC
>CAWDPZ010000018.1:0-48024 GCA_963804265.1 uncultured Acidimicrobiaceae bacterium
CGCCGGCACGTGGCTCCCGATCGAGCTCGCCCTCGAGCATTACGCGGCGTGCGACGGCCTCCGGATCTCCCCACGCGACGCAGCACTCGCTCGGCCGGGCGAACGCCAATCTGATCCGCGGGACACTCATGGGGACGGTCGCTCGGATCGCGCGGACCGCGGGCAGCACGCCCGTCACGATCCTCGAGCAGATGCCGCGCTTCTGGGCCCGCATCTTCGACGGCGGCTCGGTCACGAGCGTCGTCCGCGGGCCGAAGGAGGCCGACATCACCGTGATCGCGGACCCGGTCGTTCAGTCGGGGTACTTCCGTCACGGGCTCCTCGGGTTCGCCGAGATGATGCTCGGGCTCCTGACCACGCGGATCTACGTGCGGATTCACGCGTTCGAGACCCGCGAGGCAAAGGTGGTGTACCGGGCGCAGTGGGTTTGAGAGGACAGCCTCGCCGACCCCGGAAGTCGGCGAAGGCGCCGCCACGTCAAAGCCCGGAAATTTCAGAAGCGCGCCCGGCAGAACTCGAATCTGCGACCAACGGCTTAGAAGGCCGCCGCTCTATCCAACTGAGCTACGGGCGCATTGCGCAACAGTTACGGAAATCTCATCTCGTGTCCAAGCTGTGATCGAGAGGCCTTCTGGAGGGCCGCTACTGCACTGTTACCGCAAGTCGCTCCATCGCTGCTGGGAGATCGGTCCGCGTCGTAGCGACGTAGCGCTGCGTGCTCGGCGACTTCAACCGATCCTCTGGCATCGACTTCGGCAGCACCGATTCGCGGTGACGCCGAAGACGAGAGACCATCATCGCGCCAGGCGCGCCGACGTCGCCTCGCTCGATTGCGGCCCACTGGGCACGAACCAGCGCTCGACGCCGTTGAGCGCGGACGAGCGCGATTGGGGCTAACCAGATGAACAGGCGCGCGGCCTTGAGGTGGTCCTGCGCTTTGGTCCGCTACGTCGTGGCAACGCGGATAGGGGCGAGGAAGAGCTATCATCCACGCCGTGGAGGAATCGCACGCGGACGGAGGGGGCTCGGCTGGGGACCTCCAGGCGAAGGTCAGTGACCTCGAAGAGCGGTTGCGGCGGGCGACGGATGCAGCCGATCTCACCCGTGCCCGGCTCGACACCGTCGTGGCCGCGACGCTCGACCAGAGCGTCTGCCTGGAGTTCGAGCCGCCGGTCCGGACCTCGCTGCCGCCTGAGGAGCAGGTCGATCGCATGCTCGAAGTGGGCGTCGTCGTGGCGCTCAACGACTTCGCCGCGCAGCGCTTCGGGGGGCGCGCCTCCGCGGCGGACATCACCGGCAAGCGACTGATGGACGTCATGGAGCGCGCGCGCCACGTGTTCCGCGAGCAGCTCCTGGGGTTCGTGCGCGCCGGCTATCGACAGGATCGCCACGAGTACGTGCTCGCCGACGCCGACGGCAACGAGGTGGACATCGAGCTCAATCGCTACGGCACGGTGGCCGACGGAATGCTCGTGCGCATGTGGAGCGTGTCGCGCGACGTGACGGAGCGGAAGCGGCGCGAGGAGCGGAGGCAACAGGCGCGCAAGCTCGAGTCTCTCGGGATGCTCGCCGGGGGGATCGCGCACGACTTCAACAATCTGCTCATGGTCCTGAGCGCGAGCGCCGACGTGATGAAACGCAACGTCGCGCGCGGCAAGCCCGTCGACGAGTCGATCGCGACGATCGAGGAAGGCCTGGGTCGCGCGACGGCGCTCGTGCGGCAGATCCTGACCTTCAGCCAGCAAACCGAGGCGCGCCGGGCGCCGACCGCGCTCGCGCCGATCGTCGCGGAGTGCGAAAGGCTCGTCGCCCCTTCGCTACCCGCGGGCGTGGCGCTCGACACCTCGGGCCTCGCGTCGTGCCGCGCCGTGGCGGCCGACGCCGCGCAGATGCACCAGGTCGTGATGAACCTGATCACGAACGCGGCCCAGGCGATCGAGGGGGCGGGACGGATCGAGGTGGCGCTCGCCGAGGTCGAGCTCGATCACGCGCACGCGGCGGAGCTCGCGCTCTGTCCGGGCGTGTACGCGAAGCTCATGGTGCGCGACACGGGGATCGGGATGGCGGCGAAAACGCGCGAGCGGATCTTCGATCCCTTCTTCACGACGAAGGCGCCCGGGAAGGGGACGGGGCTGGGCCTCTCGGTCGTCCACGGGATCGTGACGGCGCATGGCGGGGTGGTCCGCGTGACGAGCCGGCCGGGAGCAGGGGCTACGTTCGAGGTGCTGCTGCCGATCGCGGAGTGAGACCGCGGCCCCGCGCATACGTCTCCGTACACGGCAGAGACGAAAGAGCGTCTCGAGGTGATCCGTTTGCGTCGCCCGGTCCCACAGCTCCGGAGCGTCGTGAATGTGAATGTCTTGGGCGTGCGGGACATCCGACGTGGGGCAGGTGATCTTGATGGAGCGTTGGCTTTGGATCGCGCTTGCGAGCGCGCTCGCGTGTGGCTGCAGCGGTGGCGCCGGAGCGCAACGCGTGTCGTGGGTCACGCCGTCGTCGGCGCACGTACCGCGCGACACGTCGCCGTTGACCCGCTCGGTCGTCGACTCGAAGGATGCGCTCGCGGTGCTCGCGCAGCGCGACCGCACCGCCGAAGACCGCGCGCTCGACGGTCCGCGCCAAGCGGCTGACGTGCTCACGTACCTCGACATCGAGCCGGGCATGAACGTGGTCGAGCTCGCCGCAGGCGCGGGGTACTTCGCCGAGCTCATCGCGCGCACCGTGGGGCATGACGGGAGGCTGTTCGCGGAGAATCCCCCCGCGCTCGTCGCCAGCCACGGCATCGAGGAGGCGTGGATGCGACGGCTGCAGCGGCCCGTCGGCGCCCGCATCGTGCGGCTCGACCAGGAGCTCGACAAGCCGCTGCCGACGCATGCGATCGACCTGGTCTACGTGAGCGACGAGCTCGGGGACCTGGCGGCCGAAGGGGTCCTGCCGGGCGACGCGGCCACGTCGGCGTGGAACGCGCTGCGAAGCGGGGGGCGCATGGTCCTCGTCGAGCGCGCGCAGGCCGACGGCGCTCCACGCGTGGAGAGCGTTCAGGCGATCACGGCGTGCGGATTTCACCTCGCGAACGAGGGCCGCTTCTTTCACGACGGGCAGCACGTCGCGCTCACGTTCACCAAGCCGTAGCGAAGAGGGCGCGGGGCGGTCCAACGAAGAACGGCCGCACGTGCTCGATCGCCGTACGATGACGTCGTGCCCATCGCTCGTGACCTACTGACCAACGACTACTTTCGCGTGCTCGCGGAGGACGATACGCGCACCGTGCGTCTCGTCCGTACGGCGATGCCGTTTCCGTCGAACGAGGTCATCGAACAGACGTTCGCCGCGCTCGAGGGGGCGACCGCGAGCCTACCGGCGGACTGGGCGCTCCTCATCGACTCGCGCGAAGGGCCGCTCCGCAACAATCCGCACTTCGAGCGCGTTCTGGCGCGCGTGCGCGGCCAGATCTTCGGGCGCTTCCGGGGCGTCGCCGTGCTCGTCCGGAGCGCCGTGGGCAAACTGCAGGTGGCTCGCTACGCACGCGAGGACAACACCGAGTCGCGCATCTTCGACGACGAGGGGGTCGCGCGCGCGTACCTCGCCGCGCGCCTCGCTCGCCCGACGAAGCCGCCGTCGCGCTAGCACGAGCGGCTCGGGCGCGCGGGATGCGCGCGCGGCCTCGCAGTCTCAGACGAAGAAGTCGGGGATCAGCTCCGCGCCCGGCACCATCGCGTACTTCGAGAGGTCCGAGACGCCGACGGAGGCGAGCACCTCGTCGTCGATCGCGAAGTGCCCGGTGTACTCGCGGCTCGGGCGCGTGAGGATCGCGTACGCGGCGTCGGCCATGATCTCGGGGCTCCGGCTCCCCTTCATGACCTCGTCGCCGCCGAGGAGGTTCTGCACCGCCGCCGTCGCGATGACCGTGCGCGGCCACAGCGCGTTGACCGCGATCCCCTGCGCCTTCAGCTCCTCGGCCATGCCGAGCACGCACATGCTCATGCCGAACTTCGCCATCGTGTACGCCACGTGCGGCGCGAACCAGCGCGCTTCCATGTTGAGCGGCGGCGACAGGTTCAGGATGTGCGGGTTCTTCGCCTTCGCGAGGTGCGGGATGCACGCCTGCGAGCAGGCGAACGTGCCGCGCGTGTTCACCTGGTGCATCAGGTCGTAGCGCTTCATCGGCGTCGAGGTCGTGCCGGTGAGGCTGATCGCGCTGGCGTTGTTCACCAGGATGTCGATCCCGCCGAACTTCGCGACGCCTGCGGCGACCGCGGCGGCGATCTGGTTCTCGTCGCGCACATCGACGACGCACGCGAGCGCCTTGCCGCCCGCCTTCTCGATCTCTTCGGCCGCCGAGTGGATCGTGCCGGGGAGCTTGGGGTGCGCCTCGGTCGTCTTGGCAGCGATGATGACGTTCGCGCCGTCCTTCGCCGCGCGCAGCCCGATCGCCTTGCCAATGCCGCGGCTCGCGCCGGTGATGAAGAGGGTCTTGCCCTGGAGGGTCGACATGCGACTCGCTATCGCATCGCCCCGGGGGGGCCGTCAATGGAGCCTCACGCCGCGGCGATCACGACGCCCCGCCGCGCCTGAAGACGCGCCCGGACCTCGCTCGTCATCAGCGCCTCGGTGGCGGCGCGATCGGCGAAGAAATCCACGCGTTTTCGTCGTCCCCCGTGGCCTTCTCCACCCCGTCGAACGCGAGCGCGCGCACCCAGCTCAGTCGATCCTCGGGGCACGGATGGCTGTCGAACGGCGTCGGCTTCTTGCCGAACGCCTCGGCGATCGCCTTCTCCACGTTCCCCTCGGGGGCGGGCGTCGCGGGCGCGAAGGCGTAGAGGTTCGGCAGCGCCATCTTGTTGTTCACGACCTCCGAGAGCGTGACGTTCAGGTGCGCATCGAAGCGAACCGACCGCTCGATGACGTGACGGAGCCCCTCCTCGAACGCCGGCGACCCGTACGCGAACGCCGCCCACCGGTCGGCGAGCACTTCCTGCAGTCGCGACGCCCCCTGCGAGATCCCGAGGAACGCGCGCCAGAACCCGCGAACGAACCACCACGCCGGATTGATCGCGGACGCGACGCGACGCGCGACGAGCTGCATCGTCATCGCGAAGAGCGAGCGGCGCACCCCGAGCGCGAACCCGCCCCCGGCCGTGTCTTCGTTGTGGAAGTGACCGTACTCGTGCGCGAGCACCGACTTGAAGGCACGCATGCGCATTCCGTCCAGCACCCCCACGCCGAGGATGAGGCACCGGTCGTGGGTGCCGCGGAGCTGCTGCCCGAGCGAGCCGCGATCGAAGACGGCGATCTCGGTGAACGGCGTGACGAAGACCCGATCGACCGGGCGCGTCCCGATGCGCGCGGCCACCTCGTCGAGCACCGCGCGCATCTTCGGATTCGCGCCGAGGTCCATGACGAGCCCCGGGTCTTCGTCCTTGGGGCGCACGAACACGCTCTTCGCGATGGCCACGAGCGAGCCGAACCCGATGATCCCCACGATGATGAACAGCTTCGGCGCGATCCACCCGGCCGCGAGGATCCCGCCGATCACCCCCACCGTCGCCGCGACGACCACCACCGCCAGCAGCGGCAAGGACGCGTAGTAGTACGCCGACGCGCACCACAGAATCGCGCGGTACGCCTGCCGCAGGCGTCGCTCGGTCGGTCGCACGTGCGCCTCGGTCGGCCGCTTCGCCACCGCGCGCAGCGTCGCCCAGCTCAGCGCGTATCCGGCGCCCAGCAGGAACACGAGCAGAACGACCACGCCGCCACCGCGCGCCCCAGCCACTTCGCCGCCCGTAGCCCGCCAGCGGCTGCGACTCCACGAACGCCTTCTCCAGCGGCGCCGCCACCTCCTCGGGGAGCCCGACCGCCTTCGCGTGCGCGAGCAGCGACTCCGCCTTGTCCATGTCGCCCCCCTCGGCCGCCAGGAGCGAGCCGTAGTAGTTCGCCATCGGATCGTCGGGCGCGAGCGCGAGCAGCCGGTCGGTGGCCCGCCGCTGCACATCCATGTCTTTCGCCGCGAAGCCGGCCTGGAGGAGAACGGTCCAGGCGTACGGCTCGTTCGGCTCCGCGTTCGTCGCCTCGACCGCCAGCTTCCGCGCCTCCGCCGCGTCGGCCGCCGGCACGTCCTTGGTCGCCACGAGCGCCGCCGCGAGCCCCGCCTCGTTCGGCGCCGAGCGATCCTTCGCGAGCGCCGCCCGGCACCACGTCAGCGCCTCGGCGCGCCTCCCCAGCTGCGCCAGCGCCCCGCACTTCCGGCGCTCCGCGTGCGAAAACTCCGGCGCGAGCTCGAGCACGCGCGAATACAGATCGAGCGCCTTCAGCGTCTCCCCGGCGTCGGACGCCTCGGTCGCCTGCCGAAAGACGGGCACCGCGTCGGGATTGATCGCTTGCAGCTCGTTCGTGATCTTCTGCTCGAACGCGGGATCGCGCTGCGACGGACCGCGCGCGAGCGCCGCGTGCCCCCCGACCCAGAGCGCGAGCGTGAGGAGCGTGACGACGACGGTATGGAGTGCGCGGTTTTGGCCCATATCGATCCTATTCGGATCGATCGTACGGAATGTTGCTCGGAAAGATGCCCTCGCCCGCCGCCGCTTCCCCCTGGATCGAGCCCGCTTTCGGCCCTCGAACCCCCTCTCCGCAGGCCTCTTCTTCCCCCTCTTTCCTCCATCATTCCGTGCCCCTACCCCCCTCCGCATCCACCTCGAAATTCTCTCCCCGCCTAGACGATTTTCCTCTCCCCCTCGTCGCCCTCCTTCCCACCGTAGAAAGCCTTCCTCCCCCCCTCGTCGCCCTCCTTCCCCCCGTAGAAACCCTTCCTCTCCCCCTCGTCGCCCTCCTTTTCCCCGTCGAAACCCTTCCTCCCCCCCTCGTCGCCCTCCTTCCCCCCGTCGAAACCCTTCCTCCCTCCCTCGTCGCCCTCCCTCCCCCCGTCGAAACCCTTCCTCCCCCCCTCGTCGCCCTTCCTCGCCTGAGCGCTCGCAGCTCTCTCGTCTCCTGTGCATCGAGCCCGACGCCGGCCTCGGAGCGCAGGGAGGGCGGGAGGATTCGCCTGCGGAGGCACGAAATCGTGCGCCCCGCGGTCCTCGGCGCCGACTCGCGGAGGGGCCCGCCGTCCCGAGCGCCGAGGCCGGCGTCGGGCGTTCCGTCCGCAGTTCTTCCTCTCCCAAAACGCGCTAGCGTCCCCCCCGATGTCCACCGCCGGCGTACAAGGCTTCCGCAACGACGCCCTCGGTCCCGCGCTCAACACCGCAATCACCGGTGACCCCCGCTCCCTCTACGAGCTCCTCGCCCGCCTCGGCGGCCTCCCCGGCCCTCGCGCCAACGCCGGCCTCATCGCCGCCTTCGCCGCGGAGTGTGCCGGTCGGGGCAAGAAGGCCGACGCCCTCGTGGCGAAGATGGCCACCCTCGACGTCGACGCCGCCCCCGGCGCATCGAAGTACGAAATCATCCCCATGTGCGGCGTCGCCGCCATCGGCGCCCGCGCCTCCTCCGACCCGCTCGCCATGCGCGCCCTCGCGACGCTCCACGACTGCGCCGAAGACCTTCGCTTCCGCGTCCGCGACCAGGTCGTCGAGGCGCTCGGTCGCATCGGCGAACAGCGCGGCGAACCGCTCGTCCACGATCTCGCCGGCTGGATGGACGGCTTCTTCCACGCCGCCGTCGTCCTCGAAGCGCTCTGCCACACCCAGTGGCTCGCGCGAATCGCGTCGGCCGACATCGTCGTCGAGCGCCTCGACGAAGCGTTCCTCCTCCTCCGCGACGCCAAGCGCGCCGACTCGCGCTACCCCGGCTTCAAGGCGCTGGTCGAAGCGCTCGCCAAGGCCCCCGCCGATGCCGCCGCCCGCTTCGGCGTCCCGATCTTCGACCTGCTCGAAAAGTGGAGCGCGTCCAAGGACCCCGCGATGCGCGAAATCATCGCGCGTATCCTCCGCAGCCCCAAGCTCACCGGGCGCTTCGCCGCCGAGATCGCGCGGGTCAAAGCCGCGCTCACCGCCACCGAAGCGCCACGCCGCGACCCGCGGACCTACGTGGGACCGACGCGCGGGCGCGGGCGGAAGAGCCGGTAGCCCTCAGCCCATCGGCTGAGGCCGCAAGCTCACCGCCGACGCCTCGTCCACGATCTTCGTCGCCGCCGCCGCGCGCGCGTTCTTCTGCTGAAGCGTCGCGTGATCGACCACCGCGTGCCCATCGAGCAGATCGAGGTACTCGAGCTCGAGCTTCCCCCCGCTCGGCAGGATGAACACCGCGAACAGGTGCGCCTCGCGCCGCACGTCGGCCACCAGCTGTCTCGGCACGTGGAGCGCCGCGTGCGTCACCAGGTGCACCACCAGATCCCGTTGCTCGCGCGACCGTGTCAGCCCGAGCTCCGTCGCCAGCTGCGTGAACACCCGCGCCGGATGCCGACCGCGCTCCCCCTTGAACCCGAGCAGGTACGCCGCGGGCAGCTGGCGCTCGCGCGCGCGCTGCACGTCGTACAGCCGCGAATCGAAGAACCGGAACCAGACCTCTTCGCCCGCCAGCTGCAGCTTCTTCCCGAGCGCGATGGCCAGCCCGCGCGCGAACACCTGCCGGTCGCCGCGCATCGACGCCGACGCATCGATCAGCACGTAGTGCAGCCGCCGCGCGGGCTCCGGCGCCTGGTCGCGCGTGTAATAAAGCAGCTCCCCCTCGGCCATCCGGCGCGCCAGCTCGTCGTCGTCCCACGCGAGCTCCGAGAGCACCATCGAGTCGAGCGACCCCTTCCCCCCGACGCCGGCGTACCCCGACACGGCGTGCGTCCCGGTCGCCCGCGCGCGCCGCGTCTCGAGGACGCTCGGCAACAGCTCGAGCGAGAAGTTCACGATGTCGTTCGCCTCGGGCGTCGTCATCGCCGCGAGCGAGATCCACCTGCGCGAGCGCCGACGCCGCCCCCGACTCGGCCCCCAGCATCCCCAGCAGGCGCAGCGTATCGATGTCGATCGCGTCGGCCAGCGTCAGCACGTGCAAGCGCGACCTCACCAGCGCCTCGAGCATCGACGTGTCGAACGTGCGTGGCACCGCGCTCCACAGACCGGCGAGCTGCGGGTCCAGATCGCGCACCACCTCGGGATCGAACGGCACCCCCGCCGCGTACGGCGCGCGCACGGTCGCCGCGCGCCCGCCGATGGCACCGAGCACGCGCGCCAGCAGCACGACCACCAAGTCATCCCCCAGGCGCAGCGAGCGGGCCTTCACGCTCGCCTCGCTCGCGGCGATCTCGTCCACGATCGCCCGGTACTTCACGGCCAGGTCGCGCAAGGGGCTCCCTTGCGGAGCGACGATCTCGAGCGCTGGGCGCGTCGCCTGCTGCATCTGCTCCTTCGGCGCCGCGTAGAGCAGACCGAGATCGTGCACGACGACGAGCGGCGCATGAATCCCCAGCCGCTCGAGATCGCGGTGCCACTTCACCGCGCGCACGATCATCATCGGCACGGCCGGCCGCACCACCGAGAGCGCGAGACTCCCGAGAGGCCCCGCCACGGACGGATCTCTCGCGAGCGCCGCAGAGACGGGCATCGCTAGCGACGCGCTTCGGGCGCCCCCGGCGAAGTCGCAGGCGCCTCGCTCGGACGCCAGCGCAGCGTCGGCTTCCGGGCCGCGCGCGCCTCATCGAGGCGACCGAGCCGCGTCACCGAAGGCGCGTCGTGGAGCATCTCCGGCTTCTCGAGCGCTTCCTTCGCGATCGCCTGCATCGCCTCGACGAACTGATCGAGCGTCTCCTTCGACTCGGTCTCGGTCGGCTCGATCATCATCGCGCCGGCGACGACGAGCGGGAAGTACACGGTCGGCGGGTGAACCCCGTAGTCGATGAGCCGCTTGGCGATGTCGAGCGTCTTGACGCCGGCTTCCTTCTGGAGCCGCTTGTCGCTCACGATCACCTCGTGCATGCACGTCCGATCGAACGCCGGCGGGAACCACTCGCCGAGCCGCACGCGCACGTAGTTCGCGTTCAGCACCGCCAGGTCCGTCGCCGACTTGCAGCCCCTCGGGCCCCATCTCGCGGATGTACGCGTAGGCGCGCACCATCATCCCGAAGTTCCCGAGGAAGCTCCGGAGCCGTCCGATGCTCTTCGGGCGGTCGTAATCGAGCGAGTACGCACCGTCGGCGAAGCGCACCGTCGGCTTCGGCTGGTACGGCTCGAGCGCCCGCTTGAACGCCGACCGGACCGCACCCCGGGCCCGCCGCCGCCGTGCGGCGTCGTGAACGTCTTGTGCAGGTTGAACTGCATCACGTCGATCCCAGATCGCCCGGCCGCGCGCGCCCCATCAAGGCGTTCAGGTTCGCGCCGTCGCCGTACACCAGGCCCCCCTTGTCGTGGACCATCTTGGCGATCGTCGGCAGGTGCGTCTCGAAGAGCCCCAGCGTGTTGGGGTTCGTGATCATGATCGCGGCCGTGTCGTCGTCGAGCAGGTTCGCGATGTGCTCGGGGTGCATGATGCCGTCGGCGCCTCCGAGGAACGGCACGGCGGTCGAACCCGTTCAGCGTGCACGACGCGGGGTTCGTCCCGTGCGCCGTGTCCGGGATGAGGACCCGCTTCGGCGAGCGCCCCCGCTCCGCGTGGTACGCGCGGATCATCATGAGCCCCGCGAGCTCCCCCTGCGCGCCGGCCGCGGGCTGAAGGCTCACCGCGTCCATCCCGACGATCTCGGCGAGCGCCTTCTCGAGCCGCACCATCAGCTCGAGCGCCCCCTGCATCAGCTCCTCGGGCGCGTACGGGTGCAGGCGCGCGAACCCCGGCAGGCGCGCGGCCCACTCGTTCACCTTCGGGTTGAACTTCATCGTGCACGAGCCGAGCGGATAGAACTGCGAGTCGATCGCGAAGTTCTGCTGCGACAGCCGCACGAAGTGACGCACGACCTCGGGCTCGCTCACCTCGGGCAAGCCCGCCTCTTCGCGCCGCGCGCTCGCGCCGAAGAGCGCCGCGGACCGACGCCGGAGGCACGTCGAGCGGCGCGAGTGAGACGCCCGAGCGACCCTTGGCACCACGCTCGAAGATGGGGGGTTCGACGAACTGAAGACCGCGCTCCGCATCCTGCATGAGCAAAAACCTCTACGACTGCTTCGAACCCGCGCCCAACGACCGACCCGTCTCCCGCGCGACCCTCACCCCCCCCGAGGGGCGCGTGGGTCCTGCGGAGAGATTCGCCCCGCTCACTGCCAGCTGTCTTTGGCCGCCGGCGGCGCGGTCCCCTGCATGTCGCCCTTGATCGAGTTCAGGTCGGGCTGCTTGTTCGTCTGCTTGACGTTGTGCCAGGTCCCGCCGACCTCGTCGCTCCCCATGCCGTACTGGCCGTCGAGCTCGCCCGTCTTGTCGGTGTTCACCTTGTAGACGAAGTACCCCTTGCCGCTCGGCCTCCGCGGCGGGGCCGACCAGCCCGTACTTGTGCTCGTTCCACTGGAAGTGGACGACGTTGCCGGTGGCGACGCCGGAGAGCTCGCCCCACGCGCTCTGGTCGGCGCGCTTCCATTTGCCGATGACCTTGTCGTCGTTCTGCACGACGTGCAGGTAGCCGAACACGGGGTTGAAGTAGACGCCGGTCCACTGCTGCCCGTCGGGCATGTCGTCCGGCTTGATGTGCGCGCTCTGAGCGCCGCCCGACTCGCCGCACGCGATGAGCGGCAGCGAGGCGCAGGCGAGCGTGCACGCGGTGACGAGAGCACCAAGGCGACGAGGGGTTCGCATGGCCGCGCACTTTAGAGCAAACGCGCGGAGATCGGAAACGCGGTTCACGTGCCCGGCGCGCATCACCCAAGCTCGTCATTCCGAGCGGCGCGAAGCGCCGCGAAGAACCTAGGTAGGCGCTCGCCGCGAGCGTCTCGCCTAGCCCGCGAAGCCCGGACCTACAGGATTGCTCGGCCGCGGACGGCCTCGGAATGACGGTGAGAGTTCCTTCGGCCGCGGACGGCCTCGGAATGACGGTGAGAGTGACTCTACGGACTCGCGTCGTCGGTCGCTCCGCAGCCTTCTTCCAGCGCCGCGCCGTGGCACTTCTTGAACTTTTGACCGCTACCGCACGGGCACGGGTCGTTCCGGCCGATCTTCGGCCCCTGTCGCTGCGCCGGCTGCTGAATCTGCCTGGGCTGCGGCCGTGGCGGCACGACGGCGGCGACCGATCCAGCGTCCGGTCTCCGCGCCGTCCACCTCCGACCCGTGGCGCATCTGCATGCGCGCGCTGCTGCGCGGCGTGCCGCTCGGCGTCCTCGCGCTCGATGCGCTCGATCTCCTTCTCCTTCTGCACCTGCACCTTGAAGAGCTTGGTCGCGACGTTGCTGCTCGTGGCCGCCATCATCGTCGATGAAGAGGTCGTAGCCCTCTTTCTTGTACTCCTGCTTCGGGTCCTTCTGGCCGTAGCCGCGGAGGCCGATGCCGTCGCGCAGGTGCTCCATGTTCGTGAGGTGCTCGACCCACGCGCGGTCGATCTCCTCCAGGTAGAAGTGGCGGAAGATGCGCAGGATGAGCTCCGTCCCGAGCTCCTTCTCCTTCGCCTCGATGCTCTTCTCGGCCTGCGTGGTAGAGCCGCTGCGCGAGCTCCTCGGGGTCTGACCGTCGACTCGTACGTCGGACGGGCTTCGCGCCGAAGTGCTCGATGAAACCGCCCCGGATGCCCTTCCAGTCCCAGTCCTCCGGCGGCTTGTTCGACGGGCAGGACTCCTCGACGATGGCGCCGAGGATCCCGTCGACCAGGTCGAGCAAGCGCTCGCGCTGCTCGGTGAGCGACTGCGGGACCTCGGCGAGGAGCCGGTCGTAGACCTTCTGCGGCTCCTTCGCCTCGCCCTCCTTGAAGTCGATGCGGTAGCCCCAGAACTTGTAGATGTCCTCGCGGAGCGAATCGATCGAGTAGAGCTCCTTCACCTCCGAGCACCTTCATGGGTCGCGGCGGCGGCGGCTCGCCGTTCGCGGCCCGCGGGTCGCAGCGGCGTCCCGTAGTGGACGATGCATCTGCTCGACGGCCGGCTTCACGTCCTCGACGAGTCGCGTCGAGCGGCTTGATCTCGCGCATCTTGCCGGTGGGCTTGCCGTCGTCGTCGAGGCGCTCGGGCTTGTAGATGCCGAGGAGGAGCTGCTGACGGATCGTGTAGACCGTCTTGCGCTGCTCGCTCATCACGTCGTCGTATTCGAGCAGGTTCTTGCGGATGTCGAAGTTGCGCTCCTCGACCTTCTTCTGCGCGTCTCCGATCGATTTGGTGACCCACGGGTGCTCGATCGGCTCGTCGTCCGGCATCCCCATGCGCTCCATGAGCGACTTCACGCGGTCGCCCGCGAAGATGCGCATGAGGTCGTCTTCGAGCGACAGGTAGAAGCGCGCACGACCCGGGGTCACCCTGGCGCCCGGCGCGGCCGCGGAGCTGGTTGTCGATGCGGCGCGACTCGTGGCGCTCGGTGCCGACGATGTGGAGGCCGCCGAGCCGCCTTGACCTCTTCGCCCTCGGCCTTGCACGCCGCCTCGTACTTCTCGACCGATCTTCTGGAACGCCTCGGGCTCGGCCTTCTCGTCGCGGTTCTGCTCCTTGAACTCGAGCCGCGCGAGCATCTCCGGGTTGCCGCCGAGGATGATGTCGGTGCCGCGGCCGGCCATGTTGGTCGAGACGGTGATGGCGCCCTTGCGGCCGGCCTGGGCGACGACGAACGCCTCCTTCTCGTGGTGCTTGGCGTTCAGGACCGCGTGCGGGATCTTCTTCGACTTGAGGATGCGCGCGATCGCGCCGCTCTTCTCGACGCTCGTCGTGCCGACGAGAACCGGCTGCCCCTTCTCGTGGTACTCGATGATCTCGGCGATGACGCGCGGTGAACTTCTCTCTCTCGGTCTTGTAGACGAGGTCCTCGTAGTCGTGCGCGGAGGATGGGCTTGTTCGTCGGGATGACGGTGACGTTCGAGCTTGTAGGTGCGCGTGGAACTCCTCGGCCTCGGTGTCGGCCGTGCCGGTCATGCCCGCGAGCTTCTTGTAGAGCCGGAAGAGGTTCTGGAACGTGATCGTCGCCATCGTGCGGGTCTCCTCCTGGATCCGCACGTTCTCCTTGGCCTCGACCGCCTGGTGCAGGCCGTCGCTCCAGCGCCGCCCGGGAGCACGCGGCCCGGTGAACTCGTCGATGATGAGGACCTTGCCGTCCTCGGCGACGAGGTAGTTCACGTCGCGCTTGTAGAGCGAGTGCGCGCGCAGGCACTGGTTCAGGATGTGGAGCGACTCGAGGTTGACCGGGTCGTACAGGTTGCTGATGCCCCATCAGCTTCTGCGCGGCGCTCGACGCCGTCGTCGGTCAGCGTGACGCGAGTGCTGCTTCTCGTCGACGACGTAGTGCTCGTCCTTGCGCAGGCGCGGGATGACCTCGTTGATCTGCCGGTACTTGTGGCTCGACGGCTCGCCCTGGCCGCTGATGATGAGCGGCGTGCGCGCCTCGTCGACGAGGATCGAGTCGACCTCGTCCACGATGGCGTAGTTGAGCTCGCGCTGCGCGTAGTCGAGCGCGCTGAACTTCATGTTGTCGCGCAGGTAGTCGAAGCCGAACTCGTTGTTCTGGCCGTACGTGATGTCCGCGCGGTAGGCGGCCTTCTTCTCCGACTCGCCCTGCGAGTGGACCACCGTGCCGGTCGTGAGCCCGAGGAAGCCGTAGAGCTTGCCCATCCACTCCGCGTCGCGCTTGGCGAGGTAGTCGTTCACGGTGACGACGTGGACCCCTTTGCCCTCGAGCGCGTTCAGGTAGCAGGGGAGCGTGGCGACGAGCGTCTTGCCCTCGCCCGGTGCGCATCTCGGCGATGGACCCCTTGTGGAGGACCATCCCGCCGATGAGCTGCACGTCGTAGTGGCGCATCCGGAGGGCGCGCTTGCCCCCTCGCGGCAGACGGCGAACGCCTCGTGGAGGATGTCGTCGAGCGTGGCGCCGTTGTCGAGCTTCTGCTTGAACTCGAACGTCTTGGCCCTCAGCTCGGCGTCGCTGAGCTTCGCTGATGCGCGGGCTCGAGCGCGTTGATCGCCTCGACGCGCGGACGCAGCCGCTTGATCTCGCGCTCGTGCGAGGTGCCGAGGATCTTCTTCAGGGCCCAGGTGATCATGAACGGACGGGTCGCTTTTCTGGTGGACGGCGGGTGTGAGGGTGGTGAGCGGCGGAACGTAGTGCCGCGGGGGGCTTAGCGCAAACCCCCGCGGAGCGTCTTTTATGTCATTCCGCGGGCTTAGTCCGCGCTTTCCGCGCCGCGGCTTCTTTCGAAAGGCGTTCCCCGGGAGCGCCGCCTTACAACCACCCGTTGTCCTGGTACCAGCGCGCCGTCACCAAGACCCCATCCTTGAAGGCCGTCCGGGGCTCCCAGGCGAGGTCTTTTCGGGTCCGCTTGGAGCTGCACACCCAGTGGGGCTGGCGGATCTCGTTGATCTTGTCGCGGTTCAGCATCACCGCCTTGTTCGAGATCCTGAATCGAGCCGGACAGGAACCCCCACCCGAGCGGGGAGTAGGCGACAAAGCCGATCCCGAGCTCTCGGGTCGGCGCGAGGACGCCGTTGTCCCCGGCGTCCCTGGTCCAGAAGGACCATTCCGTCTGCAGGGCGGTGATCGGGAAGGTGGCGTGCGCCCGGCGGATTGTCTCGGAGCCAGCCTCGGAAAGGCCGAGGTGGCGGACCTTGCCGGCGGCGACCAGCTCTGCCATCGCCCCGACCGTCTCCTCGATCGGGGGCTCCGGGTCGACCCGGTGCTGGTAGTAGAGGTCGATGTGGTCCACGCCGAGTCGCTCGAGGGAGGCGTCGCAGGCGCTCGCACGTACTCCGGCCGCCCGTTGATCCCGACCCTCGTCCGTCGGGCCTGCGCTCGATGCCGAACTTCGTCGCCAGCACGACCTCGTCGCGCCGACCGGCGACGGCGCGCCCTACGAGGCGCTCGTTCGCGAAGGCCCGTACATGTCGGCCGTGTCCAAGAACGTGATCCCGAGCTCGAGCGCCCTGTGGATGGTGGCGACCGACTCGTCCTCGTCGCCCGGCCCGTAGAACTCCGACATGCCCATGCATCCGAGGCCCTGGGCGGACACGGTGAGCCCCTGACCGAGTGTCCTTGTTCTCATGGCTACCTCCTAGGCCCCATGGTCGCGCCAAACCTCGCCGGGGGCGTTTTCCGGGGACGCGACGGGCTCTCGAAAGCGCGGAGCAGGTCTTGCGTGGGACGGCCCCGATAGCCCAGAGTTCCTTGTCGGCATCTAAACGCCCTGCCGCCGGGCCGGCCTGGCCGGCGGAGAGCTGACTTGACAGGAGAATCACCGTGGAGCTGGTCGTCGTACCCGTCGACAAGCCGGACGACCTCAACGTCATCCTGGGACAGTCGCACTTCGTGAAGACCGTCGAAGACCTGCACGAGGTCCTCTTCGGCTCGAGCCCGCATCTGCGTTTCGGGCTCGCCTTCTGCGAGGCGTCCGGCAAGCGCCTGGTCCGCCACTCCGGCAACGATCCCGAGCTCGAGGAATTGGCCGCTCACAATGCGCTCTCGCTCGGCGCCGGGCACTGCTTTGTCGTCTTCGTCCGCGAGGGCTACCCCGTCAACGTCCTCAACCAGCTGAAGACGGTCCCCGAGGTCTGCACGATCTACTGTGCCAGCGCGAACCCGGTGCAGGTCGTGCTCGCCCAGACCGAGCTCGGACGAGGGATCCTCGGGGTGATAGACGGCGCTTCACCGGCCGGCATCGAGTCGGCGCAGGACGTTGCGGACCGCAGGTCACTCCTGCGTGCCATCGGCTACAAGCTCTGAGCGGACTTTCGCCTACCCTGAAGTCCCGACCTATGTCGCACGCCCTGATCGTCTTCCGGCACTCGAAGTCCGACTGGTCGGCTGAGTACGGGGGGTCCGATCTCGACCGGCCGCTGGCAAGGCGCGGCCGTCGGGCGGCAAAGGCGGCCGGCAAGCTCCTCTCCGACGCGGGAGAGCTGCCTGATTCGGTTGTCTGCTCGCCGGCGGCGCCGCGCCCTCGCCACGCTCGGACTGGCGAGTGAAGCGGGCGGCTGGGAGCGGCCCGTGAGAGTCTCCGATGCCCTCTACGGCGAGGGACCCGACGGTCTCTTGGAGGAGGTCCGGCACGAGCCCGAGTCCACCAAGCTGCTCATGGTCGTCGGTCACGAGCCCGCCTGCTCGCAGACGGTCAGCGTGCTGATGGGCGGGGGGCTCGTGCGGATGCCGACGGCCGCACTGGCCCGTGTGGACCTCGTGGTCGACGAGTGGGGCGAGGTGGGCGCCGGGACCGGAGTGCTGGCGTGGCTCGTCGTGCCCCGCCTCGTCAGGCCCTCGAGGGCCCGGTCAGTGGAAGCCTGAGGACACGAACAGGTAGAGGTCGACCACGGCGATCGAGCTCGTGACGAGCATGAGGGAGAGCACGAGCGTGCGGTAGGGACGCCTCACGGCAGCCGCCCGGCGTGGGGCGGGACTGTGGGGCTCAGCTCGCCTGTCCGAAAGAGCTCGCCGGCCCGATGGAGTAGGTATGGCTCACGGCGGGGTCCTCCTCACGAACAGCGGCCAAGGTGCGGCCTCGAGGCGGTCCTCCGACGACACGAGCGAGCCGGCGCTGGCGGATCTGGGCTCTGGCGGTCGAGGCTTTGTCGCGAACAGGTAGTGGCGCCGGTCGACGAGCAGGAGAGCTTGGCGGCCGATGACCAGCAAGGCGAGGCCGAAGCCTGTCAGCCACCGAGACGCGGTCTATGTGGCGATGGAGCTCGAGCTCGACGGTGATGGCCGACAGGGCCACGACCACGGGCACGTACGGCGTCACGAACGATACGAGCGACGCCTCCTCGGTCTCGATGGGGGTGAGCTGCACTTCGAGGCCGCTCTCGCTCGAGGCGCCCACCGCGATGGCGAGGTAACCGAGCACCCATCCCGTGTCGACGAGGTTCCCGGTCGCATAGCGGCCTGCTTCGACCAGATAGGCGTAGGTGCTGTCGGCGACGGCCATGGCGAAGAGCCCGACAAGGACCCAGAGCAGAGGTCTGCGGCCCGTTGCAGCCGTGGCGCGAACCGAGAGGACGACGAGGAACAAGATGACGAGATCGCCGAAGGGGTACGCAAGGGCGACGATGCCACCAGCGCTCGTGAGGTCGGTGTCACGCCAGAGCGGGCCGAGGACGAAGGTCCAGCTCAACAGGAGCAGGGCCGTTCCGATGGCCAGGCCGTCGAGGGTCGCCCGCGCCTTGTGGGTTCCCGCCACCCGCATCCCCGGGTGGCACAGGAGGGCGGCCGCGGCGAGCGGGATCGCCCCGAGGTAGCCGACATCGGCCCACGACGGCACCGGTACCGCCACTCGAAGGACAAGGTCGTAGACCGCCCAGATCACCTCGGCGGACGTCCAGGCCACGAGAGCCAGCCCGATCAGCCCCCAGAAGCGGCGCATGGCCTGGCTCGAGCGCTTCGCGGCCGCCAGGCAGGCCAAGCAGGCGGTCAGGGCCGCGAGGGCGGTGACGGTGTCGTCGAAGAGGTGGACGCCCCGGCTGCCGCCGAGGTGGAACTCCAACCACATGGCGAAAAGGAGCGTGACCACCAGCGCGCCGGCTGTTGCGGCTGCCTCCACGCGGCGTCGGTCGACTCCTACCACGACTCATTTATCGGCAAGCTCCGCCCGCCAACGGAGGAATTAGGGGCTTTTGGCCCTGAGAAACATGGTCGAGCCACGAAGGATCACCCTCCCGATCACCCTCTCGTAACGCCCGACCATCGCCACCCTGCCACCGCCCACCGCGCGTAGCGGTGCGTCGCAGGGCTAGGCGGACGGCCGTGAGGCCCAGGCGACGGCCTCGGCCCGCCGCTCGAAGGCGACGATGTCGGTGACTCTGCCGTCTCGGACCGTGAGCAGCTGCCATCGTTCGGCGCCGTCGCCTCGCTCTCGTGCCGCCTCGTTCCCGGTCACCACCAGGCCGACGAGGATCTGGTCGCCGAGCAGCTCGACCTCCGACACGCGCGCCCTCGTGCCTGCGGCCCTGCCCCGCTCGTACCAGGCGATGACCTGTTCCCGGTTCCGGCACGGGGGTGAGGTGGCACCCGGAGGCCCCCAGTGCACCTCTGGGTCGAGAAGCTCCGCGAAAAGGCACAGGTCGGCGCCCTCGAGGGCGGTCCTCACCCGGCGCGCCACCTCCTCCGACGATGCCGCTTCCTCCGACGATGGCGCATTGCCTGTCATGTCCGCCCCGAGTCAGCGGTGACCCCGGAGCCGGCGGCGAATTGGGCCGAGCCCGCGTTCGTGAAGATCCGCCAGGACTCGAGGGTCGCCCATCCGGTCGAGTCGTACAGCGGCTTGCCTGCCGGCGTCGCCCCGAGCAGGCCGACACCGACGCCGTCGGTCCTGGCCCTCACGAGGACGTCCCCGAGGAGCGCCCGGGCATAGCCGCGACGCCCGAAACGCTCCGGCGTGGCCATGCACCATATGCACATGGCGTCGTCGACGGTCGATGTCAGCACGGTCGAGACGGCCTGGCCGTCGACGTCGAGGAGCCAGATCTTGTCGGTGGAGTCGTGCCGGCGGACGAGTCCTGCCACGACGTCGGCGACCTGCCTGTCGAGTCCGAAACCCTCTGCCGCAAGCTGGCTCACGACCTCGAAGTCGTCGACGCCTGCTTGGCGGACGCGACTGTCGAGACGCAGGTCGTCGCCGTACAACTCCCGGATCATGAAGGGCATCTCCCCAACGTGCTGCCACTGCCCGCCGAGATCCGAGTCTCGGCAGTCCCCCGCCAGCACGAACAGGGAGGGGTAACCGGATCCTTCGGTCACCCGCAGGGCGTGCGCGAGCACGGTCGGATCCCCGCTGTCGACGAAGGCGACGTTCAAGTCGGGGCTCGGCGCGCCGCTCAGGGCCAGCCAGTAGCCCGCGGCCTGCTCGTCGAGCGCAGCTGGACCGGCCGTCACAAATGAGCGGGCGCTTTTGCCCATCTGGCTCCGGCGAATCACGAGCTCGGCTTCGTCCATCGTTCTCGACCCTCGTTTCTTCGAGCGGCGCTCGGGCTTATGCGGAGAATACTCAAGACCCGCCCGACCGGCCCAGGCAAGCCCATTCGAGCACAGCTGCAGAGGCAATCCCATGAATTCACTGGTAAAACTCATGTTTCTCGGGCGTGCGACTAGGCTCGGGCGGTGCCCATCGACGAGGTTCTGATCGACGCCCGGTCACTGGCGAGCGAGCTCGGCGATCCGCGGCTCAGGATCATCGACTCCACCGCCTTCCTCCGTCGCGAAGTGGCCGACGGCCCCTATACGGTCGAGAGCGGGCGCGAGAGCTACGAGCAGGCCCACATTCCCGGAGCGGTCTTCGCCGACGTCGCAGGTGACCTGTCCGATCCCGACTCGCCCTTTCGCTTGGCTCTGCCCAGCCCGGCACGTTTCGCCCGGGCGATGGGGAACCTCGGTGTCGGACCGGGAGTCCGCGTCGTCGCTTACGCGCAGCAGTCCCCGATGTGGGCGACCCGGCTCTGGTGGATGCTCCGCTACTTCGGCTTCGACGACGTGCGTGTCCTCGACGGCGGCCTGACGGCCTGGCGACAGGCGGGCTACGAGCTGAGCGGGGCACAGGTTGCCGTCGAGCCTGCGAGCTTCGTGGCCCGCCCGCGCCCGGAGCTGCTCGCGACGAAAAAGGACGTCATCGCGGTCACCGAAGGCGAGCCTGCCTGCCTCGTCAATGCCCTGACGCCGGAGGCCTTCAAGGGCCTGGGCCCGGGCGCGTACAGCCGGCCCGGTCGGATACCCGGTTCGGCGAGCGCGCCGGCACAGAGCCTCGTGGACCCGGAGAGCTGGCGCTTTCGTCCCCGGGACGAGCTCGCCCGTGAGCTGTCGGGCCTGCTCGACCCCGCGGTGCCGGTCATCGCCTACTGCGGCGCGGGCATCTCGGCCACGGTCGACGTCCTCGTGCTCTCCATGCTCGGCCGCGACGACGTACGCCTCTACGACGGGTCGCTCACCGAGTGGAGCGCGGACCCGACACTGTCTTTGGCGATCGGGTGAGCGCACTGCCGAGAGCCGTCGTGTTCGACTGCGACGGCGTCCTCGTGGACAGCGAGAAGGCATGGTTCGTCGGCATCGTGAACGTCTTTTCCCGCCGGGGCATCCACCAGCTCGTCACCGGCCCCTCCTCGAGCCTGTACGGGGCCTCGGTAGGAGACGTGGTCTCCGTCCTCGAGCACGAGCTCGGAGAACAGCTCGACGCGGACGCCGCCGCCCGGGAGGTCTATGACGCCATCCTCGCCGCCATCGAAGAGGGCGTCGAGGCGATCGACGGCGCCGTCGAGCTGCTCGAGGAGCTCCGCGGCACGCGCCCGTTGGCCGTGGCCTCCAACGGCTCGCGCGAGACGGTCGAGGCGTCGCTCAAGGCGGCCTTCATCCCCCTCGTCTTCGACACCATCGTCGCTTTCGAAGCGCCGCTCAGGCCCAAGCCGGCACCCGACATCTACCTTCGTGCCTGTGAGAACCTCCAGGTGAGCCCGGCGGACGCCATCGCCGTCGAGGACTCCCTGCCCGGCGCGCGCCGCCCGTGCCGCCGGCCTTTTCGTCGTAGGTCTCGGGCGGGCGGACGGGCTCGGAGCCGTGGCCGACCTGGTCGTGCCCCGCCTGCTTGATCCGGCGCTGCTCAGCCTGCTCGACCTCGAAGGCGTCGGGGTCTCGACTCGCCGGCTAAGGGGACCTCACCGGTTCGCTCGACGCCGCCTTGTCGAGCAGATTCCGGTAACGGGCGCGGATGTCGGCAAGGTCGTTCGGCTCGGATACGGACTCCTCGGCGCTCCGGGCGATCATCTCGCCCTGTCGCACGAGGATCTGTCTCTGCTCGGCCGTCGTGGTCTCCTCGACGATCGAGGTCAGAGCGTCGAGCATGTGGATGAGCACGGCGGGCATTCCCCTCGCGCACTGGCGGATCTTGTCGAAGGCGCGGTTGGCCATCCGGGCATAGGAGGGGGCGGGCTCGATGAGCCTGACCCGCCCGGAGCGGTCCCTGTAGACGCCCTCGCCGAGCGTCCGGCCCGAGATCCGTCGCATGCCGGCCCGCAGCCAGTCGATGCAGGTGAGGGCGGTGAAGGGGTCGTTGACAGCCGGCGAGAGGGCGCGGACGGCGATCTCGACCAGCTGATCGATGGCGAAGGTCGGATCCTGCATCAAGGTCCGGTGCGGGCCGGTCACGTGCGCCTTGGCGAGCTCCTGGGCGACGTGCGGGGCGGCCTCGGCCGGCCAGACCGTGGCGAGCGGCCTTCCCGCCGCGATGAAGTGGCCGGGCCTGTGGGTAAGGCGGATGACCGCGTCTGTCCGCGTGGCGATCTCGACCAGCTGTGCGTAGCCGACGAACTGCAGGTAGCCGCTGTTGATCGCCGGGACCACGCCGCGCTTGTCCCGGGCAGGTTCGGCCAGCTCGTCGGGCGATCCCGTCGCCGGCCGGCGACGTGTCTGCGACCCGAGCGCGGCTGCTCGGGGAACTCCGCGTCGATCTCGCGGGTCAGGTCGCGTGCTATCCCCGCGATGACCTCCGGCAGCTGGATCGACTTCGCGATGTGGTGGATGAAGTAGATGAGAACCGAGACGTCGACGAGCAGGAGCGCCTCCGCGACGGCGATCGAAAGGTGGGGCACGAAGACGCCGCGGGACCCCGTAAGGGCGATCGACCCCAGGGCGAGGGTGGAGTAGACGAAGGTGGCGACGAAGACACCGAGGGTCACCTGGTTGCCCACGTCACGTACGAAGTTGCGCATCATGCGGGGCCCGAACTGCTGGGAGGCCAAGGTGAGAGCCAGGATCGTGATCGAGAACACCACGCCGATGACGGTGATGACGGCCGCGGCGATGGCGATGAGCACCTGACGGCCCGCGTCGGCGGTCTCGGTGCGGATCCAGAACGGCAGAGTCATATGGCCGTAATAAGCCGCCCAGTCGATGGCGAACGTCACCGCGAAGAGGACGACGGCGACGACGACGAGAACCGTGGGCACGAGCCACAAGGTCGTGCGGAGCGCTTCCCACCGCCAACTGGCGAGCTTGCGGTGTCCCTCCCAGGCCCGCTCGTGATCGGCCGCCGTCCACGAGCGGTCCGGCACCGTGATCGGCGGGGCGGCGTGTGGCTCGTGATCGGTCATTGGGGTCGGTCCTTTGGCTGCCGACCAGTCTTCCCGGCGCACCTTTGACGACGACAGCCCGCGACAGCGGGCAGCCATTGACAGCAGTCTGAAGGATACCTGCTGGCTCCAGGCGGCTCGGGCAGGCACCGGAGACTGCCGCCGTTTGGCTAAAGTCGGCACCGTCCACGTCCGCTCAGGCAGATGGGCAGCGAAGGCGCAGCACCGAGGGGGAGCGATGACTGACACCACGGCTACCGAGCTCTTGACGGGTGGTCCTCCGGCTCATGGAGGCCCCGTCGCCGGCGCGCCGCCCAGACCGGTCATCCAGATCGTGCCGCTCAGGGGCCTGCCGGTCGTGGCGGTGGTGCTGGCCTTCCTCATCGCCTCGATCGGGTTCAACTGGCGGTGGGGGCTCGACTTCAACCACGTGGCGGGCGGGGCACTTTGGACCGGGATCGATCTCTTCGTCGGGCTCGTCGTCGGGCCGATCCTCGGGCGCCTCTCCATTCCCGCCCGGGCAGAGTTCTCGGCGCGCTTCATGCCGAAGATGGTGCTCCTCATGCCGACGCTCGTCGCCATGACCCTGGCGTCCGGCTTCCAGCTGGCGCTGGATCTCGGCAACTTGAAGGCCTCGAGCCCGAACCACTCCTGGCTGGTCGCGTCGTTCATCGTCGTCGGCGTCATGGCCGTCATCGCCCTCGGCCTTCTCGAGCCGGCCAACCTGGCCGTGCTGTTCGAGATGCGCAAGCCCCGGCCCAACGGTGAGCTCATCGCCAAGCTGATGAAGCGCTTCATCTACACCGCCGGTATCACCGGGCTGATGCAGGTCGCCACTCTTCTCATCATGACCCGGGTGGCGTCCCGATGAGCGCCTCTGGTCTCACAGGGGCTTCGGGACCGGCCACGGAGCGGCGGTTCGCACCCGTGAGCGAGCTCGCCGGCGCCTCCTTGGCACTGGTGGTGATCGGCGGCATCTACATGGCCGCCTACGCGCCGCGTCGGGCACCCCTCGGGCCTGCCGGTCGTCCTCGCCGTGTGCCAGCGGCGCCCTTCTCCTGGCGAACATCGTCCTGCTCGCCCGCACGAAGAGGTTTGCCTGGGACAAGTTCTTCCTCGTCGGGAAATGGGCCCTGCTCTCGTACCTGATCGCGGCCGGCCTGATCGAGTTCGCCTTCGTCAAGGACCATATCCGCGGTGGGGCCCTCGTCGTGGTGACGGCGATGCTGGTCCTGTTCGCGCTCACCGTCCCTTTGATCATCAGCTTCACGGTCGCGCGCTACCAGTCGGACCCCACAGACATCGTCTGAACGAGACGCCACCGCCGCCTCGGCGCCGCGCCATGTTGGCGCCGCACCGGCTGATGCTCCATGCTCGTGAGGTGGAGAGCGAGCCGCCCCCTCCGGCCGGTGCCCCTGCGACCAGACACACGACGAGGCGAAGGAGCGAGACCTACGTCGCCCGGCGATCGCCCGTCGTGCTCGCCGCCTGGCTGAAAGGCCTCGGGCAACGTGCCTATGACGCGAGGTGGACGCTTCGCGTCATGTCCGTGACCGCCGCCGCCGCAGGCGTGAGCTGGGCGGTCTGCCTGCCGCTCGGCACCGTCCCGTCCGCCTTCGGCGCCGCGTCCGCCGTCTACGCCGTCCAGCTCACGGTCCGCACCTCGGTTCTCGACGGCGCCAAGCGCACGGTGCTCATGAGCCTCAGCGTCTTCCTCGCGGTCGTGATCTTGAGAACGGTCGGGCTCTCGGCGATCGCCGTCATGGCCCTTGTCTTCGTGTCGCTCGGTGCCGGCCAGCTCCTGAGACTCGGCTTGAGCGGGTCTCTGCAGATCCCGGGGACGGCGATATTCATCCTCGCCCTCGGGACGTCGATGACCACTGCCGCGGTGTTCGACCGCGTCTGGGCGACTCTGATCGGCGCCGTCGTCGGTGCGGCCGCCTCCTATGTCGCCTACCCGGGCGACCCCCGGGCGCGGGCACGACGTGCCCTGGCGGATCTTGCCGGCTCGATTGGCGAGCTCCTGTCCGAGATGAGCGCCGGCGTCACCAGGACGCCCACCGCGACCGAGACGGACGTCTGGCTGGCGCGCTCGCGCGCCCTGGAGGAGGACCTCGAAAGTGTGCGGCCTCTCGTCGACGAAGCGGTGGCCTTCCTCAGGGTCGACGTGTTCGGGCGGAGGACCGGCTCATTGGAGCTCGCGGAGGTTCTCGCCGCGCTCACGCACTCCGTCGCGCAGCTGCGTGCCATCGCGCGGACACTGTTCGACCATCGCCTCGACGGGGCGCCGCGCCTGCCGGCGAGCCTCGCCGAGGTGCTCTCTCGGACCGCGCTCGCGTACCGGGCCCGGGCGGAGGCCTTGCAGGGAGACGACCCGAACGTCGACGCCGCCCTGGAGGCCGTGCGGCAGGCGCGTCGCGAGTCGCTGCGCAGTCTCCGCAGGGTGGACCAGACCGGCTCCTGGGTCGTCTCAGGGGCGATTCTCACCGAAGTCGACCGAATGGTGCAGCAACTCGGAGGCGATGCTCCGGCCCTCGCGATCGCGCCTGAGACGTCCAAACGCCGGCTGCTCCGGGCGGGAAGGCGAGGCGGCAGGGCCGGGCGGGGATGATGGCCGAGGCCGATGGGGGCCGGCGCCGATGGGGGCCGGTCGGGGATGAGGGCCGGTGCGGGGATGAGGGCCGGTCGGGGATGAGGAAAGATCAGGCGAGGAGGATTGACATGAACATGGAGTACAAGGTGAGGGAATGGCACACCGGGTCGGTGCATGCGCGGCGAGACGGGGGCTCTCGGCCTCGAGGCCATGCTGAACGAGCCCGAGCTCTCCGGCTACCGTCTCCACACGGTTCTGGGAGGCATCGACCAGTCGTTGCTGATCTTCACCAGGGAGGACACGGCCCCTTAAGGCTCGTCCGCCGAGATGACACCGGCGTTCGCCACGTGCTCGGTCCACACGGACCCGTCGAAGTAGCGCAGCTCGTTGCGGCCCGTCGGGTCGGGCAGCCAGGCCGTGAGGGCGGTCACCCGCGGCGAGCGTTCCGGCCCGGGCGTCGGTCCGAGCTGAGGGCCCGCCCCGTACCTCGGACGGTCCTCGTACTCGGGTGGCCTCGTTCGGGACCGCGTGGACGACCAGCGTGCCGACGGGGGGACCAGGCGACGATGGACAGCACGGTGCCGAAGATCGCCACGAAGACCATCGACAGCAAAGTGACGAACAAGGCGGTAAAGGCGCTGACGCCGCCCCACACGACAGGGTGAATGTGCCAGGGGCTGTTGCCCGTTCTGCGCTTGTACGAGTTCGACCGCATGAAGGCCAGCGTCCCGAAGACGAGGCCAAGGCTGAGGTACAGGCTTGCCCGGAAGATCACCAGGGCCGTCGTGCGCATCGGAGAAGTCTACGCCCAGGCCTCCTCGGAGGCCACGCTCGGCCCGCGGTGACGATCGGGCCGGGGGTCGGCTCCGTCTGTCGCTCTACGACACGATCGGAAGACGAGCCGTTCGCGCCGTCGAACCGGTCTCGGAGATCACGAATGCCTCATAGCCGTCGAGAGCGTCGATGAACGCCAAGCCCTCTTCTCCGGCGACCAGCAGTCCCGTGGCGAGCGCGTCGGCCAGCCAGAGCTCGGGACCGGTCACGGTCGCAGACGCAAAGCGCGTGCCGGGCCGCCCGGTGCGAGGGTCGATGACATGGTCGCCCCGTTCGTAGCAGCCCGATGTTGCGACCGCGCCGGGCGACTCGAGAACACAGGCGACCCTGTCGACTGCCCACGGGTCCCTGACGCCGATCCGCCAGGCTCCCCCGGGCTCGGGGCTCCCGAAAGTGGCGAGATCACCTCCGGCGCCCACCATCGCGGCCCTGACCCCGGCCTCACGCAGGACCGAGAGCGCCTCGTCGGCCGCCCAGCCTTTGACGAGGCCGGTCGGGTCGACGCCGCCCGGCATCTGCCACGGGTCGAACCAGCCGGCGGAGAGCTCCCGGGCGAGGGCGCACAGCTCGAGCACTCTCCCGATTTCGGGCGGCGCGTCCCGGAGGGCCACCTCGCCGCGCCGAATCCGGCTCATCGGGCTGTTGGGCTTCCAGGTGCTGAAGACCGCGTCTGCCCGGTCGAGTCGCGGCACAGGCCCTCGAGAGTGCCACCATGGCCGCCTTCGGCTCGCCGTCGCCGACCCGCACGTCGAAAGAGACAACCGTGCCCATGACGTGGTGCACGTGGCCGAGCACCGGCGCCGACCCGGGGTTCGCCCGATACCTCCGCCCTGTTCGATCGCGCGGGCCGCTCGGCGCAAGAGCCGGCGCGACGGGTGGGCTCACTATTTGATCCCGAGCTTGTCGAGCGCGGCCTGAAGCGACTGCACATAGGCCTGGCTGGTGTAGGTGGCGCCCGAGACGCCATTGATGTTGGCAGATTGCGCCTGCAGGGTCTGGCTGAGCAGTTGGGGCTCCGCATACGAATTGACCTGGAAACGAGCGGGCGTCGTAAGCGGTGTCGATGACAGGCTGGACGCTGGTGATCTTCCCGCCGGTCGCCGTCACCTTGAGCTCGAGCTCGCCGTAGCGGTACTGCACGTCGGCCCCGACGGCGGTCCGGGTCCCGGTCGGGGTGGTTGTCGTGGTCGAGGGGTCGGGTGGTCGAGGGCGTCGAGGTCGATCCCGGAGCTGTCGTCGAGGTGCTGGCACCACTGCCCGGTCGGAGCGGTGGTCGAGGTCGTCCCGCCACCCGAGGTGGTAGGGGTCGTGCCACCACCGAGAGGCCGGACAGGAGACTCGGCTGCTGGGTGTGAAAGCCGAGGACACCCGCCAGCCCGGCGGCTGTGGCGGCCACGACGATCGGTGCACGTCTCATCTTCGTTTCTCCAAGTCAACTACCGAGTCGGCCATGGTCAGAACGCGAACGACTCGCTGTGAACCCGGTCGCCCTTGACTCCGAGCCGGCGTGCCGCGGCGGCGATCCGCTCGGCGAAGCCTTCGGGCCCGCAGACGTAGATGTCGCGCCCGGAGATGTCGGGGACCAGTTTGGCGAGACGGCGGGAATCGAGTCGCACCTCGTGGCGGCTTCCGACAAGGACGTGCAGGCGGCCGCCGCGAGCCTGCACGAGCGGGGCGATCTCACGGTGGAAGATCACGTCATCGGCCGTCGGCGCCCGCAGCACGACCACGACATCGACGTCCTTGGGCAGGTCCTCGAGCAACGCGCGAATCGGGGTGACGCCCACTCCGGCGGCCACCAGCAGCACCTTGTTGCTGCGGCGCCTGTGGGCGGTGACCGCCCCGTACGGGCCCTCGATCGCCACCCGCGTACCGACCGGGAGGTCGACGAGGGAATCGGAGTAGTCGCCGAGGGTCTTGACCGTGACACGGAGGTAAGGCGGGCGCGGGAGCGCCGATATCGAATACGGGATGCGCCTGCCACCACAGCGACGGGCGCAGGAAGCGCCACTGCAGGAACTGCCCGCCGACGACCGGGAGCCGCTCGATGTGGCGCCCGGCGCAGATCACCGACACGACGCCGGGGCCTTCGTGCCGTACCTCGACCACGCGGAGGCGGTGGTAGAGAGTGCGCCACAGGGGCAGGACGACCCGGTAGACGAGCACGACGCCGGCGGTCGAGGCCCATATCGAAGCCCAGAAGATCCTGGCCAACGGGTGCCCGACGAACGAGACCCCATCGGCCAGCTGGTGGGAGAAGGCGAGGGCGATGGCGAGGTAGGTGTAAAGGTGCACGGCCCACCAGGTCTCGTAGCGCATCCTCGCGTGGGCGGCTCGGAACGAGGCCACCCCGGCCATCACCAACAGGCCGAAGGCGACCGTCGCCATGAGGACGTCCGGGTAGGAGGTGAGCAGGATGCGCAGCTCGTGCAGGGGACCGATCGAGGACTGCTGCGCGTAGCCGATGGTGATGAGGACGGCGTGGGCTCCGAGCAGGACGATCGGCCACGGCCCTATCCGGCGGTGCCAGCGCACGAGGCGGTCCTGGCCGAGAACACCTTCCAACCAGGGCAGCCTCGAGATCAAGAGCAGCATCACGAGGAGCAGGTAGCTCCCCGCGAGGCCGAGGAGCTGGCCGGCCGCGATCGCGAGCCCACCTGGGGCGGCGAGGCCGCGACCTGTCACATCCGTCAATCCGAGACCGAGCGAGGCGCCGAATCCGACGGCGACGACCGCAGTGATGGCGTTGGCCGCCCACTCGGGCCGACCGGGCCTCGGGTCTATCGGTCGCTTGCTCATGCCAAGAGCGTCGCCTGACCGCCTTAGCTCGACGTCAGGAGGACCTGGGAGCCAGCTGTGAGTCCTGGTGCGTCGGGACCTGCCGTCTAGCTTGTGTCCCCAGATGACCTCTTTCCGCCGGCGGTCCGGACTTGCTGCTGGGGCTCGGCGCGATCGCGCTCTTGGCCGTCGCAGCCGTTCTGTTGGTCTTGAGCGCCCGCCGCGTGACCCGTGTCCTCGAGGAGGTGGAGGTCGAGGACGGCCTGCTCAGGAGCTTCGCCGGCGGTCTGCGCTGGTCTCTTCCGGCAGGACTCGGCACTACGAACGCGCCACCGGTGCTGGTCGGGCTCGAGATGTACCCGTGGGGGCTGCGCATCGGCGCGAGATGGTCCTGGCTGGCCCCCTTCGTGCCGCGCTGGTATGTCCGCTACGAGGAGATCCAAGTCGCCGAGCACGCCCGACGAGGCCTGAGGGCGACAAAGCGCGGATCACAAGGTGTGCGCCTGCGCACCAAGGCGGGCACCGAGCCGATGATCTTCTGGACGTCGAACTGGAGCCTCCTGCTCGACCTCCTCGAGGCGAGCGGCGTGGAAGTCGTCCGCAGGCCGACCGCCACCCGGTTCTGGACCAACAATTAGGCCGCCGTCCGCGCCGACTGCTCAGAGGCCGTAGAAGATGCTCTCGACGACCTTCCGGCTGCGCCGGGTGACGCGGCGGTAGGACTCCCGCAGGTCGGTCGGGGTCGTCCCGAGGCTCCTGGCAAGGCGCGACTGGAGCACGGCTTGGCGGGGCATGGCGTCGGCTCCGCTGCCGACGACGCCTCCGGCTCCGGCCACGTAGTTGCCCACGAGGTGCCAGCGGTTGCGGGTCCTTGCGCAGAAACGGTACGCATCCCTCAGACTCGCCGCGTCCGCCGGGCCAGCGCGCCCGCACGTTCCAGGCGGTCCAGCGCATCGCGAGTCGACGCGGCCCGCGTCCCGGTGCACAGCTGGAGGAGCTGCGCCGTCCACTCCACGTCGCTGAGCGAGCCCCGGCCGAGCTTCAGGTGGAACTGGGGATCGTCGCTCGGCGGGATCCGCTCACGTTCGATGCGTGCCTTCATGCGGCGGATCTCCCGCACGGCGGACTCCTCGAGCGGTGAGGACCACACCGCCTCGTCAGCGAGGCGGATGAAGCGCTCGATCACGGCGCCGTCGCCCGCGACGGGCCGGGCCCGAAGCAGCGCCTGGCGCTCCCAGGTGGCACCCCAGCGCCGGTGGTACTCCGCGAAGGCGTCGAGGCTCCGGGCCAGTGGGCCCTGTTTTCCCTCCGGGCGGAGCGAGGCGTCGATGCGGACGATGCTCTCGGCCGGTGTCGAGCCGTTGCACATCTTGAACAACGCCGCGGCCGACTCCTCGGCCGACTTTGCCTGGGAGGCGCCCGAGCCCTCGTGCACGACGAGGACGTCGAGGTCGCTGCCGTAGGCGATCTCGCCGCCGCCGAAGCTCCCCATCGCGATCACCGCCATGGGCGCCCCCGGCGCGACCGCGTGCAGGGCGGCGGTGACGACGGCCGCTCCGAGATCGGACAAGGGCGAGGCCGGTCGCACGCAGACCGGCCAGACCGAGGACGTCCTGGGCGGCGATGCGCACGGTCTCTGTCTCGAAAAAGCGCCGGAGCGAGCCGGCGCGCCTGTCGGGACTCTGGTCGGCGGCGATCATCGCCCTCTCGACGAGCTTGTGAGGCTCCAGGTCCGCGAGCGCGGCCTTGTCGTCGAGGAGCTCGACGAAATCAGGATGCCGGGCGATGATCTCGCCGAGCCGGCGGCTGGTCCCGAGGAGCAGGCAGAGCCGCCTCGCCACCTCCGGTGATTCCCTGAAGGCCGTCACGAGCAGGTCACGCCTGTGAGGGCTGCCCGCCAGGGTCCGCAGCCCCATGAGCCCCTGGTCCGGGTCCGGCGACTCGGAGAGCCAGTCGAGCAGCAGCGGCAGCAGCTGCTGCATGAGCCTCGAGGAACGTGTGAGGCCCCGGGTGAGCTCGTTCAGGGCCTGGCGGGTGCGCTCTGCGTCGGCGAAGCCGAAGGCGGCGAGGCGCTCCTCGGCGGCGTCCGGGGCGAAGCCATGGTCACCGGCCGCCTGCCCGCTCGGCCCCGGGGCGTCCCGGGCCGCGAAGGCCTCGAGGAGCGGCCGGAAGTAGAGGCGCTCGTGGATCGCCCTCCCCGTGCCCTGATGACGCGCGAGGACGGTGTCGAACCGCTCCGCCGGAGTCTCGAGCGGTCTGCCGGGAAACCCGAGAACCCGCGCCAGGCGGTCCCTCGACTCGCGATCGGCCGGCACCGTGTGAACCTGCGCCTCCTCGACGAGCTGGAGGCGGTGCTCGACGGTGCGCAAGAAGCGGTAGGCGATGGCCAGCGCCGCCGCGTCCGGGGCCGCGACGTAGCCGGCGTCGGCGAGCTCGGCGAGGGCGGCCAGCGTGGCGCGAAGCCGCAGGGCAGGGTCGCGGCCGCCGTGCACCAGCTGCAGCAGCTGCACGGAGAACTCGACGTCCCGGATGCCCCCGCGGCCGCGCTTGAGCTCCCGGTGGTCGAGGCCCCGGCGAGCGACCAGCGCCTCGGTGCGGGCCTTCATCGTGCGCAGCTCGGCGAGCTCGTCGGCACCGAAGCGCCGGGACCACAGGTGCTCCGCCGCCGCCTGTTCGAACTGCCTGCCGGTAGCCGACTCTCCCGCCGCGTGCCGGGCCTTCAAGAGGGCCTGGAATTCCCAGGGCCGGGCCCACCGCTCCCAGTAGGCGACATAGGAGGCCAGCGACCGGACGAGCGCCCCCGACCGCCCCTCCGGGCGCAGGTTGGTGTCGATGCGGTAGGCGCGAGAGGCGATGGCGACGACGGCGCGGGCGAGAGGGGTTGATCTCGGCGGTATCCGGCGTGACGAGGACGATGTCGACGTCGCTCGCGTAGTTGATCTCCTCGGCGCCGTGCTTTCCCATGGCGATCACGGCGAGGCCGTCCTCGGCCCCGGCGAGCGAGATGGCGCCTGCGAGGACCCGGTCGGCGACGTGCGAGAGCGACCACGTGACCTGCTCGAGGCCGTCCAGGCCGACCAGGTCCCGGGCGGCGACTCCGAGCAGGGACAGCTGCTTTCGCCGGACGAGGTCGTCGATGTCCGCCGCTCGGGCGGGGTCCCAGCGGAGCCGGTCGGCCGGGCGCTCGCGACGGTCGCCAGAACCTCGAGGGCGGCGGGATCCGTCACGATCAACCTCGACAAGGAGCGGCTCGCCGCGGCGACCGCCGCGAACGTGGCGGCGAGGTCGGGCTCGGTCGCGAGCCGCTCCAGGGATGCCGGGAAAGCTCCGGCGAGCTGGTCGGCCACGAGCCGCACCGTGTCCGGGGCGGCACAGGCGCGGACGATCTCGTCGGGCAGCTGTGGCGATGGCATCGGCGGAGGCGTCCTTTCCCTCAAGGCTACCGCCTCGACGCCGCCGGCTCCCGGTGCGGCGCCACGCCCGACGGGCGGCTCGCCGGCCGTCCCGCCCGGTCGCAGCCCTGGCCCGTCGGTAGCATTGTCGAGGTGGCGAGCCTGCGCGTTGCTATGTGCCAGCTGGACGTGACCGTCGGCGACCTCGAGGCAAACGCCGAGAAGGTCATCGCCCAGCTGGCCGAGGCCGAGGCCGCGGGTGTGGACCTGGCCGTGTTCCCGGAGCTCGTCCTCACCGGTTACCCTCCCGAGGACCTGTTGCTCGAGCCCGGCTTTGTCGAGGGCAACCTGCTCGCGCTCGGCGAAGGTCGCGGCGGCGACGCAGCGCTGTGCGGCTGTGGTCGGGTTCGCCGAGGAGGACGGCGACCTCTACAACGCGGCTGCCGTGTGCGCGGCGGGAGAGGTGTGCGGCATCGTCCGCAAGCAGGTGCTCCCCAACTACGGGGTCTTCGACGAGCGGCGCTATTTCGCCCCGGGTGAAGACCCCGAGCAGCTCTTCTTGATCCGCGGCGTACGGGTCGGGGTGACCATCTGCGAGGACGCCTGGAGCCCTTCGGGCCCGGTCGGCCGCCTCGGGGAGGGGGGCGCCGAGCTCGTGGTGACGTTGAACGCCTCGCCCTACCGGGCCGGCATCCTCGCCGAACGCGAGCGGATGCTCGCCACCAGGGCGGCCGACGCCTCAGCCGCGCTCTGCTACGTGAACCTCGTCGGCGGCCAGGATGAGCTCGTCTTCGACGGGGCGTCCATGGTCTTCGACCACGACGGGGAGCTCGTCGCCTCGGCCCCGCAGTTCCAGGAGGCCCTCGTGATCTGCGACCTCCCGATCCGCCCCGTGTTCCGCAAGCGTCTCTTGGACCCGAGGGGCCATGAGGCCATGTCCCAGCTCCCGCTCGTGAAGATCTCCGCGAGCGAGGTGAGCGAGGTGAGCGACGCGGGCCCGACTGCCGCCTCGTGCGAGTCCCGGCCCGCGGCGGGGAACGGTCCGGCTCTCGCGCCCCGCCTGAGCCGGGTCGGCGAGGTCTACCAGGCCCTCGTGCTCGGGACATCGGACTACATCGCGAAGAACCGGTTCAAAGACGTGCTCGTCGGACTGTCGGGCGGCGTCGACTCCTCCCTGGTGGCCACCATCGCCGCCGATGCCCTCGGCGCCACGCGGGTGCACGGCGTCTTGATGCCCTCCCGTTACTCCTCGCCGGGATCGGTGGCGGACGCCTCCGCTCTGGCCGCGAATCTGGGCATCGGCACCGACACGGTGCCGATCGAGGCGGCCCACCAGGTGCTCTTGGAGATGCTCGGACCGGTCTCGAACGGCGGCCAGCTCGCGGCCGGGCTGGCGGGCGAGAACCTCCAGGCGCGCATCCGCGGGGTCATCTTGATGGCTGTCTCCAACGATCGGGGCTGGCTCGTGCTGACCACGGGCAACAAGAGCGAGATGGCCGTCGGCTACGCCACCCTCTACGGGGACATGGCGGGTGGCTACGCCCTGTTGAAGGACGTCCCGAAGACGCTCGTCTACGAGCTTTGCGAGTACAGGAACTCGGTCGCCGGCTACGACCTCGTCCCCCGCGCCGTTATCACCAAGCCTCCGTCGGCCGAGCTGCGCCCGGACCAGCGGGACGACGAGAGCCTCCCGCCCTACGACGTCTTGGACCCGATCCTCGAGGGCTACGTCGAGCGCGACCTCACCGTGTCCGACCTGGTCGCGGCCGGTTACGAAGCGACGACCGTGAGAAGGGTCATCGAGCTCGTCGACCGCGCGGAGTACAAGCGCCGGCAGGCTCCGCCCGGGCCACGGGTCACGAGCCGGGGGTTCGGCAAGGACCGGCGGATGCCGATCACGAACCAGTACCGGGCTTCGGCCGGCCCGGCCGGCCCGGCGCGGCCGCCGGTTCCTTGAATCTCCACGAAAGCTCCAGGCGGCTCGGGTCGCTCCGTGCGGTCGAGCTGGCCTGCTTCCGGGCCCTCGGAGGCAGAGCCCCGGGTCTCGAGCCCCCGAGCTGTGCCCGCTGGGCTGCGTCGGCGAGCCGCGCGCACGCCTGGAGGGCCTCGATCCTCGAGGAGCTGCTCCCCGTGTCCCCGGGGCTCCCCGGCTTGGACGAGCTCACGGCTCTTCCCGGAGGCCTCCTCGGCGAGGAGCTCGCCCGCTGCCTGCCCGACAGGGGCGAGACGGGCGCCGGCCCGGCGCCGGGGGCGGGAGGACTCGACCGCCCCCCGGACGACGGGCGAAGGCTCCTCGAGGACCTCTGTGGAGGCCTCTATCCGCACCTGATCGCTGAATATGTCCGTCACCTGGAGAAATGCACGCGGGCGGCTGACGGGGCGGTTGTCCGGACGATCGGCAGAGCGGTCGCAGACCTGGAGACGATCCGAGCTGAAGGCACCGCTCTTCGCGCCTCGCTTAGCACGGTGGCAGTGCCAGGGCAAGGATCCTGCACGGGCAAGCTTGACTCCACCGTTACACTTACGTTCGAGTAATGAGGCAGCGCAAGTTCGCTGACCGGCGCGATGTGGGGCAGCGAAGCAAGACGCGGACGGCTCCTTGCCCACACGTCGAAACTTCGGAGCAGCGCGGAGCTGTACCGGCCGAACCCACGGAGGCTTGAAGACTTTGGCGAAAGAGCGAGTTGAGCGCGACGAGGAAGATCTCGTCCGACTGTATCTGACCGACATCGGTCAGTATCCGCTGCTCACCAAGGACGACGAGGTCCGGCTCGCGCAGGCCATAGAGGCGCGCTGGAGCGCCGAAGAGGAGTTGAGGGCCAAGACGAAGGGCACGACTCCGACCCGCCGGCGGGAGCTCAACCGCATCGTCCGTGAGGGTGAGACCGCCCAGCGCACCTTCGTGCAGTCGAACCTCCGCCTCGTCGTCTCGATCGCGAAGAAGTACCAGGCCTCCGGGCTACCGTTGCTCGACCTGATCCAGGAGGGCAACCTCGGCCTCATGCACGCCGTCGAGAAGTTCGACTGGCGCAAGGGGTTCAAGTTCTCGACGTACGCCACCTGGTGGATCCGCCAGGCGATAACCCGGGGCATCGCGAACACCGGGCGGACGATCCGGTTGCCCGTGCACGCCGGCGACACCCTCGCCCGGGTGCAGAAGGCGCAGGCCCGTCTCGAGCTCAAGCTGGGCCGTCCCGCCACCTTGACCGAGCTCGGCGCAGAGGTGGAGCTGCCGGAGGACAAGCTGATCGAGGCGCTCAGGTTCCGGGCCGAGCCTCTTTCCCTGTCGGAGCCGCTGCGCGAGGACGGCGACGCCGAGCTGGGCGATGTCGTCGAGGACCGTTCGGCCGAGTCGCCCTTCGAGGTTGCCGCCACGGCACTGCTTCCGCTCGAGATCAACCGGCTCCTGGCCCCGCTCGACGAGCGCGAGCGCGAGATCCTGAAGCTGCGCTTCGGCCTGGACAGGGGCGAGCCGCGCACGCTGGAAGAGGTCGGGGAGCACTTCAATCTCACCCGCGAGCGGATTCGCCAGATCGAGGCGCGGGCCATGTCCAAGCTCCGGCACCCCTCGAGCGACACGGGCGCCCGCGACCTCCTGACCGTCTGAGCTCCGGGCACCCCGCCCCGGCCGGGCCGCGGCCGGGTTGTGGTCGGGTCGTTCCTCCGTTCACGCGAGCGGCTGGAGCCGAGAGCAGGATCTGTCTTAGAGGCCTCTCGGCTCGCTACGATCGCGCCATGATCAAAAAGCTCGTGATACTCGCGCTGCTCGTCGCCCTGGGCGTCGTCGCGGCGAAGCGTCTTCGCGGAGACTGACGTCCTTCGAGGCGGTCGGCCGGTCAGCCGTCCCGCCGACGAGAGCCCAGCCACCAGCCCGCCACCGCGGCTCCCGCCCCGAGGGCGACCGCGCCCGCGGATGCCGCGATCGCCGGGCGCGGCGGCACGGCCCCCAGGCGGTCACGCACCCTGCTCCACAGGCTGACCGTCTGGCTGAAATGGAGGACCTCGAAGTCGTGCTCGCGTGCGTAGCGGTTCAGCACACGATCGGGGTTCACGGCCACGGGGTGGCCGACAGCCTCCAGCATGGGCAGGTCGGTGTAGGAGTCGGTGTATGCGTACGAGGCGGTCAGGTCGATGCCGCGTTCTGAGGCGAGCTTGTCCATGGCCTCGGCCTTGAACGGGCCGAAGGCGTAGAACTGCATCCTGCCCGTGTAGCGGCCCTCCTCGTCGATGCGTGCCCGGCTCGCGATGCACTCGTCCGCGCCGAGGAAGCGGCTCAGCGGGGTCACGATCTCCTCCGGCGAGGCCGAGACGATGACGACGAGGCGGCCGTGCTCGTGGTGCCAGTCGATGAGGTCGGCCGCCTCGGCGAAGATGATCGGCTCGACGATCTCCTCGATCGCCTCCGCCACGATCTCGCGCACCCGGTCGCTGTGCCAGCCCCTGATGAGGCGGAGGACCGACTCCCTGATCTGGTTCAGCTTCTGCTCGCTCGCGCCGAGGTGGAGGTACACGAGCTCGCCGTAGAGCGCCCTCAGCACGGTGCGACGGTTGATCAGGCCCCCGTGGTAGAAGGGTCGACCGAAGGCGACCATTGAGGCTTTGGCGATGACCGTCTTGTCGAGGTCGAAGAAGGCCGCTTCGAGCGGGCCGTACCTGGTCGGGAGAACAGGTCGCAGTGCTCGCCCCGCGCCGGCTGCCCCGGCTTTTTCCCCCGTCGGCTCCTGATCGGCGCCTTCAGCGCCAGGCACCTCATCTGAGCTGCGGCGATGGCGGCCCCGATTGCGACTGCGGCGGCGCTTGGCCGTCGGTACGGAATCATCGGTGGCCCCCTCGGCGGAAGCTGGCTCGCCCGGCTCTCCCGGCTCGCCCGGCTCGCCGGGGTTGAGCTCTTCGCCCGGTTCGCCCTGTGCCGTCTGCTCCGGGTCCTGCTCCGGCCCGGCCGCCGAGGCGCCCGGGCCCTGCGGTCCCATCAGGGCTTCGGGCTCTCCGGGTCGTTCCTCGTCCGGAGTGTCGCTCACGGGCCCTGGAGGAGAACGGATCTGATCTCGTCGTCCGCGCACTGCGCGCTGACGAGCAGCACGACCTCGTCTCCCACGTCCAAGGGCGAGTCCGACCGCGGCACGACCACGTGGCCCTCCCTCACGAGTGCCACGACCGCGGCCCCCCGGGGAAGCACGACGGCGCCGAACTCGGTCCCGATGACGGGCGAGTCCGCGTCCAAGGTGACCTCCATGAGGCGGGTGTGACCGCCGTCGAATTGCAGCAGGCGGACGAGCATCCCGACCGAGACCGCCTCCTCGACGAGGGCGGCCAGCAGTTGCGGCGTGGAGACGGCCACGTCGACGCCCCACATCTCGTTGAAGAGCCAGTGGTTCTTCGGGTGGTTCACCCTCGCCAGCACACGGGGGACCGCGAACTCCTGCTTGGCGAGCTGCGAGATCACGAGGTTGTCCTCGTCGTCGCCGGTCGTGGCCACCACGACGTCCATCTCGTCGAAGTGGGCGGCCTTGAGCGAGCTCACCTCGCACGCGTCCGCCGTGACGTAGCGGACACCCTCGATGGGCGGCAGCACGGCCACAAGATCCTCGTTCGAGTCCAGCAGCTGCACATCGTGCCCGTTCTCCGCCAGGTCCTCGGCGAGGAACCGGCCCACCTTGCCGGCGCCTGCGATCGCCACTTTCATCAGCGGTCCCCTCCGTGGTCGGGTCCTCGGACGATCGAGACCCCGGGGAAGAGCGCCTCGAGCTTTTCCTCGATGCCGTAGGTGACGATGAGGCTGAGCACGTCCCCCTCCTGGGCGATCAGCTCCTCGACGTCGAGCGCCGGCACGCCTGTCCGCGTCACGGCCACGATGCGGATCCCATCGCCGTGCAGGGCCTCTGTCGGCAACCGGTGGCCCGCCCACTCCTTGGGCAAGGGCTGTTCGACCAGATGGAGGCGACCGGTCGAGTTCGACCACAAGGTGATGCAGCGCTCGGGGAGGATCCGGCGCAGCACGTGGTCGATCGTCCATGCGACGGTGGGCACCGTCGGGATGCCGAGCCGCTGGAAGATCTCCGCCCGGCGGGGGTCGTAGATGCGGGCGACGACGTTGGGGATCTCGTAGGTCTCGCGACCGACCCGGGCGCAGATGATGTTGGAGTTGTCACCGCTCGTGACAGCAGCCAGAGCCGTCGCCTCCCCGGCCCCGGCCTCTTCGAGGTGGTCCCGGTCGAATCCGTAGCCGACCACTTTCTTGCCGGGCCAGTCCGCGGGGAGGCGCCGGAACGAACGGGCCGACTTGTCGATGATGGCGACCGAGTGGCCGGCTTCGACCAGCTCGACGGCGAGCCCGGAGCCGACTCTCCCGCACCCGATGACAACTACGTGCATACGACTATCGAACACTCTTGCACCCGCCCGCACAACTCAGGCCCCGTGTCGAGGCGCCGGTCCGCCGGAGCTTTGGCACCGCCCACGGTTGCCTCGCCATAGCTTCGGGGCGGACAAACTACTGTGGTAGGTCGTGCCTCTTGGACCCACCGATGATCTTGGTGTGTCCGCTGCCCGAAGACGCCCCTTCGCCGCAGGCAGGAGGGGAAACCACCGCCGGTGCTGGTCCCGACCCGGTCGCGGGCCCCGGCGAGGCCGCGGCGGACGGCGCAATCCACCTGAGCGACCCCAGCGACGTCGTAATCCTCCCGGAATCGCTCTCCTATCGCCTGAAGAAGGCGTTGTTGGGCCCGCCGCTTGTGACCGAGCGGCTTTCGGTGGAACGCCTGAGCAAGCCGATGGCGCTCGGCGTCCTCTCCCCGGACTGCATCTCATCCACCGCTTATGGATCAGAGGAGATCCTCTTCGTGCTCGTCCGGGCCGTCGGCGTGGCCGCCTTCAGCCTCCTTCTCCCCCTCACCTTGGCCATCATCGTCGTCTTGTTGTTCGTGACGCTCTCTTACCGGGAGGTCGTCATGGTCTACACCCGCGCCGGGGGCTCTTATGTGGTGGCGAGGGAGAACTTCGGCGTCAAGGTGGCCCAGATCGCGGCTGTCGCCTTGATCATCGACTACATCGTGACCGTCGCCGTGCAGGTGGCGGCGGGAACCCTTGCGGTCTCGTCCGCCTTCCCGGCGATCGCTCATTGGGACCTGTACATCTCGATGGTCGTTGTGGCACTGATGTGTTATGGAAACCTGCGGGGGATACGCGAAGCCGGTCGTGTCTTCTCCCTTCCCACCTACCTTTTCGTCACGACCACCGGGTTGCTGGTCATCGTCGGCCTGATCCGCGCCGCCCTCGGCCAGCTGCACACCCACTCGATCCACATACAGGGAGCGGTGCCTGCCGGCACGCCCGGGAACGGTCTGTTGTACGGAGCCTCCATCATCATCGTCCTGCGGGCCTTTGCGAACGGCGGGTCGTCGTTGACGGGTCTCGAGGCGATCTCGAACGGAGTTTCCAACTTCCGCCCGCCCGAGGGTCCGAACGCACGCCGAGTACTCGTCATCATGGCGATAATCCTGGGCTCGCTCGTGAGCGGGGTGTCCCTGCTCGCCCACATCACCCACGCCGTCCCGTTCGAGTCGGGCAGCCCGACGGTGCTCTCACAGGAGGCCAAGTACGTCTTCGGCTACCCCGCGTGGTATGGGAGGGTCGGCTTCTACCTCGTGCAGGCCGCGACAATGCTGATCTTATGGACAGGCGGCAATACGAGCTTCAATGGGTTCCCGAACCTCGCCAGCTTCGTCGCCGAGGACTCCTTCTTGCCTCGCCAGCTCACCCGCCGCGGCCACCGTCTCGTGTTCTCCAACGGCATCATCATCCTTGCCATCGCCGCCGAGGCGCTCCTTTACGTCACCGACGCCAAGTTGAACATCCTGGTAGGAGTGTACGCGGTCGGGGTTTTCACCGGTTTCACGATGGCCGGTTTCGGAATGGCCAAGCACCACATCCGCCTTCGCGAAAGAGGCTGGAAGCACAAGCTCTTGATCAACGGCTTTGCCGGGTTCCTGTCTTTGAGCGTCGTTTTGATCTTCGTCATCGTGAAGTTCCGGGAAGGCGTCTGGATAGTCGTCGTGCTCTTCGTCGTCCTCGTGCCCACCTTGATCCGGTTCCACAAGCAGTACGAGGAGGAACGCAAGGAGCTCGAGGAGAACGTCGGCCACGCGGCCGTGGCGCCGATTCTTCGTCGCCACGTCGTCCTGGTCTTCGTGGAGAGGCTCGACCTGTCCGCTGCCCGCGCCCTGCAGTACGCCCGCACGCTCAACCCGGACGAGCTGAGGGCCGTCCACTTCGTGCTCGACAGCGCGCACGCCAACGAGCTCGAGAACCAGTGGGCGGAGCTGGGCCTGACGCGCTTTCCCCTCGACCTGGTCGAATGCCCGGACCGCCGCCTCACGAGGGCTGCGATGGAGCTCATCGCCGAGGTCGCGGCCGACGGGCAGACCGAGGTCAGCGTCCTGTTGCCGCACCGTGTGTTCGAGGGGGTCTGGCAGCGCGTCCTGCACGACCACACGGCGGACCACATCGCCGCCTTCGTCGACCAGCTGCCGAACGTCAACGCCACCATCGTCCCCTTCCAGCTGGGCAAGCGCCGCAAGCAGCTCGTGCCCTGGAAGGCGGGCGGAGCGCAGGGCTCGCACGCCCTGCACGACGCCGAGTTCGGCACGATCGAGTCGAGCAAGGCGGCGCGGGCCGCCGGGGCCAAGACGGCGGCCGAGCGGATGGCGGGGCTCCAGAGCCCCTCTTCCACCGGGCTCTCGGCGGGGGCGGTCCCGATAGGCAACCTGCGCGCCCGCAAGCCCGCCCGGGTCGCGGGGCGGATCAAGACCGTGCGGGTGCAGCCCCGGGCCGGTGTCTCCTCGCTCGAGTGCACCATCGGGGACGGGACCGGCCAGCTGCTGCTCGTCTTCCAGGGGCGGCGGCGGGTGGCGGGCATCGAGCCCGGGGCACGCGTGGTGGTGGAGGGAATGGTCGCGGCCCGGGGAAGGAACCTTGTCATGGTGAACCCGCTCTACTGGATCATGTCCACGGCCGGGCCGGCCGAGGCGCCGCCGGTCAAAGGCTACGGACATCCGCCCAGCGGGCCCGGGCACGTGTAACCTCCCGTCCGGGAAAAGACCGCAGTCCAGCTCGGGGGCCTGACGGGTCGTCGAGGAACCTGAGGGGGCGAGTCGTCCCGCCGGCAATTCTGGTCCGGCAGCAATCGTGACAGTTTGTTTGTGCCGGTCGCCTACCGTAACGTGCGACCGATCTGACCAAAGGAGTTAGCAGTGCCCCATCTCCTCGCGGCTGACGGCGGCTATCAGGCCTTCGTGCTGGGCGGTGCCGAGCGAGGCTGGCTCGTCTTCGCCCTCGCAACCGGCCTCGTGGCGATCGCGACCGCTCTCTATTTGATGCGCGGAGTGCTGGCGGCCGACACCGGCACAGACACGATGCGCGAGATCGCCGGCGCGATCCAAGAAGGCGCCGAAGCCTTCCTGCGCCGCCAGTTCAAGACCATCGCCATCATCGTCGTCCCCCTGTTCGTGCTCGTGTTTTTCACCGCCACCAAGGTCGTCAGGCCCGACGGGGTGGTCGCGCTGAGCTTCGTCCAGTCGGGCTTCGCCCGTGCCGTCGCTTTCCTGTGCGGTGCGCTGTTCTCAGGCATGACGGGCTTCATCGGGATGAGCCTCTCGGTCAGGGGCAACGTGCGCACGGCGGCGGCGGCCCGGGAGGGCAAGCTTCCACCGGCACTCAAGGTGGCGTTCCGTACAGGGGGCATCACCGGGCTGCTGTGCGTCGGCCTCGGCCTCATCGGTGCGACGGCGATCGTGTTCATCTTCCAGAACAGCGCCACGGCCGTGCTGGTCGGCTTCGGGTTCGGTGCGTCCCTGATCGCCCTGTTCATGCGTGTCGGCGGCGGTATCTTCACCAAGGCGGCCGACGTCGGCGCCGACCTCGTCGGCAAGGTCGAGGCCGGGATACCCGAGGACGACCCCCGCAACGCCGCCACCATCGCCGACAACGTCGGCGACAACGTCGGCGACTGCGCCGGGATGGCGGCCGACCTGTTCGAGTCCTACGAGATCACGATCATCGCCTCTTTGATCCTCGGCTACTCCGCCTTCCAGTCGCTCCATCTGCCCCCCGCGCGCGGCCTGCTCTTCCCGCTCATCGTGGCGGGCATCGGCATCCTCACCTCGGCCTTCGGGATCCTGATCGTGCGCGCCCGGCCGAACGACAAGTCGGCCATGGCCCCGATCAACAGGGGTTTCCGGGCCGGGGCGGTCCTCACCTCATAGGGGCGTTCTTCGTCGCCCAGTTCTACGTGCACGACCTGAAGGTCTTCTGGGCGATCCTCATCGGCGTCGCCCTCGCCAACGCGGCGAGCCTCATCACCGAGCACTTCACCTCGACCGAGAAGAGCCCGGTGCGCGAGATCGCCGAGGCGACCCGGACCGGTCCGGCGACGACCGTGCTCGCCGGGCTCTCCATCGGCCTCGAGTCGAGCGTGTGGGCGATCATCGCCATCGTCGTCGCCATCGCAGCGCCGTCGCGCTCGGGGGCGGCAAGCTGACCGTGTCGCTCTATCTGGTGGCCCTGGTCGGCATAGGCATGCTCTCGACGACAGGGATGATCATCTCGGAGGACTCCTTCGGGCCGGTCTCGGACAACGCGGCCGGGATCGCCGAGATGTCGGTGAGTTCACCGGCGAGGCCGAGCGTGTCATGGTGAGCCTCGACGCCGTGGGCAACACCACCAAGGCGATCACAAAGGGTGTGGCGATCGGCTCTGCGGTCATCGCGGCGGCTGGCGCTGTTCTCCTCGTTCATCGAGACAATCGGCAACCAGCTGCCACAGCTCAAGCACGTCACGGGCGACGCCTTGTTCCACAACCCGCTCACCCAGATCAACGTGGCCGTCCCCACGACCTTCATCGGCCTGCTCATCGGGGGGTCGATCGCCTTCCTGTTCTCGTCGCTCGCGATCCGAGCCGTCGGCCGCTCGGCGGGCACCGTCGTCGAGGAGGTGCGCCGGCAGTTCCGCGAGCATCCCGGGATCATGGACTTCACCGAGAAGCCCGATACGCCAACGTCATCCTCGATCTGCACTGCGGCCGCCCAGCGCGAGCTCGCCACCCCGCGCCGTCGGCGATCTTTTCGCCGTAATCGTCGGGTTCGGATCAACTACACCGCCTCGCGCCTTTTTGACCGGGACGATCCTCACCGGTCAGCTCATGGCGAAGTTCCTCTCGAACTCAGGCGGGGCCTGGGACAACGCCAAGAAATACATCGAGGACGGCAACCTCGGCGGCAAGGGGTCCGAGGCACACAAGGCCGCCGTCATCGGCGGACCGTCGGTGACCCGTTCAAGGACACCGCCTGACCGGCGCCCACCCGCTCATCAAGGTGATGAACCTCGTGCGCTGCTCATCTTGCCGGCTGTGATCATGCTCCGTCACAACGACAAGGCCTATTTCGTCATCCGCGGGCTGTCCTTTTGATCCTCCTCGCCTCGACCACCAACCAACTCTCGAAAGGCACTTTCTACCATCGAGCCGGCGGGCCTGGATGTGGCGCTTGCGGGCGGGGGGCCGGCCTCGGCGGCCGACCTTAGACACACGATGCGCCGTTGGCACCTCATTCGAACTCTTCGCGGCCGGGTGATCTTCGCCGGCCGCCCCCAACGGGACGAGCGCCCATGCCCAAGCCACTAGTGATCGTCGAGTCGCCTGCGAAGGCCAAGACCATCGCCGGCTACCTCGGCGCCGACTACGTCGTCGAGTCCTCGATCGGCCACATCCGCGACCTGCCGCGTCGGCCGCCGACGTTCCGGCCGCGTTCAAGTCCGAGCCGTGGGCCCGGCTCGGGGTGGACGTCGACAACGACTTCAAGCCCTTTACGTCGTTCCCGCGAAAAGCGCGAGCAGGTGGCCAAGCTCCGCCGCCTCGTCGCGGCCGCGAGCGAGGTCGACCTCGCGACTGACGAGGACCGTGAAGGGGAGTCCATCGCCTGGCACCTGGCCGAGGTGCTCTCGCCCCGGGTGCCTGTCATGCGCATGGTCTTTCACGAGATAACCCCCGCGGCGATCCGCGCCGGCGTCGACATCCCCCTTAGCTCGACCGGCGCCTGGTCGACGCTCAGGAGGCGAGGCGTATCCTCGACCGCCTCTACGGCTACGAGGTCTCGCCCGTCCTTTGGCGCAAGGTCGCAAAGGGGCTCTCCGCCGGCCGGGTTCAGAGCGTCGCCACCCGGATCGTCGTGGAGCGCGAGCGCGAGCCGATGCGGTTCCGCTCCGCCAGCTGGTGCAGCGTCGAGGGCAGCTTCGCCGCCGAGGCCCAGCCGTTCGCGCCGCCTCGTCAGATCGGCGGAGCCGCGGTCGCGACCGGCGAGGACTTCGGCCGACAGGCTAGCTCAACGCCCCGGGTGCGGTCGTCCTCTTGGACGAACCCGGCATCAGTGGCCTCGTCGCAGCGCTTGACGGCGCCGGTTCTCAGTCTTGACCGTCGAGGAGCGCCCCTACCGAATATTTCCCGCCGCCCCCTTCATCACCTCCACGCTCCAGCAGGAGGCGGCGCGAAAGCTTCGTTTCTCCGCCCAGAGGACGATGCAGGTCGCCCAGCGCCTGTACGAGCGGGGCTACATCACCGACATGCGGACCGACTCGACGACCTTGTCCGAACCGCGGTCTGAGCCGCAGCGAACAAGCCAAGTCCCTCTTCGGCGACACGTCGGTCCCTCGCTCCCCCGCGCGTACCGCAGCCGGTCTAAGAATGCCAGAAGGCCCACTAGGTGATCCGGCCCGCCGGCGACAGTTCCGCAGCCTTCGCAGTCTGCGGGTGAGCTCAGGGGCGAGGAGCTAAGGCTCTATGAGCTCGTCTGGCAGCGGACGGTGGCCTCCCAGATGAACGATGCCACTGGGACCAGTGCCCGGGGCGTGTATCGAGGCACGCGACGATGCGCGTCGAGTGTGCGCCCTGCGGGGCACGACGACGGTCTTCGCCGCCACTGGAACTGTCATCACGAGCCCTGGCTTCTTGGCGGTCTATCGCGAGGACGATGACGACAACGACGAAACGAGCGCAGCCGCAGCGACCGAGGACGTACGCCTGCCCCAGCTGGTTGTCGGCGGGAGGTCGACTGCGAGGGGCTCGAGGTGGAGGACCATGCCACCAAGCCGCCCGCCCGCTACACCGAGGCGTCCTTGGTCCGCCGGCTGGAGGAGCTCGGCGTGGGAAGACCTTCGACCTATGCCAGCATCATCGGGACGATTCAGGACCGTGGCTATGTATGGAAGAAGGGGACGGCCCTGGTCCCGTCTTTCACGGCCTTTGCCGTTGTCGGCTTGCTCGAAGACTATTTCGCCAACCTCGTCGACTACGGCTTTACGGCCTCGATGGAGGACGACCTGGACGAGATCGCCGAAGGCAGGGAGGAACAGGTCCCCTGGCTTGAGCGCTTCTACTTTGGCGAGAGGCGAAAAGAGCGCTCCGCCCCCACAAATCGCCGGGACGCTCCCTCGCGGTCGACGGCACCACGGGCTGAAACAAGCCGTCTCTTGCACCTTGGCGAGATCGACGCCCGTGAGGTGAACTCGATCACGATCGGGACTGACCAAGATGGCGCGAGATAGTCGTTCGGGTCGGTAGCTCGGGCCCCTATCTCCAGCGTGGTGAGGACCGGGCCTCGGTGCCGGACGATCTCGCCCCGGACGAGCTCACCATCGACAAGGCGGCGGAGCTGCTCGAGAACCCCTCCTCGGACAGGGTTCTCGGTAAGACCCGGTCACAGGCAAGCCGTTCATTGTTGCGCGGCGGGCGCTACGGGCCCGACGTCCAGCTCGGGGAGGCCGCCGAGGAGGCGGAAAAGCCACGGACGGCTTCGTTGTTAAAGAACGATGAACGTGGCGAAGGTCACCCTCGAGGAGGCTCTGCGGCTCTTGCAGCTGCCGCGGAGCGTCGGTGCCGATCCCGAGACTCGGCGAGGAGATCATCGCCGCAACGGCCGCTTCGGGCCGTTTTTGAAAGTGGGAACGAGAACGCGAGCCTAGAAACGGAGGACCAGCTGTTCACCGTGACAACCCAGGATGCGATCGGCCTGTTCGCCGAGCCCAAGCAGCGCCGCTACGGTACCTCCGCTGCGCCTCTCCGCGAGCTCGGCACCGTATCCGGAGCCGGGCTGCGCCGTCGTGCTGCGTTCGGGCCTTCGGCCCCTATGTGACCGACGGGACCACAACGCCGCCCTGCGCCGCGGGACGACCCCGACACCCTCACCCCGCGCGGGCCGCCGAGCTGATCGCGGAGCGCCGGGCCGCCGGCCCGTCAAGCGGCGGGGGGCCGCCGGCCAGCCAGCGCCCGCAAGCCGCCGGTGCCAAGAAGCCCGGGGCCCGGAAGTCCACCGCCAAGAAGGCGCCCGCCACGAAAGAAGGCGGCTGGGGCGAAGGCCACGAGTGCGAAAGAAGCGGGCCGGGGCGAAAAAGGCCGGGGGGAAAAAGGAAACCGGAGAAAGGGGGGGGGCGGCGCTAAGGAAGGCTGGGGCGTGCGCCGGGCACCGGGTGCGGCGCTTCGTGCCCTGAGCCCAGTGCGGAGCAACACCGGAGGACTTCTAGCTCCTAGACCTGTTGCGCCGAGCAATGTGCGAGGCCTCCGGTGGCCGGTCCGCCGCCGTGGACCAGAGCTCGATCATGTGACACAAAAAAGGGGGAGTTTACAGGTGGCCAAGAAGTTCGTGGCCGAGCTCGTCGGCACGTTCATCCTTGTCTTCTTCGCCGTCGGTAGTGCCGTCGGCGGTTACAACGTCATCGGTGCCGCCGGGTGTCGCCTTTGCATCGGCCTGGTCCCTGCTCGCCCTCGTCTACGCCATCGGGCCGGTGTCGGGGTGTCACGTCAACCCGGCTGTCACGCTCGGAGCGCTCATCGCCCGGCGCATCCCGCCGATGGAGGCGGTCGGCTACTGGGCCGCGCAGTTCGTCGGCGGCATCGCCGGGGGCGCCTTGCTGAAGTTGTTGACCTCGAGCTTCGGCAAGGTGGTCGACCAGACCGGGGGACTCGGCACCGATTCCTACGGCAAGCACATAAGCGAAGGGGGCGCGTTCGTCCTCGAGATCGTGCTCACGTTCCTTCTCGTGTTCGTCGTGCTGATGGCCACCGAGAAGGCCGCCGCCGCCGGCTTCGCCGGGCTCGCCATCGGCCTGTCGCTGACCGTGATCCACCTCGTGGGCATTCCCCTCGACGGCACGTCGGTGAACCCGGCACGGGCGCTCGGACCCGCGCGTTGTTCGAGGGAGGCGCGCCGCTCGGACAGGTGTGGCTGTTCATCCTCGCTCCGTCTGGTTGGAGGAGCGCTGGCAGCGGGGTTGAACCTGCTGCTGCGCAGCGAGTCCAAGCCGCTGCGAGCCGGAGCTGAAGGCCGAGGCCTGA
>CAWDPZ010000019.1:0-9562 GCA_963804265.1 uncultured Acidimicrobiaceae bacterium
TGTTACGACCGCGAGTACGCCCCGGAAGCCGAGCGTGCCGCAGCCAAACGGGCCCACGTGAGCCTCTGGCCGGACGCCGTCGACTCCGCGCTCAAGTCCCTCGACTCGGTGCCGGCTCCCGTGGCGGCCGCCCTCTTGCCCGCGGCCCGCGGCCTCGGAACCTGTCTGGACGCGATCCACTGCGACCCGGCCGAGCTCGAGCCGGCCCGAAGGGCCCTCGACTTGTTGATCGCCCACCTCGAGAAAGCCGCCGTCGAAGGCGCGCCCGACGCGAGCCTCGGGCCGCACAAGCTCGCCCAGCTGCTCGGTGAGCCCGAGGCGATGACCGTGGACCTCGGCCGGCTCGAGGAGATCGCCGATGGCGAGCGAGACCGTCTCACCGAGCGCCTGTCCCAGGACTGCGACCGGTTCCGCCCCGGCGTTGATCCCAGCGAGGTTGTGCGGGACCTGCTGGCGGACCACCCGGACGACGAAGGCATCTACGCCGCAGCCCGCGTCCTGTTCGAGGAGCTCAGCACGTTCACGACCGAGCGAGGGCTCCTGCCCGAGCTCGGAGGGACCTGCCTCGTCGGGGCGGCACCGACCTCGCGGCGTTACGTCGTGGCGATGATGTCCTGGACGGGACCCTACGAGGCCGAGGCACCCGCCTGGTTCTACGTGAATCCGCCCGACCCGTCCTGGGCCGAGGAGACGAAGGACCAGTGGCGGTCCCTCTTCAGCGCGACGACATTGCCTGCGATCACCGCCCATGAGGTCACACCCGGCCATTTCGCCCACGGACGGATGATCCGGCTCACCGCCCGCGGCGACGTGCGACGCTCGCTCGCCTCGGTGGCGTTCGTCGAAGGATGGGCCCACTACGCGGAAGAGCTGTTGGTGGAGGAAGGATTCCGAGAGGAAGATCCGCGCTTTGCGATCGGGGTGTGGATCGAGGCGCTCGTGCGGGTCACGCGGCTCGCCGCCGCGCTCGGGGTGCACCGCGGCACGATGTCGGTCGAAGAGGCGACGGTCCGCTTCCGGGAGGACGCCTTCTTGGGACAGCCCGGGGCCGAGTCCGAGGCGCGCCGGGCCACTTTCGACCCCACCTACGGCCGCTATACGTGGGGCAAGCTCGAGATTCAGGCCCTCCGCAACGAGGCCATCGCCCGATGGGGCCCGCGCTTCGGGCTCCGGAGGTTCCACGAGGCGCTGCTCGAGCTCGGAGCGCCACCTCTCGGGACGATCGGCGACGCGCTCGAGCCGCACTGAGCCCGTCCTGAGCCGGTCGTCCTGATCCGGGGTCGCCCTGAGCCGGTCGTCGGCAGCGGCTGGAAGGCGGTCGGGTCGGCGGCGTCGATCAGCCGGCGCCGCTCGCGACCGAGCCGCTACCAGTGGTGATGGTCCCGCCCGCCGATGAGGCCGCCCACGTTGAGGACCTCGACCAGACGGACGAGGCGCTTCACGCTGTCGAGGCGGTAGATGACGAGGGCCGTCTCGACTCTCGCCGCCAATCGCCGGGCGAGGAAGCCGTGCAGCTCGACCCCACATGCGCCCGGGTCGGCGAGCAGCCGCCCGAATATCAGGTTCCGGGCGGCGTCGGCGACGTGGAACTGCAGCTCGTCGAGGGCCTTTCGCGACGGCACGCTTGCGACCAGGCCCCACTCGTCGTCACTGACGCGCATGCTCGGCGCCAGATTGAGCCCTCCGGTCACCGAGCGCAGCACGAAACGCGCGTCGGGGTCGAGCGCGGCCAGCTCCTCTCCCATGTAGAGGTTGCCGCTCTGGAGCGCGGCCTCGCCCTCCAGGATGCGGCGCACCATCCTCGGCTCCGACAACAGGTCGATCGAGTACTCCAGCCCCGCCATCTCACGCGCCGAGACGACGACGGCCGCCGGCACGCCCCCGTGCTCGACGACGACCCGGTCGCGGCTCGACAGCACCTGCTCGACCACGGCATCGAGGTTGTCGCCCTTGCCCGCCAGAACCGCCATCGGGCCAGCGTACAGCTCACCGCCTCGGGGCCAACAGTCCTTCTAGGCATCGCCCCGCTAGTCGGTTGTGGCGAGCTCCGGACTCCTCTTCAGCTGTGCGGCGAGGGAGCGCAGAGCCAGACCCCGGTGGGAAAGGTTATGTTTCTCGTGCGGGCTCATCTCGGCGAAGGTGCGACCGCCGCCGCCCCGGGGCTCGAACACCGGGTCGTAGCCGAAACCCCTTTCCCCCCGGGGACCTGTCGAGATCTCCCCCTCGACGGCTCCCTCGCCGACGATCTCGGCACCGTCGGGAAAACGGCAGACGACGACCGTGCGAAAACGCGCCCGCCTGTCGGTCTCTCCCTCGAGGGCCTCGAGCAGCTTGGCGACGTTCTGAGCGTACGTCGCCGTCTCGCCGGCATAGCGAGCCGTCCGCGTGCCCGGCTCTCCCCCGAGAGCGTCGACCTCGAGCCCTGTGTCGTCGGCAACGGAGGCAAGCCCGGTCGCCCCTACGAGCGCGACAGCCTTGAGCCTTGCGTTGTCCTCGAGGGTCTCTCCCGTCTCCTCGACCGGGTCGACGCCCTCGGGACGGGCCAGCAGTTCCACCAGCCCACCGAGCTGGTCTCCCAAGATGGCGCCGAGCTCGAGGGCCTTGTCGGGATTGGCCGTTGCCATCACGAGTCGCATGCCCGAGGAGTCCCCCCTGTCCGGCCGGCCTCAGGCCCGGCGGTCCGACGGTGCTTTGGCCAACACCTCTTCTTGGATCTGCAGGATCTCGACTATCCCGGCCTCGGCAAGGCCGAGCATCTCGTCGAGCTCGCCGCGGGCGAACGGCGGGCCTTCGGCCGTCCCCTGCACTTCGACGAAGCGGCCCGAAGAGGTCATGACGACGTTCATGTCCACCTCGGCCGTGGAGTCCTCGGCGTAGTCGAGGTCGAGCATGCAGGCCTGGCCGACGACCCCGACCGAGACCGCCGCGCACGCCTCTCGGATTGGGTGGGCCCGGATCACCTCGGCGAGACAAAGCCGCGTGCAGGCGTCGTGCAGCGCCACGTAGGCACCCGATATCGAGGCTGTCCTCGTCCCACCGTCGGCCTGGAGCACGTCGCAGTCGACGAGGATCTGCCGCTCGCCGAGCACCTGAAGGTCGATGATGCTGCGCAGGGCGCGGCCGATGAGTCGCTGGATCTCATGGGTGCGACCGGACTGGCGACCCCTCGCCGCCTCCCGGCTCACGCGCTCGGGCGAGGAGCCGGGCAACAACGAGTACTCCGCTGTCACCCATCCCCGCCCGGTCCCGCGCATCCACCTCGGCACGTCCTCGTCGATGGAGGCCGTGCACAGGACCTTGGTGCGACCGTAGACGGCCAGCACCGAGCCGGCGGCGAATTCGGTGAAGTCCCGGACGAACACGCACGGGCGCAGCTCGTCAAGGGCTCGCCCGTCGTGGCGTGCGGCCACAGGCGCATCAGGCAGGGAGTCGGTCACCTCGGCAGGGTAGCCGACCGCGGCCGGCGGGCGATCAGAAGTAGATGATCGTCTTGGCCCGCTCGACCACCACGTCCAGATCGTCGGTCCAAGCCCCCGTCGACAGGTACTTCCATCCTCCGTCGGCGCAGATGAAGACGATCGTTCCCGTCTCGATCGTCTTCGCGCACTTGACGGCACCCGCGAGAGCGGCCCCGGAGGAGATGCCCGCGAAGATCCCAAGGTCCGCGAGTCGTCTCGTCCACTCGATCGAGTCCCGCGGGCCGACGACGCGTCTTGCGGTCGAGCAGGTCGGCCCCGCCGAGCTCGACGAAGATCGGCGGGATGTAGCCGTCGTCGAGATTACGAAGTCCCTCCACGGTCTCCCCCGACGGAGGCTCGACAGCCCAGAGCTGCACCTTCGGGTTGGCCTCCTTCAAGAAGCGGCCGACGCCGAGCAGCGTCCCGGTCGTGCCGAGGCCGGCGACGAAGTGGGTGATCTCCGGGCAGTCACGCCAGATCTCCGGGCCCGTGCCCTCGTAGTGGGCTTTCGGATTGGCCCGGTTCCCGTACTGGTAGAGAAACGTCCATTCCGGATGGTCCGACGCGAGCTGCCGGGCCAGGCGCACCGCGCCGTTGGACCCCTCCTTGGCCGGAGAGCCGATGACCTCGGCGCCCCAGAGCTCGAGCAGCTGGCGCCGCTCGACCGAGACGTTGCCCGGCAGCACGACCTTCAGCCGGTACCCCTTGATCCGGCTCACGATGGCCATGCCGATCCCGGTGTTGCCGGACGACGGCTCGATGAGCGTGGCGCCCGGGGCCAACAGGCTCCGTCGCTCGGCGTCTTCGATCATCGAGAGCGCGATCCGGTCCTTGACCGAGCCGCCGGGGTTCTGGCCCTCGAGCTTTGCGAAGATGCGGACGGCCGGGTTCGGGCTCAGGGCGGAGACGTCGACGAGCGGCGTGTTGCCGATCAGGTCGAGGACGCTCTGGAGGACAGGCACGGCCGGCTCGGCCCCTTCCCGGGCCTAGGCACCCCCGCCCGCGACGGCGGGCAGGATCGAGATGTTGTCGTCGGCTTGCACCTTGGTGTCGAGCTTGTCCATGTAGCGGACGTCGTCGTCGTTCAGATAGACGTTCACGAACTTGTGCAGCTGGCCGTCGGCGGTGACGAGCTGGCCCGACATGCCCGGGTACTGCCGCTGCAAGGCCTCGAGAACCTCCCCGATGGTCGCTCCCTCGACCCTGACGGACCTCTGGCCGCCCGCGTGCTGGCGGAGCAGGTTCGGCAAGTTCACTTCGGGCACTGGCGCCTCCGGAATGTTGACTGTTTCGGTCAGATACTAATGGACCTCGACAGACTCCTCGACGGGCAGCCCGGAGACGATCAGATAGGAGCGGACCGAGGCGACCTCGTGGCGGAGGGAGACGAGCACGTAGTGCCACGAGGGATCCGGCGCCTGCGCGATGTCGGTCGGCGACGGATAAGGATCGGTGTGGGTGTGGGAGTGGAAGACCCCTATGACTTCGAGGCCCTCGGCTGCGGCCGCCCGGTCGATGCGCAGGTAGTCACGCGGGTCGACGGTGTAGACCTGCGCCGACGCGGCCGCGTTGCGCGTCGGATCGACTCTGCGGACCGTGTTCTTGCCGGGGTCCCCCGTGAGCAGCCCGCAGCCCTCCTCCGGATAGGCGCCAAGGCAGTGGGCGATCATCTCGTCGAGGTGCGAGGACCCTGAGATGCAGGGTCGTGGTCTCGGGCTCGGGCGTGGCCTTGTCTGCCGGCACGCGGGGACGGGGGCTGAGGATCGCTCACTGGGCCGCACGGTAGCGTCTCGGGGATGGTCACGAGAAAACCCGCCGGTGCCCAGCGTTCCGCGGGCAGGGCCACGGCCCTCGGCGAGCCCCACGAGCCCGTGATCCGCTACGTCGCCCGCAACCGCCGCGCCCGCCACGACTACGACATCCTCGAGACATACGAGTGCGGGATCGCCCTCAAGGGCGCCGAGGTCAAGTCGCTCCGGCTGGGCCAGGCGTCGCTGCAGGACGCCTACGCGCGGATCGACGACGGCGAGCTGTGGCTCGTCGGCGCCCACCTGGCGCCGTACGAGTACGCCTCCGGCTACGGCCGCTTCGACCCCGTCAGGGCACGCAAGCTGCTGCTGCACCGTCGCGAGATCGACGAGCTCGCAGGTCGCGTGGCCCAGAAGGCCCTCACCCTCGTGCCGCTCAGCATCTACTTCAAGGACGGCCTCGCCAAGGTGGAGATCGCCCTCGCCCGGGGTCGGCGTCTCTACGACAAGCGCCACGCCATCGCCGAGCGTGACGCCACGCGAGAGGCCCAGCGCACGATCCGCGAGCACGAGCGCCGCCGATGAAGCCCCCAGCAGGCGGTATCCTGGACAAGGAAACCAAATCATCACCAAGGGGGTGACAGGCTTCGACTTCGGATGTCGAGTTGGGAGAAGCGAGCCGTGGTCTCCGGAGCCACGTTAAAGAGCCGGAAAACAACACAAACGCCGAGCCTCAGCTCGCGCTTGCTGCCTAACTAGCAGCAACGTCTGCCCGGTCCCAGTCCTGCGGACCGGTTCCAGGCGTCATCTTGCAGGGCTTACCTGAACGGCGTCGCCGACGAGCAGTCAGGGAAATCTAAGTCGGCTGGGGTCCCGTGCCGGCGCCGGTGGCGTTGCGGGACCCGAGACACTTCCGCCGGATGCGCTCGGAGAAGTCCCAGCAAGATGCCGGGGGACGCGGGTTCGACTCCCGCCACCTCCACGGCGAGGTGTTCACATAAAGAACACCATCGTCATCACAAAACCCCCATCGAGGATCTCCTCGGCGGGGGTTTTGTGATTTGAGGGGCCTTTGATGAGCTCGTGCGGCGCCCTACGCGAGTTGAAGCAGAGGGTGCGAACCCGAACCACCAAAGTTCGGACGCGCCAAAGCCGCCCCTGCGGGTGGTTTTGCGCATGGAACAGTGCTCAGCCGGGTGGGCCCGTCGAATGCTGCTTGGTAGCTGACTTAACGTGCCGCTCCCCCGCCTCGGCCCAGGTGCCCTGTCTTCTCTTCGGCTGCTGCTTCGGGGTGCTCGCGAGATCCACCTGGTTGGCACGAAAGCTCCGGATGCGGTCGAGATTGTAAGCCGCGACGGTGAAGCCCAAAAGGACGGAGATCTTCACGCGCCCAAAGACACGGAAGAACCCACGTCCGCAGTCGACGAATGACCCCTTCAAGGCGGCGTTGGCCGACTCGACCACTTGGCGGCGGTTCATCGAGATCCGCCAGGCCGTCGAGCCGAAGGGAATGGTCTGGGTGAGAGGCAGCTCGACAGCTGGCGCCGAGATCGTGCCCTTGCAGCAGCACTCGGTGTTGCGGGGCAGGCTCACCATCGGCTTTCTCCGCGTGCGACGCATGGTCTCGGGCAAGCTCCGGCTCCTGAGAAGACCAGCGCAGAACGGACAGCGCCAGCGGGTGAACCCGTCTCGGTCCGGGCGGGCATGGCGGACATAACGCCACCGGGCGCGACGGTTAAAGGCTTCCTCATAGGCGCGCCGGTAGGCCCCGCGGGCAAAGCGAGGTGGCATGGCGAGGTCGCGAAGCTCTGTGGGCAGAAACCGCGAGTAGAGCTGACCGTCGACCAGGAGCGCCTCTCCGGAGAAGGGCCTGATCCCACGCTGATGGGTGACGGGCTGCAGTGTCTGCTCGATGCCAGCAGCGGCGAGGCGGAACGAGGTCGTCTCGGGCTGGCAGAGCGAGTACCCCGGGTCCCAGACGACGTCGCTGATCTCGGCGAAGTCCCTCTTGCAGGAGATGAGCTCGTCCACGATGGCCCTGCCCCTATGACTGCCTGCCGGCACCAGGTTGAGGGTCGTGATGACGTTCGGGACCTCTTCTCCAAGAGTCGTCCGGTCGCAGTAGTTCGTCCAGCGGACTTCTCGGGTCTGCACGGCGATGTGGAGCTCATAGCCGACATAGGGACCGGCGAGGCGCTGGCCAGTAGCCGAGCGGTGTCCAGCTCGGGCATCTGGGTCGAGGGTGTAACGCTTGCGACCGTCAGGTCCGATGCCGAAGATCCTCGCCGTCTTCACCTTCCTCTTTGGAGGGACGATCTCGTCGTCGACGAGCTGGGTCGCAGCGGCGTCGCCGTCGAGCTCGATGGTGAACGAAGCCCCGCGGAGCTTGCCCCAGGTCTCAACATCGGTACCGTCGACGGCCACGGCGCTGCTCAAAAGCACGTCCGACGAGATGGCGGCTCGGGCGAGCGCGTTCGCGAACCCGGTGGCGTCGATTCCCGCCTCACCTGAGTCAAGAAGGCGACAGAGCCTGCAAAAGAGCCAGTCGACGCGGGGATAGGCCTCGGCCTCATCCCAGTTGCGTATCCCGAGGGCCTCGCGTTGTCCGGGCGTCATGGCGTTGATCGTCCGGGCGGCCTGCACGACATGGGCCCGATGGTGGCGTCGCAGGGCATTGACCTGCATGGCGACAAGGAGTCCCTCGAGACTCAGGTGCCGGGGACGTCCGACCTCTGAGCCGACGTGGGACTCAAGGGCGGCGACGAGGCGGCTCTTCTTGATCACCTGGCGGGCGATCGAGAACTCCTCTGGGGAAGGCTGCACACCTCCGCCGGCGTCGACCGCCGAGCGCCTCGTCACGTACCGCTTCGGAGCAGTTCGGCCGCCTCTTTCTCGCCGAGAGGTGCCATGTGCTCAATGAGATCGCTGCAGGCGTTGAGTCGCTTCAGCCCGGCGGCTTGGCAGAGCTCAGCCAGGCGCGTCCCTGCCAAGAGGTGTCCGAGCAGCCACGTGGAGCGCAGCCGCGCCGGCACCAGGCGGGGATGCCCGGTCGGCACGACAAGGGACTCTGTCAGGTGTGAGGTTCTGTTTGAGGATACCGAGCCGCCCCCCACGAGAAAGGCCCCACCGGCACTTGAGGCGAGCTCGAGCACGGTGTGTTCCCACTCGGCGCGAACGACCACCGAGCGGGCCGCCGGCTCCCCTACCGAGACGATCACGAACTTGCCCCTCTTTACGACATCGGTGGCGCGCACCTTTGCCACCCAGCGCCCGTCGAGGCCGGCACCGAGCCCCAGTGCGAGAAGGCCTAAAGCAGCCCGGCGCCGCGACTCGCTCGGCTGCAAGGCGGCGTCCTCACAGAGGATCTTCACCTCCACTTCGCTATAGGGCGCGACGAGGGCCTGACCCGCACCGAGGCGGGCCGGGGCTCCCAGGGGGCCGAGGCTGTGAGCAACGGAGCCACACGGCGCAACGTGGAGCGGTACGTGGCCGCTGAGCGCTCTCCCGAAAGGGCAACCTCGACAAAGCGCTCGACCGAGTCAGGATCGAGGATCACCTCTCGATCAAGGGGCAGCCCTTCAGCGGTGGCGAAGTCGACAAGGCGTCTCAGCGCCCGCCGGGTGCGCTTGTCGGTGGCACGATCGCCAAGGCCGAGGTCTTTCATCTCTTCTTGGCCGACCTGCTGGAGCCGCTGGGGCGACGCGAGCGACGCCATTGGGGTTCGGTCTATGTGCGGGGCCTGTTGTTGGATGGCGAACGCAAGTCCATCGAGCCCATGGCGGCGCGTCTGCCCGAAGGCAACGTGCAGGCCATGCGACGGTTGATCGGACAGAGTCCTTGGGCTTGGGCGCCGGTCTGGCAGGGCTTGGCGCAACGCATGACGGCGGAGGTGGCGCCCGAACTGGTGTGGGTCATCGACGACACGGGATTCCCCAAACAGGGTCAGCACTCGGTGGGGGTGGCGCGGCAGTATTCGGGCACGTTGGGCAAGACCGCCAATTGCCAAGTGGCGGTGAGCCTGCATCAGGTGGGAGCAGAAGAAAGTACCATCCTGGACTGGCGGCTCTACTTGCCGGAAAGTTGGGCGCAGGATGCGGAGCGGCGCGCCGCCGCGGGCATTCCCGTGGAGGTGAAATTCCAGACGAAGTGGCAACTGGCGCTGGCCATGATCGACGAGGCGCGGCAGTGGGGCTTGCGGTGTGGGGTGGTGTTGGCGGACGCCGCTTACGGCGAAGTCACGGAATTTCGCCAGGGCTGGAGGCGCGCCAACTTACTTATGCGCTGGGCATCCCTTCGACCTTGGGGGTGTGGAGCAAGCCGCCCCGCATGCACAAGCTGAAAGCGCGGGGTCAAGGA
>CAWDPZ010000020.1:0-8275 GCA_963804265.1 uncultured Acidimicrobiaceae bacterium
ATGCTTCGCCCGACGGCTCCGCGGCTGCAGTCGCCTCGGCCAGGCGGCCGCTGAGCATGTCGAGGCGGTCCAGGGCCGACTCTGCGTCGCTGAGCGTGGTCGGCGGTGACCTCGAGCGGCGAGCTGGTACTTCGCTTGCAACACGAAGCAGTCGGTACGCACGGGGGTCGGCCGGCGCGGAGGCGAGATTTGCGAGATCAGGAGGACAGTTGCCGAGCGACTTCGACATCTTCTCGCCGCCCGGGTGACAAGCCCGTTGTGCACCCAATCGCGGGCGAACGGCCGCCGAGCGCCACCGCCTGGGCCCGCTCGTTCTCGTGGTGGGGGAAGATGAGGTCCAGCCCGCCGCCGTGGAGGTCGAATCCTCACCCAGGAGCTCGAGCGACATCGCGACGCACTCGGTGTGCCACCCCGGCCGCCGGCCCCGAAGGGCGACGGCCAAGATCGGTTCCCCGGGCTTCGCCTTCTTCCAGAGCGCGAAGTCGGCCGGCGACGCTTCTGCTCGTCGACTTCGACGCGGCGCCGGCGCGCAGCGTCCTCGCGGCCGCTGGTGCGCGAGAAGGCCGTATCGGGCGACCCGTCGCCGCGAGGTAGACACCGTCGCTCGTCTCGTAGGCCGCTGCCGCGGCGACAGGTCCCCGATGAGCTCGTCCATCTCGGCGATGTACTCGGTGGCGTGGGGATCGTCGTCGGCCGAGGAGCCCATCGGCTCCATCGCCGACCACCACTCGGCCTCGGCTTCGGCCGCCACCTCTCGCCACGGCCGACCCTCGGCGTTCGGCGCGGTTGATGATCTTGTCGTCGATGTCGGTGACGTTCGAGACGTGGCGACCGCAGCCCGCGGAACTCGAGGTACCGCCGCAGCACGTCGTAGACGAGCGTGAACCGCCCATGGCCGACGTGCGGGGGCGCCGTAGACCGTCGGGCCGCAGACGTACATCGAGACGCGCCCGGCCGTCCGTGGCTCGAGCTCAGCGAGCGCCCGTCGCCGTGTCGTGCAGCCGCAGCACAGGAGTACCGTACTAGTGACGCTATGACCAGCCACAGCCGCCGAACCGGATCGTCGCCGGAAACGGGCCGATCACCGTCCCGGAGCGGCGCTCGAGGGGCTCGAGGACCGTGGCGCTGTGGGAGCGGAGGGCATCTACCGCTTCGATCGCACCAGCGACGCGCCGAGGTCTTCTCGATCGACACCCCGCCTCCGACGGTCTCGGGATCGCTGCACGTCGGACACGTCTTCTCCTACACCCAGACCGACGTGATCGCCCGCTTCCAGCGGATGACCGGCAAGGCCGTCTTCTACCCGATCGGCTGGGACGACAACGGCCTGCCGACCGAACGTCGGGTCCAGAACCACTTCGGGGTGCGCTGCGACCCCTCGGTCCCTACGACCCCGCCTTCACCCCGCCGGCGAGGGCGCGGTCAAGAACGCGCTGTCCGATCTCCCGGCCGAACTTCGTCGAGCTGTGCCACCATCTCATGGCCGAGGACGAGAAGGCCTTCGAGGAGACTGTTCCGCCGGCTCGGCCTCTCGGTCGACTGGTCGCTAGCCTACACGACGATCTCCGAGCGCTCGCGGCGGGCCTCCCAACGGGGGTTCCTCCGGATGCTCGCACGGGCGAGACCTACCGGCACGAGGCGCCGACGATGTGGGACGTCGACTTCCAGAACCGCGGTCGCCCAGGCCGAGCTCGAAGACCGGAGACCGCCGGCGCCTACCACCGGATCGCGCTTTGCACGGCGCCGGCGGCGGACGCGCGGTCGAGATCGAGACGACCCGACCCGAGCTGCTCCCGGCGTGCGTGGCGCTCGTCGCCCACCCCGACGACGAGCGCTACCGGCGCCTGTTCGGCACCGACGGTGCCGCACCCCGCTCTTCGGCGTCCGGGTGCCCGTCCTCGCCCACCACCTCGCCGAGCCGGACAAGGGAGCGGGCATCGCGATGATCTGCACCTTCGGCGACTCGACCGACGTCACCTGGTGGCGCGAGCTTGCCCTGCCTACGCGTACGGTGGTCGGCAGGGACGGACGGCTCGACCCGGCGCCCTTCGGGACCCGGGCTGGGAGTCCGTCGACCCGCGGCGGCGAACGCCGCCTACGCCGAGCTCGAGGGCCTGACGGTCCGCAGGCGCAGCGCCGGATCGTCGAGCTCCTGGCCGACACGGGCGACCTCATCGGCGAGCCGCGACCGATCACACACGCCGTGAAGTACTACGAGCGGGGCAAGCGGCCCCTCGAGATCGTCTCTTCCTCGCAGTGGTACGTCAGGACGATCGAACGCCGCGGACGCCCTGTCGCCCGGGGCCGCGATCAAGTGGCACCCCGAGTTCATGCAGGCCCGCTACGAGGCCTGGGTCGAAGGGCTCACCGGGCGACTGGAACATCTCGCGGCAGCGTTTCTTCGGGGTCCCGTTCCCTGTCTGGTACCGGCTCGACGACGACGGCGAGCTCGTCGACGGAAGGCCTGCTCGCCGCTTCGGAGGACCGCCTGCCCGTCGACCCCTCGACCGACGTCCCCGACGGATACAGCGAGGACCAACGCGCCAAGCCCGGCGGATTCGTCGGTGACCCGGACGTGATGGACACCTGGGCGACGTCCTCGCTCACGCCCCAGATCGCCGGCAGGTGGGAGGAGGACCCGGAGCTCTTCGCCAGGGTCTTCCCGATGGACCTGCGACCGCAGGCGCACGAGATCATCCGGACCTGGCTGTTCTCGACCATCGTGCGCTCCGAGATCGAGCACTCCCGCTGCCGTGGAGCGACGCCGCCATCTCCGGGTGGATCCTCGACCCCGAGCGCAAGAAAATGTGGAAGTCCGCGGCAACGTCGGTCACCCCGACTCGAGTACCTCGAGCGCTACAGCAGCGACGCCGTGCGGTACTGGGCGGGCTCCGCCCGTCTCGGCGCCGACACCGTCTTCAGCGAGGACCAGATGAAGGTCGGGCGGCGCCTCGCCATCAAGATCCTCAACGCAAGCCGTTTCGTCCTGTCGCGGCCCGACGGGACCGAGACCGCGCCGCCCTCGGCGGGGCTGACGGCGCTCGATGCGGCGATGCTCGGCGCGCTCGCGGCGGTCGTCGCCGAGGCGACGACGGAGTTCGACGGGTACGACCATGCCCGGGCCCTGGAGCTGACCGAGTCGTTCTTCTGGTCCTACTGCGACGACTACCTCGAGCTCGTGAAGGCCCGGGCCTACGGCGACGCGTCAGAGGCCGGCCCTGCGTCCGCACGGCACGCGTTGGGCGTGAGCCTGTCGGTGATCCTGCGCCTTTTTGCGCCGTTCCTCCCCTACTGCACAGAGGAGGCGTGGTCCTGGTGGCAGGAAGGATCGATCCATCGCGCCCCTGGCCGGGCGGGCCCGGGGACGGCCCGACCAGCGGGCGCCGACGCCCACCCGGAGCTGCTCGAGGCCCTCGGAACGGTGCTCGTCGCCCTGCGGCGGGCGAAGACGGAAGCAAAGGGATCGATGCGCTCCCGAGGTGGCGCGGTGCACTGTGAGAGGACCCGCAGCCGTCCTGGACCTGATCGGGCTCGCATCGGACGACCTGTGCGACGCGGGGGCGATAGCCGAGCTCGTCCTGGCCCCGGACCCGGAGCTCCCCGCACTTGTTGTCGAAGTGGAGCTCGGCGGGGAACAGGGACAGGCTCAGGCCACGCCCGCCTGAGCCGCCCGCGGTCCCGGGCTCAATGAAGCCGGGGAACACGTGGGCGAAGACGAGCCTCGGCGGGATGCGGCCCAACACGACCGTGGCCAGAAGGACGAGGTCTCGTTGCCGTACGACGACGATGGCGATGCGGCCGGAACTGCCCGTCGGCGCCCACCCGCGTTGACGTCCGAGACGCTGAAGCGGCCCGTGAAGGCGACGAGGCAGGTGGCGACCTTCGAGGCGTCCGCCAAGGCGTCGGGGACCACGACATGGTGGAGCTGGACGATCAGGGCCTTGGGCGCCAGATATCTCTCGCCGGCGAAGTGGCCCCGGTGGTGCACGGCGGCGAGCGCCTCGGGAAGAACCCGGAAACAGGCGTTGTCGTGGTTGCCGAGCCCGTTGCGGGAGGCGGTGCAACCGCCGATGGCTGCGGCCGAGACGACGACTATCGCCAACGACGCGATGACCTTTCTGCGGACCGCCGCGCGACGAGCCCGCAGGCGGGCGGCGGCTTTGATCACGGCCGCGGCACGGCCGCGAGAGCCCGCGGCCCCCTCGGTGTCGGGAGTCATTCGGGAAGCTCCACGGACTGGTCCTGAGCCGAGACCGGAGCATGTCGCAGAGCCTGTGCCTCCGCTGTCAACTCGACCAGCTTATCGGCGCGCCGGTTGCTCCACGTGAGCCCGGCCCACACCAGCCACCCGACGGGGAGGTAGCCCCAGAAGCTCACGATCCGGTAGAGCAGGACGGCCGCCACCGTGTTGACCTGGGCGCCGCCGAAGGCGACGAGCGCTATGACGAGGCTTCCCTCGACCACGCCGAGGCCGCCGGGTGTGATCGGCAGGTTCGCTGCCAATTGCCCGGCTCCGTAGGCGAGGAGCAGCCCGCGCCAAGGAACGCCCGCCCCGACCGCGAGGTAGGAGAACGCAAGGCAGCTGCAGTCGAGAACCCAGCTGGAGATCGCCCACCCGAGCGCGGCGCACCAGGTCGGCCTTGCCGAGCTCGACATGGCTCAAGCTGGCGGCAAAGGTGGCCAGGACGCTGTCGGCGGGACGCCGCGGAAAGCCGGTGAGACGGTGTGAGACCTTCAGGGTCCAGTCGAAAAACCGGGCCATGGCGCGTCTGTCGTACACGGCCGCGGCACCGGCAAGAGTGATGAGGAGCACGGCGACGGTGACCCCCACGAGGTCGAACGCCGAGCCCTGTTGCTCCTCCAAGAAGACACCGGCCGTCGCGAGCAGAGCCAGTCCGAGGGCCGAGAAGACGAGGGTGGCGAGCAAAGCCCAGGCGGCGAGTGCCTCCGAGGCCCCGAGACGCCGGAATTGCCGGAAACCGAACGCGGCTCGTGACAAGCGGTCCGCCCGGCAGGGAGCTTGCGATGGCCCCGGCGGCGAAGGATATGGCCGTGAACCGCCCGGTCCCGGCACGGACGCCTCCGCACCTCAACAGGCGCTGGTCCAAGCGGGCAAAGGCCACGAGCGAGAGAGCTTCGACGGCGATCCCCACCAGCAGCCATCCGACGTCGAGGTGCGAGAGCTCGCCGGACGCCCCCGTCAGCTCGCCGCCCTGGCCGCTCACGGCCCAGAGCGCGACGCCTCCGAGCGCGACGCCCACGACGAACCGGATGAGACGCCACGTCCGCCTGCGCCTCAGGTCCGGGGCCGCCTTCCCGGTCGGGAGCTCGCTCAAGCCAGGAGCTACAGCTGAAGGGACTTGGCCCCGAGACGGTCCTCGAGCCCGAATCTGCCCAGTTCGCGGCCATTTCCCGATCGCTTGCAGCCGCCGAAGGACGCCAACGGGTTGAGGCTCGCCGCGGCGCCGCTCCCACCGGGGACGGCTGTAATGACGTCCCCGGTCGTCGAATCGACGACGGCGGTGGAGTCGGGGCATGCCGGAGCGACCCACTCTCCGCCCATATAGAGCCTGTCGCGGTCAAGCACGGCGCCGCCCCTCAACCTCTCGGGAAAGCCCGGACCTTAACAGGAATGAAATCAAGGCCCATTCGTGACCCCGTACCAGTCGGACGCGGAGTGCCTCGGATTGTGGTTGGCGAGAAACGGTCCCAGCTCCCAGGCGGGGATGGTGAGCGTCACGCCCGTGGTGCCGACGATCTCGACTGACCCGACACGGCCACCGAGCGCCCCGTGCCCGTTCCTCTGGACGATGTCCACGGCGGCGAGCTGCCCGATCGACTTGAAGGCCTTCTCGAGCGCGTGCTGACCGGGACGGCCGCAGACCAACGGTGGCACGGGTTGCAGGTGTAGTAGGAGCTCTTTATGCAGACGACGTCCCCAAGGTCGACCACCCCGGGGAAGGGGCCACCGCCCGTGTAGCCCCCGGTGGAAGCCCCATATTCGGCGTAGACGGGCGTCCCGGGCTGGGTGGACCGACCGCCGGGAGCGCCCAGATGTGACACTCCTGGCTGACCGGGAGGACCCGGAGGCTGCACGGGAACCGGGGTGGGCGGCGTCTGGCCCGGCTGCTCGAGGATCTCGCCGGCGGTATCGGTCACGGCCGCGTCCATCACCGGCGTCTCGTCGGCCATGCCGGGGTAGGACTGGCAGTAGGCGTCGCAGGTGGTGGCGTAGGGCTGCCATCCGCCGGAGGCGATCTCGGCGGCGACGTACGACCTTGTGGCGACAGCCTGCGCCTCGAGGGCCTGGAAGCCCCAGGCCTGCTTCTGGGCGAGCCCTTCGTGCCGCCGAAGAGCCCCCACGACCACGTCACCTCTGCAGAGACGACACCGCGGACGTACTCCTTCAGGGGAAGGACGTTCAAGGTCACTGCTCCGTGCGGGGCGTCGAAAGCCTGCACGGTCCCCCGGACAGGCAGTTGAGCGCCCCCCTGCTCGCAGATCGTCAGCACCTGGCTCGAAGAGGCCGAAGGCTGCAGCGACGACGGCACGGCCACGGGGTTCACGAGCTGCGAGGCCACCGGGGACCACGTCGTCGACGAGCAGCCCGGAGCCTGCTCGAGCGACCACTCCCCCGCCGAGAGAACGGCGTGGGCGGCCTGGCCCGGAAGAAACGGGTGACCGCCGAAGGTGAAGGCCGAGCCGGACGTGACGACGACGGGATGCCCGTCGTTGGCGTTGATGTCGACCGAGACCATCGGGTCGTTCGACACGACGGAGGTTCCGGACCAAAGAGTCGTGCCGCCGTAGTAGTGACCGAGGATCCACTGGTAGGTCTTGTGCTCCAAGGTGGCGTATCCGAACGCCCCCCACTGGCCCATGCCGAGCCCGGGACCGTCTCCGAAGCCGATGAAGTCGACCTTCGAGGCGGGAAACGGCGCGAGCGCAGAACGACCCGTCGCAGCAGCTCCCGAGGCGGGAAGCACCGGCCCCGCCAGGACGCCGAGCGACACGCACGCGACCAGTGCGGCCCATCGCTTGTTGTTGCGGATGTGGCTCATGTTAGTTCTCACCGCAGTTCAGATTGCTCCGGGCGGGGCTCGCTCATGACAGGAACAGGAATCAGCCGCCATGGGGCGGCCCGTTCAGGCGGCCTGCAGCACCTGCTCCACGGCCTGAACGAGCCCGCGCCTTGCGGCGTCGATGCTGAACTCCTTTGCTCGCTCGAGCCCCGCCTGCACGAGAGATGCCCGCAGGCCGGCGTCGGTGAGCACGCGATGGACCGCCGAGGCCACGAGCACGGGCGACTTCGAAGGAAGGACGATCCCAGCCGCGAGCACCGTCTCGGGGACGGCAGTGACGCCGTAGGCGATCACGGGGAGGCGGTGGTGCATCGCCTCGAGCAGCGGGGCGCAGAAACCCTCGTGGTCTGAGCAGCACACGAAGACGTCCGCGCGCTTAATAGGCGGAGAGCTCGCCGGGGCTGACCGAACCTGCGAACTCGACCGCCCCCGCCAAGCCGAGCGTGGACGCGTACCGGCGTAGCGCGTCGGCATACGCCGGGCAGCTGTTCCTGCCCACAAGGTGCAAGCGGGCCTCGGGGTCGAACAGCCGCCGGTAGAGCACGAGCGCCTTGATGACGTCCTGGTGGGCCTTGTGGGGCAGCATCTGCCCGACGAAGAGCCAGTCGTGACCGCCGCCGGACCGTTCGGCGGCCAGACGCCCGAGCAGGCGCGGGTTAGGAGGGCTGAAGACGTTGGTCGTGTCGACCATGAGCGGTGCGACGGCGGTGCGGCGGTAGCCGGCCTCCTCGAGTTCCAGGCGGTTGAACTCGGAGTCGGCGACACCGAACTCGACGGCCGGAGCCAGCTCAGCCAGCTGCCTGCGGCCGAGCCGGACCTCGTCGCCGAGGTGAGGCAACCATCGCTCGACAAGCTCGGCCGGGCTGATGTTGTGGTAGTCGAGGAGGTCGAGGCCCGGGGTGGGAGGCGAACGTGTCGGCGGCCGGCGAGCCGATCGATGCCTGGTAGCAGACCCATTGCCGCTCCGGCGGCTCGCGGGGAAGGTCCTCGAGGAGGTGCACCCGACCGTGGAGACCCGGTCCCATGTTGCCCGGCAAGATCTCCGAGACGAACCCCATGGAGTGCAGCACCTTCTGCGCCTCCAGCGTGTGGTGGCTTACCGTGTCCCGCTCCAGGATGGACGGGATGATCTGGTCGATCCGGACGGGTCGTGCCCTCACCGACGGCCTCTGGCCCCGCCGTCGTGGTAGCCG
>CAWDPZ010000021.1:0-25853 GCA_963804265.1 uncultured Acidimicrobiaceae bacterium
AGGCAGGGGCCACTGCCGCCGGTAGCCCTCGTGATGCTGCATGCCGTCGCTATCGGTCGCCACGAATAGATCGGGCACTTGGATGACCTCCTGGTCAGCTCGGGGCTCGCCGAACGATAACTTGCGCGAACACGCGTTCGAGGTTTCTGTGGACCCCAACGGGTCTTTGTCGGACCCGTCGCCGGTGACGCTAGAGCACGACGAGGTCGTCACGGTGAACGACCTCGTGCGGGAGATCCTCGGCGAGCTCGGCCGTGCGCAGGCCCACCCACTCCTTGGCCCTGGACGAGCCCAGCCGGGCGATGCCCTTGGCGAACATCATGCGGTCCGAAGACGATGATCTCGACGGCGTCGTCGGCCTCGAAGTCGCCCTCGACGGCCGTCACCCCGGCGGGCAGGAGAGACTTGCCGCGTTCGACGACGGCGCGCCGGTGCCCCGTCGTCGACGACGATCCGCCCGGCAGGGCGCAGGGCGAAGGCGATCCAGAGCTTGCGCGCCCCGAGCGCCCGGCGTTGCGGCAGGAAGATCGTGCCCACTCCCGGCGTGCCGGCGACGGCGTCTGCGAGCACGCCTGGCCGGCGGGCCGCGGCGATCACGACCTGGGAGCCGGACCACACGGCCATCTTGGCGGCGGCCAGCTTCGAGGACATGCCGCCGCGGCTCATCCAGCTGGCCGCGCCGCCGGCCAGCTCCTCGAGCTCGCGGTCGATCTCGGTGACCTCTTCGATCAGGGTCGCCTCGGCGCTGTGGCGCGGATCGGCGCTCAACAGCCCGGCCGTGTCGGTCAAGAGCACGAGGACGTCAGCCCGGAGCAGGTGGGCCACGAGAGCCGCCAGCCGGTCGTTGTCCCCGAAACGGATCTCGTCGTCCGCGATGGCGTCGTTCTCGTTCACGATCGGGACGACGCCGAGCTCGAGCAGGCGCGTGAAGGTCGCCCGGGCGTGCAGGTAGCGCTGGCGGTGGGCGAAGTCGAGCGGGGCGAGCAGGACCTGGCCCGCGAGCAGGCCAAGAGGCGCCGAGGGCGTCCTCGTAGACGCGCATGAGGCGAGGCTGGCCTATCGCCGAGAGCGCTTGCAGCGTCATCGGGTCGGTCGGGTACCCGCCGAGGTGGGCGACGGCGGCCACGCCCGCGGTGACCGCGCCCGAGGTCACCACCACGACGGTGTGGCCGTCGCGGCGCAGCCCGGCGACCTCGGCGCAGAGCTTGCCGACGGCGCCGGTGTCGACCGAGCCGTCGGAGGCGGTGACCGAGCTCGTGCCGATCTTGGCGATGACGATCACGTGCTCAACGCTCCGACTCGTAGGTGAAGCGCAGGTCCCCGATGCGCACGGCGTCGCCGTCGTGCGCCCCGGCGTGGCGACAGGGCACGGTCGACGCCGATCCGCTTCAGACGACGGTGGACGTGCGCGAGGGCGTCCAGGTTCGTCAGATCCGACACAGCGACCGCCCGCTCCGCCTCTTTGCCCGTGACGACGAAGACCGGTCCTTCCCGGCTCACGACGACACCCTCCGGCTCGGGACGGTGGACGACAGCCGTCTGCACGGGCAGGGGCGCCTCGGCGCGGGCCTCCTCCACCAGCCCGGCGAGGCGACCGAGGAGCTGGGGCAGTCCGGAGCCTGTGACCGCGGAGACCTCGAGGTCGAGCTCGAGCTCCGGCGAGTCGCCGGACGGCGCCGCCCGATCTCCGCGACGGCCTGGCGCGTCGTCGCGCCGGTCGGCACGCGAGCCGATGATCATCCTCGGGCGCTCGAGCAGCTCCGGCCGGTAGCGGCCGAGCTCATCGAGCAGGACCCGGACCTGGTCGGCCGGGAGGCGACCCTCGTCCTCGCCGAGGTCGGCGAGGACGAGGAGCACGCGGGCGCGTTCGACGTGGCGGAGGAACTTGTGCCCGAGACCGCGCCCTTCCGAGGCGCCCTCGATCAGGCCGGGGATGTCGGCCACGACGAACTCGACGGCATCGGCGTCCTGGCGGCTCGTGCCCCCGACGCGGACCACGCCGAGATGCGGCTCGAGAGTGGTGAAGGGATAGTCGGCGATCTTCGGCTTGGCCGCCGAGATCCTCGACACGAGCGTGGACTTGCCGGCGTTCGGGAACCCGACGAGGGCCACGTCGGCCATCAGCTCGAGCTCGAGGCTCAGCCAGTGCTCCTCGCCCAGCTCGGCCTGCTCGGCGAAGGCGGGGGCCCGGAGGCGGTTGCTCGAGAAACGGGCGTTTCCCCGCCCGCCCCTCCCGCCCGCGGCCGCCATGTAGCGGTCGCCGCCCGCGGTCAGGTCGGCGAGCACGTCGCCGTTCGGGTGCCGGACGATCGTGCCGACGGGTATGGGAACGACGAGGTCGGCGCCGTTGCGGCCGTGCTTCTTCTTCCCCCCACCGTGGCCGCCGTCGCCGGCGCGCCGGTGGGGGTGGTCGACGAACGACAGGAGGGAGGCGAGGTTCGTGGTTGCCTCGAGGAAGACGCTTCCCCCCCGGCCGCCGTCACCGCCGTCAGGGCCGCCTTTGGAGACGTGCGCCTCCCGGCGGAACGAGACCGCCCCGGCCCCGCCGTTGCCACCTTTCACATGGACCTGCGCCTCGTCGACGAAGGGCGAGGCCATCTCAGCGCCGCCCGAGTGGGTCAGTTGGAGGCGAGATCGGTGGGGTAGAGCGCGAGCACGGCGAGCCATCCGCCCTGGCGGCGGAGCACGCGGGCCCAGAGGCCTTCTGGATCCCCGCCCAGCACGTCTTGGTGCTGTGAGGCGAGGACGTGCCACGAGCCCGATCCGATCTCGTCGGTGAGCTGGCCGGGGCCCCAGCCCGCGTAACCGGTGAAGACGCGAACCTCCGCCAAGGCAACGGGCACGTCCGTGGGATCCTCGTGGAGGTCGACCGTGCCCAGGGTCCCGCACAGCGGTGCGAACCCTGCCGCCTCGGCAGCGTCGGGGAGCTCGGTCCGACCGATGCATATGGCCGCGCTCGGCTGGACGGGGCCTCCGATGAACAGCACCGACGGCGTCGCCGCGAGGCTCCCCCACCCCGGGACGATCTCGTCGACGGGCACGGGGCTGGGGCGGTTGAGCACCACGCCGAGGGATCCGTCATCCTCGTCGTGGGCGAGGACGAACACGACGCTGCGGTAGAAGTTGGGGTCGGCAAGAGTCGGTGACGCGACGAGCAGCGAGCCCTTGGCGAGAACGCCCGCCATCTGCCGTGGGGCGTCAGTCCTCGACGGGTAGGACGTCTACGAGGCGGCGCCCGTGGCGCGATCCGAACTTCACCTTCCCGTCGGCCCGGGCGAACAAGGTGTCGTCGCGGCCGCGGCCGACGTTGTGGCCCGGGTGGAAGTGCGTGCCACGCTGACGGACGACGATCGTCCCGGCCGTAATCGCCGTGCCGTCGAACACCTTCACGCCGAGGCGCTGGGCGTTCGAGTCGCGGCCGTTGCGGGTGGACCCACCGCCCTTGGTCTTTGACATGAAACCCTCTCCTCAGTCCTCGGTCGCAGTCGCGGACTCGTCATCGGCAGAAGCGGTGCCCGCGGCGACACCTTGACGGCCGGGGAAGTCGATGCCCGTGATCTCGACGGTCGTGTAGTGCTGGCGGTGCCCGTAGCGGCGCCGGCCACGTGCTTTCGCCTTGTAGGTGAAGCCGACGATCTTCGGGCCCTTCGCCAGGCCGACGACGCGGCCGGTGACGCTCGAGGCTTCGATCTGGGAGCGCTCGGTGACGATCCTGTCCCCGTCGACCACGAGCTTGGGCGCGAAGCTCACTTCGTCGCCCGGAGCAGCGCTGAGCAGCTCGACGTCGAGTTGCTCGCCGACTTGGACCCGCGCCTGCTTGCCGCCTGTGTCAATTACCGCGTACATATGCGGCAACGATAGCGCAGAGGATCACAGCTGCTGGTCGGGGAAGATGATCCCCCGCCCGCTGCACATCGGGCACGTCTCCGAAAGCGCCTCCACGAGGCCCTCGCCCACCCGCTTGCGGGTCATCTCCACGAGGCCGAGCTCGGAGATCTCGTAGACCTGCGTCGGCGTCTTGTCGCGCGACAAGGCCGCCTTGAAGGCGGCGAGGACCGAGGCGCGGTTGGACTTGACCTCCATGTCGACGAAGTCGATGACGATGATCCCGCCGATGTCGCGAAGCCGCAGCTGGCGGGCGATCTCCTCGGCCGCCTCGAGGTTGTTCTCGAAGACCGTCTCCTCGAGGCTCGAGGAGCCGACGTTCTTGCCCGTGTTGACGTCGATGACGGTCAGCGCCTCGGTGCGCTCGATGATCAGCGAGCCACCCGAGGGCAGCCAGACCTTGCGGTCGAGCGCCTTGTGGAGCTGCTCGTGCACGTGGTGGCGCTCGAAGAGCGGGAGCGCCTCGGTCGACAGGTCGTAGAGCTCGACGCGCTCGGCCAGCTCGGGGTTGAACTGCGACACGTAGTCGCGCACGATCACGAAGAGCTCGGGGTCGTCGATGAGCACGGAGCGGTGCTCGTCGGTCAGCTCCTCACGGATGATCCGCACGGCCATGTGCGGCTCGGAGTACAACAGGGCCGGAGCGGTCAGCTTGCGGGTCCGCTCGTCGATGTCGCGCCAGCGGCCCACGAGCTGCTCGACGTCGCGGCGGAGGTCCTCGGCGCTGGCTCCGGCCGCGGCGGTGCGCACGATGAGCCCGTGACCCTCGGGGCGCACGTCGTCGAGAATCCGTCGCAGCCTGCGGCGCTCGCTGTCGTCGAGGCGCCGCGAGATGCCGTAGGTGTTCGACTCCGGGACGAGGACGACGAAGCGGCCCGGGATCGACACCTCCTGGGTCAAGCGGGCGCCTTTGAGGCCGATCGGGTTCTTCGTCACCTGGCAGACGATCGTCTGGCCGGGCCGGAGAAGGTGCTCGATGCGGTCCGCGCCGCTCTGGCGCTCGACATCGTCGCGGTCGTAGGAGACGTCGCCCCAGTACAAGACGGCGTTCTTCGGGGTCCCGATGTCCACGAAAGCCGCTTCCATGCCGGGCAGGACGTTCTTCACGCGGCCCCGGTAGATGTTGCCGACGATCTGGTTGGCGTCGTCTTGGGGCCGGGCGACGAAGTGCTCGATGAGGGCCCGGCCCTCGAGCACGGCGATGTGGGTCGCCTCGTCCTCGACGTGCACGCACATCAGGTAGCGGCCGACGGGCCGGCCCCGCCTCGTCGGTCGCCGCGCCGAGCTCGTCGTCGTCGTCGGGCCTCTCGGCCCGGTTGGCAGGCGTCGTCCGGCCTCCGCCCGGGCGTCCCGGGGCACTCGGCGCCCCGAGCGCCGGGCTGTCCGGCCTGGAGGGCTCGGTCTCGGTCGGCGAGGCCCCCGAGCCGCTGGCGGCATTCGAACGGGTGCGGCCTCTTCCCCCGCGACGACGCCTCGAGGCGCCCCCACCAGGAGCTGGCGCCGTCACCGTTGCCGCGCTGGGACTCTTTTTGTCTCGAGGAGGGCTGGCCTCCCCGCCCGCTACCCGGAGGCGGTGAGAGGACCTCGGGCGCCTTGGGCAAAGAGGGCGCCGGTCTGGTGTCGCCGATCTTCGGCCTCAGCCGGCGCCAGCGGCACACCTGCGCCGTCGGCACCGGAGGGCGCGAACTCGGGACTGCGCGGACCGGCGGCCGCCTCGGGCGCAGCGGGCGCGCGCTCGGGCGTGTCCGGTGCGGCCGCCGGGCGGCCGGTCGTCGGATCCAACATCGGGGAGATCCCTTCTCAAGGTCGCGCCGGCATGCGGCGCGGGCGGCACCCGTCGGGCTGCGCCACTGAGAGTCGCCTCTCCGGTGCGCTCAGACGAGTCGCCGAGATTGACAGCGAGAGCACGTTCTTTGTCGTCTCGTTCGCGAGGATCCGCGAAGATCGGGGAGACGTTACGGTCGGTGACAGCGAAGAGGACGAAGCAGGCTACGACCGCGACGGCTAGCGAAACGGCGTTGGCAACCGAATTTGGCGGCATGAGTGCCCTGGACCTCGTCATCCTGGACGGTGAGTTTACTCGCCGACCGTCTCCGCCCGGCAGCAATCGGGCCCGATCGTCCGCCCGCCCGGGGAGCCAGGCCGCCGTAGGCGGCCCCGGGGAGCGATCAGGGGGCGCCGACCGGGGCGCGGAGGTCCGGCGCACCGACGGGGTGAGCGGTCAGGTAGGTGAAGATCTGCCGGGCGACCGGGGCGGAGGCCACGGCGCCGTAGCCCGGCCTGGTCGATGACCACGGCCACCACGTAGCGAGGCGTGCCCGTCGTCGGGCCGAAGCCGACGAACCACGACGTCGGCTGCACGTTCGCATTCGAGCTCTCGGTGGCGGTGCCCGTCTTGCCCGCGATCGGCATCCCGGTGTAGCCCTGGAAGGCGCCGTACGCGGTGCCCTTCGTGTTGTAGACGGCGCCTTCGAGCCCGCTCAGGATCTGCTGGTAGGTGCCCGACGGCAGCGGGACGTGCGCCATGACACGCGGCCGGAACTGCTTCACGAGCTTTCCGGTCGGAGAGATGATCGAGTTCACGACCTGGGGGGCGTACCGGGTGCCTCCGGTGGCGAAGGTCCCGTAGGCGACGGCCTCCTGCAGCGGGGTGACGAGCGTCTCGCCCTGACCGAAGGCCATCTCGATGTTGTCGGCGACGCCGTAGTAGGAGTTGGGGAACGCCTTCGGCGCCTCGGCGTGCTGGACGAGGCGCAGGCGCGGGCTGTCGAGCTGACCGGAGTACTCGTTGGGAAGGTCGATCCCGGTGACCTGCCCGAAGCCGTACTTGGCGGCGACGGCCTGGATGGGGCTCTGCCCATAGCTCGACTGGTGGAACCAGTAGTCGGCCCCGAGGGTGTAGAAGAACACGTCGTCGGAGAGCGTGAGCGCGGTAGACACGTTGATCAGGCCCTGGCCAGGCTCGTTCTGGTTGTTGTAATAGGTGCACTGGCCGGTGCACGGCGGGGGGATCTGGTAGCTGCCGGAGTCGTTTATGTAGTAGCCGAGGCTGGCGAGCATCCCGTCGTTCAAAGCGGCGGTCGCCGTGGCGAGCTTGAACGTGGAGCCGGGGGCCCAGAGCCCCTGCATGACGCGGTTGAGGAGCGGGTCGTGGTCGGCTTGGCCCGTCAGGAGCTGGTAGTGCTGGTTGGAGATGCCGCCGACCCACCAGGAAGGGTCGTAGGTCGGCACCGAGGCCGCGGCGAGAACTGCTCCCGTCTCGGGGTCGAGGACCACGACCGAGCCCGAGTCGGCCGGCTTGCCGCTCGCCTGCAGGGCCTGGATCTGATGGGTGAGGGCGTTCTCCGCCAGGGTCTGCAGGCCGAGGTCCATGTTGAGCACGAGGTCGTCGCCGCTCTTGGGCGGCGTCGTCTTCTCGATGCCGATCGGGTTGCCGACGGCGTCGACCTTTATCACCTGAGCGCCGGGGGTGCCGCGCAGGTAGAGCTCGTAGGTGGACTCGAGGCCCGCCTGGCCGATGACGTCGGTCTGGGTGTAGTTGTACCTGGCGAGCGCCTTGAGCTCGGCCGCATCGATGTCGCCGGTGTAGCCGATCAGCTGCGCCGCCGTGTCTCCCAGGGGGTAGGTGCGCTCGGCCGTGAAGGCGACAGAGACCCCGGGGAACAGGTTCTTGTGCTCGGAGATGTAGACGATGGTCGACTGCGAGATGCCGAGCGCGATCGGTATCGGCTGATAAGGGTTCGCCTGCGGGTTCAAAAGGGCGGTGTTGACATCACCCACGGTCTCTCCGAGCAGCGCTGCCAGGCGCCCGATGACCGCCGGTGTCGCCGCCGACCTGCTCAGCGTCACCACCGGGAGAACCTGGTCACCCACGAGGACCCTGCCATCCCGGGTGAGGATCAGGCCCCGCGTGGGCGTGCTCGGGACGGTCTCGGTCTCATAGGCGGTAGCCGCGTTGCGATAGTGCGAGCTGTGCAGGATCTGAAGCGACCAGAGGCGTACGACCACGGCGGAGAAGGCCAGGAGGACGACGAGGCCCATGATCGTGAGGCGAAGACCGAACCGGGCGCTCTCCTGGCGTCGCTGCTGCTCGCGCTCTTCGTCCTCGATGCGCTTGAGAGGGCTGGAGCTGACGATCCTGCGATGCCGGTCGGTCTCCTCGTCGGCGGGGAAGTAGGGCGCCTGCACCGCCTTTCGCCCCCGTGCCGGCGTTCCCGACCGCGAGCCGCCCGCGCGCCTCGGGTCCCTCGGTCGGTCGGGTCGTGCTCGGCCGCCGCCGGCCTTCACCTCGCGCTACCGCCGGCAAACGCGCCCGCGTCGCGATGGGTGCCGGGCACGACTGCGACGGTCCACTCGAAGATCCGGTAGCTCAAAGGCGCAAGCACCGCGCAACCCGCGGCGACGACGACCGCCACGATCGCGAGCTGGTGACGGGAGAGGTCCGTCTGGCCGATGAGCGTTCCCAGGCCGGCGAACAAGAGCGTCCCTCCGACTCCTCCGAGCACGGCCGCCACGAGCTGGAAGCCGAGGGTGGGGCGGCCGGGCAGGGTCGAGACCACCATGCCCATGGCGAAGGCCACCAGCACATAGCAGAGGGAGGACAAGCCGTACGGGGTCTGCACGAAGACGTCGGCCACGAGCCCGAGCGCGAACGCGATCACCGCCCCCCGCTGGGGACCCCCCACGACTCCGGCCGATATCGCCAGCAGCAGGAACAGGTCCGGGTGCGCGCCGGCGACGACGATCTGGTCGAGCAGTCCGACCTGGACGATCACGGCCGCGAAGGCGACCAGACCGAGCCGGCCCCACATCCGCATCGTCATCGCAGGGCCCGCCCCGTTACACGGCGGGCCGGCAGGCCGCCCGGCGCAGGGCGCTCATGCGGGCGACAGCCACTGGAGGACGGCGACGTACTGGAGAACCGAGAGGTTCACGAGCGGAGTGACGAGAACCTGGGAGGTGAGAGAACCACCGGGATGGCGCACCGAGGAAACGGTACCCACCGGAATGCCGGAAGGGTATGCGGCCACGTCCAGCCCGCTCGTCACGACGGGCACGCCGCGGTGGGTGGCGCTGGTCTCCGAGACGTCCTCGAGCTGCAGCGGGGAGCCTCCGCCCTGTCCCTGGGCGACGGCGACGTCGCCCGTGCCGAAGCGCACCCCGACAGCCGATCCCTGGTCTGTGAGCAGCTGGACAACGGCGGTGTGCCTGCCGGCAGAAATGACCGAGCCGACGAGCCCGATCCCGGAGACGACCGGCATGCCGACCCCGACGCCGTCGGAGGTGCCCCGGTCGATCTCGATCGTGAGCTCGAAGTTGGACGAGGGCGAGGAGATCACCTGCGCGAGCACCTCGGGAATCCCGTCGGCGAAGGGAAGGTTCTGCTCCGCCCGCAGCTGGTCGAGTTGCTGCTGGGCCTGCTGGGACTCGATGAGCTGGCGACGGAGCCGGCCCACCTCGAGCTGCAGGCGCTGATTCTCCGAGAGCGCGCCGCCGTAGTCGACGACGCCGGCGAACAAGTTCCCCACCGGATGGAGCGCGGCCGCGATCCCCCGCTGCACGGGCGACAAGACGTCGGCCGCCCCGTTGCGGACCGAGCCGACGGCGCGCCTCGCCTCGCCCTTGTAGGCGACGGTGATCACCGTGATCGAGGCGAGCAGCAATATGACCAGCGTGAGACGCTGGCTCGTGTTGCGGCGCGAGGCGGCCACCGCGACCCCGAAGGTCAGCGGTTGGTCGAGGAGATGAGGACTTGCTTGAGCGCCTCGAACTCCTCGAGGCACATGCCGCTGCCGAGAGCGACGCAGTTGAGCGGATCGGGAGCGACGACGATCGGCATGTGGGTCTCGAACTGAAGCCTGCTGTCGAGCCCGTGCAGCAGGGCGCCGCCGCCGGTGAGGACGATCCCCTGCTCCATGATGTCCGCGGCCAGCTCGGGCGGAGTGCGGTCGAGGGTGACCTTGACGGCGTCGACGATGGCGGCGACGGGCTCTTCGATCGCCTTGCGGATCTCCTCGGTCGTGGTCACGACCGTCTTCGGAAGACCGGTCACGAGGTCCCGGCCCCGGATCTCGGCGTGGAGCTCCTCCTCGAGCTCATAGGCCGATCCGAGGGCGATCTTGATCTCCTCGGCCGTCCTCTCACCGAGGGCGAGGCTGTACTCCTTCTTCACAAAGGAGATGATCGCCTCGTCGAGCTCGTCCCCGCCTATCCGGATCGACTGGCTGACGACGATGCCACCGAGGGAGATGACCGCGACCTCGGTCGTGCCACCTCCGATGTCGACAACCATGTTGCCGGTGGGCTCGTGGATGGGCAGGCCGGCGCCGATCGCTGCCGCCATCGGCTCTTCGATGATGTAGGCCTTGCGCGCGCCGGCGTACTCGGCGGCCTCCTGCACGGCGCGCTTCTCCACGCCGGTGATGCCCGAGGGCACGCAGATGACCATGCGGGGCTTGGAGAAGCGGTGCGGGTGCACCCGGCGGATGAAGTAGCGCAGCATCATCTCGCAGATCTCGAAGTCCGCGATAACGCCGTCTTTCAGGGGCCGGATCGCCTGGATGTTGCTCGGGGTACGCCCGATCATCCGCTTGGCCTCGACCCCGACTGCCAGCGGATGCCCGTCCTTGACGTTGATCGCGACGACGGAAGGCTCGTTGAGAACGATCCCACGGCCACGGACATAGACGAGTGTGTTGGCAGTGCCAAGGTCGACGGCCATGTCGCGGCCGATGACGGACCACCTGCTCTCCGACATACAAGTGCTCCAGGACTAGGCGGGCTAGAGCACCAGGGTAGGGGATGTGCGCCCAGGTCACAAGAGCGCCGAACACTTCTGCGACAGAGCAACGGGACCTTCGGCCCTAACGACGGGGCGGTCGGGAGACTTGGATCAGTCCAATGACCCTCGACCTTTCGCGCTGGCAGTTCGGGATCACGACGGTCTTCCACTTCATGTTCGTGCCGCTCACGATCGGTCTCGCCCTCCTGCTGGCGATAATGCAGACGGCTGCCTACCGGACCCGCGGGGACGCGGCACGGCACGACAAGTGGGAAGCCATGACGCGCTTTTGGCGAAAGCTGTTCCTGATCAACTTCGCCGTCGGGGTCGTGACCGGCATCGTGCAGGAGTTCCAGTTCGGCATGAACTGGTCCGTCTACTCGCGTTACGTGGGCAGCGTGTTCGGCGCCCCCCTTGCTGTCGAGGCGTTGCTGGCCTTCTTCCTCGAGTCGACGTTCCTCGGGATCTGGATCTTCGGCAAGGGCCGGGTGTCGGCGCGGGTCCACCTCGCCTCGATCTGGCTCGTGAGCATCGGCACCATGCTCTCGGCTCTTTTCATCCTCGCTGCGAACGCCTGGATGCAGCACCCGGTCGGCTACAAGGTGGTCGGCAACCGTGCCGTCATGACCAACTTCTGGGCCGTCATGACCAACAGCACCCTGATCGGCTCGTTCCTGCACGTCTTGTTCTCGGCGCTCGTCACCTCGACGATGCTCCTGCTCGGAGTGAGCGCCTGGCACCTGTTGAAGGACAGGCGCGCCGGGCACGGGCCGCGGCCGGTGTTCGCCACCTCGGCCAAGCTGGCCCTGGTCGTGGGCGTGGTCGCCATCGTCGCCACGATGTTCTTCGGCGACAACCAGGCGAGGGTCATGGAGCGCCAGCAACCGATGAAGATGGCCGCCGCCGAGGCCATCTACAACACCCAGGACGGCGCCAGCTTCTCGCTGCTCACGATCGGCGACCTCTCCGGCAACCCGATCTTCCAGATCCGCCTCCCCCACATGCTCTCGGTGCTGGCGGACAACAGCTGGAACGGGTCGGTGCAGGGGATCAACCAGATACAGGCGGCCGAAGCGGCGAAATACGGGCCGGGCAACTACAAGCCCATCTTGTGGGTGACCTACTGGACCTTCCGCATCATGGTCGGCTGCGGGATCCTCATGCTCTTGATGCTTGCGGCCGGCCTCTGGCTCATGCGGCGGCGGCGGCTCGAGCAGTCGCCCTGGTTCCTCAGGTTCTCGGTCTTCGCCATCGCCCTGCCGTTCATCGCCAACACGACGGGGTGGATATTCACCGAGATGGGCCGCCAGCCCTGGGTCGTCTACGGCCTGCTCAAGACCTCGGCGGCGGTCTCCCACCTCGGCACGGGCTATGTCGTGACGAGCCTGATCGGATTCACCGCCATCTACAGCTTCCTGGCCGCGATCGACTTCGGGCTCATGGCGCGCTACGCCCGCGGCGAGGGCGGGGGCGACGAGCACGACGAACCTGAGCCCGAGCCCGGTTCCGACCGGGCACCGGCGCTCGTCTACTGAGCGAAGGAGGATCGGTGCCTCTCATCGTCGCCAGCATCCCCTCGGCCCACACCGGCTTCGAGGTGTTCTGGTTCATCATCATCGCCATCTTGTGGTCCGGGTACTTCGTGCTCGAGGGCTTCGACTTCGGCATAGGCATCATGCTCGGCGTGCTGGCACGTGACGACCTCGACCGCCGCGTGCTCGATCAACACGATCGGCCCCGTGTGGGACGGCAACGAGGTCTGGCTGCTCGTCGCGGGCGGAGCGACCTTCGCCGCCTTCCCGGACTGGTACGCCACGTTGTTCAGCGGCTTTTACCTCCCCCTCTTCCTCATCCTCGCCGCGCTCATCTTCCGCGGGGTCGCCTTCGAGTTCCGGTCCAAGCGGGCACTCCCGGCCTGGCGCGTCGCCTGGGACCACGCCATCTTCTGGGGGAGCCTGCTGCCGGCCCTGTTGTGGGGGGTGGCTTTCGCCAACATCCTCCGCGGCGTCCCGATCGGCCCGAACTTCACCTACCTGGGCTCGTTCTTCAACCTCCTCAACCCCTACTCGCTCGTGGGAGGAGTCACGACCCTGCTGCTCTTCAGCCTGCACGGAGCCGTCTTCGCCTCCTTGAAGACCACCGACGAGCTCCAAGAGCGCGCTTCACGGATCGCGAAGGTGCTCGCCCCGGTCGCCACCGCCGCCCTCGTGGCCTTCTTGGCCTGGACCTACGTGAACGCCCACAACATCCACGACACCGGCCTCGTCCCCCCCTTCGTCCCGGTCATAGCCATCGCCGCGGTCGCGGCGGTGGGATGGCTGCTGCGCGAGAAGCTGGACGGCTGGGCGTTCGTCGCCACGGCCGTCGGGCTTATCTGCCTCGTCGCCACGATCTTCTTGAACCTCTACCCCCGCGTCATGGTCTCGAGCATCTCGCCCGCCTACGACCTGACGATCGGCAACTCGGCCTCGGCGCCCTACACGCTCAAGGTCATGACCATCGTGGCCCTCATATTCACGCCATTGGTGCTCGTTTACCAGGGATGGTCCTACTGGGTCTTCCGGGCGCGCGGTCGTGCGTCCGCCCCAGCCCGCTCCCCTCGCTCCCGATGCGCCCGAGACCGACCCGGGCGCATCGGGCCCTGAGCTCGATCCCTCCCCGCTCGGTGAGAGCGGCACCAGCTGACCGCGGGAGCACGGCATCCGCGGGGCCTCGTGAACCCCCGCCTGTCACGCAAGGTGAGAGCCACCCGGCGCTACCTCGCGGCCGCCGTGGCTGTCGGCGCGGGATCGGCCGTCTGCGTCGTGGTCCAGGCCGTCCTGCTCGGGGTCCTCGTGCAGCGGGGATTCGTGGGCCACGTGCGACTCGGGCGCCTCGCCCCCATGCTCGGCGCTCTCGGCGCCGCCTTCGTCGCCCGGGCGGGCTCTGTCATGGCTCGGCGAGCTGGCCTCGCACCGCACCTCCGCGAGCGTGACCTCGGCACTTCGTCGCGGAACTGTTGGCGCGGGCGGTCGCGCTCGGCCCGGCGTGGCTGGCGGGCGAGCGGACAGGCGAGCTCGCCTCGGTGGCCACTCAGGGCGTCGAAGCCCTCGACGTCTACTTCGCCCGCTTCCTCCCGACCGCCGTCCTCGCCGCCGTCGCCCCGCCCATCCTCCTCGTCTGGGTGCTGTGGGCGGACTGGCGCTCGTTCCTGATCCTCGCCCTGACGGTCTCGGTCATCCCCTTATTCATGGTCCTGCTCGGGCTGGAGGCCAAGCGCCATGCCGGGCGCCAATGGGCCAGGCTGTCGGGACTGGCAGCCACCTTCTACGACCTGCTCCAAGGCCTGCCCACGTTGCGGGGCTTCAACCGCGCCCGGGACGGGCGCCGGAGCCTCGAGCGGGCGGCCGACGAGTTCCGTGCCACGACGATGAGCACTTTGAAGATCGCGTTTCTCTCGTCCCTCGCCCTCGAGGTCATCGCGGCGGTGGGAACGGCCCTTGTGGCACTGTTCCTGGGGTTGCGCCTCCTCGACGGCTCGCTGCACCTCGCCGTCGCTCTGGCAGTCCTCGTCCTCGCGCCCGAGGTCTACCTGCCGTTGCGGCGCGCGGCCGCCGAGTTCCACGCGAGCACCGCCGGGCAAGCCGCAGCCGACCGCATCCTCGACGTCCTGGACGAGCCCGAGGGGCGGACATGCCGCGGCCACCCGACGACGTCGCCGTGGTGGCGGGGAGCGGTTCGGCCCTCCCCGACCTCGGCAGGCGACCGGTCCGGCTGTCCGCTCTCCGGGTCACCTACCCCGGACGGGACGAGCCCATCCTCGACGATCTGGATCTCGATCTCGCCTTCGGCGAACACGTGGCGGTGACCGGGGACTCCGGTGCCGGCAAGTCCACGCTGCTCGCCGTCCTGCTCGGCTTCGTCCGGCCCGACTCCGGCAGCGTCCGAGTCGGCGGCCTGGAGCTCGGCGAGCTCCCGCCTCGTGAGTGGCGCCGGCAGATCTCCTGGGTGCCGCAACGGCCCTATCTCGTCCGCGGGACGATCGCCGACAACCTCCGCCTCGGGGTCCCCGGGGCCACGAAGGCGGCGCTCGTCGTCGCCGTCGAGCAGGCGGGCTTGTCGGGACTGGTCGCCCGGCTTCCCGGCGGGCTCGACACCCCTGTCGGAGAGGCGGGACTGACCCTGAGCACCGGCGAGCGCCAGCGCGTCGCCATCGCACGTGCGGTGCTGCGCGACTCTCCGATCGTCCTGCTCGACGAGCCGACGGCGCACCTCGACGCCGGTCGGGAGGTCTCGCTGGCCGAGACGCTCGGTCCGTGGCTCGAGGCGTCGCACCGTCGTCGTCGTCGCCCATCGCCTCGGCATGGTCGCGCGGGTCGACCGCGCCCTTGTCCTGTCCGGTGGCCGGCTCTTCGAGGCCGGCGGTGCCCCGGTGAGCCTGCGCGACCCGGTCGGGGCGAACCTGTGAGCACGTCGTCGGCGCAGAGCCGCTCCGCCCTCGCGACCCTGCGGCGCGATGCTCCGCGTCGCCGCCCCGTCCCGGGGACGCTTCGGCCTGTCGATAGCTCTCGGCGCCGCGGCCTCCATGAGCACGGTCGCCCTCATGGCGTGCTCGGGCACGCTCATCGACAAGGCGGCGCTGCGTCCTCCCCTCTACACCTTGACGGTGCTCATGGCCGCCGTGCAGATTCTCGCCCTTTGCCGCGGGCCGTTGCGCTACGGCGAGCGCATCTTCTCCCACGACTCGGCCCTCGCCGGCCATCGGCCGCCTGCGGCTCTGGCTCTACGACGAGGTCGAGCCGCGATCGCCTGCCGCCCTCGGGCGGTGGCGCAGCGGCGACCTCCTCGCCCGGGCGACGGCCGACGTCGACTCGCTCCAGGACCTCGCGCTGCGCGGGATCTCGCCCGTGCTCGTCGGGAGCCTGACCTCCGCCTTCGCGGTTGGCCTCGTGGCGTGCATCCTTCCTGACGCCGGTCTCGTGCTCGCAGCCTGCCTCGTGAGCGCCCTCGGCCTCACGTCTCTCGTCGCCTGGGTGCGCCAGCGCGGGCTCGGGGCCAGGGAGGCGGCTCTCCGGGGCGAGCTCGCCGCTGACGTGGTCGAGCTCCTGCGGGGAGCCCCCGACCTGCTGGCGCTAGGACGCGAGGAGGAGTACCTGGAGCGCGCCCTCGCCGGCGACGAGGCCCTCGCCCGCCTCGCACGGCGCCGGTCCTGGACCGCCGGTGCCGTGTCCGCCATCGCGACCTTGGGCAGCGGGGCAGCTGTCATCTGCCTCCTGGCGGTGGCGGTGCCGGCGGTCGACGCCGGGCGTCTGCCCGGGTACATGCTCGCCGTCCTGCCGCTCGTCAGCCTCGGCGCCTTCGAGATCGTGACACCGGTCGCGGACGCCGTCTCGAGACTGTCCGATCACGTCGCCGCGGCGCGACGCGTGCTCGCGATCGGCGAGCTCCCGATCCCGGTCCTTGACCCGCTCGACCCGCTGGCGGAGCCCGGGGCAACGGACATCGCCTTCGCGGACGCCTTCCTGCGCTACGGGCCCGAGGCTCCCTTCGCTCTCGACGGCCTCACCCTGTCGGTGCCGGCGGGCACCCGGGTCGCCCTCGTCGGGCCGAGCGGCGCCGGCAAGAGCAGCGTCGTGAACACGCTCCTGCGCTTCTGGGAGCTGGAGGCCGGCGAGGCCACGCTCGGAGGAACCCCGCTCCGGCGGCTCGGCCAGGAGACGCCCCGGCGGATGATCGCCTGGGTGGCCCAGGACACCCACCTTTTCAACACGACGATCCGGGCCAACATCGCCCTCGCCCGGCCCGGGGCGGACGAAGCCGACATCACGAAGGCGGCAAGAGCGGCTCAGCTCGCCGAATGGATCGAATCGCTGCCCGAGGGCCTCGACACCCCGATAGGCGAGCAGGGCGCGCAGCTCTCCGGAGGCCAGCGCCAGCGCATCGCCCTCGCCCGGGCTCTTTTGGCCGAGACGCCGGTCCTCGTGCTCGACGAGCCCACCTCGGGCCTGGACGAGGCGACGGCGGAGCGGCTCTTGCACGACGTCACCGAGATCGCCGAGGGCAAGAGCCTTCTCTACGTGACCCACCGGCTCGACGAGCTGGCCTGCTTCGACGAGGTCGTCGTCATCGACAACGGCCGTGCCGCCGGTCGGGGCGCCCCCGCTTAGCCGGATCGCCGACGCGACCTCTTCCCGAGCGCTGACGGCGCCTGACCACTGATGCCGAAGCCGTCGACGAGGGCGTCGATCGCCTCGTCAATGAGCGCGAGGAGCTCCGCCTCGTCGAGGTGTTCCACCCAGAACTCGAAGATGGTGATGAGAACGCCGATCATCGCCCCCGCGGCGAGCAACGGGATCGGGGAGTGGGGCCCGGCCCCGAGCCTCTCGGCGAGTATCTCCGCCAGCGCCTCCTGGTCGTCGGTGCGGCCGGGCGAGCCAGCGGGTCCTGAGGACCGGGGTTCGCCGCACGAGGCCGAAGAGCCGGACCGTGCGCGCGTCCCGCTCGGCGGTGCTCACCCACGAGCGGGCCGCGGCGCGCAGCGAGTCCGCGACCGGCTCATCCCTCGGGCGCTGGCGGAGGGCCGCGATGACCTCGTCGACCTCGTTCACGAGGATCTCGTCGAGGACGTCGTCTTTGGAGGGAAAGTACCGGAAGAACGTCCGCGGGGACACCTCCACCGCGGCGGCGATCTCCTCGACGGTCACCGCCTCGTAGCCGCGCTCGAGAAAGAGCCCTGCGGCAACCTCGGCGAGCTGCCGGCGCGTCCTCGCCATGCGCCGCTCTGTCAACGACGGGGGCCGTTCGGGTTCTCCCCCGTCGCCGGTCGCCGACCTTGCCGGTCTCGCCGAGCTGGCCGGCGCTCGCCGGGCCGGCGAGGGGACATCGATCACACGAGACTCGTCGGCTCCGTCCACCGGGGCAGTCTAGCGCCCGTCGTCCAGTCATGTGACATGTACTGCAATATGGCATACACTGCCGTTAGACAGTCAATGACAGAAGGAGCAGCGACCATGAGCAGAGACACGGCGGATCGCGAAAGCGCCTCGACGAGCCGGACCTGGACAAGACAGCGCCGCGACCGCGCGCCGGTGGCCTACGGGGCAATCCGGTCTGGACCCTGGTCACCGTCGGCCTGGGCGTGGCGATGGTGGGCGTCGACGCCACGATCGTGTTGATGGCCAACCCCTACATAGCCCACGGCCTGCACTGCTCGCTCTCGGACCTGCAGTGGGTGACGAACGCCTACCTGCTCGCTCTCGCCGTTCTCCTCGTCCCGATGGGCAAGGTCGGGGACCGTTACGGTCACCGGCTGCTGTTCTTGATCGGGGTAGCCGGCTTCGCTCTGGGCTCGATCGGGGTCGGGCTGGTCGGATCGATCGGCGGGGTGATCGTCTTCCGGGCGATCCAGGGCGTGTTCGGCGCCATGCTGATGCCGAACACCCTCGCCATCGTCCGCAGCGCCTTCCCGAAGGACCGCCTCAACGGCGCCGTGGGCATCTGGGGCGGCGCGGCGGCGGTGTCAGTGGCAGCGGGTCCGGTCGTCGCCGGCCTGCTCGTGCAGCACGCTTCCTGGGAGTGGTGCTTCTACATCAACGGCCCGCTCGGCATCCTCACCATCGCCCTCGGCCTCTTCCTCCTCGCTGAGAGCCGGAACCCACATCACGTGCCGCATCTCGACTTCCCGGGCATCGCCCTCGTCGGGACCGGCCTGTTCTTGTGTCACCTTCGGCCTCGTGAAGGCGAACGGCTGGGGCTGGGGTGACGAAAGACGCATCGGCCTGCTTGCGGGTGGTGTCCTGCTCCTCGTCATGTTCGGCCTCGTGGAGCAGCGGGCGGCTGTGCCCCTTGTGCCGATGCGCCTGTTCCGGAACTGGCAGATCACCTTCGGCTCGCTGGCGGTTGTGCTGGTCTTCTTCTCCCTCTACGGCGTGCTGTTCTTCGTGTCCCTCTACTTGCAGAACGTCCACGGATACGATCCGGTCGGCGCCGGGATGCGGATTCTCCCCCTGAGCGTGACCTTCATGGTCGCCTGCCCGCTCGGCGGGTACCTGAACGACCGGTTCGGCTCCCGGGTGGCGGTGCCGCTCGGGATGCTCCTCGTGTCCCTCGGGCTGCTCGGACTGCTCTGGCTCGAGCCGGCGTCGCCCTATCTGCACCTGTGGGTGCCGTTCGTCGTCCTCGGCTTCGGCATCGGCATCGTGGTCGTCTCCGCGTCGACCGCCATCGTCTCGAACGCCCCCGTCGCCGATGCCGGCATCGCCGGCAGCCTGCAGTCGACCTCGCTGCAGATCGGCGGAGTCCTCGGAACGAGCGTCCTCGGCTCGGTGCTGGCGACACGCGTAGGCAGCAGCCTGTTCTCCAGCCTCACAAGCGCCGGAGTGCCCGCTCCCTACGCCCTGGGACTCGAACGCGCCAAGCAGCTCGTCGCCCGGCGTGGCGCGCCCAGCTCAAAGGAGCTCCTCTGGCATTGCAAAGCGCCGTCGTGGCGGGAAGTCATGCGAGCTTCATGACTGGGATGCATCTGGCGACGCTCGTCGCCGCGGTCGTCTCGCTCGGCGGAGTCGGCGTCGGGTTCCTCGTGCGGGACCACTGAAGGGCGCGGGTCTGGGGCTGTCGGAGCCGGACGTCTGCGGGGCCCGCCCCGGGGCCGAGCCGGACGTCTGCCGGGCTCGCCCGAGCGCGGGGCCGGACCTACGAGACCGGGGAAGAAGATCTCGATCTCCCGAGCGGCCGACTCGGGACCGTCGGAGCCGTGGATCAGGTTCTCGGTCATCTCCACGGCGAGATCCCCGCGGATCGTCCCTGGGGGCGCCTCAGCGGGATTGGTAGGCCCCATGAGCGTGCGCACGATCTTCCACGTCCCGGGTGGCCCGGCCACGACCATGACCATGGCCGGGCCCCGGCCGATGAAGTCGACCAGGTCGCCGTAGAAGGGCTTGCCGACGTGCTCGGCGTAGTGGCGGCTCACGACCTCGGCGTCGATCGTCCGCAGTGCGGCCGCCACGATACGAAGTCCCTTCCGCTCGAGGCGGCCGATGATCTCCCCCATCAGGCCGCGTTCGACGGCATCGGGCTTGCAGATTACGAGGGTGCGCTCCACGGGCGGCGACCCTAATCGCCGCCGGCCCGGCGGGGCAATGTGACGGCCGTCCATCTCGAGCTCCGAACCGAGACCACAGCGTGCACGAGGCACTGAGCCGGCCCGTCGTAACGTTGGGTGCACACGGCGGGCGACGCGGGCAGGAGGGCGACATCATGACTCGATCACTGATCGTCGGCGGTAGCAACGGGATCGGACGGGCAATCGCCGAGCGCTTCGCCGGACACGGAGACGAGGTGGTCATCACGAGCCGGGACGAGGCCGCGGCGCAGCGGGTGGCGGAGGATATCGGCGGCGGCACCCGCGGCATCGCCATCGACCTCGCCGAGCCGGAGACGATCGCCGGCTGCCTCGCAGATGTCCACGACGTCGACAACCTCGTCATCACCGCCATCGAACAGTTCTTCAACACCATCGGCAGCTACGACATCACCCAGGCGGTCCGGTCTGTCACCGTCAAGCTCGTCGGATACACCGAGGTCGTCCGCGTCCTGCATCCCCGCCTGAGCCCGGTGCTTCGGTGGTGCTGTTCGGAGGCATCGCCAAGTACCGCCCGTACCCGGGATCCACCATGGTCACGACCTTCAACAGCGGCGTGAGCGGGCTCATGCGCACGCTCGCCGTCGAGATCGCTCCCCATCGGGTCAACGCCATCCATCCCGGCATCGTCGGCGACAGCCCGAAGTGGCGCGAGGTACCCGCGCACCCCGCCATCCCCCGCACGCCGATCGGGCGCCTGGTCACGATGGACGAGATCGCCGACGCGACCGAGTTCCTGCTCCGCAACGACGGCATCAACGGCCACGACCTCGTCGTGGACGGCGGCTTCCTCCTCACCTGAGGCAGCCGTCGTTCCGCGCTCCCCTGCCGTCGCCCGCAGCTGCCCCGCCGGACCGGCTGTCCCGGGGCGCCCGGCTATTGCGACAGCGCCGTCCGGGCCGCCCCGACGACATAGAGGGACCCGGTCACGAGCACGAGGTCGTCCCGGCGGGCGAGTGCCAGGGCCGTCTCCAGGGCTTCGGAGGTGGTGTCGGACTCCTCGGCGGCGATCCCCATCGCTTCCGCGGCCGCGACCACCTCGCCGGGCTCCTGGGCCCGGGGAGAGGGCGGCCGGCAGGCGACGACCTGAGCGATCCGCTCCGGGCCGAGCGCAGCCAACAGCTGGCCGGGATCCCGACCTCGGAGACAGCCCATGACCACGATCACACGCTCGGCGGCGGCGAAATCTTCTACCAGGGCGCGGCCGGCCGCGGCCGCTCCCGGCCGGGTTGTGGGCCCCGTCGAGCACGACGAGCGGATGCCTGCGCATCACCTCCAGGCGGCCTGGCACCTTCACTGTGGCAAAGGCGGCGCTCACCACCTCGGGGTCGAGGGTCGTCTGCAGGAAACCCTGCGCCGCGGCCACGGCAGCCGCGGCGTTCTCCCCCTGGTGCGCCCCGTGCACAGGGATGGGCACTTCGGAGAAGTGCCCGAGCGGCGTCCAGAGGTCGACGAGGCGTCCCCCGACGGCGAGACGGTCCGAGGAGCAGCCGAACTCTTCCCCACGCCTCCAGATCGCCCGCGCCCCGACCCGTTCGGGCTTCCGCCTCGAAGATCGCCGCGACGGAGGGATCCTCCTCGCCGAGCACGAGGAGCGAGCCGCTCTTTATGATCCCGGCCTTCTCGGATGCGATCAACTCGCGCGTGTCACCCAGTATCTGGGTGTGATCGAGCTCTACGTTCGTGACGACCGCGACGTCGGCGTTGGCGACGTTCGTGGCATCGAACCGGCCGCCCAAGCCGACCTCGGCCACGACCGCCTCGGCAGCCAAATCCGCGAACCAGGTGTAGGCGGCCGCGGTGACGAGCTCGAACCAGGTCGCCCGGATGCCCAGGAAACGCTCTATCTCGGCCACCGTGCCGAGCACACGGGCGAAGGAGTCGTCGGATATCTCCGCCCCATCGAACTCGAGCCTCTCGTTTATCCGCTCGAGGTGAGGGCTCATGTACGTCCCCACCGTCAGCCCGCAGGTCCGGAGCAGAGCAGAGGTCATCCTGGACGTCGAGCCCTTGCCGTTCGTCCCGGTGACATGGACGACGGGGTAGGTCGCCTGCGGGTCGCCGAGAGCGCTCAGCAGGGCATTGATTCGCTCCAGGCTCGGCAATCCGAGATGACCGGCACGCCCGGACTCGATCGCCTCCAGGTTGATATGGCGGTCCAGCCACGCCAAGGTCTCCCCGAAGGAAGGGTTGCCCGCTCCCGGCAACGGCAGGAGCGGAGGTTCTGGGGGCGGGTCGAACGGGCGGTCGGACTGGGACACGCCTGGGGGTGACCGGCGGGCTAGGGGCTCAGGAAGCTGCACGGCGCGAGCGCTCGGACTTCTCCTGGCCGGTGGCGCGCGGCACCAAGCTCGGCGCCACTCGCTGCAGGACGACCGACTTGTCGACCACGCAGCGGCCGATGTCCTCGCGGCTCGGAAGGTCGTACATGACCTCGAGCAGCACCTCTTCGAGAATCGCCCGGAGCCCTCGAGCCCCGGTACCCCGCAGCATCGCCTGCTGGGCGACCGCCTCGAGAGCGTCCTCGGTCAGCTCGAGCTCCACGTTGTCGAGCTCGAACACCCGCTTGAACTGCTTGACCAAGGCGTTCTTCGGCTCGACGAGAATACGGACCAGCGCCTCCTCGTCGAGGCTGCGGACCGCACCGATGACCGGGAGCCGCCCCACGAACTCGGGGATGAGGCCGAACTTCAACAGGTCCTCGGGAAGGACCTGCATGAGGACCTCGCCCTCCTCGCGATGCTTGGAGTGGCGCACGTCGGCCCTGAAGCCGATGCCGGCGCGCCCGATGCGGTTCTCGATGATCTTGTCCAGGCCGGCGAAGGCGCCTCCGCACAGGAACAGGATGTTCGTGGTGTCGATCTGGATGAACTCCTGGTGGGGGTGCTTGCGGCCCCCTTGGGGTGGGACGGAGGCCGTCGTGCCCTCGAGGATCTTGAGCAGGGCCTGCTGCACGCCCTCACCCGAGACGTCCCGCGTAATCGAGGGGTTCTCGCTCTTGCGGGCGATCTTGTCGATCTCGTCGATGTAGATGATGCCGGTCTCGGCCTTCTTGACGTCGTAGTCAGCGGCCTGGATCAGCTTGAGGAGAATGTTCTCCACGTCCTCGCCGACGTATCCGGCCTCGGTGAGAGCCGTGGCATCGGCGATGGCGAACGGCACGTTCAGCATGCGGGCGAGGGTCTGGGCGAGGAGGGTCTTGCCACAGCCCGTCGGGCCGAGGAGCAAGATGTTCGACTTCGCGATCTCCACGTCGCCTTCGCGGTAGGCGCCGGCCTGCACGCGCTTGTAGTGGTTGTAGACCGCCACGGAGAGGATCTTCTTGGCTTGCTCCTGGCCGACGACGTAGTCGTTCAGGAAGTCGAAGATCTCCCTGGGCTTCGGCAGGTCCTCGAAGCGGACCTCGGTCGGCTCCGAGAGCTCTTCTTCGATGATGTCGTTGCAGAGCTCGATGCACTCGTCGCAGATGTAGACACCCGGACCGGCGATCAGCTTTTTGACCTGCTTCTGCGACTTGCCGCAGAAGCTGCACTTGACTAGCTCTCCACCATCACCGAACTTGGCCACATCGTCCCCCGTAGCTCAGGCTGCGCCGACGGCCGCCGCGAATCCGACGACCTCCCTGTTGGTGATGACCTCGTCGATGATGCCGTACTCCTTGGCTTCCTCGGCGTCCATGATGAAGTCGCGATCGGTGTCCTTCTGGAGCCTCTCGGCCGACTGACCCGTGTCGGTGGCGAGCATCTGGTTCAGGAGGTCCCGCATCCGCAAGATCTCCTTGGCCTGCAGCTCGATGTCGCTCGCCTGCCCGCCGCCGCCGCCGTAGGGCTGATGGAGCAGGATCCGGGCATGAGGAAGGGCGAACCGCTTGCCCTTGGTGCCCGCGGCCAGGAGCACGGCCGCGGCGGAGGCCGCCTGGCCGAAGCAGAAGGTCGACTTGTCGGGCCGCACGTACTTGAGCGTGTCGTAGATCGCGAACAGAGCGGTGATGTCGCCACCCGGGGAGTTGATGTAGATGTTGATGTCCTTCTCCGGATCCTCGGACTCGAGAAACAACATCTGGGCGCACACGAGGTTGGCGATCGTGTCGTCGATCGGCGTTCCGATGAAGATGATCCGCTCCCGCAAGAGCCGCGAGAACAGGTCGTAGGCGCGCTCGCCTCTCGGCGACTGCTCCACGACTGTGGGCACGAGATAGTCATTCGCGGCCACGGTTCAGCCCTCCTTGTCCGCTGAAGAGTCGACCATTCCTTCGTCGACGGCTTCGGTGCCGCCGACCTCCGCGTCCGAGCCTTGGGCGTCGTCTCCCTCGCCGGCTGCGACAGCCTCGTCTGCAGTCTCGTCCTCGGAGCCCACAGCTTCGAGGAGCAACGTTCGATCCATCGGGGCCCCTTGCTCATCGACGAGGTCGACAGAGTCGGTCAACCATGTGACCGCTTTCTCGTTCCTCACATCTGAGCGTAGCTGCTCGAGACCTCCGGACCTTGCGAGGCGGCTGGCGAGGGCACGGGCGTCCTGGTTCGTCTGGCGGGCCAGTCGCTCTATCTCGGAGGCAAGATCCTGGTCGTCGACCGTGATCTCCTCGGCCTCGGCGAGGGCCCGCAGGGCGAGATCCGCCCGGACCTGGGACGCCGCCTGGCGCTCGAACTCGGCGGTGAGCTCAGCCGGGTCCTGCCCGGAAGCCTCTAGGTACTGGTCGACCGTCAAGCCGCGCTCGCCCAGGCGACTGGCAAGGGCCTCGGCCGCCTGCTGCGCAGCCTGGGCGACAAGGGTCGGCGGCATCTCGTCGACGACAAGATCGGCGAGGGCTTCAACCGCACGTTCGCGGACGACGAGGCGTGCCTCGAGCTTCTTCAGGCTCGTCAGCCGGCCGGCCACGTCCAGGCGGAGCTCATCGAGGGTGTCGAACTCGGAGGCGTCCGAGGCCCACTCGTCGGTGGCCTCCGGCAGCACCTTTTCGCGCACCTGCTTGACGAGCACACGCAGGCTGCCCGCTCCCCCTTGCAAGTTGGGGGCGTCGACGTCGACTATGTCGCCGGCCTTCTTGCCGCGTAGCTGCTCGTCGACTCCCTCGGCGATCCCGCCGGTTCCGACCTCGTAAACGAAGTCGTCGGCGCTCAGCCCCTCTGCTACCTCGCCGTCGCGGACCCCGTGCACGTCGACGGTGACGAGATCACCGTCCCTGGCCGGCCGCTCGACCTCTTTGAGCTCGGCGAACTGCTCACGAAGCCTGTCGATGCGGGCGTCGATGTCCGTATCGGTCGCCTCGAGGGGCGGGACCGTCACGACGAGGCCTTCGTAACCGGCGATCGAGACCTTCGGGCGAACCTCGACGACGGCGTCGAAGGCGAGCGGGCCGTCGTCCTCGCCGGCGGTGATGTCGATCTCAGGGGCCACGATCGTGTCGAGGTCAGCCTCCTCGACAGCCTGGGCGTAGTAGTCCGGGAGGGCGTGGCGAATCACCTCGGCCCGGATGGCCTGGGAGCCGAGTCGAACCTCGAGGAGGCGGCGGGGGACCTTGCCCGGGCGAAAGCCCGGGACACTGACCTCCTTCTGCAACCTCCGGAAGGTTTCGTCGACTGCTTTTCGGAGCTCGTCCTCGTCGACTTCGACGGTGAGCTTGACTCGGTTGCCCTCGAGGGCTTCAGAAGTGGAACGCATAGGTCGGTGCGTACTCTACCGGGCGCCGGAGAACGTGCCCACCACCCAGGTGGGAGGGCCACAAACGCCCGGGGCCCGGTGCCCCTACGATCGTGGGGTCGCCTACGGGCAATCTGTGGCCAGCGGGACGACGGGGCGTAGCGCAGCTTGGTTAGCGTGCCTGCTTTGGGAGCAGGAGGTCGCGGGTTCGAATCCCGCCGCCCCGACGACGACACCGCCGCCCCGACCACCACCAGCTAAGCAGCCGGTTCGGCCTGGCTAGATCATCGACGGTCAGGCGGCGCGGTCGCCGACAGCGCGGTCACCGACATCCCTGCAGCGCCGACTAGCCTCGGAGCACGTCGCGGGCGTAGCTCAATGGTAGAGCTCCAGCCTTCCAAGCTGGTCATGCCGGTTCGATCCCGGTCG
>CAWDPZ010000022.1:0-122325 GCA_963804265.1 uncultured Acidimicrobiaceae bacterium
TCACCAGCCAACCAAAATCGGGAGAGAGAGGCAGGACCGGGGAAACGCACCGAATCCGTAACGCAAGCGAGAGGCGAGGCCAGGACCAGGGAGGATGCGAGCGGCCGGGGCGGCGACGGAGGCGCCAGAGGGGCGGCCCGGCGAGCGCACGGGCGGAGCGAAGCGGTGCCGTGGTGGAAGCTACGGGCACAATGGGAAGAAGCACGGGTGTGTATCCTCCGGCAAGTTCACCTGTGGAAAGGGTTGCCCCACCCAAGTTGCTCCGGCACTACGCGTCGACCAAAGAGTTGCCTGACCACCTGAATTGCTGGCGACGGTCCCGCCCGCTACGCAATCAAGAGCGCTGGAGCAAGAGAGAGCCACTGCTGAGGTCGGACCTCCATTGCTCAGCAGGATCTTCCAGCTGGCGCCGCCGTCCCTCGTGCGCACGATAGTGCCGTTGGCAATTGCGAAACAGAGTCGGACCGCGGGGCAAACGATCGAACTGAGTCCAACTCCCCCTACTTGTGCTCTCAGCAGCTTCCAGTGCGAACCGCCGTCGTCCGTCCGGTACAGATCAGCTCCGGAGCCGAGCTCTTCTGTCTGCAAGAGACACGAACTCGAACTCCAGCAGCCCAGTGCGCTTGGGGGAAAACTCATTGCGCCGGGCGCGTGAAAACTGTCCCAGTTGGCGCCGCCGTCGGTGGTGATGTCCTCGACGATATGCACTTGGGACCGCGATCGGGGGGAGCCGACCTCCTGGATCGTCGAGGAGAAGACGATGCAGCTACGACTCGTGGGGCAATCCAAGGCAGCACCGGGCTGAAGCTGTTTGGGAACCGGCAACTGAGAAACAGTGCTCCAGATGGAGCCACCGTCGCTGGTCTCAACAACCGTCGAGCCATCCGAGGCCACACAGGTGAGCGCCGTCATGCACGCTAGCTGCGCCAAAGGCAGGCCAGCCGACGATGGCATCTTGATGAAACTCATCGCCCAATGTGTTCCGCCGTCGCGAGACCGCCAGAGCGGGACCGTCACCTTGCCCGGTGTCGAGTAAAGCAAATCTCGCGGCACCCATAACCCGAGCGCCACGCAGACCCTAGGCGTGGGACAAGAGATAGAGGCTCTGTATCCGCCAAGCGGCCCATTCAGCCCAATCCTTCCGGGGGCAGGTACGGGTGAGGCGGCCTCCCAGACCGAACTGGAGTTCTCGATGGCGATCACCGCGTCGTATCTGCTCCGGACTAGGCCTCCAGGGTTCCAGCCCTCGGCAAGGCACGGCCCAGGTGCGACACAGCTGAGCCCGCCAACGAAGCTGGTCCGGCCCGTCGGAAGAGCTCCGAGCACTGAGAATCGCTGGGAATATCCCCAGTAGCCATCGACCAGCAGCAGAGGAGCGACGACCAGGCCAGCGATCACTATGAGCGAGAGCAGCGCGCCCAACCGGGGCTTTGACCACCCGCCGACCAGGACGAGCATGACCAGAGCCACGACGACCGCAATGCTCGCGAGGAGTGCCTTCGAGGCAGTCGGGGTAGTCACCCCTACTGGTCCGTAGAGAGCGATCGCGTACTGAACGGCCAAGGCTGACTCCAGAATGAGCACAGCTAGCAGCGGCTGAGCCCACGCCGTGCCGGCTGCCAGATTCGAGGGCCCTTGCCCTGTGGGCCGCGAGTATGCGTGCCACCACGAGAGCGCTGATATGAACAACACGATCGTCACAAGTAGCACCAAAGCCAGCCACAAGCCCATACGCGGCACGTCGGTGCTCCGGATTAGTCGGATCGAAGCATCTTGGTCGAAGCCCGTCGACTCAACGTTGCGGGGAAGCTCCGCCCAAAGCACGACAGTCCAGACGAGGAACGCCGCGGCCCAAGCAGACTCCATCCAAAGAACGACAGCAAGAAGCATTCGTCGTCGAGGAAAACCGCTCCACGACCAGCCGAGGAAGCCTCTGGGCTGACCACGGCCCCCCTCTTGCAGGTGCGCTGTAAAGCCGGCGGCGGAACTAGAGACCTCACCAGTCTTCTCTGAAGCCGCGGATTGGGGCAGGTTGACATCTGAGGCTGAACAAGCCGCCTTGTGACCCTCCTCGGATCGAGGAGAAGATCCTTGCCGTGCCTCCGAAGGTATATCAGGCGGCGCCTCTGTCACATTTGTGCCCCTTGTTAACCCCAGAACCGATGTTAACAGTTACTTTCGGCACTCTAAGATTGCTGATCCGCCGACACCAACCACACACTCGGACGAGCGTCTGAGTCCTCTGCTAGGTCAAGGAGACCGCTTCCACAGCCTGCGGCCGGCCTTGACCGGCCCTCGCCAGTGCCTCGGCCGTCTGCCTGGTGCCGCATGCAGTTTGCGGGTGCTGTGTTACAGGGCACGCACCCGGCGTCGGGATGCTCCTCGGAGTCGGGAGGTCGCGGTTGGCCGCTACGACCCGTTTGCGGCATGCTCGACGGCGAATGTGAGACTCTGTGTATGTGTTCCGGCGCAAGCCGTCTCGATCGCTCGAGGAGAAATTCACCGAAGAAGTCGCCGCTCAGCTCAGGAACACGCCCGCCGTCGTCGCTGTCGAGTGTGTAGAGGTCTTGCAGCTCAGAGTAAGGCGCACGTCGGGGGAGCCACTAGTGGTCAACCTCAATAACGTCTTCGCTGAGATAAGAGACCTCGAGACCTCCGAACGCTTGTCGCGGCTCGCCAGGTTTCTCCGGGCCATGTCGCAAACGAGCGTGGCGTTACCAGCTTGGGAGGAGGCGAAGCTCCAGCTCATGCCCGCGCTTCGAGCTGTGGGCTGGCGCGCTGGCGGTTTCGGGCAAAGACACTCTGGCCCACCGCAAGTTCGCTCCGTTTGTCGATCGAGCCTTGGTGCTGGACTTCCCGGACAGTATGCGGATCGTGCACGACTCGGTTCTCGCCGAGTGGGGGGTCGAATTCGAGCAAGCCGAACAGGACGCACTCGGCAATCTTGCCCGCGCCGGCATGCCCGTAACAGCCGACGCAATGGCTGGTTGCCTGGTCGCAACAGGCCCCGACGGCTACATCTCCTCTTGGCCGCTTGTGCCGTCGGCGTTCGACGACGCCAGCCAGAGGCTGCACGGGCCGGTCGTCGCCCTGGCACCGAGTCGTGACAGGCTCTGCTTCGCTCCCCTCGACGCTCCTGAGATTCTCAACGGATCCCTGGCCTGGGCGGAGCAGATCTACCGCGAGTCTCCTCGTCGCCTCTCGCCGGTACCGTACGAGGCGGTCGACGGCCGAAGGGTTCCGTGGTGCCCGCCCCGTGGACATCCGCTGTTTAATCGCGTCGCCATGGCAGAGCGGCTCTTGGCGCTCTACGAGTACCGACAGCAGAAGGCAGCCCTCTCTACGCTCTTTGCCTCGGTGGGAGAAAACGTCTGGATCAACCCCCTGCAAGTAGCAAGGCTGCCAGACGGGTCGGTCCTATCGTGGGCGACCTGGGGCAAAGGCGTAGATAATGCTCTGTTGCCGTACGCCGATGCCATCTGGTTCGTGGACCCGGAAACCAACGAGAGCAATCGAGTCTCGTGGGACGACGGGTGCGCTGTTGCGTCGGACCTATTTGAGGTCGTGAAGGACATGGATCCCCCGCGAATCCGTATCAAGGGATGGCCGGGCGACCGACTTGACGCGATACGCGCTCTCCCAACGATGTAAGTAAGGCCGACCCCTTCAACACCAGTCGGAGATTCGCGCCGTCGGCCCTCCGACGCGAACCCCCACGTGACAGGTCGAATTGTATCCCTCGGTGGGGACCGGCGAGACGGCCGACGGCCTCGACGCACGTGGTCTCGTACAGCGACGGGGTCACCTGCACTCAAGCGCGAGCAGTGACCGTTCCAAGAAATTGGAAGACTACTGACATCGGTGCTGTCATAAGGACTTTCGCCTCTAGTATTAGCTCTGGACAGCTCGCAGTATGAGCCACGTAGAGGTGAATATCGTGGAGCGTCGTCAGCGAGGGGGCGAGTGCAGATAAGCACGTCCGGGAAGCGCTGTTCGCAGGCACCGCGCCGGTCGCGGTGAGCCGCAAGCGTCGATTCTCAGCTTATTCGATCCTTTCCTGCGATGACGTAGCCCCGCGGATCTGCTTGCAAGCGCCAAGGGCCAATAGCTACTGCGCGGACTTCGACTTCTCCACGATCGGTGTGAACAGGTTTCACGCCCGCAAAGTGGCGGATCTTGGCCCAGGGAACCGATCCGAGGAAGTGCTTCGAGCAAAGGTGCGGAGGGTAAGGAAGGCGAGGCAGGGCTCGTGAGGAAGAATCGTGTCGGATTAGCGATGGCGGCGTGTCTACTGATCGGAGTTCTTGCGGGGCTTGGCATCGGTGCGTCCCAAGCAGGAGCAACCACTGCGACCTGGCAAAAGTTCGATCCCGACACCGGCGGTCTCCAATCGATCTCGTGCCCGTCGCCTAACTTCTGTGGCGCTGTCGATTGGGGCGGTTATTTCGTCACATATAACGGAACGACCTGGTCAGCGCCCGTGAGCATCGACCATGGCGACCTGGACGCTGTCTCCTGTCCGACATCCACATTCTGCGCTGCTGTCGACCGTTACGGCGATGTTGTCACTTACAACGGCTTGACGTGGTCCGCACCGGAGAACTTCTACGACCTGCCGCTTTACTCTGTCTCCTGTGTGACGAGCACGTTCTGCGTCACCGGCCCAGACGACGGGCCAGTGTTGATCTGGAACGGCTCGGGTTGGACCCCGACTCCTGGACCGGCCAGCCAATCGGTCTCCTGCCCGACGGCGGACTACTGCATAGCGGTGGACATCAACGGCGACGTGTACACCTACAACGGTTCGACTTGGTCCAAGCCCGTGAACGCCGATGACTCGTCTCTTTCCTCAATCTCTTGTGCGGCTACTTCGTTCTGCGCCGCGGTTGATTACAGCGGCAATGTCGTTACTTATAAAGGCACAACCTGGTCCGCGCCGGCGGACATCGACCCCGGCGAGAACCTGAACTCTGTTTCGTGTGCGAGCGCCAGCTTCTGCGCAGCGGTGGATACTGCGGGAAACGTGCTCGTCTACAACGGCGCGTCCTGGTCCGCTCCAGCCAGTATCAATGTAAGCGGGCTTCGCTCCGTTTCTTGTCCGGCTCAAGCCTTCTGCATAGCGGTGGGTGGGAGCGGGGCTGAGATCTATAACGGCTCGAGCTGGTCCGCGCCAGCGAACATCGACCCCACGGGTGGAGGGGTGCCCACCGCCGTTTCTTGCCCCAACGCCAGCTTCTGCGCAGCGGTGGACGGCGGAGGAAACGCGTCGATCTACACCGGCTCGATCTGGTCGGCGCCGGAGAGCATCGATCCTGGCGTCATTCCGAACGAGGAGCTGATTTCTGTCTCCTGCCCCAGTGCCAGCTTCTGCGTTGCGGTGGACGGGAAAGGAAACGCGCTCATCTACAACGGCTCTAGCTGGTCGGCGCCGGAGAGCATCGATCCGGGCGAAGGGCTTTCTATCTCCTGCCCCAGCGCCAGCTTCTGCGTTGCGGTTGACGGGAAAGGAAACGCACTCGTCTACAACGGCTCGAGCTGGTCGGCGCCGAAGAGCATCGATTCCAGCAACGAACTCAAGTCCGTCTCGTGTCCGACGGAGAGCTTCTGTGCCGCTGTCGACTTCGCCGATGAGGTGCTCACCTATAACGGCATCTCGTGGTCAACGCCCTCTTATGTCGACGCTGTTGGCGGCCCGTTGAACTCTGTCTCGTGCCCGAGCACCTCGTTCTGCGTCGCCAGCGACAGCGACGGCAACGTCGTGAGCTACAACGGCACGGCGTGGTCCCCGCCCTTGAACGTCGACGGGCACCGAGATCTCGGCTCGATTTCCTGTGCGTCGGCAGACTTTTGCGCCGTTCTCGACAACGACGACAATGTAGTCAGCTACAACGGCACATCCTGGTCTGCCCTCCCGGACTTCGACCCTGAGGGTCAGCCCGACTCGATGTCCTGCCCGGTAGACGGCTCCTGTACGATCGTTGACAGCCTCGGGTACGTGTTCCAAGGCGATCCCGCGGAAACTGTCCCGAGCGCCCCGATCGGTCTTACGGCAACCGGGGGCGACAACGCGGTGACCCTCGATTGGGATGCGCCATCCTCGAATGGAGGGAGTGCTCTCACCGGTTACGACGTCTACGATGCCACCACGTCGGGCCGGGAGGCTGACACTCCAGTCAACTCCGCGCCGATATCTCCGAGTGCGCTCAGCTACACGGTGCCAGGGCTCGACAACGGCACGACCTACTACTTCACCGTCGAGGCCATCAACGTGGTCGGTAACAGTCCAGCCCCTTACGAGGCTTCGGCGACTCCTGCATCTGCCCCGAATGCTCCGCTCAACCTCGTAGCGACCTCTGGCAATGGCTCGGTTGGCCTCGGTTGGCGTGCGCCATCCTCGAATGGCGGGAGTGTCATCACCGGTTACGACGTCTACGAGGGACTCTCGTCTGGCGGAGAGGCTGGCGCTCCGGTCAACTCCTCGCCACTAGGTCCGGATGCGCTGGGCTACACCGTGTCGGGGCTCCACAACGGCACCACTTACTACTTCATTGTTGAGGCGATCAACGTGATCGGTAACAGCGCGGCGTCGACCGAGGCCTCGGCGACTACGACGTCAGTACCGGGCGCGCCGATCAACCTCATCGCGACGCCGGGCGATGGTTCGGTTGGTCTCGCTTGGAGCACCCCGTCCTTCAATGGTGGGAGCGCAGTCACCGGTTTCTATGTCTACGAGGGAACTTCGCCTGGTAGGGAGGCTGGCACTCCGGTCAACTCCTCGCCGATATCTTCGAGTGCGCTCAGCTACACCGTGTCGGGACTCCACAACGGCACCACTTACTACCTCACTGTCGAGGCGATCAACGTAATCGGTAACAGCGCGGGCATCGAACGAGGCCTCGGCGACGACGACCTCAGTTCCGGGCACCCCGTTGAGCCTCAAGGCGAGGTCGGGTAATGGCTCGGTTGGTCTTGCTTGGAGCACCCCGTCCTTCAATGGTGGGAGCGCAGTCACCGGTTTCTATGTCTACGAGGGAACTTCGCCTGGTAGGGAGGCTGGCACTCCGGTCAACTCCTCGCCGATATCTTCGAGTGCGCTCAGCTACACCGTGTCGGGACTCCACAACGGCACCACTTACTACCTCACTGTCGAGGCGATCAATGTGATCGGTAACAGCGCGGCATCGAACGAGGCCTCGGCGACTCCGGCAACGGTTCCGGGCGCTCCGGCCCATTTCAGGACTCTCGCCGTGAAAAAAGGAAAGATCACGCTGACCTGGCGCGCTCCGGTGTCCAACGGAGGGCGAGGCGTCACCGGCTATGAAATCTACTTTGCAAAGAGGTCGAACATGAGCGGCGTCAAGGTCGCCGACCCAAAACCGCTCTCTTCGACTGCGAGGAGTTACACCGTCAAGGGCCTCAAGAAGGGCACCCGGTACTACTTCGAGCTGAAGGCAATTAATCCGATCGGTCGGGGTCCGGCCGCAAAGGCCTCCGCGGTTCCCGAATAAGTGGGAACGGCAGTATGTGCAGCGCGACAGACATACCGACGAAACTGGCGTATTGAGGCCATCCGCCGTGTCACCGACGCATGGCGGGTTTCGAGGGCGAGTGTCTTTTCTGCCGAGAGCGTTTCCATTCGGAGGCCGAGGCTTGGAGATGAACCGATCGGCCTGTTCACCCAGCGTCGATGAGAGTCAGGAGCATGACGGTCGGCTCGCGCGCGGTGAGTCTGTGAGGAGTGCCTGGCTCCATGTGCAGCCAGAAGCCGGGTCCCGCGTCGAGTTGCTCACCGTCCGCGAAGAACTCGAGCCGGCCATTGACAACTTGCACGATGGCTGACCGGGATGCCTGATGCTCGCTGAGACCCTCTCCCGCGTCAAATCCAAAGACCGTGACCTCGGTTCGGTCGTCGCGAAAGATCACGTGCGATACGACGGCGCCGGTTTGAGTTTCAACCGCCGCGGCAACCTCCGAAAGCACGACGTGTGGCATCCTGCTCTCCTCTCCTGTGCTCCCGTTTAGGGTATGTCTAGTCGCAACCGGTCTCGGGCGAAGGGTGGCTGCGTCACCGGACTGACGGCGATCGAGCGCGAGCGAGCGCCAGAACGGCCCCCGGTGATGAGCAGATCAGGCAGCGTCTGGCGAAGGGTTGCAGGGCCGATGGCGAGGATCTCCGAGTGGCAAGGGATCTACGGTGCACGAGCGCCCAACCCGAGCCATTTGCTCATCGCTTTGGGCCTCGCCTGATCGAGCGCGACTCGGCGATCGAGTCAGAGCTGGAGAGGTGGGCGGCTCCAAGACCGGGGCTGCCGCACGCAGAGCCGTTCGGTGGCTACAGCAGGCGCAGTTCCAGCCGATGACAGAGCCGTCCCGAGTGTGGGGTGGAAAGGCCGTTCGGCCCTAGGCCGGTATTTGACAGAAAGTGATACTGGAACCGCCAGGACCTCACGAAACGGTTAATGAGGTGATACACGTGACCACGCATCGGCCAGTCTTCCGCCGTTTGGTCGCAACGGTTCTGCTCGTGCTCTTCGCCGCAGCATGCGGTGGCGGCACGACAGCTGCGCCTTCCTCCACCAGCTCTACCACCACGACCACCTCGACGATCATCGTATCCAGCTCGACCACTCTCGCGCCGACAGACGGCAACGTCGCTCTCGTTGTCCCAGCCAAGGGAAGCGGCGGGTTCAACTACACCCAGGGCAGCTACCTGGAAGGTTTCGAATTCACCGCGAAGAGCCCGACCACGATCACCAAACTGGGAGCCTACGACTCCAACCTCTCGAGCCTGCCCAGCGGCTCGGAGACGTTCGCATCCGTCCCTGTCGCCGTCCATGACATGACTACGCACAGGCTCTTGGGCAGTGTCTTGGTGAGCGCTTCCGACCCCCCGACCGGCGTCTTCCGCTACACCACCCTTTCCAGCCCCATCACGCTCAACACGACCGATACCTTCTCGATCGCGTGGGTTTCGCTCTCGGACTACTACATCTGCTGCCCCTCACTGGTCGCGTCCGACGTGAACCCTGCCATCACCTATGTAGCCATGGATGGCAACGGAGCCGGTGGCCTCACCCAGACCAGCGTCATGGTCGAGCCCAACTGGTTCTATCCCATGCGCCAGTACGGCCTCAAAGCCCTCAACTACGACATTGGACCGAACTTCATGTTCAGCTCGTCCCACTGACACGTGCTCCGCTGGGTGCGCGACGGTGTCGCTGCCGCACCGCTAGGAGAACCGCTAGGAGAATTGATCGACTCGTCGACTGCGGGAAGGTGCGACGCACCGGGGTAGATGCCCTCACGCGGCAAAGGTGTGAAGCTTCGGTAGGCGCCACCCTCTCTGTTACCGTTCGGCATGCTCAAGCACGTCGTGGTACTCGGGGCGGGGTTCGGTGGCCTGGAGCTCGTGACCCGGTTGTCGGAAGCGGTCCCCGACAAGGTTCGCATCACCCTCATCGACAAGAATGACTCGTTCGTCTTCGGCTTCTCCAAGCTCGACGTCATGATCGGCCGGAGAACGGTACCCGAGGTCCGGATGGCGTACCGAGAGATCGCAAAGCCTGGCGTGGAGTTCCGGCAGGAGACGGTCATCTCGATCGATCCGGCGAATCGCCGGGTGGTCACCGATGCGGCGACGTACGAGGCGGACATCCTCGTGGTCGCCCTCGGTGCCGACTACGACATCGGGGCGACCCCCGGACTGGCCGAGGATGGCGTCGAGTTCTACTCCGTCGCCGGCGCCGCGCGCGCTCGCGAGGCGCTCGCCGCCTTCGAGGGCGGTGCTGTCGTCGTCGCCGTGCTCGGCACGTTCTTCAAGTGCCCCGGAGCTCCCAACGAGACGGCGCTGCTCGTCGCCGACTACCTCTCGAGCCGCGGGTTGCGCGAATCATCGACGATCCACCTCGTCAGCCCATTGCCGGCGCCGATCCCGATCTCGAAGAAGACCTCCGCCGCGATCCAGGCCATCCTCGAGGAGCGCGGCATCGAGTACTGGCCCTCGTCGAGGGTGGTCCGGCTCGATCCCGAGCAGCACATCGCGCACCTCGGAGGACGGTCGGGAGCTTGCGTACGACCTCCTCCTCGGCATCCCCGTGCACCGCGCTCCCGACGTCGTGCTCGCCTCAGGGCTGGCCGAGGACGGGTGGATCCCGGTCGACCCCGCCACGTTCGCCACGAAGTTCCCGGGCGTGTTCGCCGTCGGCGACGTCACGAGCGCACCGGTTCCCCGGGCGGGCGGTGTCGCCGAGGGTGAGGCGGCGACCGTGGCGGAGGTGCTGATCGCGGAGCTAACGGGTGGCGCCGAACCCGCACCGTACGACGGTGCCAGCGCATGCTACGTGGAGCTGGGTGGCGACCTCGTAGCGCGCATCGACGTGAACTTCCTGTCGTACGACACGCCGGTCGCCAAGCTGAGCGGCCCGACGGCGGAGTTCGTCGAGGAGAAACGCCGCTGGGGGTCCACGAGGGCCGCTCGCTGGTTCGGGCAGGTCGCCACCCCAGCCGACAGTTGAGCGCCAGGGGGAGGGCGCCGAGCGGGGCTTCGCGAGCGGGTCGTCGAGTCACCGCCGGCCGCCGTAGCGGCTACCCGAGCGGGCGAAGTCTGGCGACGACCTAGGCAACTGGCTGTCACACCCCCCGGGTCGACAGGCCCTCGCAAGTCAGGCAATCCGTCGCGCGAGTTCGTCGCCGCGCGCGACACCACAGCACCAAATGGGGCGCGAGGATGCCGGTGTGCGGCGCAGCATCGGCATCGCCCTGGTGGCAATCGTCGCCGCCGCGCCAGGTCTCGGAGCGAGCGTTTCGACCGGCAGAGCACCGCTGCAACCGAGAGCCGCAGCGTCGCCGTTCCGCACCCACGGCCTCGGCCCAGACGCCTTCTCTGTCGTCGCCTGCGGCATGGCCACGCGGTGCCTCGCCCTCGGCCCAGGCGGCTGGCAGGCGACGAGTGACGATGGCGGCCGTAGCTGGAAGCTCTCACTCGATCCGCGTCTTGTCGGGCTCACCCCCGACGATCTCGCCTGCCCGACGCCGCTGCGCTGCGTGGCAATCGCCACCCCGGTTGTCACGTCAAGCCTGTCCTCAGACGTCACTACGCAAGCAGCAGCGCTCGCCGCTCCACCCGACGTCCTGCTCGTCAGCACCGACGGGGGGAGTTCCTGGCTTCGCGCCAGAGCTCCGGGCCGACTCTGGTTGGGCGGGCTGTCTTGCCCGACGGATGAGGTTTGCTACGCGAGCGCCGAGGCGTGTGGGAAGCCGGACCGGCGCTTTCTCATCAGGACCTCGGACGGAGGGCTCAGCTGGGCCGCAGGCCCGAAAGCGCCGCCAGGGAGTCTCGGCGCGATCTCTTGTCCGAGCATCGAGCAGTGCTTCGCGATCGGTGGGCCGTCAGGACTGGCGTTGACCACTGACGGCGGCGTCAGCTGGCAGCCCGAACACGACTCGACGAGGTCAGCCGAGCCGCTGACGCTCTCTGTCATCGAGTGTGAGTCGCCGAGCCGCTGTCTCGGCCTGGGCGAGGCCGTCGGGCCGGTGCAGCCTGGCAGAGGGTTCCCCTGGATGGCGCTGTACGCCGTCTCCACGACCGACGGCGGCAAAAGCTGGCGTCACGCCCTCGTGCAGGACGACTACTCGCAGATGGTGATGCCGGGCATCACGGCCGTGGGCTGCATGGACGGCGGCGACTTCTGCGTGGCGGTGGGCGCGAGGGGGACGATCGCTGTCACGAAAGACGACGGGCTCCATTGGAGCCCGCCGGCTGACGCGCGCTGGGCTGTTCGGGGCCCTTGACAGCGCCACCTGCGCAGCGGCAGTTGGATGCTTGCTCGCCGGCACGGCCCTTGACGGCGGAGGACTTGTCGCCTCGGTGCAGACGTCGCCGGTCCGTTCCGATGCGCTGACTGATTCGGGTTCAAGCGTGCCGACGCAGTACACGGTCCTCGGTGCCTGCACAGCCTCGGGGGCGAGTGGACGTCGCTCTCCTGTCCGGACTCGCGCGACTGCGTGGCCGTAGGAGGCGGCCAGAGCCAGGAGCCGGCGTTATTCGCTGAGGTCATGACGAGCAGCGACGGGGGACGGAGCTGGACCGAGCAGCGCCCGCCGTCCGGGGTCCTCGGGCTCGCCGCGGTCGACTGTCCGAGCCTGAGCCGATGCTACGCGACCCGGGCTTGCCCGGCTGCCGCCGAAGCAGCAGACGCAGCTGACCAACGACATCGCCGTCGTGCTCGAGTCGGTCGACGGTGGGCGGGTCTGGCGGCGGGTGGGCGCTGCCCCGGGGCTCGTCTACCTCAACGCGATCAGCTGCCCGACAATCGCGACCTGCTTTGCGGCCGGTGACACTGTGACGGGCGGGGACGGCAGCTCTGACGCGGTCGTCGTCACTACCGACGCAGGTGCACGCTGGCACGAGGAGGCGGTGCCAGCGGAGCAGTCGGGCATTCTGCTGAGCGACATCTCCTGTCCGAGCGTCTCGAACTGCTGGGTGGGCGGGGGCTCGGGCCTTTTGGCGACGACCGACGGCGGGCTCAGCTGGCAGCAGCTCGACTCGGGTTGGGTCGATTCGCTGAGCTGTCCGAGCCTGCGGCGCTGCGTCGCGATGGGCGTCAGCGGCGGCGAGGACTGGGAGCTCGTGGGAACCGGCCTTCGATACCGCTTCGTCACCGGTTCACCGCCGGCGCTGGCGCCGGGCTCGAGCGAGGTCTGTCCGTCGCCCACAGTGTGCCTCGCGGCAGGATCGACGGGCGAGGCGCTGTCGCGTGCGACGGCATTCGTCACTCGCGACGGAGGTCGCAACTGGGCGGAGGTGTCCCTTCCCTCCCTGGTCGCCACGGCGTCCGGCTTCGAGGCGCCGGCCACCTACTTCCCGTGGCCACAGCAGATCGGTGATTCGCCGGCCTACGGCGCGATCGCCTGTACGTCCCCCCATCGCTGCGTCGTGCTTGGTAGCGGCTCCGACACCGAGGTCGCGATCACCGGTTGAGCGGCCCAGCAGCGGGTAATTCTCGGCGAAGACGGCCGTGACGAGCGCCTCACCCCCTCCTCCCCTGTGAACCTAGGCAGCTAGAGGACGAGGTGGTCAACTGCGAGCGCGGGCCCTCGGCCGGCGGTCCGACCGGCGTCAGGAGCTGGCCCATCTTCAGGATTCGCCTCGCGAGCGGCAGGCGGAACCCTGGATTAACGTTTTGGGAAGTGAGAGGCCGCTTGGGATGAGCCGGCGTGTCGTGAGCGCTGCCCGGCTGGCACGAGTGGCGTTTTTGTTTCTCGCGCTTGCGTCGGTATTCCAATTCATCCAGGCGGGGTCCGCCTCACCCGTCCGCGCGGCACCGCTGCTCGAGGCCGGGGCGTTGTTCGTGGCCTGGCTGCTCCTGGCCGCCGCAGCAGGCGAGTTCGTGCCCGTGCAGACACGGGATGAAGCGCCGACGTCGGCCCACTCGGACACGGTGGACGACACTTCGACCTAGTCGAACTGTCGTTACCGGCAGCGATCGCGCTCTTCGCGAGTCCGGCCGGCGACGACTGAAGTGCGCCACTTGGGCGGTAGGCGTGGCTTCGGTTGTCAACTCGGCCGACGGGGACGACCCGCTCGTCTTCGTCGATCAAATAGGTGAGGCGATGTTGCCTGAGGCGCGCCCTGCGCTCGCCGCTCAACCGGCCCGTTCTTGCCCACAGGAATGGTTGACATGATCCGCGACCTCCACTACCTTGTCCGACATCAGACAGGTGCGATGGGTCGCACCCTCCGCTTGAAGGGGGTAATCGGTGGCACACCGTTCTCGGCGCGTACTTGGCATGGTCATCGGCAGTTTCCTTGTGGCCGCGACGTCGACACTGGTAGCGACGACGGGGTCAGTTCCCGCTGGAGCGTCGACGTCGGGCAGTCTCACCTGGGGGATCACCTCGACCGACCCTTCCCTCGATCCGGGGCTGGTCTACGCGATCGACCCCAACATCATCACGGCGGCGATGTGCAACTCGCTTCTCCAGTTCGGGCCGAACGGTCAACTGGAGCCCGAACTGGCTTCGTCGTGGCAGCAGACCAGCCCGACCACCTACAAGTACAACTTGGTGCACAACGCCCGATTCTGGGACGGTAACCCGGTAACACCGGCTGACGTTGCCTTCTCGGTGAATCGGATCGCCAGTCCGAAGTTGGCGAGCCCCCTCCTTTCGCTGTTGCAAACGGGGAACATCAAAAAGGCGGTCGTCTCGGGCAAATGGCAGGTGACGATTGAGCTCAATTCGGCCAACCCCATCGCCCAGGACCTTCCTGCCACCCCGATCGGCCAGGTTGTTGAACAGAGCGTGGCGCAGAAGTGGGGATCAGCTTTTGGGTCTGCGCCGAACAAGGTGATGTGCAGCGGCCCATTCCGACCCGTGAAGTACCTGCAGGGCTCAGAGACCGTTCTCGACGCCGTCTCGAACTACTGGGACTCGTCCGCCCAGCCGAAGATCAAGAGCATCACCTTCGAAGAGGTAAACGACGCTGAGGCACTGATCGCCGGGCTGCGCAGCGGTGCCATCAACGGTACCTACGACCTGCCGGCGCGGGACGCCTCCACTTTGCTGTCCGACGGCAGTCTCAAGGTCAAGATGGTTCCCTACGGCGGTGACACGAACTACCTGAGCCCCAACGTGATGAAAGGCCCCTTCGCCAGCTCCCTGGTCCGCAGGGCTTTCAACCTGGCCGTGCCGCGAAGCGCTCTGGCGTTCGCCGTGGACGGTGCCAACGGTCGGCCGCTCAAGGGCATCGAGACCCCAGCGCTGTTCACCCAACAGACGGCGGCGTACACGGCGGCTTACAACGCCCTGCCGAACCCGGACAGTCCCAACCTGTCCGCCGCGAAGAAGCTCATTGCGCAGGCTCATGCCAAGGGCGAGACCGTGTCCATCGGCGTCGAGAACTCGCTGACGTCGGATACCGTGTCGGCGGTACTGCAACAGATCGGCTCGTCGATAGGGCTCAACGTGAAGATCGTCAAGCTGACCCCCTCGGCGTTCGGCAACGTCAGCTACAGCGCGACGTGCCCGCGTCCCTACGACGCTCTTCTCAACTGGTGGAACCCGGACTTCCCGGCACCGTCGGCCGAGATCGTGCCGCCGCTCGCGAGCAACTACTCGGACGTCTCGTGCTATTTCTCGAAGACCTTCAACACGCTTCGGGCGAAGTGGGCGGCGACGGCCAATGGGAGCGCGGCGCAGGCCAACGCGACCATCGCCATGATGAAGCTCCTGACCCATGACGACGTCTACATGCCGCTGTACTCCGACCCGCTGGTCATGGTCGAGCCGTCGAACCTCACGGGCTACACCCAGACTCAGGTGTTCGTCTACCAGGACTTCCCGGATCAGGTGCAGTTCAGTTCGTAAGCGCCACGGTCAGATTTCCCACGCGCGGTCGGTAACAGGGCCGACCGCGCGTGGCTATGTGAAAGATGGCTCTCAGATGACAGTAGTGGTCACGGGCGCCGCGACGGGTATCGGAGCGGCACGGCCCGAATCTACGGGGCGCAGGGCATCGGGTGGCGGTGACCGACCTGGACGTCGACGGCGCCGGGAGAACGGCGGCCACGATAGACGGAGCAGCAGCCTTCGAACTGGACGTGTGTAATCGGGCGTCGATCGAGAGTGCCTGTTCGCGGCGCAGTCGACTTGTTGGGCCCACTCGAGACCTGGGTGTCATGTGCCGGGGTGTCCAGCATGGCGCGCTTCGTGGATCTCACTGACGAAGAGATCGACCTGAACCTGGACGTGAACATCCGGGGTGCCCTGGTCTGCGGTCAGGTCGCCGCGCGGCGTCTCATCGAACAGGGACGAGGTGGCTGCATCATCAACGTCTCTTCCATGGCCGGCAAGCGGGGTGGGGTTCCCTATCTCGCGCACTACGTCGCCTCCAAGTTCGCCGTTGTCGGGCTCACCCAAGCAATGGCCTGTGAACTGGCGCCGTTCGACATCCGCGTGAACAGTGTCTGCCCAGGTTATGTTCGCACGGGAATGCAGGACAGGGAGATCGTCTGGGAGGCGGAGCTCAAGGGCATCTCGAACGATGAGGTGGTCAACTTCTACTTCGCCGACACGCCCCTTCGCCGGTTGCAGACTCCTGAAGAGGTGGCGTCATTGATCCTTTTTTTGGCCAGCGAATCCGCGGCTTCTATCACCGGAGAGAGCGTCGCCATCAACGGCGGCAGCTACATGGACTAGTCCATGGTCGTCAAGCAGCCTCTCCCCGATGACTCTGAGGCAGTAGTCCGCGACAGGACTACGGCCTTGGCGCAGCTGGGCGCCCCGGCTGCACGGCGAAGGGCACTCCCTCGCCAGGTACGCGACAGCATCGCCGCCCTGGTCGCCGAGGACATGCGCCCGGGCGACCCGTTGCCCAGTGAGATGGCCGTCGCCGAGCGGTTGATGGTGAGTCGCTCGACGGTTCGGGAGGCCATGAAGCTGTTGGAGCAGGAAGGTCTCGTCGAGACCCGCCGGGGCATGGGTCGCTTCGCCACCGCCTTGTCGGGGCTGCGCCCCGAACGACCCATGACCAAGTTCGAGAGCATCACCAAGATGATGACCGAGTTGGGCTACGAGGTCTCCACGAGAGTCGTTGGCGCAGTGGAGCGGGCCGCGACGCCGAGCGAACAGCTGGCCTTCGACCTGAAGCCCCGTTCCCAGGTCGTCGAGACGCGGCGTCTCCGCGAACATGAAGGTCGTCCCTGCGTCTATTCGGTCAACGTGCTGGACCCGCGGACCTTGGACATCCCCATCGAAGACATCGACTGGAGCGGCTCGGTGGTGGTGATCCTCGAGGGCATGGGTCACGAGATCGTGGCGTCCTCGGCCCACATCTCGGTCGTCACCGAACCCCTGGAGCAGGACGCTCTTCCCGAGTTCGGCCCTCTTCCAGGTCCCTGGCTCGTCGTCAACGAGCAGTGCGTGACGCGGCTCGGGCGCTGTGTGCTCATCTCTCGGGACTACCACCTCGGCACCATGTTCAGCTTCAGCGTCGTTCGCCGTCGCGAGGAAGACCCTGGCCGATCAGGGCAGGGTTGAGCGGGGACGGACGAAGCGGTGAGGGCAGGAGTCTTCCAACGACCCGGGACAATTGAGGTCCTGGAAGTCGATGACCCGCGCTGCGGTGGACGCGAGGTCGTGATCGCCGTCGCGCAGTGCGGGGTGTGCGGAACGGACCGCTCGATCTTTCGGGGCGAGTACGCCGTGACGGCGCCCCTGATAATGGGGCACGAGTACTCGGGGACCGTCGTCGAGATAGGCGACGAAGTGGACGGATTCGACATCGGAGACCGCGTCGCCGTCGATCCCAACGTCGTCGACGACACCTGCTTTTTCTGCCGGCGAGGTCTTTCCCACCTCTGCTCGGGCCTGTCGCCGCTGGGCGTCGCCCGTTCCGGGGGTTTCGCCGAACTGTCAGCGGTGCCGACGCGGTACCTGTACAAGATCCCTGACAGCGTGTCGCTCTCCGAGGCGACGTTGATCGAGCCGTTGGCCTGCTGCATCAGGGGGATCGACCAGGCGGCTGTCTCGGCTGGTGACGTCGTCCTCGTCCTCGGCGCCGGCCCGATCGGCTGCTTCTTGATCCAATTGGCGAAGATGAGCGGGGCAGCGGCCGTCATCTCGGTCGAGCCCGTCAGGTCGCGCCACAACTTCGCTTCCCGAGCCGGCGCGGACCTGGTGTGCCACCCCCGCGAAGCGAGGCAGGTCCTGAACGACCTCCGAGGCTTGGTGGGAGGAGCCGACGTCGTGATCGAGGCGTCTGGTCGACTCGAAGCTGCGGCGGAGTGCTTCGACCTCGTCCGTCGGGGCGGGACGATCCTCCTCTTCGGTGTCTATCCGGACGGTCGGACGATCCCGGTCAGCCCGTTTCAGATCAACGAGGACGAGTTGCGCGTGGTGGGCTCGCTGAACAATCCGAGCACCCACTCACGGGCCATCGATCTCATCTCGTCGGGCCGGCTGACGACCGATGACGTGGTGAGCGACCGGCTTGCCCTCCAAGACCTTGCGTGGGCCATGGACCTCGACAATTTCGCCTGTCCCGGCAAGATCACGATCGATCTCCACGCGAGCTGAGCGGACCCAGATGAGCAAGACCCGCGGACCGACCGATGCTTAGGTATATCGCCCGGCGCGTGGCGATGCAGTGCGCGGTACTGATCGCCTCGACCATCATCATCTTCATCTTGTTGCATCTGGCGCCCGGTAACCCAGCCACGCTCCTGAACGGTGGCCACGCCCCCTCGCCGGCCACGGTCAAGTACTTCAATCGCCTCTACGGGTTCAACCGACCGTTGCCCATCCAGTACCTGATCTGGCTGCGCCACCTGCTGGAGGGCAATCTGGGCGAGTCCATCGCGACCCGCACCTCGGTGTCCTCTGTGATCATCCCCCGCATAGGGCTCACGCTCTTCCTCACGGTCTACGCGGTGGCGATCATGGTCGTGATCGGCATACCGCTCGGGATCGTCAGCGCGGTGTTTCGCACCGGACCTACCGACTTCTTCGCCAGCATGGCCTCACTCACCCTCACCGCCATCCCCACCTACGTGACCGGCGTGGTCCTGGCGGTGGCGTTCGGTGTCGTGCTCAACTGGTTCCCCGCCCTCGGCGGGGGCGACACCGGGTCGTTTTTCACCCGTGCCGACCACCTGACCCTGCCGGCGATCGCCCTGGGCCTGTCCTCGATGGCCCTGGCGAGTCGCATCACCAGGTCCGCGGTGATCGGTGAGCTGGAGCGGCCCCACGTCATCGGCGCCCGGGCCCGAGGCTTCTCCGAGCCACGGGTGGTCGCCAAGCACGCCGTGCGCGGCGCCATGGTCCCGGTGGTCACGATCGTGGGGGCCCAGATCGGGTATCTCCTCGGCGGAGCGGTGGTGATCGAGTACGCGTTCGGGCTCAACGGACTGGGCACGCTTCTGGTGTCATCGGTGGAGGGCAAAGACTACGCCGTCGTGCAGGCGATCGCCCTTTTCATCACGGCCGAATTCCTCATAATCAGCCTCGTCGTCGACCTGCTCTACGGCCTCATCGACCCGCGGGTGCGTCTCGTCGGGAGGACCGCTTGAGCGCCGTCGCCAGCGAGATGCTGGTCTTCGAGCATGAGAGCGTCCCGCGCACCGCCGGCGGGCGGTGGGAGGGGCTCTTCCAGAAGATCGTCGTTGTCATCAGCGCGGTGATACTCCTCGTCATCGTCTGCTGCGCGGTGTTCGCGCCTTGGCTGGCGCCCCACAATCCCAACACCATCCACCTGCTGGACCCCTATGTGGGCCCCAGCCGGGGCTTCCCGTTCGGTCAGGACAGTGCCGGACGCGACATCCTCTCGCGGCTCATCTACGGCGCCCGTCTCTCGCTGCTCGGTCCGACGATCGTCGTGGCCATCGCTCTCGTCGGCGGCGTGCCGTTGGGCTTCCTCGCCGCTTACCGTGGGGGCTTCACCGACGGCATCGTGTCGCGGCTCTTCGACGTCATCTTCGCCTTTCCTCCCCTCCTTTTGGCTGTGGTCATCGTGGCGACCTTCGGGGCGAGCTTCATGACCGCGGTGCTGGCCGTCGCCGTCACCTACATCCCACTCATGGGCCGACTGGTCAGGTCCGCCGCGCTGGTGGAGCGGTCGAAACCCTACGTGGAGGAGTGTCGACTGCAGGGTTACGGCGCATGGCGGGTGCTCTTTGTCCACGTGGTCCCCAACATCGGCCGGATACTGATCAGTCAGACCACGCTCTACTTCGCCTATGGACTTCTCGACCTCTCGGCGCTCTCCTTCCTCGGCCTCGGCGCCCAGCCTCCTCAGATCGACTGGGGTGGGATGCTGGAGAACGCCAATCAGGGCGTCTTCCAGTCCGCTGTCCGGGGTCGTGTTCCCCGCCGTTGCGATCGTGCTCCTGGTGGTGTCGCTGAACTTCATCGCCGATTGGGCCCTCGACTTTCGCAGTCGGAGGTCTGAGCAGCGATGACACCGGTCGCAGTCGACTCCAGCAACACGACCGAGCGCACGGGCCTGTCCCTCAGTCTGGAAGGCGTGACCACCTACCTGCGGTTCGGGCGTGAACTGAAGTCGGTGATCTCGCGTGTCGACCTGCGCATCGAGCCGGGCGAGATCGTCGGGTTGGTGGGTGAGTCGGGAAGCGGCAAGTCGATGACCGCCCGCACGATCGCCGGGGTCCTGCCGCGTGGCGCGGTAACCGAGGGAGCGCTGCTCCTGGGCGGGGAGAATCTCCTGGAGATGCCTCACCGGAGACGTCGCGATGTCCAGGCGAAAGAGATTGGGGTCATCTTCCAGGATCCCCGGGCCTACATCGATCCGCTGTGGCGCGTCGAGGTTCACATGACCGAGGCGATGCGGGTGCACCTGGGCCTGTCAAGGTCCGAGGCTCGGGCCAGGGCAATCGAGCTTCTCGACTCGGTGGGCATAGACCAGCCCGAACGTCGGATGCGGCAGTTCCCCGACGAGCTCTCGGGAGGCATGCTGCAAAGGGTGATGATCGCGGGGGCTCTCGCCGTGGGCCCCTCTGTCCTGCTGGCCGACGAGGCCACGACCGCCCTCGACGTCACGACCCAGGCGGAGATCGTCAAGCTGCTCGGCGACCTCAGCTCGCGACGCGGTCTGTCGGTGCTCTTCATCACCCACGACCTGGCCTTGGCCGACCTCGTGTGCAGCCGGGTCTGCGTGATGTACGTGGGCCGGATCGTGGAGATGCGCGAAGGACGCCAGATCTTCGAGAACCCCATGCACCCCTACACGATCGACCTGCTCGCGGCGCGGCCGACGATCCAGCACCGCGTGGAGCGGCTCCCGGTCATCAAGGGCGTTCCCACGAGCGCCATGGACGCGCCTTCCGGGTGCCCGTTCCACCCGCGGTGCCGCTTCGTCTTGGACGAGTGCCGCGAAGCTGTGCCGGCGCTGATGCCGGTGCGGGGGGGTCTGTCCGCTGCTTTCGGGCCAACGAGGAGCTCAAGGCCCAGTCCCGCTCCCCGAAGGGGACGTTGCCAGATGGGGAAGACGATGCTCTTGAAAGTTGAGAGCCTTTACAAGGACTTCCGCCTTCGTTCGGGGTTGTTCGGTCGGTCGTCGCGACTGCAGGCGGTGAAGGACATCAGCTTTCTCGTCCCGGCATCGGGCTCGCTCGCCATCGTGGGCGAGACCGGTTCGGGCAAGACGACTGTCGCCCGCATCGTCGTCGGGCTCGAGAAGGCCTCGAGCGGCACGGTCGAGGCGGACGGCGTCGTCTTGAGTCCGCAGCCCGGGCCTGACGAGCGACGGCGCCGGGCCCGGATGATGCAGATGGTCTTCCAGAACCCTGTCATGTCACTCGACCCGCACCAGTCCATCGGGGCGGCCATCTTCGAGGTGGTCTCCTTCCATGGACTTCGCCCCCCCTCGGAATGTGACGCGAGGGTCCGCGAGCTGCTCAACGCCGTGGGCCTGGACCTGAGACTGGCCAAGAGCCGACCGCAGAGCCTCTCCGGCGGCCAGTGCCAGCGCGCCGCCATCGCCAGGTCGCTCGCGGCCGAACCGGAGCTCCTGGTGCTCGACGAGCCGGTCTCGGCGCTCGACGTCTCCACTCAGGCGCAGATCCTGAACCTGTTGGCGGACCTGAAGGCGCGGCTCGGCATCAGCCTGCTCACGATCTCCCATGACCTCGCCCTCGTGCGACAGCTGGCCGACGACGTCATCGTGATGTGCAAGGGCGAGATGGTGGAGGCGGGGAGCGTCGACGACGTCCTGTCCCGGCCTCGGCACGCCTATACCCGTCGGCTGGTCGACGCCGTTCCCGAGATCATGGGCCGGGCGGCCGCACCCTCGGCATCCGTGCCCGAAAGTGGTGCGAGGCACGACGGGGACGCCCGATGACCCGCGAAGGTAGCCCGCGGCACAGGCCGCGCAATGGGCGCGATCCGAAACGCAGTAGGGATGGTGGTGAAGTTGCGGCTCACCCTGACGAAAGGCGATCGAGAATGCTGAACTTCGACGAGGACCGTTTCTTGGCGTGCCAGCAGGGCGCGCTGGCTCATGGGCCGGGGCTTTATGACGCGGTGGCCGAGCACTTGCGCGGTGGGGGTGACAGCCTGTTCTTCCTGGGTGCGGGCGGAGCGGGGATCCTCATGCTGCCGGCCGGCCTTCTTCTCTCACGAGAGTCGACCTTTCCGTCATTCGTCGAAGCGCCGGCCGAGCTGATGGCACTGGGCTCTGCCCACCTCAGCTCGCGCTCGCTCGTCGTCGTGCCCTCCCGATCGGGCGACACGCCTGAATCGCTGCAGATCCTCGAGTACTGCCAGCGTGTCGGAGCCAAGGTGATCGCCCTCACCGGGACGCCGGGATCACCGCTGGCCGAGCGAGCCGACGTCAACTTCACCAATGCCGTGGCCGACGACAACTCTTCGGAGTCCTTCTACCTGCAGTCGCTGCTGATCGCCCTCGCGGTCATGGACGTGCGCACCGAGCAAGCGGGCTATGGCGAATTGCTCGAAGAGCTTCAAGGCCTTCCTCACCTTCTCCTCGAGGCGAAGAAGGCCTTCGAGCAGCGTGCGCCCGAGATCGCGGGCATGATCGCCTCCTTTCCGTACCACGTGATCGTCGGTGCCGGCTCGACCTGGCCGGAGGCCTTCTACTACGGCATGTGCATCCTCGAGGAGATGCAGTGGATCCGCACGCGGCCGGTGCACGCCGCGGACTTCTTCCACGGGCCACTGGAGCTCGTCGAACCGGGGGTCAGCTGCCTGCTCTTCAAAGGCGAGGACGGCTCGGCACCCTTGGTCGACCGAGTCCAGCAGTTCATCGAGATGTACGGCGACAAGCCGACCATCCTCGATACGGCCGAGATCGCGCCCGGTATGTCCGACCGGGTGCGATCGATGATCTCGCCCATCTTGCTGGCGACGGTGCTCGAGAGGGTGAGCGCTCACTTGGAGGTGATCCGAGACCACCCGCTCACGAGGCGTCGTTACTACCGCCAGGTCAGCTACTGAGCCGAGATGGCTACCCACTTCGGCAAGGCTCCGCCCCGTCAGGGAGCCAAGGTGGACCTGTGCATTGTTGGCAATCTCACGATCGACGTCATCTTCCGCGGCGTCACGCAGATGCCTGAGTGGGGCCAGGAGGTCCTGTGCGACGCCAGGACCGAGGCGGTGGCGGGCCAGGCCGGTGGGATGGCCTTTGCCTGCGCGAAGTTGGGGGTGAGGACCGAGGTCGTCGCCGACGTCGGGGAGGACGCCGCGGGCGGACGCATTCGCCGTCAGCTCGGAGACGCCGGGGTAGGCGTCGACGCCGTGACCCAAGTCCCCGGCGGGACGACGCCGACGACGGTCGCTCTCGTGCGTCCCGACGGCGAGAGGGCCTTCATCTCCGACCTGGGGCACCTGCGGCCCATCGACGCCGGATCGATGCTGCAACGGTGGCCCCGGGTGTTCAACTCTTGCGTCGTCGCCCTTGTGGGTACGTTCAATCTCCCGAAGTTGGACCTTCGCAGCGCCGCGGAGTTGCTCGGGCAGGTCCGACGCGCCGGTGCGCTCACGGTCTTCGATCCCGGCTGGGACCCTGGCAACTGGTCGGACGGCACGGTCGAGGAGGTCCGGGCAGTCCTCACCGAGACGGACCTGTTCCTGCCCAACCTCGACGAGGCCCGGGCGCTGGCCGGGCGGTCGGACATCGGGTCCGTGCTCGGCGCCCTCGCCGACCTCTGCCCCGGTGTAGTTGTGGTGAAGGGCGGCGAGGCGGGGAGCTACCTGGCTGTTGACGAGAAGGTCGTGGTCGTCGAGTCTTTGCCGACCATGGTGGACAACGCCGTCGGCGCCGGGGACGTCTACGACGCCGGCATGGTCGCCGGCTTCCTGCGGGGCGATGACGTCCTCTCGAGCATGTCACTGGCTACCGCCGCGGCCTCGTTGTACGTGGGGCGCCGCGCTGACCGCTTTCCCACCTACGAAGACACCGCCAGGCTCGCTCAGAGCGTGACGACGGCGACGATCTAGGGGGTTCCGGGCGGCGGTCGGAGGCCGGGGACGACCGATGGCGGCAACTCGGCAGGACCAGCGTCGGGCAGTCGGCGTCGGCAGATCACCTCAGATGCACGGATCTCTCCCGGAACGCCTCCGACCCGAGCGGGCCGGGCTCGCTGCCGAGCCCGGCCCGGCGGGCCTTTCAGTGCTTGGCCTCGGACGTGGTGAAGGTCATGTCCTGGCCGTGGCGGGACCCTGTGGCATTGGTGGCCACGACACGGAAGTGGTAGGTCTTTCCGGCCTTGAGCGAGGAGAGCGACAGCGAGACCGAGACCGGGTTCAATCCCGCCTTCAGCCTGCCGCCGTGCACGGTCTTGCCGTAGGACCTGCTCGTGCCGATCTGGAAGCTGTAGGTCGTCGACTCGCCGGCCGGATTCACCAAGCCGCTCAGCCGGGCACTCTTCGAGGAGACGTCCCTTGCGGGCACAGTCAGCACGACTGGAGCCGTGCCGCCCACCGGGGCGCTCACGACGGTCTTCACCGCGGCGCCGACCGTGGTGCTGTCAGCGGCGCTCACCGTGGCCCGGTCGGTCAGCGTGGCCGCCTTGGTCGGGATGAGCACGATCGTCACGCTCACCGTCGTCGGCGCGCCGGTCGCGCTCGAGTTGATCGTCCCGAGCGAGCAGGTCACCGTCCTTCCGCCCGTGCAGGAGCCTTGCGAGGCGCTCCACGAGAACAGGTCCGTCGTGGCCGGCAGGGTGTCGCTCAGCGTCACCCCGAGCGCCGGTGCGGGCCCGTTGTTGGTTACCCGGAAGGTCTCGTGCACAGGGCTGCCGACCTTCGCCTTCTTCGAACCGGACCCGGCAAGGCCGAGTCCCACGCTCGCGCTCTGGTAGGCGCCGACGTCGCAGGACACTGCCGAGCGGGCGACGCCGCGCTGGTCGGTGAGCGGGCAGAAGCCCGCCTGCGCCGTCCCGATCGCCGGGCTGCCGGCAAGCTCTGCGTCGGTCGCGGTGGGTCCGCCGTTGTTCGAGAGCGGCCCGAGGCCGGGGTTCACGCCGGTCTGGTCACGCGAGACGATGTTCGAGAAGCACGTCCCGTCGCTGTCGATGTTGCCGCCCTTGTCGGCGGCGCTGGCGTTGGCGGTCGCGGTCACGCCGTAGCAGTCACCGCCGCCATCGGTCGACGTGCCACCGCTGTTGGCGCCGACGACGGTGTTCTCTATCGAGTTGGCGTACTCGGGGTAGGCGATCCCGCCGCCGTAGTAGGCGGAGTTGCGCGTGATCGTGTCGTTGAGCAGGCTGATAGTCCCCGTCGTTGCCGCCTCGTCGAGGTAGATGGCCCCGCCCGAGTTCGCCACGTTGCCGTCGAAGGTGTCGTTGACCAGGTACAGGCCGTCGGTGCTCTCGTAGAAGAGCGCGCCGCCGTAGTAAGCGGCGACGTTGCCGTCAAAGGTGCTGGCCGAGATCTCCAGGTCCCCTTCGGCGTCGTAGATAGCCCCTCCGTAGTAGTAGTAGCCGCTCCCCTTGTTGTCCGAGAACGTGCTCGTCGTGATCGACTCCACTGCCGTCGCCGAGGAGCCGTCGACATAGATCGCCCCGCCGTAGTTGCCGATGTTGCCCTCGAAGGTCGAACCGCTCACGGAAAGATCGGTGCCGTCCGTCTCGATCGCGCCGCCGTATCCGTAGTATCCACCCGAGGCGTTGGCGTCGAAGGTCGAACCGCTCACGGTGAGCTCGCCGGAGCTCTCGTCGAAGATGGCCCCGCCGTAGTAGTAGTCGAGAACGTTGTTGGCGAAGGTGCTGCCGGTGATGGTGAGCGCCCCGGCGTCGTAGAGGTAGAGCGCGCCTCCGTACTCTTGGTAGGCCTCGTTGTTGGAGACGGTGCTGTCACTGATCGTCACGGCCCCGACCGTGTTCCCGCTCTCGTCGTCGTAGAGCACGCCCCCGTAGTAGTAGCTGTTGCTGCCGGTGATGGTGTCCCCGCTGAGCGTGATGCTCCCGGAATCGACGTAGAGAGCGCCGCCGTAGCCCTCGCCGTTGGAGTTCCCCGTCACGGTCGAGTTGGAGATCGAGGTCGCGCTGGCGGCACTGTCGGCGAAGACGACCCCTCCGCCGGAGTAGGCGGAGTTGTCTGCGATCGTGCTGTTGCTCACCGACAGGATGCCGTCGTTGTAGAAGGCGCCACCGTAGGCGGCTGAGGTCGAGTGGTCGCTAGGAGCGGCGTCGTTCTGCGAGCCGTTCTCTATCGTCACGCCCGAGATCGACAGGCTCGCCCCGGCATGCACGGCGAAGGCCCGGTCGATGTGGTTGGCATCGATGACCGTGGCTCCGGCGCCCTGTCCGGAGATGGTGACGCTGATCCCGGCTTTCACGTCGAGATCACCGGTGCTCGGGTCGTCAGCGCCCGTTGAGGGGATCGTCAGTTTGAAGTGGCCGGCCGGCAGCGTGATCGTGCTCGACCCGCCGCTGTTGTCAGCGGCCTGGATCGCCGCGCGCAGCGTGCAGCTGCCGCCGTTGGTCGAGGCGCACGACGTGCCGCTCGGATTGCTCAAAGCGGCGTCGGTGGCGTCGTTGACGGTGAAGGACGTCGACGCGCTCGACGGCGGAGAGAAGGCCAGAATTCCGGGGACGGCGATCATCGTCACCATCGCCAGCACGGCCGGCAATTTCGAGAAAGTGTGGCGGCCCCATCGTGTGACAAGCAAGCGGCTGCTGGACAGTGACATACGTTTCCTCCCCGAGTGACATCAATTGACGCCTAGATGCGACTTGTGCCTGGATACGACGAGCTGCCGTTCGCAGTCGCGCCGTGGGGATATGTATCGGCGGGTTCACCGCGGACTTGAATCCTCGGTCCCGCGCCTCGCCGTCACCAGGCGTGGTCGATGCGGAGAGCCCAGCCTGTAACGGCGCAGCGGCGGCGTCACAGGGTCGACCTAGTGTCCTGCCCTGCCGGGGTCACCTCCGCAGTCCCGTTCTCACCGCCGTCTCCGGGCTCCTCCGAGCGCCGGCGACGGTCTCTCGTCCCGCCATGGGACCGCTTCGCTGCAGTCAGCGGCCAGAGCCATGCCCTGTGACCCTGTGAACGCGGCCCCGATCGCGCTCCACGTGCCTCGGGGCTGTCCGGCTCGGCCTCGCACCGGCCTCTCGGGCACGTCGCATCACCGGTCACGTGCATTACCGGTCACGTGCATCATCAGTCACATGGAGGAACTCAGAAGTGACGAGCAGGAACAACCACCGCGAGCTCATCGAGAGGCTGACCGAAGGGATCAGCCACTTGACCTCGTCCGACGACTGGCGGCGCTACCTCGACTTCCAGGCGCGTTTCCACCGCTACAGCTCCGGCAACGTGCTCCTCATCGCCCTCCAGTGCCCCGCGGCGACCCGAGTAGCCGGCTTCAACGCCTGGCGGAGGATGAACCGCTTCGTCCGCAAAGGCGAGAGGGCCATCTGGATCCTCGCCCCGATGATCTACAGAAAAGCCGATGCCGAGGAGGACGGGGACGTCCACATCGTCCGGGGCTTCAAGTTCGTGCCCGTGTTCGACCTCGCCCAGACCGACGGCGAAGAGCTGCCGTCGGTCTGCAACCGGTTGGAAGGCGGCGACCCCGCGGGCTGCTACGCCCGGCTCGTATCGGTGGCGCAAGCTGCCGGCTTTGCCGTGATGCCACATGACTTCGACGGTTCCACGAACGGCGACTGCTCACATGCCGACCACCGTATCCGGATCGAGAGCCGCAACACCCCCGCCCAGCAGGTCAAGACCCTGGCGCACGAGATCGCCCACGCCTTTCTCCACGAGCGTCTCGAGGCCCGGGCATTGGCCGAGCTGGAAGCCGAGTCGACCGCCTATGTGGTCTGCCAAGCACTCGGGTTCGACACAGGCGACTACTCCTTCGGCTACGTCGCAACCTGGGCCGGTGGGGGAGAGCAGGCCGTGGCCGGGATCAAGGCGTCCTGCGACCGTATCCAGCGCGCGGCCGCGGTCATGTTGGGGGCCTTCGAGCCCGCAGCAGAGGAGGATCGGGCGGCCTAGGCCGCCCCGCACCCTGGCCTGGCCGACCAGGTACGTTCCCGTGCGCGACGCGTGCTTGTGCCGCGGAGCAGCTCAGTTGGGCCCGCCGGAGGCTATGACCGGTCGTGACGGTGACGACCGCCTCGATACGCCCGCAAAGCGGCGTCTTGTTACCGCGCCTGTGCCCCGATCAGAGCGAGGTCCTCGTCTGTGAGCTCGAGACCCGCCCCGGCCAGGACGGGCTCGACTTGCCGAGCGGAGCGGAACCCGACGATGGCGCCGTCCACGGCGGGGTTGCGCAGCGTCCAGGCGACGGCCACCGCGGCGGGGGTCGTCCCGTGCCGTTCCGCGATCTTTGCCAGAACTTCGACGATCTCGAGATTGCGCGAGAGCTGCGGTTCCCGGAAACCCTCGTCCTGTTTGCGCCAGTCGTCGTCGGCGAGCTGGGCGATCCGTTCCCGGGTCATCGTGCCGGTGAGCATCCCCGAACCCATGGGCGAGTAGACGATCACGCCGATCCGCTCACGCCGGGCGAAGGGAAGAATCTCCTCCTCGGCTCCGCGGGCGATGAGGGAGTACGGCGGCTGCAGCGTCTCGACCGGAGCGATCTGTCGAATCCGCTGCAGCTGGCCGACGTCGAAGTTCGAGACCCCCAGGTGGCGGACAAGACCCTGCTCTTTGAGCTCGCCGAGCGCGGTCCAGCCCTTCTCGATGTCTTCCGCCGGGATCGGCCAGTGGATCTGGTAGAGGTCGATGGCGTCTATCCCGAGCCGCTGCAGGCTGGTCTCGGCCTCGCGGAGGATCGAGTCCCGCTCGAGGCTGTGAATCACACGGCGCCCTGGCCCCTCCAGGATCGAGCACTTGGTGAACACGTACGGGCGCTGTCTGAGGCCCTGCAGGGCGCGCCCGACGATCTCTTCGGAGCGCCCGAAGCCGTAGGCGGCGGCGGTGTCTATCCAGTTGACGCCGAGCTCGAGGGCGCGGTGAATCGCGCCGAGCGACTGTTCGTCGTCCTGCGGACCCCAGCCGAACTCCCAGCCTCCGCCTCCGATCGCCCAGGCGCCGAACCCTATCCGGGTGATCTCAAGACCGGTCCGTCCGAGCGGCGAGGTGTCGAGGGAGCCGTCTCCTGTCATGGCCGAACCATACCTCCGGCCCCTGTCGGAGACAGGCGACGAACCCGGGTGGACGGCCGGACGGAGACGGGTCGAACGGGACCGAGGTAACGGGTAGGCAGCAAGGGCCGGTTCCCGTTGCCCGCGTCAGTCGTGCCTGCCCCGCCGATGTCGTGGCGGCCGATGGGCCGCCTCGAGGAACTGCGCCACCCGAGTGACGAACGACCGCACCGTCGACAGCGCGGCCGCGTGCGATGTGCTGCCGTCGCGACGTGCGACTTCACTGAGGGGCGGTTCATAGCCGGCCAAGAGCGAGAGGCGACAGCGGTCTCCGGCGACCGGGGCGAGCACCAGTTCTCCGTCGAGGACCGGAAGAAGCCGAGGTAGCCCGATTGCCTTCCACGAGATGGGCACGACGATCGTCTCGTCGCGGTGACGGGGCGGACCGAGGCTCACCATGACCTCGCGTGACATGAGGGCGACCGCCCTCGACGGCCTCACAATGGTGGAGAGGGCGCCGCCGTCCTCCTCTGCCGCGCTCGCGAGCGGCGTGAGCCAGCTCTCGTCGTCCAGCAACAGGCCGCTGACCACCCACAGCGGGCGGGAGACGTTCGCAGACTCTTCGAGAAACAGGCGCATTCGTCCTCAAGCCTACGGAAAGCCTTCAACTGTCGCGGCGGCCTTTGGCCCGGTGACCGACAGCCCAGGTGGTTACGGCTCAGAGAACCCCGGCGAGTATCAGCGCGTCGTGGTCACGTCGGTGGCGTCGGCCACCCGATCCGTCAGACGAGGAACTTCCCGGCGTCCGCCATGTTCTGGCAGAACTTGCAGAGCAGCCAGTTGTTGTCGCCCGCGGCGTCCTCCCCGTCCTTGGTGATGCGTTCGCCGGCGGGGCAGTCGTCGTAGACGTGGTAGACGGGGTATCGCGGGTCCTTGCTGGAGTGATAGGGGTCAACCTCTCCCATGGCATCTACCTCCTGCCGGACGCTAACGCGCGGTTCGAAGCCGCCGTCAGGCCTGAGAGTAGGACTCTTGCCTGAGAACTTCCAGAGCGAATGTTTAAGAATCGGTCGCGGTTTGTTGCGTACACGTTGCAGGAAGAGCTCACCTGAGGTGACCCCAGGGCTCCCGGCCCAGGCCGCCGCCAAAGCCCCCTGTTCGCAGCCTCCTGCGGATGCCGAGCTGGCGCGAGTCAGCTCGTGACCGTCACCGGGACGCCGGAGCCTATGTGGAGCACGAGCCAGTCCATCGCCGCGTTGGCGAGGCGGACACAGCCGTGGGAGACATCGGTGCCCAGTACCCCGCCGATGTTCTCCAGCCCGTGGATGGCGATCTGGCCGGGACCGCCGTCAAAGGTCTGGAAGACGGCGGAGCGGGCGCTGAGAGCGAGAGCGTAAGGAGCGCCCGGGGAGCTTGGCGGCATCTGGACGACCTCTTCGACGAAGAACGCGCCGAGAGGTGTCGGCGTGGACGGTGTGCCGACGATGGCGCTGAAGGTGCGCACCGCTCTGCCGGCGTCGTAGACGACGACTCGCCGTCTCGCGGTCTCGACGACGATGCGCCACGTTGTCGTCGATGAGACGGTTCCCGACTGCTCGATCCAGCCCGTGCGTCCGTTCGGCCGCCCGGGAATCATCACCCGGAGCCAGCGGAGGCCGTGAAGGCCCGTGGCCCTGCCGATCACCGGCAGCACGGTCCGCTCACCGGTGATCGGTCGTGAGGCCGGTATGAGGCTGACCGGTGCAGAGCCCGCGGACGGCAGTGACATCGCCTCACGGGAGCTGAGCAGAGACGCGAGCGCCTGACTCCGTTGGATCAAGCCGCTCCTCGAAGGGCCCGCGGGCGGGCGGAGGACGGTCGGACGGGGCGCGTGGGCCACCGTCGACGACGGACGAGCCCCGGTCCGAGCCGGTGTGCGCGCCGTCGGCAGCACAACTGTCGTCACGACGGCCGCCAGGACGAGGCAACCGATGCCCGCCGCGAGGAGGCGTCGGGACCGCAGCTTGATCTTGTCCGGCATCGTTCCCACCTACCCGGTGAAGCCGGGGGGCTTGGACGTCGGCGGCTTCGCGTTCCCAGGTGGCGTCGTCGTCCGGGGCGGGAGAGTTGTCGTCGTGGTCGGGTGACGGGTAGGCGAGGTCGTGGTCGTGGTCGCCTGCCTCCCAGGCGCTGTCGTGGTCGTGGTCGTCCCCTTGAGCGGCGCTGTAGTTGTCGTCGTCACTCTGGGTGTCGTCGTAGTCGTCGTCGTCCTCGTAGGCGTCGTCGTAGAGGTGGTCGACCTTGCCGGCGCCGTCGTAGTCGTCGTCGTCTTCTTCGGCGTCGTCGTGGTTGTGGTCGATCTCGCCGGCGCCGTCGTAGTGGTCGTCCTCTCAGGTGCTGTCGTGGTCGTGGTCGTCTTCTTCGGCGTGGTGGTGGTTGTGGTGACCGGCGCAGCCGTTGTCGTTGTCGGCGCCGTCGCGCAGGCGGGCGCCGTGATGGTGTCGCTGTCAAGGGTCACGGCGCCGTTGCGTGCAAGCACGCGGCCGGTGACCGAGACGCCGGTGGTGACTGTGATCGATGTCAGGGCGACGATCGTGCCGCGGAACACCGAGCTCGTCCCGAGGGTGGCGGAGCTGCCGATCTGCCAGAAGACGTGGCAGGACTGGGCCCCATTCACGAGGTTGACGTTGCTGGCCGATTCGGTCGTGAGGGCTGAGCCGGCCTGGAAGACGAAGACGGAGTTCTCGTTGCCGCCTCCGTTGAGGGTGAGCGTCCCCGTGAGCTTCAGCGACGAGGCCGAGTTGTAGACCCCGGGACTGAGTGTCATCCCGCCGAGGTCTGCTGCTACCGGTGACGTCGGCCCTTCGCCGGCCGCGGCGTTATAAGCCGTGACCAGGTCCGTCTTTGCGGTCTGGGTCACGTTGTCGCCGTGATGGTCCGTGCCGTTCACGGTCATCGTGCCGGCTCCGGTGATCGTCAGGGTCGGGTAGGTCCCGACGTCGCCGTTGAGTGTTGTCGGGCCGGTGTTGGTGATGCCCGCGCCGGCGAGAGCCGCGAAGCTGCCGGCTGTGCCGAGCGGTACGGCCGTGGCCGTCGCCGCGGCCTCGGTCACGAGCGTGACGGCCAACCCTGTCGACAGCAGGACCGCGAGGGCCCCGGTGCACGCGGCGAGGCGGCGCGCCCGTCTGGATCCTGGCAAGTGAGCAGAGAGCTTCATTTCTCGGTCCTTTCGTTGTGGTCGAGCAACTGCTCGGTCTTGTCCCGGGGCAGCGTTCACGTCGCACCGCCTCCGCCAGCGTTCTCGTACTCCGCGTCAACGGGCCCGGCGCCGGCAAGTCCCCTCGCCCTCGCGGGTGCGAGGATCTGCGCCTCGAGCGCTGCTGGGTCGAGCGGTCGGGCGAAGAGGAAGCCCTGGGCTTCATTGACGTGTTCGTGCTGCAGGTGGTCCCTTTGGCTCACGGTTTCGACGCCCTCGGCGAGCGTCGTGAGGCCTAGGTCCTTGCCGAGCTGAACGAGAGTGCTGATGAGCGCCTTGGACTCGGGCGAGGTCGTGATGGCACTTGTGAAGACGCGATCGATCTTGAGACAGTCCACGGGGAATTGCTGAAGGTAGGCGAGGGACGAGTAGCCCGTGCCGAAGTCGTCGACGGCGATGCGCACGCCGAGCGCCTTCATCGCTCGCAGGCGTCGCGCGGTCGATTCGGCATGTCGCATCAGGGCCGTCTCGGTGATCTCGATGATCAACGCCGAGCCAGGCAGTCCGCTCGCCTCGAGGGCACCGGAGATCAGTCCGACGATGGAGTCGTCGTCAAGCTGCCGGCCGGAGACGTTGACCGAGACCGCCAGTTCGTTGCCCCTGGCATGCCACGCCGCCATCTGCCTGCAGGCCTCGATCAGCACCCAGCGGCCCACCTCGCGGATCTGACCCGTCTGTTCCAGGATCGGGACGAACTCGTCCGGCTGGATCGGTCCGCGGAGCGGGTGCTGCCAGCGCAGCAGGGCCTCGACCCCGACGACCGTCAGGTCGTCGAGCCTGTAGATCGGTTGGTAGACGAGGCAAAACTGCCCGCGGTTCAGGGCGGAGCGAAGATCGAACTCGAGCTCGAGGCGGTCTTGGTTGCCCGAGCGCATACTCGAGTCGAAGACCTCGAAGCAGTTCTTGCCGGCGGCCTTTGCCTGGTAAAGCGCCACGTCAGCGTCGCGGAGCAGATCTCCCGGGCTGTTTCGGTCACCGACGGCGATGCCGATGCTGGCGTTGATCATGAGGGGCGCCGTCGTTCCTTCGATCTCGAAGGGTTGACGCATGACGCCCAAGAGCCGGTCGGCGACAAGTTCAGGGGCGGCGTTGAGCGAGGCTTCGTCGACGAGCACGACGAACTCGTCGCCCCCCATCCGGCCGATCGTGTCGACGTCGCGCAGCATGGCCTGCAGGCGGGTTGCGACCGCCACCAGCAGCCGGTCCCCGACCTGGTGGCCGAGGCTGTCGTTGACGTTCTTGAACTCATCGAGGTCGATATACAGCGCGGCGCCTATGGTCCCGTTGCGCCGGCCACGCGCCAGCAGTTGCTCGATGCGGTCCATGATCAAGGCCCTGTTCGGGAGCCCTGTCAACCCGTCGTGCAGTGCCTGATGGCGCAGCTCGCCGGTCTGGTCGGCGACTACGCGAAGCGCCCGCGCCCGACCGGTGCCCAATACGACCAGCAGCAGCCCGAGAAGTAGACCCAACGCGATACCGGCGATCAAGAGCGCGAGGGCCTCCGCATTGCCGAGAATGCCCACGGCATCGGAGGGGCCGAAGGTCGTAACCGTCCAGCCGTTGTGGAGATCGATGGTCGCGGACTGGGCGTGGCTCGGCGGCCGGCCGCTTCGGAACGCGACACCGGACGCCACGGCCCCGTATCGCAGTACCACGGTCATTCCGGGGTGCCCTTGTCAGCGCGCGGTTCAGCAGGGTCTGCGGGACGACGGCCGTGCCGACCCAGCCGAGGAACGTGGCGTGCCGCATGGCTACCGTGGCGGGAACCCCACCACCCCGGTAGACGGGCGTCATGATCGTCAAGAAGGTGAGCTTTCCGATCTGGTAGGGCAGATACGCCCCGAGCCCGGAATCCTCAGAGCCCGTCGCGGACGTCGCCGAAGGGCCCGGGGCACAGAAGTCGACTCCGGCGGGCAGGGAGCTGTTCTTGTTCCTCCAGAGTGCGACGGCGAGCAGGCAGTAGTAGCGCGCCGGGCCCGGTGGAACGACCTGGAAGGATCCGTTGGCGGCCAACGGCCCCACGGGATCGAGGATGGCTCGGGCGGCGAAGGCGCGCAGCCCCGCTGCCGGGACCTTGAGCACCTGCCCGAACCCGATCAGCTCCGGGTAACGGGTAAGCGCACTGACCGAGGTTGCCCATTGACCGAATTGCCTGTTGGACGCGGCGGGCCTTCCGGAGATGAATCCGGTCGCACTCACGTTGAGGTCCTGTTCGTGCAGGATCGCCAGCTCGAGCGTGGAGGCGAGCTCAGCCGAGGAGGACAAGAAAGCCTGGCGGGCGCGTGCGCCGTTGTCGCGCGCCACGACACCTGCCCCGAGCGCGGAGGCCACGACGCTGGCGACGACGAGCAGAGCGGCCGCGGTGATCCAGGTGTGATGGCTGTTGGAAACTGCTACCACGCCCGAAGCCGTCCGGACGCCCGACGCTCTGCCTGGGCGTGCGCCCATCAGTACTCCACACTTCGGACAACCACAGCAGCCCTAAATGGGCTCCGCTACCTGTATCGGCACTTAGCGCCAAAACTTAAGGATTCGTCGTCAACCTGCAGCAATTACGAGGCGGGGCGTGGACGACACGAGTGGGTTATCGGTATCCGTGCCGCCGTATCGTGTCGTGCCCGGACTGTCGGGCATCGATCCGCCGCATTGACCGGTGTCAGGGTCCACCAAAGGTTGGTCACCCGCCTTCGCGCAGGTTCTTGTTCGCCGGGGCCTAAGATCCAGGATCTCCACCGACCCTACGGAAAGGCCAACGATGGCCAGGCACGGTTCCCAAGTCGACCGCTCCGCGGAGTGGGCAGCGCTCAAGGAACGTCATCTCGCGCCGGCGGCCGAGCGGCCGGCTTCGTCGGCACGCGGCGTGCACCATGTCGCCCTGCTGTCGAGGGACGTCGAGCGCACGATCGCGTTCTATCAGGACCTGCTCGAGTTCCCGCTGACGGAGCTGTTCGAGAATCGCGACTACCAAGGCTCTACGCACTTCTTCTTCGACATAGGCAATGGCAACCTGCTCGCCTTCTTCGACTTTCCCGGCCTCGACCTCGGCGATTATGCAGAGGTGCTCGGGGGTCTGCACCATCTCGCCATCTCGGTCGAGCCCGAGCGCTGGGAGCACCTCCGGGTGAAACTCGAGGCTGCGGGCGTCGACTCGCATCACATGAGCGGGTCGTCGCTCTACTTCCGAGGACCCGACGGCGAGCGGCTCGAGATCATCAAGGATCCCCTCCGCGAGATGTACGGCACCGTCGTCGCCTGACGGGCCCGCCGGCGCCGCCCCGGCCCGGTTCACCGGTGGGGGAGTGCCGCCCCGCAAGGTTTGCAGCCGGCTCAGGTCCTTCCTGGCGGCTGAGGAGAGCTGGCGGAGCCGGCAGGTGGCTGCGTGTTCGTGACCGCCGAGCCGGCCTGGGCAGGAAGCAGCGCAGCCTCACCGGCGGCGAGCAGCACGAGAACAGCGATCAGCAAAAACGCCGCCGCGAACGGTCTGGCCCCGTTGCTCGAGCTGCCGACGAGATGGTCGAGCGGAGCGCCGGCCCGAAGGGCCAGAGCGCCCACGGCCACGCCCAGTCCCATGGTGAGCTGCTGGATCGTGCTGAAGAGCGTGTTGGCGTTGCTCGTCTCCTGCGGCGTCACGTCGGCGAACACGATCGTGTTGTAGGCGGTGAAGCCGATCGAGCGGAAGACCCCGCTCGCGACGAGGACGAGGACGATCAGCACGAGCGGCGTGCCGGCCGTGACACCGGCGCAGAGAGCCAGGGTGAGGCCGCCCGCGGTGGCTGAGGTCACCAGGACCGTCCGGAAGCCGAAGCGGTGCAGCATCGGGGTGGTGAGCGGCTTGACGGCGATGTTGCCTGCGAACACCGCGAGGACGAGCATCCCCGCCTTGAAAGGACTCCAGCCGAAACCGTCCTGGAACATGAGGGGGAGGAGGAAGGGGGCCGCGCTGATCCCCAACCGGTACAAGGACCCGCCGAGGTTCGCGGCCCGAAACGTCGCGAGCCTGAGCACGCCGAGGTCGAGCAGGGGTCGGGTACTCGCCCGAAGATGCGCTAGGGCCCACAAGAGCAGCAGGATCCCTGCGCCGCAGGCAAGACCGACGACGACCCAGGAGATCCTGTCGTAGGTGACGAGCTCGAGCCCGTAGACGAAGGCACCGAGGCCGGCACCCGTGAGGGCGAATCCCCGCCAGTCCAGGCGCCCCGGCCGTTCTGGGCGAAGATCGGGCACGATGCGCAACACGATGAGAAGGGCGATCACGCCGAGCGGCAGGTTGAGGACGAAGATCCAGCGCCAGGACGCATAGGTCACGAGCGCCCCGCCGAGCACCGGGGCGAGGACCGGCGCCACGAGGGCCGGCCAGGTGAGATATGCGACCACGCGGATGAGGTCGGCCCTGCCGGCGGCGCGCAGCACCACGAGACGCCCGACGGGCACCATCATCGCCCCGCCGATCCCCTGCAGCACCCGGGCGGCGGTGAGCTCGCCGAGACCGCCGCTGAGCGCGCAAAGACCGGACGCCACCGTGAACACGGTGACGGCGGCCGAGAAGACGACTCGGGCGCCGAACCGGTCGGCCAACCACCCGCTCACGGGGATGAAGACTCCGAGGGCGAGCAGGTAGGCCGTGATGACGACGTTGAGCTCGACGGACGGTATCGCGAAGGTGCGCGCCATGCGGGGCGCGGCCGTGGCGATGATCGTCCCGTCGAGGTTCTCCATGAAAAAGGCGCCGGCCACCAAGAGGGCGAGGCCCATCCAGGCAGGTCGTTGTCTGCGAGCGATTCTCAACCGGCTCCTCAAGGCGACGCGCCGTCGGCCGGCGGTCTCTGTCCTCGTGGACCGCTCGGCTCGTGGCCATCGGGGTGTCTACCTATGGCGACTATTCACCACGGCGAGCCTCGTGCGCCACCCCGAGCACGCCTGCACGCCGACGACGACTACGCCAGCATCCGCGGGCGGCGCGACCACGACCACTTGTCCCAGCTACTGACTGGTCGTTGTCGGTCACGACCTCGGCGGCTGCGCCCGGACCGCCCGAGGCCGCGCCGACCCGTGGAGCCACGCGCCTCGACCGGGGCCGCTATCGTTCCCCCGATGCGCGGCGATCTCGATCCGCAAGCCCAAGATGGTGACGACCCTTCCTCGTCGCGCTCGCCGCTACGCGATCGGCTGCGCAACGCGGTCCTGAAGCCGGTGGAGCCCGGCTCCGGTGCCGGATCCTCCGAGGCCCCCCGGTCGGTCGAGGAGCTGGAAGCGGCCGTCAGCCGCGCCAATGACAAAGAGCGCCTCATCGGGCTCCTGGCTGCCCCGATCGCCGCGGCGATCGGGATCCTCGTCATCGGCTCTCTCATCGTGAACGATCCGCCGGCCCGGTTGAAGAACGGCCACGTCAACACCCTGCACGTGAGCCTGTCGCTCTATCACGACCTTGAGATCGTGCTCATCGTCCTTTCCCTGTTGATGCTCGCCACCGCCATGTGGCGCAAGCGCCTCTACCTCGGCATCGTCACCGCCCTCTACGGGCTAGCGATCTTCAACCTGCATTACTGGGGCTTTGGCGTGCCCTACATCATGGTCAGCGCCTGGTTGCTGGTGCGCGCCTACCGGTTGCAGCGGGATCTGCGGGAGGCCGCCACGGCGTCGGGGAGAGACGTGGTCGAGCTGCCGGCACCGCCGCGGCTCGGCGTCCGCCCAAGCCCAGCGGGCGCTACACGCCGCCCACAGCCGCTTCGCGCCGGCCTCCAGCGGCGAAGCCTGCGAGCAAGCAGCAGGCGGGCTGACCGGCGCGGCCCGGTTCGGGGTCGAGCCCTCCTTGGAAGACCCGGGTGCAGTCCGCCGCTAGGCGGCGCCTGCCAACTGCGTCCGGGCTGATGCCCTCCGGCGCGTCCCCCGTTTGACAGCCATGGCTGCGACCAGGAGCGCCACGATGACGAGCAGGGTTGCCGGGACGAGGAACACCCTCCAGGAGGAGCGCTCTCCTGCCAGGGCTCGAGGCGTGGACAAAAGCGAGGGATCACCGGGGACCACGATGGCCCGCAGGGTCGCGCCCGGCGCGTAGAGGCCATAGCCGGGAATGGCGTCTTCGTAACGACGGCCGTCGAGCATGAACGTCGCCTTGCACCGGTAACCGGCCGAGTTGGTGCCACTGCCCCCGAGGAGGCCCATGCATACCGACACCTTGACGTCCATGGCGACACCTTGCTGATGAAGCCTCGTGATCTGAGCGTTCTTCTGGAGCCCGGCGACGAACAACAGGACGGCGGTGGCGGCCAGAGCGGCGAGACAGAGGCCGCCGATCGCACGCCCGGCGCGTCGCACGTCGATGTCCACGGAGGCACCCCGGAGGGTCGACACGGGCTTCATCGGCGCGGCGGAGCTCTCGGTCCTCACCGCGTCGGCCCCGTGTGGCAGAGGGCGACGACGAGGCCGCGCGAAGTCTGCCGGCTCATCGGCTCACCCTCGTTCGTGACGTCGCTGCATCCGGCGGCAATCGGCAGATCGTAGCCGTGCCGATGCCGCCCGGAACGACAGGGGAGTGCTCGCCGGCCGACGCGCGAAGGCCCCGGCGCGGGGCTTAGTGCCCAACGGGGATCCAGTTCATACAGCGTTAACGGGGGCGTGACAGTGCGGAAACCCCTTGTCTGCATCCTTGTCTGCGACAGGGCGTGCCGCCTGCCTCTATATCGCCGCACCCAGTGCCTAGGCACGTTCCGGGTCGGTCGGGGGGGTCGGAGGAACGCATTGCCTAGGAGAGGAGCGCTCGAGCCGTGCACGAGTTGTTAGCGACAGTCCCCGTTCCCTATCCAAGCTGGCTGAACCCGGCCGACAACACCTGGCAGATCACTGCCGCCACTCTCGTCGGCCTCATGAGCCTGCCCGCGCTGGCGGTCCTCTACGCGTCGACCGTGCAGAAGAAGTGGGCGGTGAACGTGCTTGCCATGATGTTCGCCGGGTTCTCGCTGGTGCTCGTCGCCTGGGTCCTCTGGTCCTACAAGATGGGCTTCGGCGCCACCTCGATTGGAGGAGGAGTCCGCAACGGCATACAGACCCAGTTGTCGGGAGTGGGGTGGATAAAGCACTTCTTCGAGAACTTCGTCGGTAAACCGGGTGGCATCACGAGCAGCGTCGGTGAACAGGGCCAGGCGGTATCGGCGGCCAACACCGCCGTGCCGTTCCATTTCCCCACCTCGTCCCTTGCGTACTTCCAGTTCGTCTTCGCCGCCATCACGCCGCTTCTGTTCCTCGGCAGCGTGCTGGGCCGGATCAAGTTCAGTGCGTGGTGCCTACTCGTGCCGCTCTGGTCGACCTTCGTCTACGGCGTGGACGCCTTCTTGCTGTGGGGCGGCGGATACCTGGCCCAAGAGGGCGCTCTCGACTTCTCGGGCGGATATGTCATCCACCTGTCGGCCGGTGTGTCGGGCTTCGTGGCGGCCTGGGTCTTGGGCCCACGACTGCTGCGGGATCGAACACATGCCATACCGAACAACCTCGTCATGGCGGCCGTCGGTGCCGGCATTCTGTGGCTCGGGTGGAACGGCTTCAACGGCGGAGACCCGTACTACGCCGGCGCGAGCATGGCCGCGGCCGTCATAAACACGAACCTTGCGACGGCGGTCGGCGTCCTCGTGTGGATGGTTCTCGACGCCGTCGGCTCGAAGGCAAAGAAACCCACGTTCCTGGGCGGTGTGAACGGCATGATCTGCGGTCTTGTCGCCATCACGCCCTGTGCGGGCTGGGTAAACGGTCGAGGTGCCATCTACGTCGGCCTCATCGCGACGACGCTCGTGTGGGTGGCCTGGAACTACCTCTCCAAGGTGAGGCCGTTCTCCAAGGTGGACGACGCCCTCGGGGTCGTCTACACGCACGGCATCGCCGGGCTCACCGGCGGTCTGCTCCTCGGCATCTTCGGCGACCCGAACATGCTCCAGACGGGCTGCGGCACGCTGAATGCCGCCGGACAGGTCGTCAACACGCCCCAGGCGACTTATGCCGGAACGACTCTGCACTGCGTGCCCTTCTCCGTCGCCGGACTCATGTACACCGGTTCAGCCCACCAGCTCTGGGAACAGTTCAGGGCTGCCGTGTGGGTCATCTTCTGGTCGGCGCTGGTGACTTACATCTTGATGAAACTCATCGGCCTCGTGCTGCACGGGACCCGTTACAGCGACGAGATCCTGGAAGTCGGCGATCTTGCGATCCACGACGAGGAGGCGTTCCCCGAAGGCATCAGCCCCGAAGACGCACGTCTTCTGGAGGAGGCCCTCGTCGGGGCCGGCCTCGGCGAGGGCATGCCTCCCGACCCCGGTCTGGCGCCGAGCACGCATCCGGACCCGGGCGAAACTTGAGGGCCTTGACGAAGCCTTAACGCGGCCTGAAGGGGCACGACCCGAACCTGGCCGCCCCCGGGCCGTTGCGGGCGACCCCCACGCCACCTCGGGACGGGTCATGCCACCCGACCCCGGCCTGGCGCCGAGCACACATCCGGTGGACGGAACCTGAGGGCCTTGACGAAGCCTCAACGTGGCCTGCAGGGGCACGACCCGAACTTGGGTCGTGCCCCTGGGCGTCAGCGGGCGACCCCGCGCCACCTCCGCATGGCGAACGAAGCCGGCGTGCCCCTGGGGAGGAGAGCTCGATCCTCAGGTCACTTCGGCTCAGCGTCCGGAGCCGTTCCGGTGCAGTAATTTCTCAGGAGAGAACAGAGCCATTCGTGCGCGGCGCCACTCCGATGTCGAGGAGCTCGCAGTACTCGGCTTCGCCCATGGTCGAAGGTGCTCCCGTGGTCCAGTCCGTGATGAGGTTCGGATCGCAGTTGTAAGTCGTCCAGGCCCATCCGAGGTACCCGATGTCGACGCCGTCGAGTCGAGTTCTGGGCGTCGACGGACTGCAGGAAGGGGAACATGTCGGAGTTGGAACAGCCGAAGTCGCCCACTTGGTCGGCGAGAACCGGCGTCAGCGAGGCAACCTGCACCATGGCGCTCGTGTCGGGAGCCGGGCAGGCCGTGGCGACGTCCTTGGTGAACGAGCACGGCGAGTTCCCGAACGGGAAGTACACGCTGAAGCCGGAGGCAAGCTCGTTGCTCGGGTCGAGCGAGGCTCCACCCGGGTAGTAGTACGCGAGCCACTGGTTCATGTCGCCGGATGTCGCGGGCCCCTGCACGACCAGAGGTGCCGTCGTGTTGTACTGGCGGATGTCCGAGATGAGCTGCGCAACGCCCTGGTTAGGGTAAGCCGATGACGTGACGACTCCGTCGTTGGGATAGCTGGGCACGAGGCACCCACCGAGGATGCACGACCAGCCGGGGGGCGGCGGGGAGCCATTTGCTTGAGGTGGGAAAGGCTGACTGAACCCACCGAGGATCACGGCTGGATTGTTTCGGAAATAGCTGGCTACGGACTGCCAGAACTGCTGGGTGGTGTTGTCGTAAAGGGGGTTTGGAGAAGCTGCACCGTTGCTCGTCAAGCTCAACGGCGTGCTCAGCTCCAGGTCCAGCTCGGCGTAGATGCCGGCGGCGTTGAGAGCGTCGACATAGTTGCCCATCTCGGCCATGTAGGAGTTGACTGCCGTGTCGAAGCTGTCGCCGGAGGGAATCGGGTAACCGGTCGCGGACGTGGCCGGAGGCACGCCGTTGAGGCCGAGCCAGCAGTCCGCGTTCAGGTTCACTCGAACGACGTTGATGCCCCACGCTTTCATCGCCCTGATCTCGGTTGCGTAATCGCCCGCCGAGATCGTCGGGTCGGCGTAGAAGCCCGCCCCGCCATTGGTGCAGTCGTATTGCGTGCCCTCCGTATTGGCTCCGCGGAGCACAACGGTCTGCCCGGACTGGTTCACGAACTTGTTGCCGCAAACGCTGATGGTGAAGGTCCACTTGGCACGAGGCAGTTGTTGATTGTGGACAAGGCAATCGCCTGAGCCGGCGCTGCGTCGGCGGTGTGGTCGTCGTCGGCGGTGTGGTCGTCGGCGGTGTGGTCGTCGTGCTTGTCGGAGGCACGGTCGTCGTCGTCGTGGTCGTCGGCGGCATCGTCGTCGTCGTGCTTGTCGGCGGTACGGTCGTCGTCGTCGGTCGTCGTGCTTGTCGGAGGCACCGTCGTCGTCGTCGTCGTGGTCGTCGGCGGACGGTCGTCGTCGTCGTGCTCGTCGGCGGCAAGGTCGTCGTCGTCGTGCTCGTCGGAGGCAGGTCTGTCGTCGTGCTTGTCGGAGGCACCGTCGTCGTCGGCGGCGGCGGGCTGCCGAAGGCCGCGACATAGGCGTTGACTGACAGCGGGTCCTGATTCGGGTCCAGCGGATAGATCCCGTCCGGACCGTTGAACCAGCTTTGGTAAGCGACGTCGTTGTTCGCCGCGAACTGCGCCATGGCGGTCACGTAGGCGGGATCATCGCCCTGGCTGATCACGGTGCCCCATTCGGGAATCGACAGGGGTTTGCCCATGGCGGTGGCGAAGGCCGCCACGTCATTCAGGCCGTCGGGCTCAGCTGCCAATGCCTGGAAGCGACCGGGCTGCCCGACCGCCGGGATGGAAAGCCCCGTCTGGTCGTAGAAGTCGACGCCGATGATGTCGACGAAGGCGTTGCCCGGGTAGATGTCCGCCAGCGGGATGTCCCTGACGTTGGCGTTCACATTCCAGTCGAAGAGGAAGTGTGCCCCGGTTACGGCGCGCATTGCCGAGACCTCCTGGTCCCAGCACTCGTCCCACTGCGTCCACTGGGCCTGCGTCGACCCGAGGCTGTCGTTGTACCAGTTGCCGTTCATCTCGTGGGCGAGGCGGATCACAGAAGAGCCGAGACCGGCGGCGATCATGTTGGTCGCGAACTGGGTGGCGTAGGAGTTGTAGTCGCCCGCGGCGCACTCCGCGGTCCAGTTCGGGTTGGATGCTTCGCTGTCGGGGATCAGGTTCTGGGTGTCGATCAACTGGTGATGTGTCGGGTCGGCCGCTACCCACGGTACGAAGGGGCCATTTGGGCTAGCCACCCACGGGTTCACCCAGTCGGACCATGTCGGCATGGCGTCGGAGAACGTCTCCAGGCAGTTGTACGTGATCCCGTTGAGGGTCGTGTAGGCAAGCTGCGAGAAGTTGTTGGTGCTCGGCCCGTCGGTGATGCAGACCGCCTTCGAGTCGCCCGCAGTGATGATGCCGGAGGGGCTGCTGTTGCCGACGATGACACTGTTCGAGTTGAGTGATGCTCCGGCGCCCGCAGCGGTCAGGGACAACGCCAATGCGGCGAGCACGAGAGCCGAGGCAGCCCTCCGGCGGACGTACTTGGTACCGATCTTCCAGGTACGAAGGTGTCGTCCGCGCGCTCGCGGATCGTATCCCAGTCCTCGCATCTCACGATCCCCTCACGTAACCGGCCGCCAGACCGGCCGGTAGGGCCGAGACCCTACAGCAAATGTCTGGGTCGCCACCAGAGCAACGTTGTCAGGGCCGGGTGATCATGGGAAGGTCCCCGAGGGTGAAATCTGTATGACTCCACAGTGAATTCGCGACGGCTGTGCCGGGCTGCCCACCGCTGCAGGAGCGGGGGACCTGCTCACCGGTGCAGGTCGGGACGGTAAGGCCCGGACGCTACCGGCCTGCCGTGAAGTGCTCGATGATGAGCCGCACGCCCGAGAAACTGCGGTTCTGTCCTTCGCCAACGGCCCAGCAGTCTTGAGCTGTCGGGCAGGAGACACCCGCAAGAGTTTGGAATCCGTACATCGGGCTGCGGCTTGACTCCCTCGACCAGGCCGAGCCGTTCCAGCCCTGTGTGAGCACCGAGGCCTCGTCCTCTCCCGAACCGCGTGAGCCGACGGCCTGGCACGCCTTGGGGGCGCCACAGGAGACCGACTTGAGCTCGGGGTAGTTGCCCGGTCCTCCGAGAGGGCTGTTGACGAGAGCGAAGGAGCGCCCGTTCCAGCGCTCGACGAGCGGGTGGATCGGAACGAGCCCGGAGCCCTTGCCCACGGTCTGGCCCACGGCCCAGCACATGGTCGGGCTCGTCCCCGGACGACAGTCGACGCCCGCCAGAGATCCCCCGCCGGCCAGCTGGCCGGCGACGGCGACGCGCGACCAATTGCGGCCGTTCCAGCGCTCGGCGAGCGCCTGGCTCGAACCGTGCTTCGGTGTCACGAATCCGACGAGGAGGCAGTCGTCGGCGGTGGCGCAGGCCACTCCGCCCACCTGCACGAACGATGCCTGAAGCGGGGCCGAGCTCACATAGCTCCAGCGACCACCTGCGAGCCGGAAGGTGATCGCCCTCCGGAAGTCGCTCGATGACCCGACCGTCCAGCACTGGCCGACCGAAGGCTCACAGGTCACGGCGGACAGCTCGCCCTCCGGGCCGGGGGTGCCGACCATCGTCCAGCGGGTCCCGTTTCCGTAGTGCTCCACGAGGTTGCCCGGGCGCGAGCCGCTCCGCATCCCGACGGCCCAGCAGTCCGCAGACGACAGGCAGCTGACTCCGGAGAGCTCGTCGAGTGTGCCCGACTGGGCCGGCGCGGCGGACATCGGGGTCCAGGCGTGACCTGTGTAGTGCTCGATCAGGGCAGGGCCGGTCTTGGCGGAAGATGACCTGAACCGGTCCCCGACGGCCCAGCAGTCGCTGCTTGATACGCATGTGACGCCGGCGAGCGACGTGAGGGGTGCTCCGGCCACGCTGGGCGTGCTTGCCGCCCATTTCGTCCCGCTTGCCGGGTGGGCAGGGCCGGCGGCGGCGGAGGTGGAAAGGCACAGTCCACCGCAAATGACGACCACGGCGATCAGGGCAAGGACGCGAGTTCGTAACACGGGGTGAATGCTGTCACACCGCACGGCCCGCAGGCAGTCTTTCCCGGTGCTTTCGCCCGGCCGGTGGCGGCGGACGTCGCCGGTGGCGGAGCGCCGCCAGGATCGTCGCCGCGAAGCGCGTTGCTCGGGCCCTGTTGACAAACCGTGGCTTCTCGCTTAAGAACTGGTTGACTGACAGGCCATCCCTGGGTAACTCGTGACATCGCAGTCACGGCGCGGGCTCGCGGACCCCCCCACGCAACGGCGCAGCTGTTCCCCGGGACCGAGGGGAGGGACAGCTATGCACAGACGGTGGGTCACGATCTCCGCTTCGCTTGGCCTTGCAACCGCCGCGCTCGTGGCGACTGCCGGTACGGTGGCGGCTTCTGCAGCCTCGGCCGGTGTGGGCGCGCCAGCAAGCGTCGGTGTCGGTCATGCCGAACCCGGTGGGCATGATGGACTGCAACGGTCACAGCACCAAGTACCGCGACGTGAAGCAGGATCTCGGCGGGGGGTGCACCGATCCCCTCGGATACTGGGACGGTTCGGCCTGGCGCTTCAGCGACAACGGCAGCTACGTCGGCCACGACGAGCCGTCGGTGAAGTTCATCTCGAACGCTCCCGGCAGCGGGAACAACATGACCTACGTCATGCAGCTCTCCACAGACCCGGTCGCCGCCCCGACGGTGCCGTCCAACGGCAAGGCGGTTAGCGACTACGCCGAGCTGAGCCCCGCTCCATGGTTCGGCCTGCCCATCTGCGACCCCAAATTCCTACCCGGAGAACCCCTGCACGCCGGACAGCGACGCCAACGGCGGGGCGATAAGTGACCCGAACACGGCCGGCTCGGCGTTCATGGAGCTGCAGTTCTACCCGCCCGGGTTCACACCGTTCGTCGACTCGCAAAGCTGCGACCCGACGCATTGGTGCGCGGCGGTCACGATCGACAGCCTCGAGGCGGAATTCAACTTCGTCGACCTCAACCCCGCCTGTACCGAGCCGGTCAACTTCGCCTACCTGCAGCGCAACGGCATCCCTGCCGGGCCGCCCAGCCCGCAGCTGACCGACCTGAGCACCTTCACCCCCAATTCGCAGACGCTGCTCATGAACCCCGGTGACACGCTCGCCGCACCATCAAGGACACGAGTCAGGGGTTGTTGACCGAGGTGACGGACTTGACGACCCACCAGAGCGGCTACATGGTGGCGAGCGGCCGGAACGGCTTCATGAACACCAACTACAAGACCTGTGCCGGCACTCCCTTCAACTTCCATGCCGAGTACAACACGGCCGCTCAGCAGAACCAGGTGCCGTGGGCCGCGCTCGAGGGCGGCGTGCTGATGGAACAGGAGATCGGGCACTTCGAGGCGTGCAGCTCGGTGACGAATTCCCTGCCTTACAGCACCGGCTACCAGGACGGCCAGACCTTCAGCGACCCCAGCATGTTCCAGACCTGTGTCGGCGGATCGGAGGCACCGTCTTTGACGGGTGAGGGTGGTTGCGATCCCAGCACGGGCATCTGCCAGAACCCCACCACCGAGGGGGGCGCGGCGTGTCCCGAGCAACAACTTCGCCTCCGGCTACCTGTGCGAATTCTCCGACGCGGCCTGTTTCCCGGCGGGGGCGCGAACGATTGAGGTGAACGGCGTTCCGCAGGTCGTCAGCTGGCCGATCGCCGGTTGTCAGGCCAACTTCTTCCAGAACGGCGATCTCGACTTCGACGGGACGCCCTATATCCGGGACTGGCCCGACGGATCGCCGAACCACCCGACGACCTTCTCCTATGTCGGGCCGATATCGAACGGCCGAAGTTATCCGAAGATCCAGTTCGAGACCGACATCGCCGGGTCCGAGAACAATTGCGACATCTTTCGGGGTCAGGCTGCGAGGTGCCACCCCTGACCGACGGCAACCAGCCCGCCTTCTACCCGTTCTGGACGATCGGCCGCAGCCCGTTCTTCGGCTGCGCATGGAACTTCGGCAACGTCATACCGGGCCGGACCGTGAAGAACTTCAACTTCGACTCTGAGTACGGCACGGCCGACACTGCCCGCTACGGAGGGACTCTGACGAGCCCGGTTCTGCCCAACCCCATGAACTCGACGACCTGTTGAGGTCCGGCTGACGATCCGGCCCAACCGCCGTCGGCTGTCGTGAGAAGCCCGGGCCTCCCGTGAGGCCCGGGCCACTTCTCAGCCCGTCGTCGCGACCTGGGCCGTGGGCTCGTAGCTCGAGGCAGGCAGCACCGCCGGCCAGAAGCCTCCGACGAGGGCACAGCTGGCCGCGACGAGCAGGGTCAGCACAACAGAACGCGAGAGGAGCGAACCGGCAATCGCCGCGCCTACCGGGCTCCCGGCGAAGTTGAGGTTCATCGAGACGGCGAAGGCACGGCCGAACCACGACGGCTCCGTGGCGCGTTGGCGGAGCGAGAACATCGCCACCGTGAGGGGCCCGTTCGCGAAGCCGATCACGGCGACGAGGGCGATGAGGGCGACCTCGTGGTGATCGAGCGCGAGGAGGACGTAGGCCCCCGAGGTCGTCATGCACGAGATCGCGAGCAGGTGCTTCTCGCGGTTCTCGGTGCCGAAGCGGCCGGTGATCAATCCGGCGAGGAACCCGGAGGCACCCATGATCGCGAAGAGGAGGCCGACCTTGGCTGACCCGCCATGGATCTCGCGCAGCACGATGAAGGGGATGGCGATCGTCAATATCCCTCCGGAGGCGTTGAAGACCGTCATCGTGCCCGCGAGCATCCGCAGCACGCGGTTGCGCCACACGTAGCCGATCGCGGCCCGGGCATCGGCGAGCACCGAGACTTCTCTGTTCGAGCGGGTGTCGGGTACGACGACGCCGATGAGCGCTGCGGCCGCGGCGACCATGACGATCGCCGGGAGCAGGAGGGCCGCCCGCGGGCCGACGACGGCAACGGCGATGCCGGCGATTCCTGGACCGAGCACGTTGGCGGTGACGAAGGTTCCGGAGTCGGCGGCGTTCGAGCGGTCCCAAAGCCGCCTCGGCACGATGACGGGCCACAGCGACTTGCCGCCCACCCGGCTGAGCGGAGCCGTGAGCGATGCCGCCGACACGATGGTGATGAGCGCCGGGGTGGGCAGGCTGTGCAACAGCGACAGCACGCCGATCAAGGTGATGCACGTCGAGGCGACCACATAGTCGAGCACCATCAAGGAGATGCGCGAGCCACGGTCCAACAACGCGCCGGCGATCGGGCTCACGATGATGCCCGGCACCTGGCTGCACACGACGACGAGGCCCGACAGCGACGCAGAATGGCGGGTCTCGAGGACGAAGAGCACGAGCAGCACCGAGAACATCTGGGTCGCGATGCGGGCCGCGAGAGCCGAGGCGAGCAACTGGGTGAATCCGCCTACCTTGAACAGGGAGCGGTAGCTCGAATCCTCCAATGTCTCCTGCCTACTTGGTCACCGTGATGCAAACCAGGCTAACGAACCGGTCGTCCTCCCGAGCGCGACCTCGCAAGGCCGCACTTTGTCCGCATGTCCCGCGGAGCTACGGGGATCGCCTGACGGACAGACGTCTTCCTCGGCGCCGGCGCGTCCCGACGAGCCTCGCTTTGTCAGGGCGCGAACACGTAGGCGCGCCCGGCACTCTTGGCGTGTCCATCGGCCCCCGCCACGGCGGCGTCGGCAGAAACGGCGACCGAGTAGCCGAAGAAGTCCCCCGCGGCGCTGTCGGAGCCCTTGAGCTCAGCAGCCTGCTTCCAGACCGTTCCCGCCCTGGAGAACAGGTAAGTGCGGCCCTGCTGTTTCGCGAATCCGGGCGCGCCGGCCACCGCCGTCGTGCCGGAGATGCCCACTGCGTAGCCGAGGTCGTCGCTGGCTGCCGTGTCGGAGCCCTTCAGCTCCGCGACCTGCTTCCAAGCGGAACCGGACTCGCCGAAGACGTACGGCGCGCCCGGCCGCTTTGGCATAGCCGGGTGCACCAGCGACAAGGGACGTCCCCGAGATGGCGACTGCGACTCCGAAACCGTTGTTGGCGGCCGTGTCGGAACCCTTCAGCTCCGCGATCTGCTTCCAGCTGCCCGAGGCGTCGCTGAACACGTAAGCCCTGCCCTGGTTCTTGGCGTGGTCCGGCGCGCCCGCGAGGGCAGTGGTGCCCGAGACGCCGACCGTGTAGCCGAAGCCGTCCTTGGCGACGCTGTCAGAGCCCTTCAATTCGGCGACCTGCTTCCAGCTGCCCGCGGCGTCGCTGAACACGTACGCCCGCCCGGCACTCTTGGCCCGCCCGTCGGCACCCACGACGGCCGTCTTGCCCGAGACGGCCACGGAGTCGCCGAAGAAGTCGTTCGAGGCCGTGTCCGAGGCTTTGAGCTCCGCTGTCTGCCTCCAGGCGGACCCTGTCCTCGTGAACACGTAGGCGAGGCCGATGTTCTTGGAGTAGCCCGGCGCACCGACGACGGCGGTCGTGCCAGAGACGGCGACCGAGTAGCCGAAGAAGTCGCCACCGACTGTCTTCGCGCCCTGCAGCTCGGCCGATTGCTTCCAACCGCTCGCGGTCTCGGCGAACACGTAGACACGCCCGACGTCTTTCGCGTAGCCGGGTGCGCCCACTATCGCCGCCGTGCCCGAGATCGCCACGGAGACGCCGAACGCGTCGCCCGCCACGATGTCGGCGCCTTGCAGCGCTGCCAGCTGCCGCCCGGCCGGGGTGCTCCGGGGGCTTGCTGAAGCAGCCGGGACGGCGGTTGCCGGCAAGGCCAAGCAGAGCGCAGTGGCCGCGATCAGCAGGCACAGGCTGGACGAACGGGACCGGCGGGGGTGACGTCCCTTGCTCATGGGCTCACTCGACTTTCAGCTATGGGCACGGGCAAGTCTGGCGTCGGCGCGCCAGGGGCGCAAGCCGGGCGACTCGACTCTTCGGAGCATCGGGCCCCGGGGGCGGATGGATCCTCAGCAGTCGAGACCTGTACGCCTGGGCCGGGCTCGAGACAGCACCCTGGCAAAGGTTCCCAGTTCGAGCCATACTCGGGGGACGGTGCACGGCCTCCAGCTTCCCTCGCAAGGCAACGGGGGGTCGTGCGCCCTCTTCGAAGGATTGACGTCGCCGAGGGCGCTCGTGCTCAGGCCGGATCCGTAAGAGGATGGCGGAGTCGCAGATGTCGCAGTTCACCGGCGAACAGCTCAGGTGGGCGACCGGCGTAGTCGGACGGTACGTGCCGCCGACTGCCCAGTATGTCTGGCCGATGCTGGCGGAGTCGATCGGCGCCGAGATCTGGGTGAAGCACGAGAACCACACGCCGACCGGAGCCTTCAAGGTCCGGGGTGGACTCGTGTATACCGAGCGGCTCCGGACCGAGCGCCCAGAGGTGGAAAGGGATCGTGTCGGCGACTCGCGGCAATCATGGCCAATCTCTTGCCTTTGCCGGAAGAGCGACAGGGGTGAAGGTCACGATCGTCGTCCCCGAAGGCAACAGTCCGGACAAGAACGCCGCCATGCGGGCCTTCGGTGCCGAGCTCATCGTGCACGGCCACGACTTCCAGGCCGCACGCGAATACGCCGGCGTCCTGGGCACAGAGCGAGGGCTCGAGATCGTCCCCTCGTTACCATCCTGATCTCGTGCTGGGAGTGGCCACTTACGCAAACGAGCTGTTCGCCGTCGCCGGTGAGCTCGACGCGGTGTACGTGCCGGTCGGGATGGGAAGCGGCATAAGCGGCCTCATCGGAGTGCGCGACCTTCTCGGCCTTCGCACCGAGATCATTGGAGTCGTGGCCGGAACAGGCACCCGCCACGGCTCGGTCATTCGCGGCCGGCCGCGTTGTCACGACGGAGACGGCCGCCACCTTCGTCGACGGAGTGGCGTGCCGGGTGCCGGACACAGACGCCATCTCTGTCATCTGCAAGGGTGCTGCTCGCATCCTGACGGTGAGCGAGGACGCCGCCGCCGAGGCGATGAGAGTCATGTTCGCCACGACCCACAATGTCGCCGAGCCGGCGGGATCGCTGGCACTGGCGGGGCTCCTCGAGGAACGCTCCTGGGCCGCCCACAAGCGCGTAGCGGTGATCCACACCGGCGGCAACGCCGACGCGGCCCAGCTTCTCGCAGTGTTCGCTGGTCAAACGCCCCCGGTGTGAGAGGCCCCGCGTCTCACGGCAAGGTGACCCCTGCAGCAGGCTTGCCCCGTGTCGCCCGCGGACGCCGCAAGGGCGGGAGAGTCGGCGGGGGCTGACGTCGCGCGGGCAGCTCCGACAACAGCTCTGCGGTCGCGGTCGCCACGGTCCGGACCGCCTTCTCGAAGGCGGCTTGTGTCGTGGGCGACGTGGACTGCACACCGCTGACTTTGCGGACGAACTGCCGGGCCGCCGCCTCGATCTCCTCGGCGGTCGCTTCCGGCTCTAGACCTCTGAGCGTCGTGATGTTCCGGCACATGCGACCAGGCTAGACAGCAAGCGCAAGGCCCGGCCGCGCCTGGCGCGGCCGGCAGCCCAGGTCCGGGGACTTGGGCTCAGTCCTTGCGCCCGGTCAGGGCGAGGCGCACGCCGACGGCGATGATGGCCAAGCCGCCGATCCCGCCGATGAGCTCGAGGCGCTTGGGCGACTTCGCGAACCAGTCTCGTGCCGTTCCGGCGAAGAGGCCCCAGGCGTTGTCACAGACAAGGGCGATCGCCGAGAACACGAGCCCCAGCACGAGAATCTGGCCCGACAGGCTGCCGTCGGCTCGGTCGACGAAGAGCGGGAGGATGGCCACGAGGAACACCACGGTCTTCGGGTTGGAAACCCCCACCACGAATCCCTGCAGCAGGAAGCGACGCCGCGAAGGCGTCTCGGCCGATTGCAGCATGGTCAACGGCGACCGGCGATCCCGGATCGCTTTCGCGCCGAGATAGACGAGGTAGGCGGCGCCGAAGAGCTTCAGTCCCGTCAGCACCGCCACGGAGCGCTCGGCTACCGCGCCTATCCCGAAGGCCACGGCGATGACCTGCACGTATTCGCCCAGTGTGTTGCCGACGACGGTGAGCATCGCCGCTCTGCGCCCATAGGTCAGCGCCCGGCCGACGACGAACATGACGCTCGGCCCCGGGATCAGGATGATCACGACAGCGGTGAGGGCGAAAGTCGTGACATGACCTGGTGCGGGCATGCCCAGAACGCTATCTCCACGCCCGCCTCTCGGCCTCGCTTCGAGGCGGCCGAGGCCTAGGATCGTCATTGACAGGAATTCCACGCTCAATGGTCGTATTCGGGCCGTCGAGCCACGAGACGGCGCCCGGTGGAGACCGGAGCCGGCGAACGGAGAGATACCTAATGGCAATCCAAGTCCCTAAGGCGACCGGCGCGACGAGCGCGGAGGTCGACAAACGGCTGGAAGCCGTCATTGCAGAGCAGGAGCAGATATTCGTCGCACGCCAGCCCAAGTCCTTGGAGCTGAGCAGGCGTGCCGTGAAAGCCCTTGCGGGCGGGGTGACCTCGAGCTGGCAGATCACCCGGCCCCAGTCTGTGTGGATCAGCCATGGGGTTGGCTCGAAGATCTACGACGTGGACGGGACCGAGTACGTCGACATGCACGGCGGCTACGGCGCCGGCCTGGCCGGCCACGCCCATCCCGCCATCGTCGAGACGGTCACCGCCCGTGTGATGCTGGGGACCCATTTCGCCCAGCCGACCGAGGACGCCATCATCGTGGCCGAGGAGCTGGGCAAGCGCTGGGGACTGCCTTTGTGGCGCTTCGTGAACACCGGCACGGAAGCGACGATGGACGCCGTCCACCTGATGCGGGCGATCACCGGTAGGGACCTGATCATCAAGGTCGAGGGCTGCTACCACGGCCACCACGGCTCGGTGCAGGTCTCGGTCACGCCCGAGGCCGACGACATCGGTCCCGCTGACCGCCCCGTCGGCTCGCCCGCCAGCACCGGCATCCCCGAGTCGCTCATGGCGCTGACGAAGATCGCCTCGTTCAACAGCGTCGACAGCGTCCGGCGCCTCTTGGAGGAGCACCCGGGCCAGATCGCCGGCATGATCATCGAGCCGATCATGATGAACGCCGGGATCATCATGCCGGACGAGGGCTACTTGGCCGGCCTGAAAGAGGTGCTGCACGAGCACGGGGCCCTGCTCACCTTCGACGAGGTGAAGACCGGCCTCACCGTCGGTCCGGGCGGCGCGACGAAGCTCTTCGGGGTCACACCCGACATCGTCTGCCTCGCGAAGTCGATCGGTGGCGGCCTCGTCTTCGGCGCCGTCGGCGGTACAGAAGAGGTCATGGGATACGTGGCGAGAGGCATCTACGCCATGGTCGGGACCTTCAACGGCAATCCGCTCTCGGTGGCCGTGGGCCGCACCATGCTCGAGAAGATCGCCACCGCGGAGGCCTACGACCGCATCGAGGCCCTCCACGAGCGGATCAACCGCAGCCTCGAGAAGATGCTCGCCGAGGCGGGGCTGCCCGCTCACGTCGTGTCGGTCGGGGGAAGGGATGTGTCACCTTCTCCACCACACCGGTGCACGACTACCGGGACTTCCTCGAGATCGACGACCGCTACAACCACGCCCACTGGCTGTTCCAGCACAACGGGGGAGTGTTCCTTCCCCCGTGGGGCAAGACGGAGCAATGGCTCATCTCGGTCCAGCATGACGACGCCGACGTCGATCGCTTCCTCGCCAACTTCGAGAGGTTCGCGCAAGCCGTCGCGGGTTAGGCCGTGGGCAGATCCGGTCCCGTGTCGGTCGTGGCCGGGGCCGGATCTCCGAACTTGCCGGGGAGCTGGCCGATGCCGGCGGCGAGCATGCCCGAGTTCGGGATCTTCAGCTGACCGTCGTCTGTATGCACGGTGACGTAGGTGAGGCTTATCTCGAGCACGTAGACGTCGAACACCCCGCCGAGGGCGCCGGAGCGGATGCGGATGTGATCGCCGACCCGGAAAGGCCGGGCAAAGAGGAGCACGAGGCCGGCAAAGACGTTCCCGAGGCTCTGCTGGGCGGCGATGCCTAGCACGACCCCGGCCACTCCGGCCCCGACGAGCAGGTGGTCGATGGCCACCCCGAGCACCCCGAAGACGGCGAAGAGGACCACCACGTAGCCGATACCGGTCGCGAGCAGCCGCACGGCGGCGCCGGCGGTCGGGATGGAACGCGCCGTCACGAGGCGGCCGAGGCCGCTGGCGAGACCCCGGGTGGCGATGATGCCGGCGACGAGCACCACCGCGGCGCTCGTCCAGCCGATCACCTTCAGATGGATCGCCGCATTGTGGAACTTGCCGAATTCGGAGCCGGCCACGAGAGCTGCCACCGCGACGACGGCGGCGAGCACGCCGACCACCCAGTCGTGCGCACGCTTGGAGGTCATCTTCTCGGCCAGCCAGTTGTCACCATTTGTCCAGGGTAGTGACCACGACCGCGACAAGGGCGGGTTGCCGGTGACACATCGGCCGGAGATCGGCGGGAGCGGGGGAAGAATTCCGCTCTATCCGGGGATACACATGGGTGGCCCAACGAGCAGATCTGACCGCGGGCGAAGGACGCGCGGCGCCAGAGTCCGGACTGGCTGGTGCTCACGCTGGCCTGCGTCGCGCAGTTCATGGTGGTGCTGGACGTGTCCATCGTGAACGTGGCGCTGCCGTCGATCAAGCACAGCCTGGGCTTCTCGCAGGCCGATCTGCAGTGGGTGCTGAACGCTTACACGCTCACCTTCGCCGGCTTCCTGCTGCTCGGCGGCCGGATGGCCGATCTCTTCGGGCGTCGCCGCATCTTCCTCGTCGGATTGAGCGTGTTCACCCTCGCCAGCCTGCTCGGGGGCTTCGCCCAGGACCAGGCGATGCTGATCACCGCCCGCGCCGCGCAGGGCCTCGGAGGGGCGATCCTGTCGCCCGCCACTTTGACGATTCTCACGACCACCTTCCGCGAGCCGAAGGGCCGCGCCCGGGCCATGGGCGTCTGGAGCGCCGTCGCCGGCGCCGGCGGCGCCACCGGTGCCCTGCTCGGAGGCATCCTCACCCAGGAGCTGTCGTGGCGCTGGATCCTGTTCATCAACATCCCCATCGGGATCGCGACCTTCGCAGCCGCACGGGCCTTCCTTCCCGAGAGCCGGGCCGAGGGACAACGTCAACCCCTGGACGTGCTCGGGGCCGTCCTCGTGACTTCCGGGCTGACCGCGCTCGTGTTCGGGGTCGTTCGCACGACGAGCGTCGGCTGGGGCTCGTGGCAGACCCTGGCTGCGGTGGCGACCGCGGCTCGGCCTGCTCACCTGGTTCGTGCTCCACGAAGGGCTTCGTCGCCAATTCCCCGCTCGTGCGGCTCTCCCTTTTCAAACGGCGATCCATATGGACCGCCAACCTCGTCATGTTCCTGTTGACGGCCGCCCTGTTCGCGATGTGGTTCTTCGTCTCGCTCTACCTGCAGCTCGTGCACGGCTACTCGCCCCTCCGGACGGGCGTCGCTTTCGTACCCCAGACACTCGCGATCATGGTCGGGGCCCAGGTCTCGTCGCGGCTGGTGCTGCGCCTCGGACCGAGGCCCCTGCTCGTGGTCGGTGCCGGGCTCTCGGCAGTGGGGCTCCTCCTCTTCTCCGGGTTGAGCGTGCACACGTCCTACTGGTCCGGCTTCTTCGTGCCGAGCGTGCTCGTCACCCTCGGGCTCGGTGTCTCCTTCACGCCGCTGGCCTACGCGGCGACGGCCGGTGTCCCCCGGAACGAGGCGGGCCTGGCTTCCGGGCTGGTGAACACCTCGCGCCAGATAGGCGGCGCCATCGGGCTCGCCGTGCTGGCGACGGTCGCTACCACGCGGGCGCACGACCTCGCCCGGAGCGCCGGCCCGCTCGTCGCCTTGACCGGCGGCTACGCGCTTGGCGTTCCGGATTGCCTCGGCGGTTGCCGTCGCGGCCGGCCTCGCCGCCCTCTTGGTGCCGGCCAAGTCAGCCGGACAGGACAAGGCGACTCCCGCGTCGGTGCCGGCGGCCGAGGAGCTCCCGCGGCAAGTCAGGGCATCCGCGCCGGATTAGTCCGCTCCCGGGCTGTCCGGGCGAGCCGGCACCGGCCTATGGTGTCGGCAACCCAGATTGGAGCTCGAGGAATGTCGGAAGCTGCCCCCATTGCCGATCGGCCTCGCGTTTCTCGGCCGAAGCGGCGCTCCACCGGCCGGCGGCAGGGCAGCGGCGGCGATCCGTGTGGTCACCGACAGCGGCGCGGACCTCGACAGGGAGGTCCTGGACGAGCGTTCGGTGCATGTCGTGCCCCTCGACGTCCGCCTCGGCGAATTCGGGCCCGAGATCACCTCGAAGTGGTCGCCGGAGGAGTTCTGGCAGAACTGCGCCAGATATCCGATCTGCCCGAGACCTCGGCGCCTTCGCCCGGGGCTTTCGCAGAGGCCTTCTCCCGCGCTGGCCGACGAGGGGGCCGAGGGCGTCGTCTGCGTCACGCTCTCCTCGAAACTGTCCGCCACCTTCCAGGCCGCTGTTCTCGGTGCGGCCAACGTGGCCGACCGGATCGAGGTTCGCGTGGTCGACTCGCTCCTCGCCACAGTCGCCGAGGGGATCGTCGTGCTCGACGCCGTCGCGGCGGCCGAGGCGGGCGGGGACCTCGGGGCCGTCGCGGCAGCGGCTTTGTCGAGCCGGGAGAAGATAGGCCTTTACGGGGCGCTCGCCTCCCTCGACAACCTGCGCAAGAGCGGTCGTCTCGGATCCGCGCAGGCGCTGCTCGGAGGCCTGCTCGACATAAAGCCGGTCCTCGAGGTCCGAGACGGCGTCCTGGAGCTCGAGTCGCGCCAGCGGACGCGGTCGCGATCGCTCGAGTACCTGGCTTCGAAGACGGGCGAGGCCGGGGGGATCGACCGGCTTGCCGTCGTGCACGCGGCTGCGTCCGACGTCGACTCGTTCGTCGGGCTCCTCGCCTCAGCGGTGGGAAGAGAGCGCATCAGCGTCGACTGGCTCGGTCCGGTCATCGGGGCCCACGTCGGCCAGGGCACGATCGCCTTCGCCGAGCAACGCAGGGACCCGTCTTCGCCATAAGGGCCGCCGGGACGGGCCGCCCGCCGACGAGGACGGGCTGTTCGCGGGGCTTTACCTGTAGATCGACCGCCAATTGGCCCTGGAGGGCTGGCGGCGGCCGGCCGGGCCCCGCCCGAAAAGGGCGAGGAGATTGCCCGTGATCTTGCCCACCATGGTGGCGGGACAAGACGAGGCCGTCGCCGGGCACGGGGCGAGCGACGGGATCCAGTTCGTGGTCCCGCTGTCCCAGATACCGGCTTGGCTGGCCGCGTCGGTCCAGTAGGTCATGTCCGAGGCGAGGTAGCCCTGCAGATAGCCGCCCTCGCTGACGGCGTCTTTCAGGGGGACCGGCGAGTGGCCGAGGATCTCGAGGTCGGGCGGGTAGTCGCCGGAGTCGAACTCGTCGAGGTCGGTGGAGATCACCCCGGGCACGCTCGAGCCGGTGCGCAGGCCCGTTCCCTTGAAGATCCAGGCGGCTCCGTCGGCGACGACGAAAGGAAAGGTCCCCCCGCCGGGGACGACGAAGCCGATGTAGTTCTCCCCGACGAAGCCGACCTCCGACCAGCTGGCCGGTGGGCTGCTCCAGGTGTTGCCCGTGACCTGGAGAGGGTTTGCCTTGCCGTTCAGCGGGTCCGCCGAGCCGTCCCGGTAGTCGACCTCCTCCCGGTCGGCTCCGAACGGGGAGGCCTGCGGGCGGACGTGGCGCAAGATGGGACTTGCCCCGAACAAGATCATGTTGATCCCGCCGGCTTCGGCAGCGACGGCCGCCCGGCGCTCGCCGAGGGACCAGCACTCGTCGTGGCCGAGGGAGAGGAGCACCCTGTGGTACCGGAGGATCTTCGGATGCTGCTCGACGGTGACGTCGGTGACGTAGGTGACGTCGAGTCCGTGCTCCTCGACGAAGCGCACGAACGGGTACTCGCTGCCGAGGAAGTCCCCGGCTCCCTCGCCGTAGCCGTAGGGCCGGTCGAACGAGACGATCCTCGCCCGCGAGCACAACGGGTAGACGTTGCTCGGGCAGCTCCCGAGCCCGGAGTAGAAGTCGTAGCCCCCGTAAGGGTTCCAGGCCTGCCAGGTGTAGACGTCGTTCTTCACGAGGAAGGCGGCACTCGAGGTCGGGTCCCAGACCGTGAGCGGTATGTAGCTCTGTTGGCCGCCGCTTCCCACGAGCTTGAACAGGTAGTCGCCCTGGACGAACGCCGGGGTGATCTTCACCACGAGCGTCGGCGCCCACCGGTCGCAGCTGACCATGTTGACGCCCGGCGTCAGCTGGCAGGGGGCTTTCAGGTGACCTGCCAGCGACTTCGACTCCCAGACGAGCCGGGCGCCCTTTCCCTGGTAATAACCCATGCGGAAGGCCTCGACGCGAAAGCTCCGTGCCGGCGTGCTCACGTACAACGTGACCTTGGTGCCCTCCGAGGCGTACGTCTTGTTGGCGAATCCCGAGATCTGCGGGGAGGCGCCCTTGGTGATCCTCCACGCCTCGGTCCCCGGCAGCCTGTTCTCGGCCACGACCCAGCTTGCCTCTCTCCCGTACGGACCCGGGAAGGTCACGAGCTTCGCGGGAACCGGCTTGTGCGGCTTCGACTTCGGCTTCGGCTGGGTGGTCGTGTGGGCACGCGCGGCCGGAGTGCTGCTGCAGGCGGTGAGCAGGAGGGCGAGGAGGGCGAGGAGGGCGGCCGGCAGCCCGAGGCGCGCCGGCCGGCCGAGGGCGCGGCAGCCCGAGGCGCACCGGCCGGCCGAGGGGCGCGGGCCGGCCGTCCGCCGCCGCGAGCTGGTCCGCGTTCGCACGGCTACACCGTAGTGACCTTCGGCCGATGCGGACGGGCGCGCCCGGGTGGTCCTCAAAGACCGAAGGCGGTCACCATCGAGGTCGCCTTCGCCGCGTTGGCGATGGGGGGCACCCCGAGCAGCTGCTCTGTGGTTCTCAACAGCGAGTAGTGGTTGAAGGCGGCCGCTGATCTCCTGCCGTTCGGCACCGAGGGAGCGACGACGATGGCCGGCACCACGTTGTCGAGGTTGCCCTCGTCCCAGACGACGAACACGGCCGTGTGGCCGAGCCGGTAGGTGGGGCTGGCGAGCACCACGGAGAAGAACTCGGATAGCCACTGGTCGCCTTGTCGGACCGGGCAGCTGTGGGCGTCGTCGCAGACGTTGGGCGTGACGAAGACGAAGCTGGCGAGCGTGCCGTAGAGGGCCCGGTGGAGGGCTCCGGTCTCGAGCGGGCCCATCGGGACGTCGGCACGGGCGCAAGTGGAGCGGATGGCGGTGTAGTAGACGGCCGGGTTGTGGCGGGCGGCGTACAGCCCGCTCGTGACCGTGTCGCACGGCGTCGGCATCGACTCGGCATAGGACCGCCAGGTGAGATGGTGCGCCCCGAGCTCGGAGAAGATCGAGGCGCCGGCGATCGGATGCGTCGCGGGCTCTCCGTCGTCTGTCACCCCGAAGGTCGTGCCACCGGTGAGGGCGAGATAGTTGGGCAGCGAAGGATGCGTGATGGCGCTGTAGCCGGTGGCGAGCCCGCAGCGCCGGGCGAGCTGTGTCGCGTACGGGGAGCCGGGCATCCCGATGATCGAGGACAGGCTCTCGTTCTCCATGAGGACCCAGATGACGTGGTTGTAACGGGGTTGGGGAACCCGGTAGCCGCAGGGGCGGGAGGCCGTGACCGGGAGCGGCCCGGCACGCCCGTCCCGGACCGCTGCGGTGGGGGTCGAGGCGACGTTGAGCAGGTGGGGGAGCTCGCCATCGGGCAGGGTGCGAACGGGTGGCAGTGGTGTTGCAGGCAGGCAAAAGGGCGATGGCGGCGAGGAGACCGAGAGCCGCGGGTCGTTTCTTCATGATGGGCCGGGGCTCACCATGTCGCCATACCGGCCGCGGGCGCTAGCACGCGCCCCCGTGGTGAAGGCCGTGGCGCAAGCCTGAAGAACATGAGCACCCCGTTTCAAAGCGGCCGCCTGTGGGCCAAGCCGGCCGCCAACAAGTAAAGCCGCTAGCGGGCCGGGCCGGTGCCCGCCCGCATGTTCCGTACCGAAGGGATGAAAAGGACGGCAGCCACCGAGGCGCACATGTAGGCGCTCCCGGCGACGAAGACCGCCCGCATGCCCACGACCGAGGCGACCGGCCCGGCGATCGCGTAGCCGAGAGGCAGGAAGACGAGAGATCCGAACCAGTCGTAGGCGCTCACCCGGGAGAGCACCTCGGGGGGCACCTCGCGCTGCATCGTGGTCTGCCACTGGGTGTCGAAGACGGCGAAGCTCGCTCCGCCGAGGAACGCCCCGGCGGCGATAACCGGCACCGGCGCCACATAAGCGAGCGCGAGCAGCGGGAAGGGCCATACGAGCAGGGAGAGAGCCCCGACGACGAGCGGCCTTTTCACGTGCAGGCGGAGCATCGTGATCCCGCCGAGGACCGCCCCCGCTCCCTGGGCGCCGAGGATCGTCCCCCAGGCGGTCGCCCCGCCCAGGGACTGCTTGGCGATGACGGCGCCGAGGACGAAGTACGGGGCCATGGTCATGAGGTTGAACATCGACGCCCCCACGACGATCGACCAGAGCCACGTGCGCCCCCAGAACTCGCTCCAGCCCCTCCGGAGCTGGGCAAGGAACGACTCCTGTGCGCTCGGCGAGGCCGGGCCCATCCGCAGGGCTGCGAGCGAGGCGACGCTGATGGCGTAGCTGAACGCGTCGGCGAGGATCGCCCAGCCCGGGCTGGCCGTCGCCACGACCACGCCCGCCACGGCCGGCCCGACGATCCCTCCGATGGAGAAGCTCAGCCCGTTGAGCGCGTTGGCCTGCCTCAGGCGCTCGGGCGAGACGATCTGGGGGATGAGTCCCGTCAAGGCAGGCATGAAGAAGGCCGTTCCCGTCCCGACGAGGGCGGACAGCACCAAGAAGCCCCACAACGGTGGGTGGCCGAAGAGGATCCAGGAGCCGAGGGCCGTCTGCGCCGAGGCCCGCAGCACGTCGGCTCCGAGCATCACCCGGCGGCGTCCCAGGCGGTCGCCGGCGACGCCCCCGACGAGGAGGAAGACGACGAGGGGCACCGTCTCGGCCGCGAGCACTGCGCCGACGTCAGAAGCCGAGCCGTGGGGGAGGGCGAGCACGGCGAACGCGAGCGCGACCGGGGTCATGCCGGTGCCGACCGCCGAGGTCAGCTGGCCCAGGAAGTAGAGCCGGAAGTTGCGTTCGTGGAGCGCGCCCAACCACTTCTCCAAGCGCATGGGTCGCGATGCTAAGACGCCAGGAGCGGCTCGGAGCCGGAGGCGGGGCCGACCCCGGTATGGGAGTGTGTCCCGGTGCTGGTGCGCGAGAGGCTCGAGGCGGACCGCGCGGCGTGCGTGGAGATGGCGGGGGCGGTGCACGAGCTGGACCGGTACCCCATGTACCTCCCCGACGATCTCGGCGCGTTCCTCTTCTCGCCCGGGGCGCTCGGCGCCTGGGTGGCCGAGCTCGACGGCGAGATCGCCGGCCACGTCGCCCTGCATCCGCGCAGCTCGCCTCCGGTGATGGCCCTGGCGGCCGCGGCCACCGGCCTCGGTGAGGACGGCCTCTGCGTCGTCGCCCGGCTGCTCGTTTCCGTGCGGCATCGCCGCCGCGGCGTCGGGCGCGCCCTGTTGGAGGAGGCGGGTCTCGAGGCCCATGCCCGGGGGCTCCGGCCGGTCCTCGACGTCGTGAGCGGCCACGAGGGGGCGATCGCCCTCTACGAGGGCTGTGGTTGGGTGCGCGCAGGTCAGGTCGCCGTGCGATGGGGGGACCATCCAGAGGTCCAAGAGCTCGTTGTACCTCGGCCCGGTCGCGGCGCCGGCGCCCTAATCTGGGGACGCCTCGCGGACCGGGTCGACCACCCACCGAGCGCGAATCAGGGGGGCAAAGTGAGCTTCACACGGGGATTTGCGGGCCGGGGCCACGCCGAGAGGAACCCGGGCCTGCCGCCGGGCCAGTACGACGTCGGCTCCGACTGGCCGGTGCTCACGGCCGAGCCGACGCCCACGCTGTCGACGTCCTCGTGGACCTTCGCCGTCGAAGGCCTGGTGAACAGACCGGTCAGCTGGACCTGGGATGAGATCCACACCTTGGCGGAGGCGACCTACGAGGGCGCCATCCACTGCGTCACGACCTGGTCGAAGTTCGGCGTGCAGTTCGCCGGGGTGTCGGTGGACACCTTGCTGGCTGCCGCCGAGCCGATGGAGACGGCCCGCTTCGTGGTGGCCTGGTCCCACACGGGCTACACGACCAACCTGCCCCTCGACGACGTCACCGGCGGCAAGGCCTTCCTCGTGTGGGAGTACGAGGGACGGCCCCTCGAGGCCGCCCACGGCGGGCCGGCCCGGCTGCTCGTTCCCCACCTCTACTTCTGGAAGAGCGCGAAATGGGCGGCGGGCCTGCGGCTCTTGGACCACGACGAACCGGGGTTCTGGGAGGTCAACGGCTATCACGACCGCGGTGACCCCTGGCTGGAACAGCGTTACCAGGGCGACTGAGGTGGACGCGCCGGCGCCCGGCCGCATGGCAGACGGCGATGGTCTTGGCGATCGTGCAGGAGACCAGGACCGCCAAGAGCTTCCGCCTCGCCCTCGCTCACCCGGGAGCGCACCTCGCCGGGCAGCACTACGTCCTGCGCCTGACCGCGCCGGACGGCTACACGGCGTCGCGCTCCTACTCGGTCGCCTCGGCGCCGGACGACTCGGGGAGCATCGAGATCACCGTCGAGCGCCTCGAGGACGGCGAGGTGTCGTCGTACCTGCACGACGTGGTTGTCCCGGGGGACGAGATCGAGGTGCGCGGCCCGATCGGGGGCTGGTTCGTGTGGCGCGGCGACACGCCCGCACTGCTCGTCGCGGGCGGCTCGGGCATCGTGCCGTTGATGGCGATGCTCCGGCTGGCCCGCCGCTCGGGGCGTTCCGACCTCGTGCGCCTCGTCGTCTCGGTGCGGCGCCCGGACGAGCTCTATTACGCCGGCGAGCTCCCCGGGCCCGAGACGAGCGTCGTCTACACGCGGGAGTCGCCCCCGCTGTCGAGCCGCCCGGCGGGTCGTCTGCGCCAGGCGGACCTGGAGGGAGCCCTCCTGCCGGGAGCGACGGCATATGTCTGCGGGTCGTCGGGCTTCGCCGATCACGTCACGGGTCTCCTCGGGCACCTCGGGGTCCCCTCCGGCCAGACACGCGTCGAGCGCTTCGGCCCGAGCGGCTGAGCGGCAACGGGGTTCCGGAGGCAAGACCACAAAGAGTGGTTGTATGAACGCTGTGAGTGCCTCGAAGATTCGGGGCATGTGGCCTGAATCTCGCTCATCCGGGTGGGTGTAAAGCGCCGTCCGGGGGAAGGCTGAATGTCACCCCGGCCCGCCATTTGACATCAACCGCCAGGCATGCCAGTGTTTCTCACTGCGAGGGAAGCGATGATACCTGGCCCCAATGTGGTCGCTTGGGCCGGGCGGAGCGAATAGCGAACCCGTCCTTGCTCGATATTCAAGGTGAATTCTGACCTTCGAGCAAAGTGATGGTGTATGGCGAGTTTTCTCCAGTCAGAACCCCGATGGGCCCCCGTCGAATTGTCGGCCGACTGTCGTGACCCCGGCTTCGGGGCATGAGGCCGGCTCTGTGTTCGCAGGTAGGAGCCCTGCAGGACGCCCGCTAGAAGGGCGGAACCCTGGCAGCCCTGTCTGGCAGGACACCCGGCCCGCCGGCCCGCCCGCAAAGTCCTTCACCTCCATGAGACGGTTCTTCTCCGGGCGCGGCGAGCCGTTGCGCTGGCCGCCCTCGCCCGTGTCGCGCCAAGATGTGCCCCTTGATCAGAGGCCTGACACGAAGAAAGACGACGCGACTCATACAGGCGCCACCGGAGCGCTTTTGTGGTGTGACCGGACGAGAAGGTCCGTATGGGGATCGTGGCAATGAGGGCGACGTCGTGGACGCAAAGTCGAGGGTGGTGAGAGGCGATGTCTTCGACCATCTTTGAGCTGTCCGGCCCGGGAGATTCGCGTCCGCGGCCCGATGACCTCTTCGTCAAGGCGCTCTCGGTCCAAGGTGGAGAGGCGAACATCGGCGGGGAGAGCACGCCCTTCGCGCGGATCGTCATGACAGGCGTGGAGCTCAAGCATGCGACAGCCGATCCTCACGCCCTGAGGCGACAAGAAGGGGTCGTGCTCAAGCTGGAGCATGCCGCAGCCTTCGCCGCCGAGCTCCGCCGGATCCTGAACGGCATGGTGCGTGCCAGTCGCACTCCGACGGTTCCCTCGTCCGGCATCTGGTCGTGGACCTCGGTGCCACCTGCGGCGGAGGACATGATGGTCGCCCAGGTGACTGCGAGCGGCACGGCCGTGGCGCTCGTGGCGGGCCCGACCCCGACGGTCCGAGTCGACTTCTTGGGCACGTTGGTGCACGGTCTGACCTCGTCGAAGCCCCGCGCTGCACGTGCAAGGGCGCGGTCTTCTCAGGTCCCCGGCAGGTGCAATCGCTCATCAGCAGCCTGCGCAAGGTGGTGGACTCGGCGCTCGAGAGACAACGGCGCGACGCCTACGTGGCGGCGGGGCGCACGGCAGACCGCCTCCGGCTGCTGACCGCCGTCTGATCGCCTGCCGCCAGCCGGGCTTCAGCCTCCGATCATCGACATCGAGCGCGTCGGCCGCAAAAAGGCCGGGTCGTTGATGCCGTGCCCGGCCCGCTTGGCCCACACCGCCCGCCGGAAGACCATCGCCAGCTCGGCGTCGTCGCCCCCTGATCGCAGGAGGTCCCGCACGGGGTGCTCCCCGTTCGCGAACAGGCAGTTGCGGATCGCCCCGTCCGCCGTCAGCCGGAGGCGGTTGCAGGTACCGCAAAAGGCGCGCGACACGCTCGTGATGACTCCGACCTCGCCTCGGCCGTCCGCATACCGGTAACGGTCTGCCGGGGCCGGGTCGCTCGCCCGCTCGCTCGCCGGCTCCAGAGGCCAGACGGCGTTGATGCGCCTGAGGATCTCCTCCCCGGCGACGACCTTCTCGCGTTCCCACGACTCGTCGGCGTCGAGCGGCATGAACTCTATGAACCGGACGACCCTCCCCGTGTCGCGGCCGAAGGCGGCGAGATCAACGATCTCGTCGTCGTTGATCCCGGCGATGACGACGACGTTGATCTTCACCGGCGGCAGGCCGGCCTGCTCGACAGCGTCCATCGCCTCGATCACGCTCGAGAGGTTGCCCCGGCGGCGGACCTCGGCGAACCGCTCGGGCCGGAGCGAGTCGCAGCTGATGTTGACGCGCTTCAAGCCGGCGGCCACGAGGGCCGGTGCCAGGCGGGCGAGCCCGGTCCCGTTGGAAGTCATGGACAGATCCGAGAAGCCGATCCGGCCGATGCGGGCGACGAGATCGGTTATCCCGGCGCGCACGAGCGGTTCCCCGCCCGTGAGGCGGACCGAGTCGACTCCGAGCTCGTGCGCGACCGAGGCGACCCGCTCGATCTCCTCGAAGGTGAGGATCTCCGAGCGCGGCATCCAGCTCACGCCCTCCTCGGGCATGCAGTAGACGCAGCGCAGGTTGCAGCGGTCCGTCACAGAGATACGGAGATCGGTGTGGACCCGGCCGAAGGAGTCGACGAGAGGGCCGGAGGACGGCATCGCACCGCCGGCCGTCCTCGGCCCCGAGATCACGATCGGGACGGCCCTCGGTGGGGCGACGTCTCTGGCGACCTGGTCTTGGATCGGCTTTCCTTTCGTGCCTCGCGGGCGGCGCACTGCGCCACCCTCGTCACCTCGAGCCTACAGACGGCCGGGCGGCAACCTACAGGGCGGGGCCCTGAGCTGGCGAGATGGCCCGTTGGCTCCCTGCGAGCGAGGCGGCGGTGAGCTCCAGCCGGCCGGATGTCGTGTCCACGAAGACCTGTGCCCGGAGCCCGTCGGGGCCGTAAGCGGTCACGTCGTAGGGTGCGGAGACGATCGTCCAGGCCGGGCCGACGATGGTGCAGGTCCGGCCTGCTTGGTCCTTTAGGCCGATGCCCCAGAGCACGAGGCAGACGCCGGCGCTCGCGGACGAGGCCGACCGCGCCCAGATCGAGAAGGTGTAGCTCTGTCCGGGCGCCAGGTCCGCGGCGACGTCCTGGTAGACCGAGCCGCCCGCCTTGGACGTCCGGACCTCGAGCAGGTCGCTGCCCTCGGGCAGGCCGCCGGCCGTCCTGGCATGGGCGCGTATCCCACCGCCCGACGCCGGCACGAACCTCCAGCCGGCGGTGAGGCCGTGCTGGAAGCTGGCGTTCTCGAGGCCGTCGTTCACGAGCGATGCCCCCGTCAGGTCCAGCAGGGTCCTGGCGGTGTCCACGAAGACCTGCGCCCGTAGCGCGCCGAGGCCGGGCGCGGTGACGTCATAGGGGGCGGACAGGAGCGTCCAGGCCGGACCGAGCACGGCGCAGGTCTGCCCTGACTGGCTGTCGCTGCCCACGCCCCAGAGCACGAGGCACACGTGCTCGGCCTCGCGGGAAGCTGCCCGCGCCCAGATGGAGAAGGTGTAGCTCTGGCCGGGAGAGAGCGCTGCGGGCACGTCCTGGTAGACCGAGCCGCCCTTTTTCGAGCTGCGGACCTCGAGCAGGTTGCTTCCCTCCGGCAGTGCGGCCGCCCGGCCCGCATAGGCGGTGATGCTTCCGCCGCGGGCGGCGAGGAAATGCCAACCGGAGGACACTGCGCCCTCGAAGCTGGCGTTCTGGAGGCCGTCGTTCACGAGCGAGGCGCCCGTGAGATCGAGACGCGCCTTCGCCGTGTCCACGAATACCTGCGCCCGCAAGGTGGTGAGGCCGGAGGCGGTCACGTCGTAGGGGGCGGACACGAGGGTCCAGGCCGGGCCGAGCACGGAGCAGGTCTGCCCGGCCTGGCGGCCGCGGCCGATGCCCCACAGCACGACACAGACGTGCTCTTTTGCCGCCGAGGCCGCCCGCGCCCAGATCGAGAAGGTGTAGCTCTGGCCCGGCGCCAGCGGCGCGGGCACGTCCTGGTAGACCGAGCCGGCGACCTTGGAGCTACGGACCTCGAGCATGTTGCCACCTTCGGGCAGGCCGGGCACCTTGGCCGCGAGCTCCTGGAAGATGCCCCCCGGCGCGGCGAGGAAGAGCCAGCCGCCCGTGAGGTTGTGCTCGAAGCTGGCGTTCTGGAGCAGGTTCAAAGACGCCCCGACCGCGGGCGGCGTGGCGCCGGGATGGTGGATGACCCCGATGACCGGGAAGCCGCTCACCCAGGGCGTGGTCATCGTCAGCCTGCCGCCGGAGAGGACGCCGGTGGTGTACAGGTACCCGTTCTGCTGCACCAGCTGCACGAAGTAGGTGCCGGGGCCGATCGGGGTGACGGTGTTGACGATCCCGGCGTGGCCCGGCTCGACTCCGCCCGGGCTCTGATAGCTGACGACGTCACCCGGGGAGAGGAACGAGATCGAGCCCTGGGGCTGTCTGGCGAGGCCCCCCGGTGCGGTGGCGTACATGTCGGCGCCGTTCCCGTTCCAGGTGGCGACGATCCAGCCGCGCTCGACGTAGAGCCGGTCGACGAGCTCGACGCACTGCCACTCCTCGCCGGTGACGATCTTCCCGACGCGGAAGACCCCTCCGCAGCTCGATCCGGTGCCGGCGTCCGCGCCGTTGCTCAAGACGTCCACGCCGTTGCCGCCGAGCCAGGCGTATCCCGGGAGGACGACGGAGCCACAGCCGTAGCCGTAGCCCGCCGCCGGCCGGGCGCGGGTCGAGGCCCCGGAGGCGGCGCCGGCGGGCCGCGCGGTCAGCTGCAGGGTCCCGACGAGCGCGACCGCGACGGCCAATGTGGCGAGCAGGGCGCGGTGTCGCGGCCTTTGTGGTGCAAAGGACCTCAAGGCGAGCCAGCCTAGGCGGCCTTCACGCGCTTGCCGGACGGCTGAGCGGGACCGGGCCCGGGGGCGCCGTGGCGGCGTCAGGAGGCCCTGCGGCGCCTCGTGCCGGAGGGGGCCTCGGCCTCGGCGACGGCCTGCTCGAGCTCCTCGCGGCTCATCTTGGATCGTCCGGCGATGAGAAGCTCGCCCGCCCGGCGCAGCAGCTCCGCCCGGCTCGCGCCGGCCGCCTTCTGGCCGCCTGCGTTCGGCGCCGGGGCCGCGGGCTTCCGGGTCGCGGTCGAGCGGGAACGCCCGGCGCGCTCTGCCGGCTCGTCCCTACGCCCGTCGCCGGCGGCGGGCACCTCGAAGCGGCCGCGGGCGGCGTTCACGCTCGCCTGCAGGGCGGCCAACAGGTCCACGACCGGCGCCGGCTCGGCACGCGGGCCGTCGCTGACCACGAGGGTGCCGGTGCGCTTCTGGTCGATGAGCTCTTCGACACGCTGGCGGTAGACGTCCTGGTAGCGCTCGGGTTCCCAGGCTGTGGTCATCGAGTCGATGAGGAGCTTGGCCATCTGCGTCTCACGGTCCTCGAACGTGGCCTTGACGGGCAGGACGTCGATCTCCTCGACCGGGTCACGGACCTCGTCGGCGAACAGCAGCGTCTCGAGCACGAGCGCGGACTTCTCCGGGCGGACCGCGACGAGGTACTGCTTGTCGCGCATGACGAAGGTGGCGATGGCCACCTTGTTCGTCTCGGCCATCACCTGGCGCAAAAGCTCGTAGGCGCGGTCCCCGTTCTTGCCGTGGGGCGCGAGGAAGTACGGCTTGTCGAAGTAGATCGGGTCGATGTCGGCCAGCTCGACAAAGTCGGTGACCTCGATCGTCCGCGACGGGCCGGGCGCGACCGAGGCGAGCTCCTCGGGCGTCAAGATGACGTACTCGCCGCCTCCGATGTCGTAGCCCTTGACGATGTCCGCGTAGGCGACCTCCTCGCCGCTCTGCTCGCCGACGCGCTTGTTGCGGATCCGCTCGGACGTGCCTGCGCGGAACTGGTTGAAGTGGATCGACCGGTCCTCGGTCGCCGAGTACAGGCCGACCGGCACGTTGACGAGACCGAAGCTGAGTGACCCGGTCCAGATCGCCTTGGCCATCCTGGTTCCCCCCTCTCGGGCAAAGAAGCAGGATACCCGGATCCGGCAGGTCCATACAGCCGCGGCATGATCAGGACCTGGGCCGGGCGCCCCCGGGCGGGCGACCGGTGGGCCCTGCTCACCGCACGTGTCGGCCCCGCGGTCGAGGTCGACCGGCTAACCCGGCGGCCCGGGATCCACCACACTGTTACACCGGCTTGCGACACTGGCAACGAGGCAGCCCCGAGCATTGGAGCCCACGAGCAGTGTCCCGTACGACGACAGCGGTCGATGAAGCTACAGGAGGGGCGGACTTCGCCCTCGAGGTCCTGCGCCTTCTCGTCCATCTGACCGAAGAGGGGCCGCTCGCGGTCTCGCTCAGCCTCCCCTTCGGGCTGAGCGCCTCCATGAAGCGTCACGGGCTCGGTCTCGAGGAGACCATCGCCGCGGTGCTCAGCCTTCGCAGAGCGCTCCTGTCGGTCCCCGGGCTCGATGCCGCCAGCGAGCCGGTGCCGCTTCGCGTACCGGACCGCGTGATGTTTGTGCTGAACTTGGCGGTCTACTTGGACGGGCTCCTCGGCCGTGCGGCAAAGGTGCTCGGGGTCTCGCGGGGGGAAGCCGCTGATGTCGCTGTGGAGCTGTTGGCCTCGAGCTGACCAGGTCACCGCACCGGACCGGACCTCGACCGCGTGAGCCCGCTCGACCGCTACCGGGCCAAACGGGACCCGAGCAGGACCCCGGAGCCGATCCCGCCCGAGGAGCCGCCCGCGAACACACGCCCGGATCCGGGCGGACCGCGCCGCGGGCACGAGGGCGAGCCGGTGTTCGTCATCCAGGAGCACCACGCCCGGTCGCTCCATTGGGACTTCCGCCTCGAGCGCGACGGGGTGCTCGTCTCCTGGGCCGTCCCGAAGGGCCTGCCTGCCGACCGGGGCGTCAACCACCTCGCAGTCCATGTCGAGGATCACCCCCTCGAGTACGGCAGCTTCGCCGGGACCATCCCCGACCGCGAGTACGGCGCGGGCACCGTGACCATCTGGGACAGCGGCAGCTACGAGGCGACCGAGTGGACGGAGAAGTCTGTCAAGGTGACCCTGCACGGCATGCGCGCCGAGGGCCGCTACGGCTTGTTCCACACCGACGGCGACAACTGGATGATCCACCGCATCGACCCCGCTCCGCCAGGATGGGAGGCCCTGCCCGAGCTGGTCAGACCCATGCTCGCCACGGCGGCGAGCGACCTGCCCGGGCCCGATCGTGACTGGGCGTACGAGTTCAAGTGGGACGGCGTGCGGGCGGTCGTCTACGTCGACGGCGGCCGTGCCCGGGCCCTTTCCCGGACCGACCGCGACGTGACGGCGTCCTATCCCGAGCTGAGGGGCCTCGGCGAGGCCCTCGGCTCGTTCCAGGCCGTCCTCGACGGAGAGATCGTGGCCTTCGACGACAAGGGCCGGCCGAGCTTCGAGGCCCTGCAGCCGCGCATGAACACCACCGAGCCGGGCCGGGTGCGCCGGCTTGCCGAGGACATCCCGGTCACCTACATGATCTTCGACATCATGCATCTCGACGGCCGTTCGGCTCTCCGGGTCCCCTACGCCGATCGCCGCAGGCTGCTCGAGGGCCTGGAGCTCGCAGGGCGCCATTGGGCCTCGCCGCCGTCGGAGCCCGGCGGCGGCGAGGCCGTCCTCCAAGCCCGCGCGGCTCGGTGGGCTCGAGGGCGTCGTCGCCAAGCGGCTCGACAGCCCGTACCGCCCGGGAGTGCGGGACCCGAGCTGGCGCAAGGTGAAGAACTTCCGCACCCAGTCGGTCGTGGTCGGGGGATGGGCGGTCGGCCAGGGACGCCTGGAGCGCGACCTCGGCGCCCTCCTGCTCGGGATACCCGGCCCTGACGGTCTGAGGTACGTCGGGCGCGTGGGCACGGGCTTCGACGACGCCGAGCGTGCCGGGCTGCGTCGCCTACTGGTCGCCAAGGCGAGGCCGACGTCGCCGTTCGCCACCGCCCTCCCGCGCGCCGAGGCCGTCGGCGTGAGCTTCGCCGAGCCCGAGCTCGTCGGCGAGGTGCGCTTCACCGAGTGGACGCGGACAGGCAGGCTGCGCCAGGCGGCCTGGCGCGGCCTGCGCCCTGACCAGCGCCCGGAGGAGGTCGTCGTTGAGCCCTGAGCAGCGCACCGCCATCGAGGTCGACGGCAGGCACCTGAGCGTGTCCAACCTGGACAAGGTCCTCTATCCCGAGACCGGATTCACCAAGGCCGACGTCATCTGGTACTACGTGCACGTCGCCCCCGTCATGCTCCCCCACCTCGAGGGCCGGCCCGCTCACGATGACCCGTTATCCCGACGGGGTCGGCGGCCCTTCCTTCTTCGAGAAGCACAGCGCTTCCAAAGCACCCGACTGGGCCCATTCCGCCCGCGTGCCGCGCAGCGACCGCGCCCGGGACGAGTACATCGACCAGCTCGTGGTCGACGATCTGGCGACTCTCGTCTGGGTCGCCAACCTCGCCGCCCTCGAGCTGCACGTGCCCCAGTGGCGCTCGGTGAAAGACGGCGAGTACGGCGCCGTCGACCTGATCGTCTTCGACCTCGACCCCGGGGCGCCCGCGACCGTGGTGGAGTGCTGCGTCGTGGCCGGGTGGCTACGGAGCGAGCTCGAATCCCGTGGCCTCGAGGCCTACCCGAAGACGAGCGGATCGAAGGGCCTGCAGCTCTATGCCCGCCTGGACCCGCCCTGGCCGTGGGAGGAGTCGCACACGACGGCGCGCGAGATCGCCCAGCTGATCGAGCGCGAGCACCCCGAGCTCGCCCTGTCCAACATGCGCCGGGACCTGCGCCGGTCCAAGGTGCTCATCGACTGGAGCCAGAACCACGTCGCCAAGACGACCATCGCCCCGTACTCGTTGCGGGCCCTCCCGACTCCGAGCGTGTCCACGCCCTTGACCTGGGAGGAGGTGAAGAAGGGAGCGGACGGTAGGGGAGACGAGCTGCGTTTCTTGGCCCCTGAGGTCCTCGGACGGGTCGAGGTCGTCGGCGACCTGTTCGCCCCGCTCCTCGGCCCGGTCCTGCCCGCCCCGCCGCGCCGGGGGCGGGCGGGGGGACCGGGCGGCCCCGGGCCGAAGCCGAAGAAGACATGAACAAGCCCCGCCCGGTCGTGGCCGGGGTGGTGCTCGCGCCCGGAGCGGGCGCCGGGCGCGACCAGGGCGCCCTCGTGGCGATGGACGAGGCCCTCTCGGCGCTGGGCGTGGCGGTGGTGCGCATCGACTTCCCCTACCGGCTCGCCGGGCGCCGCGCCCCGGACCGACAGCCCGTGCTCGTGGAAACCGTCGTCACCGCCGCCCGGGAGCTGGCGGCGGACCTGGGCGTGCCCGGCTCCGCGCTCGCCCTCGGCGGGCGTTCGATGGGCGGGCGCATGTGCTCGATCGCGGTGGCGGACGGCCTCCCGGCGGCTGGCCTCGTGCTCGTCAGCTACCCGCTGCACCCGCCCGGCAGGCCCGACACGCTGCGCGTCGACCACTTCCCGGCCATCAAGGTGCCGTGCCTGTTCGTCTCCGGGACGCGCGACCAGTTCGGCACTCCGTCGGAGCTCGAAGCCGCCACGGCCGCCATCGTGGGGCCAGTGACCCGCGTCTTCATCGAGGGCGGCGACCACGGGCTGCGCCGGCGCGACGGCGAGGTGGCGGCCGCTGTCGCCGCCTGGGTGCTGGCGCTGGCGGGTGGGCAGGGAGCGACGGCCCCACGCCCGCCTACGGGCGGGCCGTCAGAGCCGCCACGCCCTCGCCGCTCAGGTCCGCGTAAGCCTGGCGCCGGCCGGTCATCGCCATGACCAACGAGGCCATAGGCCCCGACACCTCCGGGCCGTCGCCGCTCGTCCACGAGGCGTCGGTGGCCTTGAGGCGCAGCCCGGCGATGCGCCGCTTGGCGCCTATGAGGAGATTGGACCCTTTGTAGAAGTCCGCGACGGTCACGAGCGTCTCCTCCGGGAAGGCGCGGCTCAGGCCGAGCGGCCGGCGGATGTCCTGGCTGTGGACGACGGCCTCTCCGAGCATCGCCGTCAAGGGCCCTGGCGGCTTGGTCCGCCTGAGGGCCCCTTCCCGCATGGCGGCGACGAGGTCGGGAGGGCCGCCCACGCTGCAGCGGGCGGCGTCGGCGGCCACCATCTTGTCGAAGCTGAAGCCCGCCTTGGCGAGCCGGGCCACGAAGCCACCCGGGCTCTGCAGGCTCGCCGCGATGAGGTGCCCGGCCACGAGGCGCACGTTCCAGTCCCCGCACCAGGTGGCGGCTGTCCACTGCTCGGGGGCGAGGGACTCGAAGAGGTCGGCGCACGCCTCCCGTTCGGCTCGGATCTTCGGCCAGTCATCGCTCATGTCCCTGCTCCCATGTTCGCTCGTCTCGGTGGCGGTGCAACTGTCGCGATCGCCGGCGAGCCCGCTCTCGGTTGCCGGCGAACCCGCTATGAGGCCGGTCCGGCCGGCTCGAAGAGGCTCACGATGGCGCCCTGCGGGTCGCTGAGCGTCGCCATGCGGCCGATCGGGATGGCGAACGGGCCGTTCAGGACCTGGGCACCGAGCTCGCGCGCCTTGTCGAGGCTCTCGTCGATGTTCGAGACGGCGAAGTAGACGTGCCAGTGGTTCGGGACGTTCTCCATCGGGGGCGCCATCGAGCCCGCCACCATGTCGTCGCCGGCCTTGAGCACCGTGTAAGCCATGTCGCCCATGTCGCTCGCCTCGGAGGTGAGGCCGAGGACCTCGCCATAAAAGGCGAAGGAGGCCTCGGGGCTGTCGGTGATGAGCTCGTTCCAGATCAACGCGCCCGGCTCGTTCACGAGCCCGGCACCGACGTGCTGTTTGGCCTGCCAGAGACAGACTGTGGCGCCGCCGGGGTCGGTCACAGCCGACATCCGCCCGGCGTCCATGACGTCGAAGGGCTCCATGGCCACCTGGCCACCCGCGGCCTTCGCCCTCGCTGTGGCGGAGTCGACGTCGTCGACGCTGATGTAGGTGTTCCAGAACGGCGGTGCCCCCATGGCGGCCAGCTCCTGGGGCAGCGGGGCGATGGCGGCCACGGCCTCGCCGTCCTTCAGGGCCATCGAGTAGGGCGGGCCCTCCGGCATGGGCTGGTCGTCGAAGCTCCAGCCGAACAAGGGTCCGTAGAAGGCCTTGGCCGAGTCCTGGTCACTGGTCTGCAGGTCCACCCAGCTGGGGGTTCCTTGTGCGTAGCTGGTGCGCTTTGGCATCGGGCTTGTCTCCTGTTTGTCGGGTCTGTTTGTCGGGTCTGTCTGTCGGGTCTGTTTGTCGGGTTGTGCCTATCGGGGATCGAATTTGGGAGCCTTGCTCCGAAAGCTGAGAATGGCGTTGCGGCCGGCTGAACTCGCGATGAAAGCTGCCTGAACAACCGCCCGCCTAGAGGCCCCCGGACCTCAGATGTCGCGCCCGGTGAAGGCGGCCAACCGGGCGAGGTTGTCGGCGTCGGGACCTGTCTCGCGCTCGGCGCCGAAGCGGTCGCCGTCGCGCATGTGGGGCGCAATGACGGAACGGGCGTGCTCGAGCACGTAGCCGCTCAGCGCGTCGTCGACCCGGATCGACTGGCCCGTCGCCCGGGCGAAGTCCCATGCGTGCACGAGGAGCTCGATGAGGAGGATGTCGGTCGCGAGCGTGGCGGGCACCTCGGACGGGCCGAGGCGGACGGTGCCGTCCAGGCCCCGCTTGCGCCATGCCTCGAGCGCCACCTGGGCGGCGTCGGCCACCCGCGACTCGGCGCTCCCGCCCGAGTCCGGCACGGTGGCCCCGGCCGCGCCTCCGAGTGAGCGGATCGACCCGAGCAGGTGCTCGACGAGGTCGTCGACGGTGTACTTGGAGCACGGCGTCGGCGCGCCGGCGTCGTCGGGCCCGAGGTGGCGCAGCACGAGCTGGCAGACAGCGAGCGAGGCCTCGGCCGCGGTCAGGGGATCGGTGGGCTCCGAGATGCCCCACTCGTCGGGGCCGGCGTCGCCGTCCGCGGCCGCTCTGGCGAGCCGCTCGGCGTAGTGCGTCCAGCCCTCGAGGTGTCCGGCGGCCTCCTCGGGCGTGAGGCCGGTGTGGACGAGGCGGACCTCGGTGCCCCCCTCCACCGGCTCGAGGGTGATCGTCACCGTCGAGCCCCCGGGAGCGGGGGTCGAGCCGGAGCCTTCCCAGCCGAAGGTGAACACGAGGCGCTTGCCCGGCTCGACCTCGGTGATCGTGCCCGAGGCGGTATGGCCGGGGACGATCGTCCAGCGGTACTCGCCCCCGGCACGCAGCTCTACGCGGGCCGTGACGGCCTGCCAGCGACGCAGCCGCTCCGGCTCGGTCAAAAGGGCGAAGGTCGCGTCCGCGTCGAGCGGCACCAGCACGGACTTCTCTGCGGTCATACTGCGCTCTCCTTCGATCGTCGGCCGGGCATTGGCGAGCTGCTCGAGCTCATGGCTCCAGAAGACCTCGAGGGCGTTGCGCAACGCCGCCATGCCGTCCGGGTCGAGCCGGTAGTAGCGGAACCGGCCGGACTGTCGAGCCTGCACGAGCCCTGCACTGGACAACACCCCCAAATGTTGCGAGACGGCCGAACGCGTGACGCCGAACTGGGCGGCGAGCTGGCTCACAGTTTGCTCGCCGCCCGACAGCAGCTCGATGAGCCGCCGCCGGTTGGGTTCGGAAAGGACTGCCACGAGATCGGGCACAATATTACGTTAGCGCACACTAACACGATAGGGGCGGGGTTGCGCAAGGGGCGGCGGTCCGGCAGCGGGTCCCCGGCAGCGGGGCTCGGCATCCCGGGCCGAGTAGGTTCTGCGCAACAAGGTGGCGATGAAGCAGCTGACGAGGAGGTTCCAGCGGTGCGGATGTCCAGGCTGTTCGGCGAGACGTTGCGGGAGGCGCCCGCCGGGATCGAGGCGGCCGGTCACCAGTTCCTCCTGCGGGCGGGTTACGTCCGCCAGCTCGGCCAGGGCATCTTCTCCTACCTGCCCCTCGGCTGGCAGTCGATGCTGCACATCCAGCAGATACTGCGCGAGGAGCTGACCGCCATCGGCGGGGTGGAGATCTCCCTGCCCGTCGTGCACCCGGCCGAGATCTGGCAGCAGAGCGGTCGCTACCAGGCGATCGGCGCCGAGCTGGCGCGCTTCAAGGACCGCCGGGACCGCGACATGGTGCTCGCCATGACCCATGAGGAGGTGGTCGCCAGCCTGGCGGCGAGCGAGATCAGCTCCTACCGGCAGCTTCCCAAGCTGGTCTTCCAGATCCAGATCAAATGGCGCGACGACCCGCGCCCGCGTGCCGGGATGATCCGCGCCAGGGAGTTCACGATGAAGGACTCCTACAGCCTGGACCTCGACGAGGCCGGCCTCGACACCCAGTACAAGGCGCACTACGAGGCTTACTTCAGGATCTTCGCCGCGCTGCGGGCTGCCCGTCATCGCCGTCGGTGCCGACGTCGGCATGATGGGGGGCAGCGCGGCGCACGAGTTCATGTACCTGAGCCCGCTCGGCGAGGACACCCTCGTGCTGTGTGACGCCTGCGGGTACGCCCAGAACCGCCAGGTGGCCACCTCGCGCAAGGCGCAGGCAGCCCCCGAGGAGCCCCGCGAGGCCCGCCGAGTCGAGACGCCGCACGCGACGACGATCGAAGAGCTGGCGGCGATGCTCGGGGTGGAGAAGGCCCGGACGGCGAAGATGGTGTTCCTCGCCGCGGAGCAGCGGGGCGAGAGCGGTAAGCCGGTCGTGCGCCTCGTCGTGGGAGTGGTCCGGGGCGACACCGACCTGAACGAGGCCAAGCTCTCCAACCTCCTCGGGGGGGCCGAGCTGCGCCCCATGACGCTCGAGGAGATCGCCTCGATCGGCGCCGCCGCCGGGTTCGCCTCTCCGATCGGGCTCACCGGCGGCGAGGTCGTCGCCGACGAGCTGGTGATGAGCTCGCCCAACCTCGTCGCGGGGGCCAACGAGGAGGGTTGGCACCTTCTCGACGTCAACGCGGGGCGCGACTGGCAGCCGGATCTCGTCGCCGACATCGTCTCGGCCGACGACGGCGACGGGTGCGCCGTCTGCGGCGAGGCGCTGCGCACCGAGCGCGGCGTCGAGGTGGGCAACATCTTCAAGCTCGGGACCAGGTACGCGGAGTCGTTCGGGGCCACCTACCTGGACCCGGACGGGAACGCCAAGCCGATCGTGATGGGCTCCTACGGCATCGGGGTCGGCCGGCTCCTCGCCTGCATCGCCGAGGAGCACCACGACGAGCGCGGCCTGCGGCTGCCGGCGGCGATCGCTCCGTTTCCCGTGCACCTGACCGTGCTGCGGGGGTCCGACTCGCCCGCAGGCGAGGCGGCAGAGCGGGTCTACGCGACCCTCGGGGCCGCCGGCATCGGCGTCCTGTTCGACGACAGGGGCGAGCGTCCCGGGGTCCAGTTCGCCGACGCGGATCTCATCGGGCTGCCGGTGCGGCTCACGGTGAGCGCGCGCTCTCTCGGCGCCGGGGGCGTGGAGCTCAAACGGCGCGACGCCGAGGAGTCCCGGATCGTCGCCGAGGAGGCGCTCGTCGCCGAGATCCGGGCCGAGCTCGGCACCTCGGCCTGAGCAGGCCGGTGCCCGGACCGACGGCCACCGACCTCGCCCGTCTCCGGGCCGCGTTCGCTCTCGCCCTTCGCGCGCGGGAGGTGGGCAACCTCCCCTTCGGATGCGTCGTCGCGGACTCCTCCGGCAATGTCGTCATCGAGCAGGCGAACAAGGCGCTCGTGCCGGTGCGGGACCCGACTGCGCACGCCGAGACGCTCGCCGCCCGGCTGGCGGCCCGGCTCTTCGCGCCAGCTGACCTCGAGGGTTTCACGCTCTACTCGAGCGCCGAGCCGTGCGCCATGTGCGCCGGTGCGATCTACTGGGCCGGGATCGGGCGGGTCGTCTTCGGCCTCTCAGAGCGTGACCTGCTGCAGGTGACGGGCGACAACCCGGACAACCCGACGATGGACCTGCCCTGCCGGACGGTCTTCGCCGCCGGCCAGCGCGTCGTCGAGGTCATCGGGCCCGAGCTCGTGGACGAGGCGCGAGCCGTCTTCGAGGGCTACTGGGCCTGAGGCCGGCGCCGTCTTCGAGGCTGCAGGGAACAGCGGCCGGCGCCGTCTTCGAGGGCGACTGGCCGGCGGCCTTGCCATCGGTGGGCGGGGCCAGCCGATGGCCACGGCGCTCAGCTCTGCAGGGCGGCGATGCGGGCCTGTTGGGCCGCCGCCAGGCGGACGAGGCCGGCGAGGTTCTTGCTCAGCTTCTCGCGGGCGCGCTCGGCCTCGGGGCTCAGGCCTTCGAGCTCGAAGATCCTCCAGTGGCCGAGCGTCGGCTTCACGACCGCCTCGACGAACTGCTGGGCGCCGAAGATCCCCGCGAGGGCGATGGCCACCTCGTGCTCGTCAAAGCCGGGAATGCCCGTCCCGGGCATCTTGAAGTTGCGCAGCTCGCTCTGGATCGCCATCACCATCGTCGACGGGTCGATCTCGAGGCCGGCGAGCACGAGGTCGCGGTAGAAGGCATGGTGCAGGCCCTCGTCGCCGGCGACCTTGGACATGATCTTCTTGCCCCGCTTGGTCTTGTCAAGCGCCATGCCCGTGTTGCGGTGGGCCACCTGTGTGGCCAGCTCCTGGAAGCTGACATAGGAGATCATCTCGGCGACGCTGGCGCTCTGGGGCACCTGGCCCTTGGACATCTGGATCATGCGGTCGTCCTCGAGCCGGTACGGGTCGATCGCCCGTGTGGCGAGGATCCAGTCGCGTATCGCGGCCGAGTGCCGCCACTCCTCCGCCGTCCAACGCCGGCTCCATTCGCGCAGCGGATGGTCCGGCTTGATAGGCGACATGAGGGTGTGGGTGTAGTAGGGGAGATTGTCCTCGGTGAGGACATTGACGATGATGGCGCTCTGCACGCCGACCGAGAGCGGGTACTGCTTGGCGTTCCACGCCTCCTCCTCGAATTCGGCGGCGTTGTCCCAGGGGACGTCCTCGAAGGGGTACCACTGTTTCGAGTTGGCGAGATGGCGGTTGAACAGACCGGCCGCGGGACCGGCGAGCTCCTCCACGAGGGCATGATCCTTGGCAGGGTCGACTACGAGATTTCCCATGTCCTGTCCTTTGCTGTGCTGCACGGGTATCCCGCAGGAATCGAAGGAGACCTGGTCTGATGTTTGCGCGAAGGTGCCCGGCTCGGAACCGCCGGGCAGATACCCCGAACTCTGGGATTGTAGGTCTCCGCGGCACCTGCGGGAAGGGCAAGGACCTTTTTGGCTCCGCGGCGCGGCGCGCCCGGGCCGGGATCGGCAGGGTTCCGGACCCGCCGGGGCGGCCATGGCGAGGACCTGGTAACAATTCCTAGGTTGGGCTTCTCGAGCGAAAGGAGGTCGATTGGGATGAATGTCGAGACTCTCCGTGTAGTCCCTGCAGACCGCGCGCTCGAGCCCCGGGCCGTCTGACCCTGGCAGCAGACCAAGGCCCGCGACAGCCGAGCGCTCCTTTGGAAGGAGCTCTTCTCTTGCACGACGAAGATGCGGTCCTCGCCGGTCTCGGCTGGGGACCAGATTTCGCAGCCGCGTTCGAGGACCTGGCGCTCGAGGGCGCCATCCCGGGCAGGGTCGCCCGGGTCGACCGCAGCGTAATGACCGTGCTGGCCTAGCTCGGGTGAGCTGAGGGCCCCTGTCGCGGCCCAGATAGCCCATGACCCGGACCCGCTGCGAGTCACCGACCGTGGGCGACTGGGTCGTGCTGCAGGCCGGCTCGATCGTAGGCGTGCTGCCCCGGCGAAGCGCCATAGTCCGCTCGAGCGCGGCCGGCGACGACAAGGCGCAGGTGCTCGCGGCGAACGTCGACAAGGTGTTCGTCGTCTGCTCGCTCGAGGGCCGCTTTCGGCCGAGCCGGCTCGAGCGCCTCCTGGTGCTCGCCTGGCAGAGCGGCGCCTCGCCGGTGGCGATCCTGACCAAGGCTGACATCGCCGGTGATCTCGAGGCTGCCGTCGGCGCAGCCGAGCGGCTGATCGGCGCGGGCGACGTGGTGGCCGTGAGCTCGTTGACCGGCGCAGGCCTGGACGAAGTGGGCGGCTTCCTCGAGCCCGGGGCGACCGTCGTGCTGCTCGGGCCCTCGGGGGCAGGCAAGTCGACTCTCGCCAACCGGCTCGGGCTCGGGACGGTCGATCTCGCGACCGGCGAGGTCCGCGACGACGGCAAAGGCCGCCACACGACCACGGCCCGCGAGCTCGTCCGCCTACCGGGTGGGGCGATGCTCATCGACACGCCGGGCCTTCGCGCCCTTGCGCTGTGGGAGGGGGACCAGTCGATCGGGGACACGTTCGGGGAGATAGAAGAGTTGGCGGCGGCGTGCCGTTTCTCTGACTGCGGTCACCGGAGCGAGCCGGGCTGCGCCGTCAAGGCTGCCATCGCCGCGGGCAGCCTCGAGGCCGACCGCTACGCCAGCTTCGAGCGGCTCAGCCGCGAGCAACGCCGTCTCGCCGCCCTCGTCGATCCCCACGAGCACGCTGAGGAGCGCAAACGCAACAAGGCCCTCGGCAAGCTCTCCCGTCAGTCGCAAAAGCACCGGCCCCGGTAGACGGCACGACTCGGCCACCGGCCGGGCTTTGGCCGGCCGGGCTTTGGCCGGGCGGGCCGTCAGCCGGCCCGGCCGCCGGGCGCGGGGGAGCGGTTGAGGAGGCTCTTCAGCTCGTCGAGCAGCTCGTTGGCGGCTTCCGCCTGCAGCTCGAGCTCGACCCGTGTGCCCCGACGCCTCCCCGTGACGACTCCGGCCTCGCGGAGAACCTTCACATGGTTGCTCACGGTGGGCTGGGCAAGGTCGAACACTCTCGCGATCTCGCCGACCGTCAACGGGCCTTCGGCAAGGCCGTGGGCTATGGCGAGCCGCGTCGGGTCGGAGAGCGCCTTCAGGCGTCTGGCCACAACGTCGGTCCTGGTCCGGGTGGACCGGTCCGGGGACGAGCGCGCGGACGCCGACGAGGATGCCGCCCGGGAGGTCGAAGAGCAGCCCCTGGCCGGAGAACAAGCTCGGGGCGATCCTCACCGCCCGTACGGGTGCCACCCGCACGACGAGGCCCGGCAGGAGGGCGGACAGGTGCTCGGACTCGGCCACGACGACGTCCAGCCATCTCCCGTCCTGCTCGATCCGTCGCCGGAGACGCTCGGCTGCGAGCTCGACCAGCGGGCGGCCGTCGCTGTCCCAGGTCGCGCCGAGCTCTGACCACAGGTCGCCGAGCAGCCGTACGTAGTCCCGTCGCAAGCGGGCCGATCTGCGGAGCCGGTCGAGGCGCCGCAGGAACACCAAGCGGTCGGGACCGTCCTCGGAGGCGAGCCTGAGCTCCCTCGGGCCGTGTGCCGCAGCCCCGGCGAGCGCGCCCAGCAGCTCGTCGATGTCCACGCTTGCAAGGACCGCCGCCTGGTCGGCCAGCACGACCTGCTCGCCGAAGTCGGCCACGTCGTCGTTCCAGAAGCTGCGCACACGCCGTTGCAGGCCTCCCGGGTCGGCGTAGAGCGCCTCGAGAGCCGGGTGGCTCGCCCGGAGCTGGTCCCGCTCTGCGGCCAGCAGTGCCCAGGATAGCTCCACGGCTATCGAGGGTCCGATGGCGATCGTCGTCCCCGGCGCGTCACTCCGGCGTTCTACGAGTTGCATAGTCAGATAACTATATTTATAGATAGTCTGAAATGCAAGGAATGGTGGTATGATGCTGCTTACGGCACAAGCACACTCTGTGCCAGCAACGATCCTCGGAAGGAGGGACACTTCATGATGAGCCCCATGAACACCAAGGACATGGTCGAGTTCCACAACCGCGACCTGGAGCGGCTGGTCGAGCCGCGCGGTTGGCAGGTGGCCCGCCGCCAGGTGTCGACCTCGTTGCGCCTCTGGCGTCTCGCGAGGAACATCCGTTCCAGCTGACCATCTGAGCTAGAGCACCGTCCCTGGCCTCGTCGTAGGCCCGGCTCGGACAGCGTGGGCCCGGCTCGGACAGCGTGGGCCCGGCTCGGACGGCGTGGGCTCAGTCGCTCCCGTCCTCGGGCCCAGACGCCTCGCTCAGCGGGGCACCTTTGCCATAGCGGGCGATGACGTGCACGTCGACGGACTCCTCGCGGGCAAAGCGAAGCACGCGCTGCACCACCGAGGCCCGGCTCGTGAGCTGTTCCCATCTGGAGCGCCGGGAAGCGCCGAGCACGATCTGGGTGATCTGGTGGTCCTTGGCGAACTGGACGAGGGCGGTGGCCGGGTCGTCCGAGGTGATCTCGTGCCAGCTCGCCCCGAGGTCGCCCGAGAGTTGCTTGATCGTCTCGAGGGCCTGTCTCGAGGCCGGGCGCGAGGTGTCGTCGCCGACCACGTAGACGGCCTGCAGGTCGGCGTGCGCACGCAGGGCGATCCGCGCCGCCCGCCGGAAGACGGCGTCGGTGCCCGGGGCGGCGTTGACGGCAACCATGATGCGCTCGGCGGTGTCCCAGACGATGTCAGGGTGCCTGGCGACGAGGAAGGCGAGGAGCTCTTCTTCGGTCTCGTCGGCGACGAAGCGGAGGGCGAGCTCCCGGAGCGCCACGAGGTTCTGGTAGCGGAAGAAGCTGTTCAGGGCGTCGGGGATCTTCGCGGGCGGGTAGACGTTGCCGTGCAGCATGCGCCGGCGCAGCTGCTCGGGGGACGAGTCGATCAGCTCGAGCTGGTCGGCCCGGCGCACCACCCAGTCGGGCACACGCTCGCGGACGGTGACGCCGGTGATCTGCTGCACGGCGTCGGCGACGCTCTCCAGGTGCTGGATGTTGACCGTGCTCACGACCCCGATCCCGGCTTCGAGGATCTCGAGCACGTCTTCCCAGCGCTTGGCGTGCGGCCCCGAGCCCGGCACGTTGGTGTGGGCGAGCTCGTCGATGAGGGCCACCTCGGGCTTGCGGGCGAGGACGGCGGCGAGGTCCATCTCCTCGAACCTGGTGCCCCGGTAGTCGACCACCTTGCGGGGGACGATGGGAAGGTCGCGGATCTGGGCGGCGGTCATCTCCCGGCCGTGGGTCTCGACGAAGCCGATCACGACGTCGGCGCCGCGTTTGTAGCGGCGCCAGCCCTCGTCCAGCATGGCCCAGGTCTTGCCGACACCCGCGACCGCGCCCAAATAGACGCGGAACCTCCCCGCCGGCTCGACGGACTCGTCCTCCTCGCTCTCGCCGCGCTCGGCCCGGGTGCTCAACGGTCGGTCCTCACGGCCAGACGCTAACCCCGCACGACTGGCCTCCTCGGGCAACGTCGTCCCCGACGACGCTGCCGTTGGCGAGGTCGCGTGCCCCGCTCTCGGCCGGCGATGCGCGGAACCATCTTCGACGAGGACCGTGCCCGAAGGACCGAACAACGCCTTGGGGCTGAGCACTGGCTCTGCGGGGCACACGGCGCCGGCTCATTCCATCTTGGAAAGGGCCGTGTTGAGCTGCAGGACGTCGATGTAGTCCGAGCCGAGGAATCCGAGCTCGGGCGTGTTCGTCTCGCGGGCGATCAGGTTGTCCAGGACCTTCCGGGAAAGGCCCGTGGCCTTTGAGACCATCGGCACCTGGGCGTAGGCGTCTATGGGGGCGATGTCCGGGTCGAGGAGGCTGCCCGAGGTCGTCACAAGGTCGGGGGTCGGGTTCACGCCCATGCTGTGCCAGTAGGCGATGAGAGCCCTGGTGTCGTCGAGCAGCACCTTGGAGCGGGGGCCGAGGTTGGTGGCGCCCGAGTCGCCGGGCTTCAGAGGGCCCTTGCCGGTGCCGGCGAAGAGGGGGTTGTCGCCAACACCGGCGTAAGGCCCGGCGTCGTCGGGTCGGCCGTGGAAGAACTTCGGGCTCGTCCAGTTCTGGCCGATGAGCGTGGAGCCGTTCGCCGTGATCGAGCCGTCGGCCTGGTGCTTGAAGAGGACCTGGGAGACCCCCGTCCCGACGAGGGGATACACCAGGCCGAGGAACACCAGGCAGAGGAGGGCCAGGACCACGGAACGCCGAATTTGAGTGATCATCAGTACGCCTTCAGTGCGGTCAGGATCAGGTCGATCAGCTTGATGAATATGAAGGGGGCGATGATGCCGCCCACCGCGTATATGTAGACGTTGCGCCGCAGGATCGACGCCGCGCTCGCGGCCCGGAACTTCACTCCGCGAAGTGCCAGCGGGATGAGGGCGATGATGACGAGCGCGTTGAATATCACCGCGGAGAGCACCGCTGACTGCGGGCTGTGCAACCTCATGATGTTGAGCGTCTTGAGCTGCGGGTAGGTGGCGGCGAACAACGCCGGGATGATGGCGAAGTACTTCGCCACGTCGTTCGCGATAGAGAACGTGGTGAGAGCGCCACGCGTGATGAGCAATTGCTTGCCGATCTCCACGATCTCGAGGAGCTTGGTCGGGTTCGAGTCCAGGTCGACCATGTTGCCCGCTTCCTTGGCTGCGGTCGTGCCCGAGTTCATGGCCACGCCCACGTCCGCCTGGGCGAGGGCGGGGGCGTCGTTGGTGCCGTCGCCCGTCATGGCGATGAGCTTGCCGCCTTCCTGCTCGGACTTGATGAGGGCGAGCTTGGTCTCGGGGGTCGCCTCCGCGAGGTAGTCGTCGACGCCCGCCTCCTGGGCGATGGCCGCCGCCGTCAACGGGTTGTCGCCCGTCACCATGACGGTGCGGATGCCCATGGCCCGCATCTCGTCGAACCTTTCGCGGATGCCCTGTTTGACGACGTCCTTCAGCTCGATGACGCCGATGATCTCTCGGCCGTCGGAGACAGCGAGCGGAGTCGACCCGGCACGGGAGATGCGCTCGACGACCGCGTCGAGGTCGCCCGGGACCGTCCCGCCGTGCTCGGTGACCCACTGTTTGACGGAGTCGGCGGCGCCCTTGCGGATCTGACGGTCTCCGAGGTCCAGGCCCGACATCCGCGTTGTCGCCGTGAAGGGCACGAAGGCGTGGTCGCCAGAGAGCTCCCGGGCGCGGATGTCGAAGCGCTCCTTTGCCAGCACGACGATCGAACGGCCTTCGGGGGTCTCGTCGGCGAGCGAAGCCAGCTGGGCAGCGTCGGCCACGTCCTGCTCGGTGTGGCCGCCGACCGGGTAGAAATCGGACGCCATCCGGTTCCCGAGGGTGATGGTGCCGGTCTTGTCCAAGAGCAGTGTCTGGGTGTCGCCAGCGGCCTCCACGGCCCGGCCGCTCATGGCAAGGACGTTGCGCTGCACGAGCCGGTCCATGCCGGCGATGCCAATGGCCGACAAGAGCGCCCCGATGGTCGTCGGGATGAGGCACACCAGCAGCGAAACGAGGATGATCACGCTCACCGCAGAGTGTGTTCCCGTGACGATGTCGGCGTAGTTGGCGAAAGGCTGCAGGCTGACCACGACCGGGATGAAGATGATCGTGAGGACGGCGAGCAGGATCGTAAGCGCCAGCTCGTTGGGCGTCTTCTGGCGGTTGGCGCCCTCGACGAGGGTGATCATGCGGTCCAGGAACGTCTGTCCCGGATCGGCCGTGATCTTGACGACGATGCGGTCGGAGAGCACCTTGGTGCCTCCGGTGACGGCGGACCGGTCACCGCCGGACTCCCGGATTACCGGTGCCGACTCGCCGGTGATGGCCGACTCGTCGACCGAGGCGATGCCTTCGGTGATCTCGCCGTCGGAGGGGATCAGGTCTCCGGCCTCGCAGACGACGAGGTCGCCCTTTTTGAGCGCCGAAGCGGCCACATCCTGCTCGCCGCCGCCGGGCAGGAGCTTTCTCGCCTCTGTCTCCGAACGCATACGGCGCAAGGTGTCAGCCTGGGCCTTGCCCCGGCCCTCCGCCATGGCTTCGGCGAAGTTGGCGAAGATCAGGGTCAGAAACAGCCAGATCGTGATCGACCAGCCGAACAGGCCCGGATGCGCCACCGACTCGGCGAAGGTGATCACCGTGCCGATGAGGACCACGAACATCACCGGGTTGCGGATCTGCACCCGGGGATCGAGCTTCTTGAACGAGTCGACGATCGCCTGGCCGAGGATCTCCCGGTCGAAGAGGCTCCGCGCCTGGGCTACTCCGTGGGGAACGTTCGAGGGCGCGTTACCCGTGAGGACTCCCGTGGCGGAGCTTGAGCCGCCCGGAGATTGAGGTGATTCGTTCATGTGTGTGGGCTCCATCAAAAGAACCTGCTGTGGACGAGCTGCTCGACGACCGGGCCGAGCGAGACGGCCGGGAAGAAGGTGAGGCCGCCGATGATGAGGATCACGCCGATAACGAGCCCGACGAACATGCCGTTGTCGGTCCTGAAGGTCCCGATCGACTCGGCCACGGGGCTCTTCGCAGCCAGCGATCCTGCCAGTGCCAGCGCCGGCACCATGATGCCGAAGCGTCCGATGAGCATGTCGATGCCGCCGATGACGTTGTAGAACTGGGTGTTGCCCGTCAAGCCCGCGAAGGCGGAGCCGTTGTTGTTCGCCTGGGACGTGAGGGCGTACAGGATCTCGGTGAATCCGTGCGGGCCGCCGTTGAGCGGGCCTGCTCTGCCCTCGGAGAGCGAGACTGCGATGCCGGTGAGGATCAGCACGATGAGCGGCATGACGAGGGAACCGAGCCCGGCCAGCTTCACCTCTTTGGCCTGGATCTTCTTGCGGATGTACTCCGGTGTTCGCCCGATCATCAGGCCGCCGATGAACACGGCGATGATGGCGTAGATGAGGATCGTGTACAGCCCGCTGCCGGTCCCGCCAGGCGAGATCTCGCCGAGCATCATGCCCGTCAGCAGTCCGAAGCCGCCCATGGCGGTGTAAGAGTCATTGGAGCCGTCGACGCTGCCGGTCGAGGTCTGGGTCGAGGCGATGTCGTAGAGGGCCGACTGTGTGTCGCCGAAGCGGACCTCCTTGCCCTCCATGTTGCCGGTCGGCTGGCTCTTGATGCCCGCCGCCGCCACCGCCGGGTTCCCGACGTGCTCGGAGTAGGAGGCGAAGCCGACCCAGGCGCCGAAAAGGATCACCATGGCGGCGAGGAGGGCGACGCCCTGGCGGATGCTCCCCACCATCTTGCCGAAGGTGTAGGTGAGCGAGAAGCCGACGCTCAGCAGGAGAACGACGGACAAGAAGTTCGTGAGCCCGGTCGGGTTCTCGAAGGGATGGGCCCCGTTGCCGTTGAAGAAGCCGCCCCCGTTCGTTCCGAACTGCTTGATGGCCTCCATGAAGCCGACCGGGCCGACGGCGATGACCTGGGTCATGTTGTTCAAGACGTCATGGATGTGCACCGGGCCGCTAAGGGTCTGCGCGGCACCCTGGCCGACGAAGATGAGCCCGAAGACGAAGGCGATCGGCAGCTCGATGTAGAGCATGCAGCGCGTCATGTCGACCCAGAAGTTTCCGACCGTCTTGGAGTTGCGACGGGCGAAGCCCCGCACGAGCGCGATGGCCACGACGATCCCTGCGGCCATGGAGACGAACTGCTGCACGGTCAGGGCGCCCATCTGCGAGAGGTAGGACATGGTCGACTCGCCGTCGTAGTTCTGCCAGTTCGTGTTCGTCACGAACGAGACGCCCGTGTTCCACGACAGCGCCGGTGACACCGCTCCGAGGTGTTGGGGGTTGAGGGGAAGCGAGCCCTGGGTCCGGATGATGAGGTAGGTGAGCAGGATCGATATGCCGGAGAAGACGATCAGGGAGCCCGCGTAGCGCTTCCACGTCTGCTCCTGGTCAGGGCTGGTCCCGAGCGCCCAGTAGACCGGGCGCTCCAGCCAGCCCAGCCAGTGCACCCGGCCCTCGAAGACGGCGGCCATGTAGGAGCCCAGGAAACGCCAGCACAGGCCCAGGACCACGACCAGGGCGACGATCGTCCAGAAGAACTGCATCAGAACCACTCCGGCTTGAACATCGCCACGCCGATGTAGACGAAGGTGAGCACTGCGACGATGAGGAGAAGGATCTGGACGCCGTTCATACCCGGTCCAATGCCCAGATCATGCCCAGGAACACGAGCACGAACGCAATCGTGCCCAACACTACGAGGAAATCTGCCATGCGCCCAGTCTCAAGCTGCGGGTATCAACAGAGCGTAAATACAACCGCCCGAACCATTAACAATTCGTAAACGGGCAGCCAGCAGGCCGCAGGTCGCGGCAACGACACTCGACAAACGGACAGTCGCGGTGTCGCGACCTGGTGGCGCGAAAGGCTGCGCTCGCCTAGGAGGGCAAGGGGAGCGGTTCATCCTCCACGACGCGGCCGCCGACCGCGGCGCGAGCCGAGTCGACCGGGCGGGCGTGCAGCACCGAGCCTCTTCCTTGACGGACTTCGATCGGTTGACCGATCAGGGCGGTGAGCCGGAGCGCCGCGGAGCCGGTCGCCTCGTCCTCCGCGACCCCGAAGCTCGGCGCGAAGCATCGCACCCGCATGACGCCGGCCTCGACCCAGGCCCAGTAGACGACATGGTCGTGCTCGGGCCGAAGCGGTCCCGCGAGCGTCTCGACCTCAGCGGGGGCGCTCAGCTCGACGAGCGTCCAGTCGGGCAAGGTGGCGAGCGGGGCGTCGATCCAGGTCCGGCCGCCCTCGTCGCCCCAGGCCCGCACGATTCCACCGGGCGGCCTCAGCTCGATCTCCCCTCTCGCCTTCGTGCCGTCTCGCAGTACCCAGGCGGCGCCGACGAGGGGATGGCCCGCGAGGGGGAGCTCGGCGGCCGGTGTGAAGATGCGCAGCTCGCCGCGGGCGCGATCGTCGATGAAGATCGTCTCGCTGAAGCCGAGCTCGCGGGCGACCTGCTGCCGGCGCCCGTGACCGACGAGATGGCCCTCGATCACCCCGAGCGGGTTGCCGTAGCGGCCGTTGTCGTCGGTGAACACGCGCAGCACCCGTACCGGTGTCGTCCCTCCGCCGGTCAGCCCGCCGCCACCCGGGTCATCCCCGGGCACGTCTTGTCCGATCGGAGACGACGGCGAAACGGAGCCCGGACCATGTCTCGTCGATCGCCGCGATCTTGAAGTCGACGAGACCGTTGGCCAGGCCCGCGGCCCGAACGGCGCTCTCGGTGACGTCGGTGCGCACGCCCGAGGCCTGTTTCGGCCAGCAGATCCAAAGACAGTTCCCCTCGGCGCGGCCGGCCATCTCGCCGATGCGCGCCGACAACTCGGTCGCCGAGGCCACGAACCAGACGGTCACGTCGGTCCGGCCACGCGCCGAGCGCCGCACAGTCGCGCCGGGCGGGAGGTCGGGGACCGTGAAACCCGGCGAGGCACCGATGAGGGCGACCGTGGAGGCCTCGCGGATGCCGAGCTTTCTCGCGAGCGGGGTCCCCGAGTAGCCGGCAGCGGGTGGCGCTTGGTCACGACCTGGCACGATTCAGCGCGAGCCTATTGCGCTCCAGGTGGGTGCGCAGCCCGTGGTGCCGGGAGCGGCGCGTCGGCCGTGACCGCCATGTCGCCAGTCTGCGGCTCGTTGGTAGCGTGCAGGTCATGGCGAGCGCCGGCGGGCAGGTGGGGCGTGACGGTTCTTTTCCGGCGGTTCTCGCCGCAGAGCCGGACGGACCGCCCGGGCGACTCGTGATGCTCCAGCCTGGCGAGCTCCCTGACGAGCCGGTCACCGTCCGTGTCGCCTACTCGAGCCTCAACTACAAAGACGGCCTTGCCGTCACCGGCAAGGCTCCCGTCGTCCGGCGCTTCCCCCTTGTCTGCGGCATCGACCTCGCGGGAAGCGTCGAGGAGTCCACCGACCCACGCTGGGCCCCGGGTGATCTCGTGATGGCGACCGGGTTCGGCCTCGGCGAGGAGCACTGGGGCGGCTTCGCGGGCCTGGCGCGGGTGCGACCCGAATGGCTCGTGAGAATCCCGGAGGGCAGGGATCCTCGCTGGGCGATGGCGGTCGGCACGGCGGGGCTCACGGCGATGCTGTGCGTGATGGCGATCGAGCGTCACGGTCTGACCCCGGAAGCGGCGGGCGAGCACCCGGTCGTGGTCACCGGCGCCGCGGGCGGGGTCGGCAGCGTCGCGGTCGCGCTGCTCGCCGGGCTCGGCTACAAGGTGGCGGCCGCGACCGGGCGCCCCGAGCTCGAGGCCTACCTGAGGCACCTCGGAGCTACCGAGGTGATCGCCCGCGCCGAGCTCGTCGATGCCCGGCCGCGACCACTCGAGCGGCAGCGGTTCGCGGCCGGAGTGGACGGGGTCGGCGGCCCGACTCTGGCCGGCGTGCTCAGTCGCACCCGCTACGGCGGCTGCGTGGCGGCGTGCGGCCTGGCCGGCGGAGCCGAGCTCTCGACGACTGTGCACCCGTTCATACTCCGGGCCGTGACCCTGGTCGGCGTCGAGTCGGTGCAGACCCCGATGGAGGTGCGCGTGCGCGCCTGGCGACGCCTCGCAACCGATCTTGCGCCGGGGCTCGTGCGGGAGATGACCGTCGTCGAACCCCTGGCGCGAGTGATCGATCTCGCCGAGCAGATCCTCGCGGGTCACACTCGGGGCAGGGTCGTGATCGACGTCGCGGGCGCGTGACGGGCTAGGTCCGTGCCTGTCTTCGGCGTCGCCCCCCGGCCCTTTGTCGAGGGCTCGGTGCCGCACCCGTCACCGGTCGGTGGCTCGGTCGGCCTGCCCTCGCGGGGCCGGAGCCGGTCGGGACCGCCTTCGTGCTCTCGGGGGGCGGCAACCGCGGCGCCTGCCAGGTGGGAATGCTCCGTGCCCTTTGCGAACGCGGCATCGTCCCCGACCTGGTCGTCGGGTCCTCGATCGGTGCCGTCAACGCGGCCTTCTTCGCCGGGGAGCCCACGCTCGAGGGCACCTACCTGGCGGGCGAGATGTGGCGCACGGTCGCGACCAACGACGTGTTTCCGAAGGGCCGCCTGCACGGCTCGTGGCGGTTCGTGGAGAGGCGGGAGGCGGTCTACCCGATCGAGGGGCTCCGGCGGCTCGTGCGCAGCTACTTGCGGTTCGAGCGTCTCGAGGACTCGCCCGTGCCGCTCACGGTCGTGGCGACCCGCCTGGCCGATGGAGTCGAGGAGTGGCTGACGAAGGGTCCGGCTCTGGAGGCCGTGCTGGCCTCCGCCGCGCTTCCGGCCATCTTCCCCTCGGTCGAGATCGAGGGACGGCGCTACGTCGACGGGGGGGTTGTCAACAACACCCCTTTGTCTGTGGCGCTGGCGGCCGGGGCGCGCCGCGTCTATGTGCTCTTGTGCAGCGGGGTCGAGATCCGCACGCTCGACTACGAGCGGCCGTACGAGGCAATGCTCGTCGGCTTCGGACTGTCGATACGCGCCCGGCTGCGCCGTGAGCTCGCCGCTGTGCCCGAGGACGTGGATGTCGTCGTCCTGGAGCAGTCCGGCGTGCAGGAGATCATGTGGCAGGACTTCTCCCACACCGAGGAGCTGCTGGAGCGTGGCTATCTCGACGCCCGTGTCGTCCTCGATCGGGTCGAGGAACAGATCGCCGCCCGCCACGGCACTCGTCCCGGCACACGGTGGTGGTCCCGGACCGGTGCCCGCCCGCCCAGCACGAGAAGACGGGTCCGGACGGACCGCTCGCCCTGAACCAGCAGGTCGCGCTGAACCAGTAGCGAGTGAGGTGTCGACCGAGGTCGTGTCTGTTCAGGAAAGGCTCGGGGCTTCCCCGGAACTCGTCGGCAGGCACGCGGCGTCGGGGTCCGGCACTTCCCCGGCCGCTTCGGCCGGTTCGACGGTGCGACCGCCGGCACGAGCGCCTTCAGCTCCGCGGGGGTGCGGAAGAGCCTGTCGCGGTAATAGGCCAGCTCAGCGACGCTCTCGCGGATGTCGTCGAGGGCGCGGTGCGCAGTGAGCTTCTGGGGCCGTGCAGCGTAGAGCTCGCGGTACCAGCGCTTACAGAGCTCTTTCACGCTGGAGACGTCGATGGTGCGGTAGTGGAAGTAGTCATCCAGGGCCGGCATGTACTGCCTCAAAAAGCTGCGGTCCATGGCGATCGAATTCCCGCAGAGCGGGACCGATCCCGGCGTCGGGATCTGTGCCTTGAGGAACTCGATCGTGGCCGCGGCCGCCTCGTCGATCGTCACGGTCGACTTCTCGATGGCGACGAGGAGGCCGCTTGTCGTGTGCATCCTGCGCACGACGTCGTCCATGTCCGCCAGCTGCTCGGGAGTGGCCGCGATGACGAGGTCGGGACCTTCCGCGACGATCTTCAGCTGGTCGTCGGTGACGATGGTGGCGATCTCGACGATGACGTTGCGGGACGGGTCGAGTCCAGTCATCTCCAGATCGATCCAGGCGAGCACCGAGGCGCATCGTAGTTGCCAGCTCCACTACGGTGCGCTCTCGTGCTCGCAATTCCGATTCTCCGCCTGGACGCGGACCTACCCACACCTGGCTACGCCAGGCCGGGGGACGCCGGTTGCGACCTCTTGGCACGAGAAGGCGCCCTGCTGTCTCCTGCGGGTGGGCGGGCGACGATTCCCACCGGGATCGCCCTCGCCGTCCCGGAGGGCTACGCCGGTCTCGTTCTCGCGTGGAGCGGGCTGGCTGCCAGGCACGGGATCGGCTGTCTCAACGCGCCCGGTCTGATCGACCCGGGTTACCGCGGCGAGGTCGCGGTCATACTCGTGAACACTGATCCCGTCGAGCCCTACGAGATCCATCGAGGAGACCGCATCGCCCAGTTGGTGATATGCCGGGTGGAACAGGCCAGTTTCTTGGCGGTCGAGGAGCTGGGGGTGACCGAGCGGGGCGCGGGAGGCTTCGGCCACAGCGGGCGATGAGCGACAGCGGCCGAGGGACCCCAGCGACCGAGAGAAAGTCGAGGTGATGTGCAAAGACTGAGCGGCGTCGACTCCATGTTCTTGTACATGGAGACGGCCACCAATCACATGCACGTGACCGGGGTCTTCCTCCTCGACCCGTCGACCGCGCCCGCCGGATTCTCCTTCGCCCAGGTGCACGCCATGGTGGGCCGCAGGCTCAACCGCGCCGCCCCGTTCCGGCGCCGGCTCGCCGAGGTGCCCTTCCGCCTGGCGCACCCGGTGTGGGTCGAGGACCCGGATTTCGATCTCGACTACCACGTGCGGCGGGCATGCCTGCCATCGCCCGGCGGTCGATCCGAGCTCGAGGACTTCGTCGGTCAGGTCGTCGCCCTCCCGCTCGACCGTCAACGCCCCCTGTGGGAGATGTACGTCGTCGAGGGCCTGGAAGGCGGGTTGCAGGCAGTCGTCGTGAAGATGCACCACTCGGCCATCGACGGCGTCTCAGGGGCGGAGCTCTCGGCGACGTGGCTGGATCTCGAGGCCGATCCGCCCGCCGACAGCGATGCGGACGACTGGCAGCCGGAGCGGGTCCCGAGCGAGGTGGACCTTCTCGTGGGAGCCTGGGCCCAGTTGGCGTCGAGTCCCGTGAAGGCCGTGAAGGCGGCCCGGCGCCTGGTCGGGACCGCTCTTCATCTCTCGGAGCACAACCGCGACCCCGGAGCAACCCCCCTGCCGTCTCCCTTCAGCGCTCCGAGGACCTCGTTCAACCTGGCCATCACCCCGCATCGACGCATCGCTCTCGGCGAGGTGGCGCTCGAGGAGGTGAAGGCGGTCAAGAACCATTTCAGCTGCACCGTCAACGATGTCGTGCTGGCACTTTGCGCGGGCGCGCTCAGGCGTTACCTCCTCGGCCGCGACGAGCTGCCCGAGACCCCGCTCGTCGGGTTCGTGCCGATCTCCGTGCGTGCCGATGACGAGCGGCTGAGCGGCGGCAACCGGCTCTCGGCGATGCTCACCTCCCTGGCGACCGATGTCGCGGATCCCGTGGAGCGCCTGCGCCTGATCTCGTCTGCGATGTCCGAAGCCAAGTCCCAACAGTCCCTGATCGGCGCCGATGCGCTGACGGACTGGGCCGAGTTCACCTTTCCCGCCCTCATCGGCCGTGCCGCCCGGCTCATCTCCTCCATGCGGGTCTTCGATCGCCTGCGGCCTGTGTTCAACGTAACGATCTCCAACATTCCCGGGCCCCCGTTTCCCTTGTTCCTGGCCGGGGCGCGGGTCACCGGGATCTTCCCTCTCGGGCCGGTGGTGGAGGGCGCCGGGCTCAACATGACGGTCATGAGCTACTTCGGCACCGTGTACTTCGGGCTGAACGGCTGCCGCGAGACGGTGCCGGACATCGCCGTGCTACCGGCCATGATCGCTGAAAGCCTCGAGGAGCTGCTCGCTGCCACGAAGCCGAAGCGCCGGGCATCCGCCGGTTCTCGCCCCGCGCCCCGCGCCCGTTCCCCGAGAGGCCGAGACCCCAAAGGCGGAGGAAACCCAAGGCGCTCATGAACGTCCTCATCTTCAACTGTGGCAGCTCCTCGCAGGGTTTCAAGGTCTACAGAGCCGGGGTCGGGCGGCCGCCCCAGGTGCTCATCGCAGGGAAGGCCCGAAACGTCGCGACAAAGACCCAGGCGAGCGCCTACCTGGACTGGGAGCGCGAAGGCAAGAGCGAGAAACGCGAGCTCGACCTGTCGACGCACGCTTTGGCGGCAGAGGCGATCATCGCGGTCCTGAGCGAGAAAGGCGTCGCGGTCGACGCCATCGGACACCGCTTCGTCCACGGGGGCTCCGAGCTCACCTCGACGACCCTCATCGACGCCGCGTCGCGGCCAGTGCTCTGGAAGACCGCGCCTTTGGCGCCGATCCACAATCCGAACTCGCTCGCCGTCATCGAGGTCTGCCTGCGGGAGTTCCCCGGCGTCCCGGAGTACGCCGTGTTCGACACCATGTTCCATGCCGGCATGCCCGAGGAGGCTTACACGTTCGCCATTCCCGCCGCGATCAGGGAAAAGCTCAACCTCCGCAAGTTCGGGTTCCACGGCCTCTCCTACCAGTACGTCAGCCGCCGCACGGCCGAATTGCTCGGGCGACCGCTCGCCGAGCTGCGCCTCGTCATCGCCCACCTCGGAACGGGGGGTTCGAGCGTGGTGGCCGTCCAAGGCGGCCGGAGCCTCGACACTTCCATAGGAACGACGATGTCCGGGCTCGTGATGTCCACCCGTTGCGGCGACATCGCTCCCGAGGTCGAGCTGGCTCTGGCACGCGACGGCTATGACGTGGACGAGATCGAGGACATCCTGGCCAACCAATCCGGCCTTGTAGCCCTTTCGCAGGTCTCCTCCGACCTGCTCGAGATCATCGCCGAGGCAGACAAGGGCGACAAGAACTGCGAGCTGGCCTTCGCCGTGTACTCGCACCGGCTCAGCCATTATGTCGGCGCCTACTTCTGGCTTCTCGGAGGCGCAGACGCCGTCGTGTTCACCGACGACGTCGGCACGCGGGCCTGGCAGGTCCGAGAGGCGGTCTGCCGGGGTGCCGAGGCCCTCGGCGTGAGCATCGACCCCGAAGCAAACAGGCGCGCCGTGGGGCTCGAGGCCTTCGTCCAGGCTCCGGACTCGACCACAGCGATCCTTGTCGTTCCCACCGACGAGGAGGGGGTGATCCTCGACGAGGTGCTGCGGCAGATGGCGGAAAGCGGGGGAGGGCATCAGCAGGGTCCCTAGCCTCCCCTGCAACCGCCGGCGGCTTGTTAAGATCCACTCACACGCGGACGTGGCTCAGTGGTAGAGCATCACCTTGCCAAGGTGAGGGTCGCGGGTTCGAATCCCGTCGTCCGCTCCAAAGAAGTGCAGCTCAGGGGCCCGCAAAGGGTCCCTGATTTCGCGTTAGTGGACCGACGCGTTACTATGCGTGTTACTTAGGGGTGGTCTACGACATCGGTCTACGACCCTCTGGAGCACCGTAGGAGGTATGTGTGGTGCGTCTGGGCGGAGCGATTTGCCCACTAGGAAAAGGCCAGTGGGGGTGACGGCGAATGTGCCTCGCGCTCGACACGACTCTTCGCCGTCGGGGCACTGGCGGGGTTATCGAGGTCCGGGCCGGGGTGTGGCGGATCGACGTCGAGGCTCCGCGCGACCCGGAGACGGGGCGACGGCGACGCAGATCTCGGCTGATCCATGGCACTCGTGACGACGCCGAACGTGCTCTCGAGGAATACGGCCCGGCGCTCTCATCGGGCACTTTGGAGCCGGCGAGGCCTGACGAGTCTCGGACAGGGGCCGTCGAGCGAGTGCCTGATACTGCAGGCCCCGTCGCGAATGGGGCTCGCCGGGACTCTTTACCCCGGAGCGAGAAGGCTCCACGGCGGTCGCCGAAAGCTGGTCGTTCCGCACGAAAGTCCGATCGGCTTCGCCGACCGCAGGGGACCGGCGGGGTGCTGCCCGTCCGCGACGGTGTGTGGCGCCTGAGCACCGAGACACCGCGGAACCCCGAGACTGGCCAGCGACGAAGGGCCACTCGTGTCGTTTATGGCACTCGTGAGGATGCGGAGCTCGCGCTCGCGAACCTGAGAGTCGCCGCCTCCCGGCAGCACCAGCCGGTCCGGCGCGCGGATCGACGTTCCATGAGGGCGGTCTTCGATCTCTACCTACGTGATGCGAAGGACGGGCGGATCGAGCTCGCGGTGAAGACGCAGGTGACTTCGAAGTCGGCCGCCAACGCTATGTGCAGGCAGCGGTTGAGTGGCGGTCGCCTGTTCGGTGAGGCGCGGCCCGATCGCCTCATGTGGGCGGACATCGAGGACCTCTATGCCACGATGAGGCGCAGTGGGTTGGGCGTCGACTGGATACGTCGGTGCGCCACCGTGCTCAACCGGTCGCTCGAGTACGCGAAGAAGCGCGACGTCATCGACTCGAACCCGTGCCAGGAGGCGACCCGTCCGCGGACGACTCGCTCCAAGCCGTACTCTCCGCCACCCGCGGTTGTTGACGCTCTGATCGAGACGTTGCGGACGCGGAGCGAGCAGATCGAAGATCCCGTCGAGGCCGCAGCGGCCGCCGAGCTCTTCGACATCGTCGAGGTCGTCCTCGGGACGGGACTTCGCAAAGGAGAGCTGCTCGCGCTGCTCGTCGAGGATGTCGACTTGCGGGCGCAAGAGATGCACGTCGCGTTTGCCATCGCCGACGGCGGCCCGGGTGTCGGTCTCGTGCGCAAGCCGACCAAGGAGTCGGACTGGCGCGACGTTCCGCTAATCGACTCGGTGACGCAGGCGTTCGAACGCCAGCTCGCACGAAGGCGCGGACAAACTGGCCAGGAACCTCGGCCAGACGAGTACATCTTCGCAAGTGACCCCGACGGGACGAAGCCGATCCGGCCAGACTCGCTGAGCGACCGGCTTGCCGAGGCGCGCGGCGGCTCGCGCGTGACGCTCCAGGACTTGCGCCACTACGTCGCGACGACAATGCTCGACGCCGGCGTGCCGTACCGGACCGTCGCGGACCTGCTCGGCAACAGCGAGGTCACGCTGCGGCTCCACTACGACGGTCGTACCGATACCGGAAAGCGCGACGCTGTGAAGGCGTTGCGACGAAAGGAGAGTTAGCTCCCGCGGGCCGATTGGCTTTCCGATATCGGCTCGGCGTCGCTCCCGGTCATCGCCCATGCCTCGAGCACCGCGGCTGGAATGCGAATCATCCGCCCGACCTTGACGGCGGGGAGCCCACACTGGCCGTTGGTCGCGATCCACCGGTTCGCCTGCTCGTAGGCAGCGCTTCGTCCGATGCGCAGGATCCTTGCCGCCTCGTCGACCCGAAGGAAGCGCGCTGCCGGTGCGGGCGTTCGCACGCTGTCACTCGTCGTCACGTCAGTGCTCTCGCGTTGATCGCGGGTTCGGCGCATCCGCCAAGAGAACCCGTGCCTCATCGGTCGTCTTGATGGCGGCGGCCGACACCCTCGATGGTGTGGCGAAGTGCCGGGTCGTTCGCGGTGACGCCGAAGTCGGGCCATCGCCGTGGGCGGAGCGGAGCCGAGCCATCGCGCAATGGTGCGCCGATCAGCTCACAGCACTTCTCACAGCAACACTCACAGCAGTGCTCACAGAAGAACTCGCGGATGGTTTCTTCGGGCTGACCATCACAGAGTGGAAGGGTCTGCGCGCTCCGGCAGCTCACAGCAACACTCACAGCAACACTCACAGCACCACTCACAGCACCACTCACAGGACCAGGTCACAGCCCTGTGAGTGAAAGCGCTCGGGTCGGAGCGACGGCGGGGCGGTGTCGCCCCCGTCGTCCTTGACGGCTCGGTGCACGGTCACGATCGCGTCTGGCGTGCTTTGGGTGAAAGCCCACAATGATCCGAGGAGGCGATATGGCTTCCAGATATGACGAGGCTTCGGCAACACGCCGTGCGCGCCTGCCCATCGAGGCGTGGAGGGACGGGACGGTCTTCGGCCAGACTTACCGACTAGCGGATCAGGTGATGGAGCGGCAGCAGCTTCTCGGCCTCGCCCAGACCGAGCTAGCAGATAAGACCGGCATCGACCAGGGCGACGTCAGCAGGATCGAGCGTGGCTCGATCTTCCCGAACGAGAAGACGCTCTGTCGCCTCGCCGACGCCCTCGGCGCGGAATGGCGGTTGGTCGACAAGGCGACGACCTGAATCCAGCTCTAAGGTCGGTATCGAGCAACGGAACGTCCTCGTGAGTGACTACGCTCCGAGAGCACGGCGCGATCGCGAATGCCGAGACGCTCGAATGTCCGCGCCGGGCGTCGTCGCCTCGTGGCACCTTGTGCGTAAGGTGTGCTGCCCGGACGCCCCTTGTTCTGACGAGCGTCCATGCCCTCATCTGGCCTTTCTGACGAGCCGGGAGGCGGTCCGAACCGGCGTGTCTGATACGTGCCCTCGCGGCAGGCGAGGAAGCCCGAGGTGTATCGGACCGGACGTCGGTCGTCGACGCCCCTTGTGCCGAGGAGGTGGAGCCGTACTGCTTTCTTCTCGGCGGGCATGGCGATCAGGCCGTCGACCCTAGGAGTCCGCTGATCAACGCCGTTCTGGAGTGAGCGGTGCAGACGGGCCGGGGCAGATCGAATGACGACAGCTCGATTGGGCGGGAATTACAAGGGAAAGTGCTTCCTTGAAGGGCTACGGAGCCCTGAAGAGCGCCAGTCCGGACCGTATTTGGGCGATTCGGGCCCTCAGGCGGTAATCATCACCCAGCTCTCCCCGTCGTGGGCGAGGCCGAGGCCGAGGAGGCGTTTCAGGTTGACGGCCGCCGCCCTGTGGGAGAGCCAGAGGCGATTGCGCTCTATGCCGCGGTAGCGGAGCTTGCGGTTCGGGCCGCGCACCAGCCAGGCGATCGTGCGCTCGATCATGGGGCGGTAACTGCGATAGGTCTCGTCGAACTCGACCGTGGCGGCAAGATGCCGGGCAGCCACCAGGAGGTCGTGGTGCTCGTTTAACACGATCGTCCGCCCGGCTTTGGACTTCGTGCAGCGCTTTCGGAACGGGCAGGTGGCGCAGTTCTTCCCGAAGCGGGCCCGGCCGTTCGGGTTGATCTTCACCGTGACGCCGTTTGGGCAGGTGACGGTGTTGGCGTCCCTGTCGATCTCGAAGTCCTCGATGGTGTAGCCGCCCTCGACGGCCGGGCGGAGCGGCATGGGCTTGATGACGGCTGTCATCTCGTTGTCTTCCAGGTGCTTGCGGAACTCGCCGGCCGAGTAGGCGGTGTCGCCCAGCACCTCGGTCCCGGCCGGCTCGTCTTCTATGAGGGAGGGGGCGGCTTCGGCATCGCCGGTGTTGCCGGGGCCGAGATCGGTGGCCGTGACGAGCCCCGTCTCGGGCTCGGCAGCCACGTGGGCCTTGTAGCCGTCGCGGTAGGAATGCTGGGTCTTGTGGGCATGGCGTGACTCAGGGTCGACGACAGAGACGATGCGGTCCGGGGCCGTGCGCTCGGCGATGCGCCAGCGGCCTGGGCGGTCTCCGGGCTCGACGTCCTGGCCGGCCACCAAGGCGAGGAGGGCGAGAGCGTCTTGTTGTTGCTCGTCGAGTTCCAAGCCGAGGTCCTCGGCCGCGAAGACGAGCTCGTAGGCGTCGTCCACGAGCTCTGAGATGAGCCGGTCGATGTCGTCCTGGTCCTCGAAGTCGCAGGGCGGGCGCCCGGGCCCGAGGTTGTGCTCGCGGACGTAGACCCGTTCGGCCAGCTCTCCTATGAGCTTTCTCACCCGGCGGATCTGGCTCTGCAGGAGGCTGATCGTGTCCTGGCGCTGGCCGGCGTCCTCGAGCACGGTCGAGTCGAGGGCCCGTCGCGTCTTCTTGGAGATCACGCCCGAGGTGCTGATCACCTCCCGCACCGCCTCGAAGATGCGCTGCGGGCGCTTTGATGCCCGCAGCTTGTTGCGCCAGAGCACGAGCACCGTCGGGTGGAAGGCCTCGTCCGCGATACCCAGGCCGCAGGCGACTTTCCAGGAGATGTTGGTCTCGAGCTGGCGGCAGGCCTCCCTGTCGGGCAGCCCTTCTAGAGCCTGCAGCACCATGACCGTGGCGATCACGTCGGCCGGCACCGAGGGCCTCCCCCGATCGGAGGGGAACAGATCGGCGAACATGTCATCGGGGAACAGCTTCTGGCGGTGCTCGGCCAAGAAGGCGTACACCGAACCTTGCTTGACGAGATGGCTGCAGAGCGAGGCGGCATCGACGAGCTTGCGGTCCGGCCGGGAAGAACCTTGCATCCCGGAATTCTTCTAGACCCGGGCCGAAATCGCGAATCCTGATGTAGACGGCTTAAATCAGCAGTCTCCTAGTAGCACGACGACGATGGTGAGCACCCACCGCTTTCGTTGTCGCTGGCGCGCTTCCCTGATAAGCGACTCGGCGTCTGGAAGCTCGGTCTCGGCCTGGCGGGGTTCCTCGGTGACAATCATGATGGCTTAGTTCGCAATCCGATGTTGCCAGAGCACGGCAACATGGTTATGGGCGACCGAGGTGAGTTGCTGGTATAGCTGGAAGCCCCCGGTGCCGACATCGTCTGCATATAGCGTGCCGTTGGAAGCGACGGCGAAGTACGTGAGTGTGAACCAGCCCGTGCCGGGAACATTGTCGAAAAGGTAGCTTGTAACAAGCCGATTCCCTGCAATGCGGACGATGCTTGAGGCGCTCTCTGCCTCCACGATGCCGCCGGGACCGGGCTGAAGCACCACCACGTCCCCCCCGCTTCGCCGGGCATATCCGAGGTAACTAGCCACTCCATCGGGAGTGACCTTGTATATCGACCAGCCGGTATAGTCCGAGCCAACGTCGATGTCCCCATGAGCGTCCAGAGCAATGCTTGCGTCTTCGCCGGGAATGAACTTTCCAGGACGCGGCCCGGACCGGACGACCCCACGCACCGTGACCAACTTGTCGTTCGGAGCCAAACGGAGAAGCTGAGAGGCTGTCGCGAGGTAAAGCTCCCCACTCGGGCTGAAGGCGATGGAACTCAGCGAGTTGAGGGGAGCCGATAATGCGGCTGTGCCGTTGGCGACAGTGCCGCTGTGGCCATCCCCAGCAATGGTGGTGATGATGCCAGCAGTGTTGACGACGCGGACGTGCCCACCGTCGGCGATATAAAGGCTCCCGCCCCGTCCGAAGGTGATGTCGGACACGTTCGAGAGTGCGGCCTTGTTCGCAGGTCCTCCGTCGCCTGAGTAACCGTCCTTGCCCTCGCCAGCCACCACGCGGAACTGCCCATTGGTAAGACGGACGAGGACCTCATGCCGCTGCTCATCTACGACGTACAGAGCACCACCTGGGCCGACGGCGAGGGGTCCGGCGAGTTTGAGCGAGACGACGCGCCCCAGGGGTGGTCCGGCGATCTTCGGCTTGGTTGAAGGCGCGGTGACCTTATGAGCGGCGGGGCTGTTGGTGACGAGGGCGACGGCGGTAGACGCACCGGCGATGACCACGATGGCAAGGAGAATAAGCACCAAGCGGCGCCGGTGCTGTCGTTGGCGTGCATCTTTGATGAGCGCGTTCGCGTCAGGGAGGTCGCTCGTGACCTTCGGTGGCGTTTCGAGGACGATCATGGTTGCTTACGGCACCTGCTCGATGATCTGCAAGAACTCGTCGCGGCCATAACCGAACCTGCGTGCCAGCTTGACCAGTTCCCGCGCCTGCTTGACCACGACACTCCTCTGTGGAGCCGCACCGGTGACCGTCACGCCGTGCCCTCGCGAAAACTCCAAGAGGCCCTCGTCCCTGAGCGTGTGGAGCGACCTGAACACCGTGTTCGAGTTGACACCGAGCACCGCCGCCAAGTCCCGAGCCGGAGGGAGTCGCTCACCGGGTTTCGCCTCACCGTCTGCAATGGCTCTGCGGATGGCGGCGGCGACTTGTTCGTGTCGGGGGACCGGGCTGTCGAAGTCGATTTCCACTTTCGGAGTGGTACTAGCCACAATGTGATAATACGCTCACCCAGGCTGGCGTCAAGTCGCCCCTCGACCTGCCGTTCCGCGACGTACTGATGGCCAGGCGCTGGTGGTATAGATACCGATAATGCGCAAGCTCGGCCCAGTCGCGACAGTGGCCATGACGTTGCTGCTCGCCGCCAGCCCGAGCGTTGCCTCGTCGACACCGCGTACTTTGACCACAGCGGCACAAGCACAAGACGTGGGCGCGGTGTACTTCCTCAACCCGAGGGTCGGATGGGCCAGTGTGGATAGCTCGGCCCGTCTGCTCATGACGACCGACGGGGGAGGCCACTGGCTCGATGTCTCGCCTCCGATGCTGCGGCGGAAGGGCTTCGCCTTGGCGAGCGGGCTGGCGGGAGCCGACTTTCTCAGCTCCTCCGACTTCTTCGTCAGCGTGTTCAACTCAGGGCCTGACGAACTCCAACCGGTGTTCTTGCTCCACACCACTGATGCTGGACGCAAGTGGAACGAGGTCGGCTACTTCCCAAACGGCGTTGGCGAGGCCCGGGTGAGCTTCCTTAACAACCGCCAGGGCTGGGTAGTCGTCGGCAACGGTGAGGCGATGCAACAGGAGCCCGTGACCATCTACGAGACGACGACAGGTGGAGGGCGCTGGTCGGTCATTTCGCGCAGTAATCCGCTCGTCGGAGGCCCAGGGATACCGGGAGGAACGCCAGGGGGTCCATCGGTTGGGGGTTACAAGACCGGCCTCACGGTCTCGCGCTCGGAGCCGAGTGCCGTCTTGTGGCTAACAGGACAAAGCGCCGGTGCCCCATTTCTGGCTCGGTCGATAGGCGGCAGGCACTGGACCAACCTGGTCCTGCCAACTCCCTTGCCGCCAGAAGGTGGTGGAGCAAGCTCGCCGGTCTTTTCCTCTGCCTCAAGCGGTGCGCTCTCGGCCTGGTACGGAGGCCCGAACGCGACGACCGTGACCGCGGTCTATTCGACAGCGAACGGAGGGACGACCTGGGTGGAACACCAACTGCCCTCGGGCAAGCCCGTACTGGCTGATGTCGTCTCGTCGACGACCTGGTTCGCAGCCAGCGGCAGGACCCTCTACCGCACGATAAACGGGGGAGTGAGTTGGTCCCGCATTGCCGCCTCGGTCACTTTCGGCAGCTACGACGGGGGGACACTTGATTTCGTTAACACCGTGGATGGCTGGACCATTCTCGGGGCTCAGGTCTGGCACACGACTGACGGGGGCCACATCTGGGTGTATGAGGTTTCACCGGCATGATGGCGACGGCGGCTCCGAAGCTTGGAGCTATCGCGACAGTGGCCATGACGCTGATGGCAGCGTGTATGGCGGGTTCGGCCAGTGCGACCGGCAGCCCCTCCGTGCGTATGGCCCCAAGCGCGGTGACGACCTGGTGGCTCGATTCCACTTGGGTATCTCCGCGTACGGGCTGGGTGCTTGGGGAGGGACAAGCAGGCTGTCCCTCATGCGCCGTGATCAGATACACCGACGGCGGCGGCATTACCTGGTCGGCGCTTCCAGTCCCAGTCAGCAGGCCACGGGACTTGGCTCCGGGTAGCTATGGCTGTCTCGTACATGGCTGCGTCTCACAAATATCCTTTGCGAATCGCGAGGACGGTTACCTTTTTGATCCCGACCTTTACACCACCAGTGACGGCGGGCGAACCTGGCACCGCCAGGCGGGAAAGCCGACCGTTGCCCTCGTCAGCGTCGGCCCAGGGGTTGTCTGGCGACTTACTTATACGAACCTGGGTTGTCCAGGACCGTGCGGGCTGAGCCTCCTTCAACAGCGCGCCGGGGCGTCCACCTGGACTACCGTGCGCGCCCCGTTCGACGGCGGTGGGACCGGGATAGTTCCGCAGATTGTCAGTACCGACAGTGCTCGGGTGCTTATCGCGTTCTACGGGAACATAGCTGGCGGGTCGAGCCATGCGACCTTCTACATCACAGCCAATCTAGGGCTGTCCTGGACAAAGCGCAGCGACCCCTGCGGGCGGACCACGACCAACGAGGTCGACGCTTACGACACCAGTGCCGCCCCGGCGGGAGTTGTCGCTGTGGAGTGCCTAGAAAAGGGGGACTCGAACAAGGCGTTCGTCATGGTCTCGCATGATGGCGGTCAGACCTTCGGGCCGCGACGACTGGTACCTCAGCTCAACGCCTTCATGGTCTCGGCCGTCGGCGCGAAGACCATCGTTCTAGCCAGTGGCGGAGTCGGCGGGGCCGGTCCGTTCACGTACTCAGTCGAGACCTCGACCAATGACGGGGTGTCCTGGCGGACTGTTGTTCGTGACCGGGAAAGTCTCACAAGCTCGCAGCCGGGCGAGAGTTACCTCGGCTTTGTCAACTCGACTGTCGGACACTGGATCGGATTCGGGAACAAGCTCTGGACCACGACCGACGGTGGGGAACACTGGAAGGCCAGCAATGTCTGAGAGGTCCAAGGTTCGCAGGATCGCCGTAGTCACGACAGTGGCCATGACGCTGATGCTCGCGGGGTGCAGCGGCTCGGTCTCTCCGCCGACGACCACAAAGCCGCTCAACGGCAACGTCATCTCGTCCATCCATGCGATCGCCACGCCGCACAGCGGCCCGAGCACCCCGCCGACAGACGTTGTCAACTTGGAGATGTTCACTTCGCGCTCAGGCGTTGCGGTTGTGTTCTCGCCTTTGGCTCCGCTGTGCAAGCACAACTGCAAAGCGGGCGTTCCGGCCCGATACCGGGACTACCTGGCAGCCACCAGCGACGGTGGACAGACCTGGCGGACCACGGGCAAGCTTCCCGCCAACTTCAACCCCGAAGCGACCTACGCCCTGAAACTGGCGTTTCGTAACCCGGATGAGGGTTACGTGCAAGGCACCGACCCGGCCGAGACCCTGTTCACCGACAATGCTGGCCGAACCTGGTCGTCGCTGCGTACATCCGGCTGGCCTACGGCCCTCTCGCTCGCAGGCTCGTCATTATGGATCGTCTCGGATTTCTGCCCGGCGTCATTGTTGCCGCCGGATGGGCTGTGCCCGAGCAGGCTCCTCACTTACCCGCTCGGTCACCTGACACCCGCCAGCGAGACGCCTATCCCGACCGAAGGTATTCGCGCCTCGGAGGGAATCTCCGCAAGCACACGTGCCGCCACGCTGTTCGATCGTCTCGGACCCTCTTCTGCTGTCGTCGAGGAGGGCAGTGAAGGCTCGCCATCAAGCCTGCTTCTCACCATTGACGGCGGCAGGCAATGGACGATCCTCGACGATCCTTGTGAGGGACTCGTTCCGACCGGCCTCGTCGCCCCCAGCAGAACGCGCTGGTACCTCTACTGCGAGCTTGATGGCGGAATGTACAGGGGACCGACCGTCCTTTATGCGACGACTGACCAGGGAACGAACTGGATGCTCGTCGCCGAGGCCAACCCGGAAGGACCCAACCGAGGGAACATGGACCCCGAGATTGCTTTTGACCTCACTATCAGCGGCAACGGTCGTGTGCTGTGGCTGCTCGGGGCAGTGGACGGGGTCGCGAGCAGCACCCACGGAGGTCGCGACTGGACCCTGGCGAGTATTTCGACCGGCGGCTACGACACCGAGCTTGCAACCGCCGGACCTACCAGTGCCTGGCTGCCCCTTCCGGGCTACGGCCTGTACCGCACCACCAATGGGACAACCTGGATCAAGCTCACTTGACCGAGACACTTCGAGCCACTACGAGGAAAATGCGAAAGGTCGCCGTTCTGGTGACGTTGACCCTGACGCTGGTGCTGGCCGCCTGTACAACCTCGTCCATGCCGACAGCTCGTCACACCTCCAGCACGCTCATCGCCTGGATATCGACCCCGGCACCGCCTACGACATCGTCCACCACGACCACGACGACGCTCGCCCCGGCACCGCTGTGCAGCAAGGGGAGCCTCCACATCGGCCTGCCGATTGATGCTGGAGCGACACAGCAGGTTTTTGTGTCCTTCAGGCTCACCAACGTCGGTAAGACGACGTGTCGCCTACAGGGCTACCCGGTGGTATGGGGCACGAACGCCACAGGCAGGTTGGTTCTCGTCCATGCACACGACGGGTTAGGGGTCCTAAACCCGGTAGCGGCCGACCTTGCACCAGGAGCGTCTGGATACTTCATGCTCCAAGAAAACGACTTCTGCCTAAGTGAGCAACCGAGCAGCCCCTATCGCGTCCATTACCGCCAGCTTGTCGCCTACCTTCCCAATGGAGCCGGTACCGCCAAGACTCCGAACATCGCTCCCTGTGGTCCCATAGAAGTGACGCCAGTGGGAGTGCAACCGTTGCTACCGGGCGAACTTCCACCGCCGGAACCCGGCACCACCGCCTTCCTACAGGTGAGCGTGCACCTTCCCGCCCGAATCGTCAGCGGTCGGGTCCTCGATTACATCGTCGAGCTTGCGAACCCCGGATCTCGCCCCGTCGCCTTGCAGCCTTGCCCCGGTTACCGCGAGAGCATAGGTGTCCTGGGATCAACAGCCGCCTTCCAGCGCTCCTACGAGTTGAACTGCCGTGCCGTTGGGCAAATCGGACCTCACAAGACGGTCGGCTTCGAGATGGAGATACCGGTGCCGAAGGTGAGCAAGCCCGCCGAGGCGAAGTTCGTGTGGTTACTCGACACCCCCTATCACCAGGGTTGGGGCCGTCCGATTCACGTCTACTCATGACCGGGTACGCGAAGCATGGCCCGACCTGCTTCTTGAGATGATGAGGTCTTCCCTTCGCGCCCTCGGTGCCGTGGTCCTCGCCGGAACCATCGCCGCCTGTACCAACTCCACTGCTCCGGGAATCGTCCGCTCGATGCCGGTCGCCCTGAATACGGCGCCCCCGACGAAACTCCCTGTCGTTGACCTCTCAGCCACACCGGCGGGATGGGTGCCGGTCGCCTACGGCGATGCGCAGGTCTCAGTGCCTCCAAGCTTCCCCGTCGTCTATCCCGGCCTGACCTCTTTCTGTAAAAGGGCTTCGGCCTCCGGGCCTGGTGGGCTTTTGGTCGATATACCCCCAGGTGAGACGGTCCACTGTGTTGTCGAGCGTCATCCCACCATGGTCTATTTCACCTCGGTTCTTCACCCGTCGCACATCGAGAAGAAGTCCATCCTGCTCAACGGGGTACGGGTCCACCGCATCTTGACTGCGGTCACCTACGTCGGTTACTACGCTCCGTCGCTCGGGGTGCAAGTCATCGCGCAGGGTCCGCTGGCAAAACGCATCCTCGCCACGCTTACGTCTTCACCCCGTGCCGTGGCCCTTGCGCCCGGTTCCGCACCGGCAGTCCAGTTGGATTGGAAGACACTGACGTTCCACGGATTGGCATTTGCCGCGCCCTCGTCGTGGCCGGTCATGCGGACCCCCGACAATCTCGGGATTGGGTATGCGTGCGGCACGCCAGGAGTCGCGCTCTCCGAGCCGGGTGTAGTCCTGAGCACCGACAAGCAGTCCACCTCGTATTTTTGCCCAGCACTGATCGGTCCTCCCGCCCCGCAAACCCCTCAAGACGGCATCCAAGTTGACGCTGGGTCCGACATGCTGAGTCAGTGGAACCTGCACATTGTCTTCTCGAACCACTGTCTCAGCCTCCACGGCCTGACCGCCTGCCCTGCAACCTCACCTGCGTACTCAATCCTGGTCCTCAAGGTCACGGTGCACGGGGCGCTCGAAGCCCGTCTTCGTGTCCATCGGGCTTGCCGGGAACGGGATGGTGGCCAGGACGATCCTGTACAGGCTGCGAACGGCCGCGGCGTCCACCTCTAAGGTCGTTACGAGTCCAACCACTTCGCACTGGTGGGTGACACTCGCGTTTGCCGACCGCGATCTTGGTGCCGTAGCTGAAGAGACGGGTGCGGGCTGGACTACATCCACAAACTGCAAACTGTCGGTGTTCACAACATCAGACGGCGGCAATAGCTGGACGGTGCCCCTGCTATTGAGTCACGACGCATCATGCATCGACGGCGGCGAGTCAGGCGGCGCCACGGACGAGATGGCAATGACCGGAGACGGCGCCTGGTTCCTGGCGACGCCTCAGGGCCTATACAGCGGAAGGGTCGGTTACCCAGGTTTCAAGCTGTTTCGTGCATCCCGTCTAGCGCCCAGAATGCCCACTGACTCTGTGTGCCAGGTGGCTTCTTCCGCAAAGCCGTGTGGGTCGTGCTCGCGTGGAAGTGCGGTCAGCTCGTGTCGACAACGGTTCTTCTCTACTCAGATAACGACGGCAGCACTTGGGCTCGTCGATCGGTGCCTCTCGCTTCGGTCGTGGAGGGGACGATGGTAACGAGCGCACCTGACAGCCTTGCCGTCCAAGGCGAACAGAGAGCCTGGATCCTGGGGTGGTCCAACGACGCCCGTACTCGCCTCGCAGTGGCCCGCACCAACGACGGTGGGCTTAGCTGGCATACGAGCGCGCTGCCCTGCAGGAGCCCGGAGACCCTCAGTGGGCTGTTAGCGGTGTCAGGGAACAGTCTCTTGGCACTGTGCCAGGGTGAGGTACACACGGGGGCTATGGCGAGATGGCGGTCGTCACATCGGGCAACGGCGGGGCGACCTGGACAGGGCGTTGCAACAACGGTCCGTCCGGCGTATTGCCCAAAGTTGGCTCGTGTCCAGATGCTGGCTACCCCGTCAAAATAGCCGCAATGCCGAACGGGTCGTTGTTGATGGCACTCGACTACATCGGTGGTGTCTATGTGTCGCTCGACGGTGGCCGTGCCTGGAAGCCAGGAATCACGTCGTCATCGTCAAATCTCACGTTGTCCCAGGGCACGGACGCAGTCTGGATGCTCGGTATCGAGACATTCAGCGCGGGAGAAAGACCCGCCGTGTCCACCAATGGCAGGACATGGCGACAGGTCGCTTTTCCCTAGTTGGCGGGCTGTTGATACGGCAGAAGCCGCCGAGCTTCAACACGCACCTTCTCCTGGCCCCTCCCCGCCGCCCGTGCGTTCGGTGCGTTCGCCGCTTGCCGCGGCGCCGCTCGGCCGCCTTTCCTGTCCCTGGACAGCCCGCCCGCCACACCGAACCACGCCGGGCTAACGAGGGAGTGGGGGTTCACGTCGGAGGGCCGACGGCGCGGATCTCCGACTGGGTGTGAGGTCTGCGCCGAAGACTGCATCGTGGCGACAGTCCGCATGGACACCGTTCGGGCGCCTCAGTGTGGGCGGCCCAGCCCGAATCTTGAAACGCGCTCGCTAGGTCCGGCACCCCACCGACGAGCGTGTCCCCTTGGCCTCGTGCGGCGGAAGGACGTCGACGACGGCGCGCAATAACGAACAGTCCGCGTCAGAGAGCGGCGCCATGTCCCGTCCATGTTGTGTGACAACGACCACGGGCGGACAAGCCCAACCGTCGGCCTCGAATGATAATGCCGCCCCCGCCCTCGGGCGGAAGGTGATCCGGTAGAGAAGGGCATCCTCATGACAACCCGACGCGGAGGGCGCAAGTGGAAGGGCATTGAGAACCGCTCTGAGCGCCCGTGTTTGGGTGTTGTCAAGACGGACTGTGATAGGACCTGACGACCCGAAAATAGAAACCTTCGAGAAACCGGTCACCTCGACGATGCCCCCGGTGGGAGCGAGTTCTCCGGCGGATCGGCTCGGTTCCCAGACCGTCTGTGAGTCGACGCGGATCTCAGTCTCGTCGCTCGTCCTGCCGACAGGTTGGAAGTAGTAGGCCAGCTCGGCAAAGTAGTCATGGGGACCTGAGACCGGCAACGAGACTGCGTAACCCATTGCCCCACTCGTTGGTGCGGTTCCGGAGCCGGTTGAGGTCGTCCACTGTGCGCCCTTCGGGAGATGTGCCTGGACATAGCCTTCGACTGTTCCAGCCAGTTCGTCGACAAGATAGAACCGGTGGACGTCGATCAGGCCCACGACCCCCGGCGTCTCGAAGACCTGCCCGAGCGACCCCGAGACATCCTTGGTTGTCAAACGTGCGTGTGGCGGGATGCCCGCGTCTCTCAAGACGCGGAGCGCGAACGCTTCGGCCGGTGTCTCGGCGCTTGGGACAGACCCCGCTGGCAGGGCGAGTTCCGCAACTCCCGGCTCAGTTCCCAGCGGCGAAACGATCCACAGGTTGCCAGCGCCGTCGAGCGCCATGATGTCGAAAGCGGGCGCAGGACAACTCGGCATCGTCGTGGTTGTATTCGGTGCCGTTGAGGTGGTTGTGCTGGGCAAGACTGGCGGAGATCCTTGCAACGGAATCAGCGACGGAACCGACGCCGGGCACGTCTTAGGACGTGGCAGCGACACGGTGACCGACTGCGCCTCAGCCTCATTCGGGGTGGCCGCGTCGCTCGGGAACTCGACGAGCCCGTCATCAGTCAATCCCGCCACCTCACCGTTCGAGAAGACAACCATCGGGGAACCCGAGTCCGAGCCGACGAGAGTTGCGGGCACCGCCAGCTCCCTTACAGTTCCATTTGTTCCGACAAGAGAGGGGTGAACCGATCCGACGATGAACTCCGAGGCGGAATACGGTGCGATCGTCCAGGCCGATCCGGGAAAGGCGACGCTCACGGATCTCGTGGCCCCGTTAGCTGAGACCAGTTCGATACCTGTCGCCTTCCCGCCCGTGGACAGGTCCGTCATGCCGACTGCCAAGGTTCCGTCACTCGCGTAGGCGACCGACAACGGCTCATCACCGCTGGTCGGCAGAGTCACGGTGGTGAACGTGCCAGCGTTCGGGTCGAAGATCTCGACGCCGGTTGAGCTGCTCATGGCGATCGCGACCTGGCCTCCCGGAGCGACAGCAAGGGCTTCCACCGCCTCGATCCCGGCCAGGTTCGGCGGCTCGAATCCCTCCGCCACGGAGTTAGCGCCTGGTACAGGGATAGACCAACGGTCCACCTTTCCAGTCCTCGGGTCTAGCTCCACCAGGGTCGTGTTCATGCCGAACCAGACGGTGCCTGACGCACTCACTGCGATTCCGGAGAGTGCCTGCTCATTCTGGAACATGGAGCCGGTGAGGACCGGCCATGAGGTCATCGTCCCGTTTCCGTCGACGTGGAATAGCGTGACCTGGGTCGCACTGCTGTCCCAGAACCACACGCCCGTTCTACTGGGGTCGCCTGCGATCTCCGTGATCGCGTCGTAACCCGCCGGAAGGTAAGCAGCGTCGGCGAGTCTCGTGGTCATCCTTAGGCCGGGGGTCCCCACCGCCGCCTCGCGTGCTCGTGGCTGTGTCGACGCACTGCCGACCGACCCCGGAGTCCCGCACCCGGCCAGCAGCAGCGTCACGAGGACTGCCACGAGAGCGCTCAGCCTGCGCACGGACCCCATAGTGACATGAAGTGTTCTCGCAGGGGATTCGCGTACGACCGCCAGAGGACTCTTCGACCGGGTGTTCACCGCCAGTCGGAGATCCGCGCCGTCGGCCCACCGAACGTCAGTCTTTTGCGGCGTTTGCGCCCCACTCCGTCGTGCATCAGGGGCAGCGCCGTTCCGGCGAAGGGTGTCCCGTTTCCCGCCAGCCGGGTCTCGGGATAGCGATCATCCCGTAGCCCACTAGAGAAATGGAAACCAGTACGGCCAAGATGAAGACGGCTATCGGATAATGGAGCTGTCTCACCACCTCTCCCCAAGTGAGTAGGTTTCCGTTGCTTACCCCCGGGCGATGGCCCCGCAGGCAGCAGGTGGAGTGAACCGGACGATGTCGGTGGCGTTGCTGGGGTTATTGGGATCTGGCGGCCAAATGCCGTACGTGCGACCCCCGACCGTGACCAGGTCAGTAAACCCGCTCCCGTGCGCAGTCGCGTCCACTGACAGCGTCTTTGGGTTGGCACAGCCGATCAAGCCGCCACCACCCCAGATCACTCCATCCAGGTACTCGATCCAGCCAGGACAACCGGAGAAGACCTGGGGCGTAGAGCAGCTAAGCGACCGAGGCGCCATGGTCTTTACAAGCTGCAGACCCGGAAGTCGGTAGATGTTCAATGGCGTCTGGAGACCCGCGCTGCCGTTGAGGACCCAGAGGTAACCGTCGGCGGCAACGAGGGAGACGAACTCCCCTCCGGCCAGATTCGGTCGCCGCCGTAACACTCGTCCTGAGTGTGCGTCCAGGACCATCAACGCTCCGTCACCGGGCTCAGGCGCGGCGATCAGGTAGTTGCCCTCGACACTTATCGCCAGCGTGTAACCCACGCCCTCCTCTACGCAGTCTGCGCTTGAGAACCTGTCCCGGACGAGAGTGGCACCGTTAGCCGGATCAAGGCGCTCAAGGTCACAGCCTTCCGCGAGCCAGAGCAGGTCCGCCCAGCCGACAAGTGACGGGACAGGGGCGTTGAGGCTGACGCGAGTCATCGGACGCAGGTCGTGCACGTCGAGCTGCAACAGCTCGAATCGTTCCAACCTCCAACCGGCTGTTGCGATCACCCACACACGAGAGGCGACAACGACGAGATCCTGCACGTTGTAAAGGGCAGGCGACATCGCCAGCCTGCGGCCGTTTGCTGGATCGACGCGGACGACGAATGAGCGACCGGTGGCATCGCCTGGCGACGGCAACCGTGCAGCGAGCAAGTCGGAACCGTCGGAGACGAGGTCATAGAAGATGCCCTTTGCAACAATCGTCGGGCCCGTTGACCTTCTAGACGGCACCGTAGCTGACGTCGTCGCCGCTGTGCCGTTCGATCTATGCCGCGGTTCTCGTGGCGAGACGCTTGGCAGGTAGTTGAGATGATGACCCTGTGCTGGTCGCGAAAATCAGTGTCAGGGTCACGGTCACGACAACACCCAACCTGCGCACCGTCGCGAGGTCTAGCACCAGACAAGGGGTTTGGGGTGTCGGGCTAACGGGAAACGCGACCACACCGCCAGCGCCCTCCAGGTCGAAACGTGCGGAGTGCGCTTTCCGCGCCGGATGTCACTCGCCGACGCCTTGTAGCAGCTCGCCGCCTCGGCGATCTCGAAGGACTCCTAATGGTCTCGCGGGGTCAATGGACCTACCGCCCTGTCTCGTGAGGAGTGTCCACGAGAACTGTCGCCACCGAGATCCACGAGACAAGCGTCGCGTCCTTGTGGGCGCTCGTGACCAGGGACGGTGGCCGACGCTTTTCACCCGGCACAGATTTTGGATCGGAGTAGGTTCTCGCCGCCACGTGCCTTTCGTTCCGCACGTGCGTAGCTCTGCTTCAGAGCGGCGGTCGTGAGGGGCTCGCCGAGTCACTGGATGGAGGTAACAAGTGGACCCGTGGGCGATGGTTGCCCTCGTCGCTTGCGTTGACTCAGCCGACCATCGCCTGCTCGACCGTGCACAACTGTGTGGTCGCTGGCATCGGCCCGAATGAACTTCTATCGTCGGCGCCCGGCGTTCTCGCGACAACCCAAGATGGCGGCCGGGACTGGGACAGCGCTGTGATCGTGCCTGTCAAGAGCGGCGCTTGAACGTCGCCGTAGCGAAAGCGAGGTGGGGGTTCACGTCGGTTGGCCCGACGGCACGGATCTCCGACTGGTAAACCGAACGCCGACTGTTTCCGCAGTCCGCCGATCCACTGGGCTCCTCCTCGACGTTCCCTGCCGAACATTACGCGCTTGCCCACGTAATGAGGACCCAGTCGTACCCCGACATCTCGCCTCCGTCTGTTCGCCTTCGCTTGAGGGCCTTCAGCGCGTCCTCCCTGGCAGCCTCGACCCTTGCATCCCAACCGACAACTTCAGGGCGGAAGGCACTCCATGGAACCTCTGTCGCCAAACCGCTCGGGGTAATCCCTCCACCATCGCTTCGGAGGTCGAGGCCGAGTATCAACCGACCGGCGTCGGCGATTGCATTCACTACGGGTGCTGCGACCGCCAAGGGCCACATGACCTCGCGGCTTGCTGTCCTGATAGCGCTGGATCGGAACTCGGTAGGAAGAAATGACAGGTCATCGTCGGGCACATCGCCCAGTCTGCTTGCTGGTAGCCGACGGCGGCGGTCAGCGTGGTCACCGAATAACCTTGGACCGTCACTGACGTTTCGTGGCGTTGCGTGCGCGCACGGTCTTTATCAGATCGTGAGTCGGCCTGACGAGGCGCACAAAGAGGGGCACGACCATCAGGCAGGCTCCCAGCACTAGGAGCAGACGAGAACGCAGAAGAACGCTGACAAGAACGAGGGCAAACCCTAGAAACATTTGCCATCTCTTGTTGTAGAACCATCCAAGGAAGATGCCCATCCAGAATCTTTCTACCACCTGAGACGACGGAATGACCTGCCGTGGCCCCTAAGTGGCCTGTGGTGCAAACGCTGCACGGTGGCAGGCGGGGTCGTCGGCCTCACTTCACCAGGCCAGGGTCCCCTCCTGCCACCGCTGCTCTGCCATGAAGACCTACATACCGTCCGGGCAAGCCCTCGACCAGCGCTTCAGCCATCTTCATCTCCCTCGACGCACCCTGGAGCCCCAGCCGCACTCCCCGGAGCATCATCAACTCCCTTGAACGCGCATCGCCACCCGCAGGGTGGCAGGTTCCGAAGGAACCGGTAGCCGAGCGCAGCTCGGTGCAAACAGACTTCTCCCAGATGTGCCTCACCCTCCACGAACCCTCCGGTCTGATGCCTGGTTGACGATTTCGTGGCTGGCCGCAACGACTCCGCGACTTGTTCACTGCTGCGCTCTCAACGCTGATCGGTTGGCCTGCTGACCCCACGTTCGATCGACTCTCTCACGTCTACTCGTGGCTTGAGTGCACGGCTCCGATTGCCCCGTCTCCTAGTGGGCTGACGCATCGGGCTTAGATCCCGTAGCTACCCGGCCAGGCCGGAGGAGGTTCCCACTCTCAACCCGTATCACGCTGGGTGTGCGGCCCGGCTGCGGGCGTCTTGCTATTCACTTGATGCCGAACGTACCCGCGCTAGGGATGTACAGGAGGGGCCTTGAGCGTGAGGCACTCAAGGCTTGCGTCGTCGGATAAGAAAGGGACCATGGAACGTAAAGCCAACGTGTCCCGTCGTCGTCGCCTGGCCGTGGGAGCCGCAGTCCTAGCGGTCCTCGTCGTGTGCACCGCGAGTGTCGTGGCAGCGTCAACCCCTGCAAAGTCTCATGGCGGGCTGACCGTGACCAAGGCGACCAACCCCTCGTCCACCGTTCCGCAGCCGACCTACGACAAGAAGTGTCAGAGCACGGCGAAGTCAGAACTGGCCATGGACCGCTGTGTCGCCGCTCAAGTTGCTCAGCTCGATCGCGAGCTAACCCATGCCCTATCGGTGGAGGCCAGCTACCTTGGTCACTCCGGGGTCACCACCACTCAGTCGAAGTGGCTCGCGTTCATGAAGTCTGAGTGCACCTTGGAAACGCGACCGTACACCGGCGGGAGTATTCGGCCTCTTGTCTACGGCGAGTGCGAACGGGGTTTACTGTTCAACCGGGTCGGAGAGATTCGCTCTGTCGTGAGTTCTATCCCGAAGTAGCCCTCCCACATGAGAGCGACCCGTTCAAAGCCCAGCGCGACGGAAGGTAGGTCTACCGTGATGACGTGACCGATGATTTCGACGCGGACTTGGAGAGATTTCCCCCTGTCAGCGGCGAGCCTCGGACTGGCCAGAATCAGGGCCACCTTCCCCGCCGTAGGTCCTTTTGGCGTACGTACTTAACGGGAATCTACCGAAAGCCAGGCTTCTGGTTGCAGCTAATTCCAGTCGTCGTGTTCGGCACCGTCTTAGCAAACAAGAGCGGTGTCTTGTTTGTGCTCACTCTGTACGGAATCACGCTCGCAGCGACGATTGGAGTTATCTATCTGTTTTGGCTGCGCGCTGAGCGACACCGTAATTCGACCTGACCACCAACATGACACCTTCACCCTTGAGTCTTGCCGTCGCCCTTGTAGCGGTGTTCGGCTCGGTGCCGGGTACTCGTCGTCACAGAGCACAACGGTCTTGCAGCTAGCCCTTGTCGGCATACGGATCATGCCAGCACTCATGGACGCGGATGCCGTTCACCATGATGATCACCTCGCCGGTCAGGAGCCGGGTAACTGGGTCCTTGCCGCTGATGGTTGTGATAGGGGCACCTTCGGGCATCTCGAACGTGCCGCCGCAGAAAATACAAGTCTTCGTCGTCTCGGTCACTCCGCCCAGAGTACGTACTCCTGACCATCACACGCTCCCGTAGACCTCGCGACTTTTACTTCGGGGCGCCGTAGCTCAGACTAGAAATGCGATCCGGTAGAAGACGTGGCGGCGAAGATAGTGTCCCTTTGGCAGGCCCGGATGGTCGAAGTCGTCAGCGGGATCGTGGCACATGCGGAGCTTCTCCATGACGCGTTGTGAGCGGAGGTTCGTGGTGGAGGTGAACGAGACGATCTCGTCGAGGCCGAGTTGCTCGAAGCCGTAGTCGAGCACGACCAGAGCGGCCTCGGTGGCAAGCCCGCGGTCCCAGTAGGCGTGGGCAAGCCGCCATCCGACCTCAACGGCGGGGGTGAACGGCGCCTCGAAGACATGGGGAAACGCGGTGTTAGGCCGAAACGTTAACCGTCTGACGTGGGCAAACACGCCCTCGGTTCGGCGCAAAACGGCTAAGTTAACCACTCACCGTTTGGCAGCCGAATACGGAGGCGCAGACGCTCTAAGGCCGGATCATCGCGGACCAGAGTAAGGCCAATATGGGTTCCCTGTTGATAAAGCCCACCCCGTGCACCGAATACGTTGCCCCCGGACGATCCACGCGTCATCGCATCACCATTGATCGAAAGCGGTGGAATTAGGAGAGTCTTGGAAAGTAGAAACTGAACGTCGATCTCGAAGGATGCTACGCGGTAATCAAGGGGACTGAATTTAAGAAGCGTAACTGCTCGAGCCCAGTCGTACACGAATTCTGGGCGCGTGTATCCCAATAATCCGCCTACGTTGTCAGGATTCAATTGGAGCGGCTTCTGAATAGCCGATCTTAGTTGGAGAGTATGCGCTTGCGTATCTGCCACGATGAACTCCTGGGAGACCTGCGCCATCCTCTCATTGACTTCCCGGACTTCCTGGGGCTGCATCTCGACGTGGTCAACGGGGGTCGCCCACTCGTGCAAGCCCTGCTGTAAGAGAATGACTCGTTTTGGCTGCAGCGTCAGGGCGACAGCTGCAAGCCGATTCAATGGGACAACAACACCTGCGTGCCATCCAGCCGGTACGTAAGGTGCATACCCCAAGTCGTTAGTAACAAGTGGATGTTGCTCGGAGGTGTGGAGAACTCGCCAACGACAGGCCATTACTAGTGGAAGCATGCGATGAAGCTCGAATAACCGCGAGCGGGATATGGGTTCGTCGTCCAACGGTATGCCAGCCTCTTGAAAAAGACGATGTCGCTGTCGCACGCGCCGCTCAAAGTCCGGTCCTCGGGCGAATAAGCCGCCGACGAATGGCACGAGGGCGAGAAGCCATAGTTCGGCGGCCATAGACCCGGCTGATCCGACTAGCTCACAGATGGCTTCCGGAAGTAGCGATTCGTACGATCCCCAGACCTCCTCGAAGCTCTTGAAACCGTCACGCGTGGGATCATCAGGTTCAATGTCAAGACCGCGCTTCCAGCCGATGCCTTCAGCTTTCGTGACGAATGGCCCTCCGTCATTCCGGCGCAACACGCAGACGGGACGTTCGCGCAGCTTTCCTTGAGACTGCAGAGAAAAGCCGCCCAGATATGATGCAGGAAGGTAATGGGAGCGGACTCCGGGCACGTGGTCCACGCTAATCCCTCACCAGAGTGCCCCCCGTTAACTCCCGAACGACACCGTGGCGTTGGCCAGGACGCCTTCACTTGCCGAAGCCAGACATGCGAACCGCCATGGACGGACGAGGCGCATCCGGGGCGGGCGCTCGCGGCGCCACCCCTTGATGATGAAACTGTGGGTGGCCGTCCACCATCTGATTTGGAGCCACAATCCTTTGTGCCGAGTCGCATCGGCTCGCGGAGTCGCGGCACCAGTGCTCCAATGCCCGGAGCGAGAGATGACGAGTGCCACGAGTCCGGTTGACAAGATGGCTCTGGGGCCACCGAGACGTAACGTGAAGGGGTGCCGACTCCGCCGGTGATCGACTACCGAGGTGGGTTCGATTTCAACGTGACGCCAGGCGAGCTGTGGTCGTCGATCGAACACGCGGAGCAGTTCGAGCGCTGGTGGCCATGGCTCAGGGAGTTCAGCCTGGAGGGCGGGGGGCTCCGGTCAGGCGCAGTCATGCACGGTGTCGTCGTACCGCCGCTCCCGTACCGGATACGCGTCGACGTGGAACTCGTGGCTTGTCGCCGACCGGCTGCGATCGACGCTGTCGTGCACGGCGACCTGGAAGGCAACGCTTCACTCCGCATCCGACGATGTGGGTTGAACGGCTGCACGGTGGAAGCGAAATGGTCTGTCGAGATGATGCAGACGCCGATGCGTATTACTAGCCGGTTCGCGCATCCCCTCCTTCGCTGGGGACATGACCGCGTGGTCGAGATCACGTTGCGCAGCTTCCGCCGCCACCTCGAATCCACCATCGTGCCCTGATCGGACTCGACCAGGGGCACCTAACCAAGAGTCAGGATGCCATTGCCGCGATCCGCTGTTTCGGTCGGCTGCTCTGACCCACTACCCGCCCGGAGCGCCCTGACGCCCTGCCGATAGGCTCGGCTCTGCTATCCGCCGAAAACTTGCGGAAACGGCGCAAGTTCTTCACAGGAGGTAAAGCAAGATGGCAGCAAAGCCTGGCGACACGATTAGGGCACCGTCGGAGAAGGTCGGCCAGCCGGAACGCCGTGGGAAGATCATCGAGGTCCTCGGCGACGAAAAGCACCCGAGGTTCAAGGTCCGCTGGGAAGACGCTCACGAGACCGTGTTCGTTCCCGGTCCCGACGTCAGCGTCGAGAGCGGTTCCTGACCTCGGCCGAGATAGACGTAACGACAGGACCCACGAATGACGGAAGTGGGCTTGTGTGGTCGTGGGAGACATAACGCTCCTGACGCCGCTCTCATCGGGCGGGGGTCGCGTCAAGCCGTCGCTCATACACACAGTCATACACAAAGTGGCCTCTACACTGATGCAGCTCACGGCGTTGACCTGGGAAAATGCGCAGACCTGTGGGTACCAGATTGCATCAGATGTCCTCGAAAGCCCTGGTCGCACAAAGTCCGCACCCTTGCCAAGGTGAGGGTCGCGGGTTCGAATCCCGTCGTCCGCTCCAAATAGTCATCACAGGTGGCCGCGGGCCGTGTTCACAAGATACCAGTGAACACGGCCATTTCTATGCTTTTGTGCCGCGGTGGCTTGGCAGGGGGATTCGGGCGTGTGCTGAGCGGGTCGGGACTCGACGGGGGAGGGTGGTCTTGCCTGCCTTCTCCGATGACGCCCCGGGGCGTGAGGAGGTGGCGCTAACCAGGGACGGTCGGGCCGTCGTCCGGCGCGGGACGCCGAGGGCGGTTGCTCGTGGTGCCGACGTCGTCCTCTTCTTGATCCGGAGGGCCTGCGTTGCCCGACGTGCCTCGACCTGGTCCTGGCGCTCGCGGGACTCGAGGATGCGGAGGTTGTGGGCGACAGCCGCGAGTGAGTACATGAGGGTGTTCTTCGCTGTGCCGAACAGGCGGCACCAGCCGCGGCGGACGCCTTCGCCGGCAGGATCGGCGAGGCGGGCATAGGCGCGTTCGGCCGCAGTGCGCCTCGCATAGGAGCGGCGGTGCACCGGGCTCGGGTAGGGGTGCTTTTGGCGCGTCTTGTCATTGACGTTCGGGGGCACGGTGATACTTCGTTGACGACAGCATCGTGGTGGCAAGAAGGGCGGCTCGGTGATACTCGGGCGGGCGAATGACAGATTGAGGGACGTCTCGACCAGCCCACAGCGAAGCTTGCCGGCGGCTGCAGGGCACATGACACGCTCGTAGCCCTCCTCGTCGGCTCGGGTCAAGGGCGCAAAGCGATAGCGCTCGAGCTCGGCACAGGAGCGGTCATGGGTGGCGACGACCTCGGCCGGGGCGCCCCGCTCGAGGGGGCCGAGCGACAAGAGCCGCTCGGGAACGCACGGGCAGTAGAGGCTCCCGTTCGCACAGACCGCCCCCTCGAAGGTGCCCTTGGGCCCGCGGTCGAAAGGATGCAGGTCCATGACGGGCTCAGCTCCGATACTTCTGAGGCGCCGGCTGAAGCCGGTCTTGAACGAGTAGCCGCAATCGGCGAGCACGTCGCTCGGTCCTGCACCTGATGAAGCCATGCGCTCCAAGAGCCCGGCCATCTCATCGGCGGGCTCGATACTGGCGCTTTTCACCACGACCCGGCAGATGAGCTCGGGATCTGCCTTCTCGCCCTCCTCGGGTGCGAGGACGGCGACCTGGGCGTAGTAGCCCCAAAACAGCACGTCCTTGGCTCCGGGGGCGTTTCGCTTCGCATGACCCCAGGCCGCGTCGGGATCGGCGGAGATCTCTTGGCTCAACTTGTCCTTCGGACGCGCCCAGCTCTCGTGGTCGGTCCAGTCGACCGCCAGGCAGCGGCGTGCCCTTTTGGCTTCGGGCACGCTTGCTTCCAAGAGGGCGTCGATGAGCGCGACGAGCATCGCCTCTTTGGCCGCGGTCTCGATCCCCGCCCGTCTCCTGGCCAGGTGCCCCGAGCGCTCGAGCGGTGCCACTCCCCTAAAAGAGGGCACAGGGCTCGGGTCGATCGGCTTCATCATGGCGCTGAAGCTGTGCTCGAACTGCCTGTAGCTCGCCGTCTTGAGCCCGTCGCGGCTATGTCTCGCCACGCCCAGGCGGACCTGGTCAACAACGCTCAGGTCGCAAAGGCAGCGATAGGCGGCCGAGAGATGGGCGACCTTGGAGGTGGCGATCGACAACAAGATGCCCAGCATCACCGTGCGGGGCGTGAGCTGGCGGGGCGGTCCCGAAGATGAGATGGCCGCCTCCAACATCTCGGCCACGCCCGAGCGGTCCAGCACCTCTTCGAAGTGCCTAAGGCGCGAGCTCGTGCTCAGCTCGAGCCCCCGAGCAACAAGACGAGCTCGGCCTCGTCGATGTCAGGGAGCGACAAGGCGAGGTCGAACAGCCTCTGGGAGTACTTGAGCCCGGCTGCGCGCAACAGCGCGGGCACCCCGAGACGTTCCAGTTGCTCGGCGATCCAGGTCGAGCGCATCCTCGAGACCGAGAGCCGCTTCAGACCGACGCCGCCGCTCAAGCGGGCGAGCACGGGGGTGGTGACGTTCTTTCTCGTCGGGGCGATGCCCCCCACCATGTTGCGGTCACCGGAGAACTCCGCGCACACAGCCAGCATCTCTTGATAACGGGCGAGCACGGGCACGACCCGGGCCCGGGCCCCTTCGACGACAACGACGAGACCCCCCGAGCGTGCAAGCACGTGGTGGCCGGTGACATATCTCATGTCCATCCCGTCGAGACCGGCGCCAAGGCCGAGACACAGCATCGACTCCATCGCTCTTCGCCGTCTTGGCACTTGGTGGCGGGCGAGGGCGAAGTAGGCCTCGATCTCGCCACTGCTATAGGGAGCCGCCGGGCCGTCGCGGGGGATCGGGGCAGGCTCGGCCCGTTGGGGCAGGTCGAGGGCGCGGGCCACAAAGCGCAGGTTGGCACGCCTCGTGCGCCTGGAGGCCGGCGTCGCCCCGCCCATGGCCGTGGCGATGTGGCGCTCGATCACCGCCTCGTTGAAAAGCGAGCGCTCGTTCGCCTCAAGCCCGATTTCGAGGCCCCACTCGCAAAGGCCAGAGCAGGCCAGCAAGAGTGCCCTGGCCCGGGGCGGACCGGCGGGTGAGACCTTTACGACGACGGCCCTCGCGAACTCGGCCGCCTCCAAACAGCGCTTCTTCGGTGTCCAGGTGGCGACGGCCTCGAGGGCGAGCACCTGCCCCGACTTGATCATAAGGTATATATACAGGAGGATATGACTGAGATGGTGAATCCCCCCTGGCAGGCTTCAGGCGTGGACGCCGAACAGCGCGCCGAGCTGTCAGAGATCGCGAAGCAACTGGCCGAGATCGCCCGGAGCGGGCAGGTCCTGCCGGGCTCGATCTCAGAGCGGCGCACCCGATGCGGGAGGGCGAACTGCGCTTGCCATGGCGATCCACCCAGGCTGCACGGTCCTTACTGGCACTGGACGCGAAAAGTCGCCGCGAAGACCGTCGGGAGGTATCTGAGCGAGGACGAGGCCGGCGACTACGGAAGCTGGATCGACAACGACAGACGGCTAAGAGAGCTCGTCGCAAGGCTCGAGGCCCTCGGCGTGGCCGCACTCGAAGCCGACGAACGGACATCGCACCGGTCCTGAGGCCAACGCCTGTGGACGAAGTGTGGCCGCCACAGCACTAAAGCGTGATTGGCATCTCCAAGTCGCAACGTTCGGCCAGGTCACAGGGACTTGTGAAGA
>CAWDPZ010000023.1:0-24202 GCA_963804265.1 uncultured Acidimicrobiaceae bacterium
GCCTGGGTCCTGCAAGGCCGGATCGGGTTCTCAGAGCAGGCAACGGCCCATCTCCGAGTCGCCTGCGTCTCGCAGGCCCGGCGTGCCCACCTTCGCTCAGGAGGTGCCGGGCCGGGCTGCGTATTTTTACCCTGGCACCCGCGTTGACAGCGTGGTTAGTGTTGCCATTGTGCACTAGCACCCTGAACTGGGATGATTGTAGACACGGGGGATTTGAGGGCCCGGTAGCTCGGTGTATCGCCCTCGTGTCCCCCGACCGTGGTCCCCTGTCTGGAAGGGAGGTGGTCGAATTGGTCAGCTCTTGGCCCGTCTGGGGCTGAGTCTTGCGGTTCTGACCGCTTGAACTCAGAACTGGAGTCGCTGTTGCTTTGAGGTGGCGGCGACTTCTTCCTATTAGTTATCGGAGCGGTAGGCGGATTCCTTTAGCGATATACGGTTTCCGCCTGCCGCTCTCCGCGTCAGCCGGGCGTTTGAGCCTCTACCACCGAGCCGCCTCCGCCGCCGTGGCGCAGGAGCCGACAAGGGCGGAGAGAGTTGCCACAAGGTGCCGGGCGCGAGCAATGATGCACTGTGACCTCCGACCGGGGCGGCGAGGAGAACGGGGTCGCGCCAGGCTCGGCGCGATCGCTCGGGCGGCGTTTCGGCTATCTCTGGGCGACTTTTGTCGTGGCAAGCCTGGGCGACGGCCTCGGTTATGGCGCCGTTCCGCTTCTTGCATTCGTCGTCGACCCCCGCCCCCTGGCTGTGTCGGGGGCTGCTGCGGCCGACACCTTCCCCTGGTTGTTGCTGGCGCTGCCCGCGGGCGCCATCGCCGACCGCTTCGAGCGAGGCCGCGTCATGGCGGTGACCAACATGGCCCGGGCTCTCGTGATCGCGGGACTCGCGGCCCTCGTCGCCACCGGCCGCGTCGACTATCTCTTGTTGGTGGTCCTCGTGTTCGCAAACGGCGGGGCGCGGGCGATCTACTACTCGGCCTCGCAAGCCACGGTCCCGGAATGGTCGGTCCTGACGACTTTCCCAGGGCGAACGGGATTCTGAGCGGGACCGAGGCCGCCACGGAGCATCTCGGCGGCCCCATCCTCGGAACGCTCGCCTTTGCTGCGTCAAAGGCGCTCCCCTTCTTCGGCGAGGCGGCCGCGGTCGGGCTGTCGGGGTTGACTCTGCTGGGCTTTCGGACCGAACGCCTCAGCACCTCGCCGGTGCGCCACTCGATCCTGGACGGAGCGAGACAGCTCCTGAAAGACCGGTCGCTGAGGCTCCTCGTGACGCTGCTCGCCGCCTTGGCCGGTCTGCAGGGTCTCGTGATGGGCGTGCTCGTCATCGTCGCGACCGTCGACTGGCACGTCCCGAAAGCTCTCTACGGGCTGTTCCTGGCTGCCGGTGCGGCCGGCAATGTCCCGGGGGCCCTGCTCGCGGACCGCTTCGCTCACCGGATCGGCAACATCCCGACCCTCATTGCGAGCGCTCTCGTCTCGGGCCTGGCGTATCTGGTCATGGCGAGTGCCAGCGGATGGCTGCTGGCCGGAGTCGCCTTTTGCGTCGTCAGCTTCGCCGTCTATGCCGGGAGCGTCATCGCCAATTCGCTTCGCCAGCGCCTCTCCCCCCGGGAGCTGATGGGACGCGTCGGCTCGGCCTGGCGAGGAGCCGTCTGGGGTGCCTTCCCGATCGGTTCGCTCATCGGCGGCGCCCTGGCCGACGTAGGTGGGCTCCGGCTGCCCCTCTACATCGCCGGCGCCGCGCAGTGCGTCGTCGCGTTGGTGCTGGCCGGTCCCTTGTCGCGCAGCGTCGCTGCCTCGGAGCGCCGCCGGCGCCGGCAGCGCCGGCGCGGCCGTGAGGGGCCCGGCTCACGCCGCCCAACCCGGGCAGGACCTCGCCGGGCCGTCCAACGGCGGCCAGGCTGTCGCCCCGGTTCGCCAGGCCGAGGCGCCTCGGATGCCGGCCGGGCGTCGCCTGCACAGTCGTCCGGGGCACGGACCCCTCTCTGGGGCCGCTCCCCGAGGAACGCCAGAAACTAGATCCTGCGCACTAGAGCCAACGGCGGTGCCGGCGCTCGCGCGCCCAGACGAAGAACACGACCAGCCCGATCAGGAGCCACGGCACGTGGGTGACGAACCCTCCGGGCCACAGGATCCAACGGCCCGCCGCGGACAGGATCGAGAGGATCCAGATGGCGACGAAAGCGAACAGCGCCAACCTGAGCAGCCGCGGCCGGTGCCGGGGCGGTACCGGAACGGCCGGGACCTGATCGGGTGCCTGCAGCCTGGGCAGGTCCGTGAGGAGGCCGGACAGGTCGGCACACGTCTTCGCGTTCATGGCCCGGTCCAGACGCTCCTGGAACTCCGCGGCGTCGAGGCGGCCGTCGCTGTAGTGCTTGGAGAGCAGCTCGCTCACCTCGTTGCGCTCGGCGTCGCCGATGCGCAGGTTGTTGTCGGGCCGGGAGGGTACCCAGGGCACGTCCCATCTGTTCTGCATCTTCTTCCTTCCTCGAGAACTTGTGAGTTCGATCCGTGCGGGCACGCTCAGTGGTGCCAGGAGTGGCTCAGATGTCCCCGGCGAGGGCGGTCTCCGAGCCCTCCTCGGGGATGAGCAGCCAGGCCGCCACATAGAGTGGCACGCCGGCGCCGCCGACAAACGTCAGCGCGACGAGGCCGATGCGGACGAAGGTCACGTCCACGTCGAAGTACTCGGCCAGGCCGGTTGCCACGCCCGCCAGCATCGATCCCTGGCGCAGCCGGCGGAGAGGCCGGGCGTCTCCCGGGTTGTTCTGGTTGGTCCCCGGGTTGTTCGGGTCGGTCCCGGGTTGTTCTGGTCGGTCCCGGGGTTGTTCGGGTTGGTCGTTGTGTCCATGAGACCATCCTGCGCCCGCCGAGCGCTCCTGGAAATCGGGGATGACCCTGATCGGTCCCTGAGAGGCCCCGGCCGGGCTCAGGGGCTCCCCTGATGGTTGCGGGGCACAAAGGCGCGATCATCGGTGCATCGGCGATCGATACGACTCGTGGCAGCACCATTTCGAGCACATGCCGGACGATCGCCGGCCTGGGGACGGGCCCGCCGGTACCGCCGGCGCGGGCGCGGGCGGCTGCAGCGCAGCCGCGAGGACAAGATGATCGCCGGCATCGCCGGCGGCATCGCCGCCCGCCTCGGCCGGGACGTCACGATCGTGCGCATCGTGCTCGTGCTCACCGGGCTCGTGAGCGGCTTCGGCGTCGCCGTGTACGTGTTCGCCTGGCTCGTGCTCCCGATCGAGGGGTCCACCGAGACGATCGGCGCCCGCGCCATGTCGGACCGCCAGGGGATCACCATGGCCATCGGGCTCCTGCCGGCCCTGGTCGTCGTCCTCCTCGTCGGCTCCGCTCTGCACGCCGGCTTCGTGTCGTCTTGGGGACTGCCAATTTTCATCAGCGTGGCCGGCCTCATCCTCGTCTACCGCAACGCCGAGGACGACGAGCGTCGGTGGCTCGTCGTCTCGGTGAAGTCCCTTCTGCAGCTGGGCTCCGAGCCGCGCCAGTCACGGCGGCTGTTCTTCGCCCGCATCGCCGGCGGAGCGGTGCTGTTCGTTCTCGGCATCGCCGTGATCTCCGACAACGCCCTGCGCCGCAGCTGGTTCCGGCCCTTCGGCGGGGCGCTGTTGATGATCGCGGGGACCGTGGTCGTGCTCGGCCCCTGGTGGCTGCGCCTCGGCCTCGACCTGATGCGCGAGCGCCAGGCGCGCATCAGGGCCGAGGAGCGGGCCGACATGGCGGCGCGGGTGCACGACTCGGTCCTGCAGACGCTGGCCTTGATCCAGCGCTCGGCGGACCAGCCTCAAGAGGTCGCGAAGCTCGCCCGCGCGGAGGAGCGTGAGCTCCGCTCGTGGCTGTTCGAGGGCCGGGCGCCGGGATCCTTCGGGGCCGAAGGGGCGGCGACGCTCGCGGCCGGGGTCGAACAGATCGAGCGCGAGGTCGAGGCCGCCCACGGCGTCGCCGTCGATGCCGTCACCGTCGGCGACGCCCCGCTCGACGACGAGCTGCGGGCGCTGCTCGAAGCGGGCAGGGAGGCGACCGTGAACGCGGCAAAATGGTCGGGAGCGAGCTCGGTGTCAATCTTCGTCGAAGCCGAGCCGAGACGGGTGTCGATGTTCGTCAGAGACCGCGGGACCGGCTTCGACTCAGAAGCGGTGGCCCCGGACCGCAAGGGCATCGCCGAGTCGATCCGCGGCCGGATGCAGCGCCACGGCGGGACCGCCGTCATCCGCTCCGTCCCCGGGGAAGGGACCGAGGTCGAGCTGAGCGTCCCCCGCCACGCGGGCCGGACATGAGCGCGCCGAAGGTACCGAGGGTCTTCCTCGTCGACGACCACCACCTGTTCCGGGCCGGGGTGCGCGGCGCCCTCGGGGAGGCGGTCGAGGTCGTCGGAGAGGCGGACGAGGTCCCGGCGGCCGTCGAGCTGATCTCGGAAAGGCTGCCGGACGTCGTGCTCTTGGACGTGCACATGCCCGGCGGCGGGGGAAGGGCGGTGATAGAGGCCATCCATCCCGTGCACCCCGATGTCCGTTTCCTCGCCTTGTCGGTCTCCGACGCGCCCGAGGACGTGATCGCCGTCATCCGGGCCGGGGCCCGCGGCTATGTCACCAAGACGATCTCCGGACCGGAGCTCATAGACGCCGTCGTGCGCGTCGCCGGGGGCGACGCCGTCTTCTCGCCCCGCCTCGCCGGCTTCGTGCTGGACGCCTTCGCGACGATGCCGCCCGGCAGCGAGCTGCCGGGCCCGTTCGACCCCGAGCTCGACAACCTGTCGCCTCGCGAGCGGGAGGTGCTGCGCCTCATCGCCCGGGGCTACACCTACAAGGAGATCGCCCGGGAGCTCGTGATCTCCGTCAAGACCGTGGAGAGCCACGTCTCTGCCGTGCTGCGCAAGCTCCAGCTCTCGACACGCCACGAGCTGACGAGGTGGGCGACCGAGCGCCGCCTGATCTAGACCATAGGCGTGACACGGTAACTCAGAGAACCTTCCGCACCATCATCGAGCCCTTCAGGATCCACGCCGTCGAGCCGCTGCGCATGACGACGCCGGAAGAACGCGCCGCGGCCATCCGCGAGCGCGGGCTACAACGTGTTCAACCTGCTGGCGCGCGACGTGCTCATCGACCTTTTGACGGACTCCGGCACGGGCGCCATGAGCCGCGACCAGTGGGCGGCGATCCAGCACGGCGACGAGTCCTACGCGGGGTCGCCCTCCTGGATCATCTTCCGCGACGCGGTGACCGAGCTGTTCCCCTTCCGCCATGTCATACCCACCCACCAGGGCCGGGCGGCGGAGAAGATCCTCTTCTCGGTGCTCGGCGGACCGGGCCTCGTCGTGCCGAGCAACACCCACTTCGACACGACGCGGGCGAACGTGGAGTTCACCGGCGCCGAGGCGGTCGACCTCGTCATAGCCGAGGGACGCGACCCGGCGAGCCTGCACCCGTTCAAGGGCAACGTGGACATCGACGCCCTGGACGCGCTGATACATGAGCGCGGTCCGGAGAACATCCCCGTCGTGATGGTCACGATCACCAACAACTCCTCCGGCGGCCAGCCCGTGAGCCTGGCGAACCTGCGCGCGGTGCGGGAGGTCTGTGACCGGCACGGGCTCCCGCTCTTCCTCGACGCATGCCGTTTCGCCGAGAACGCGTGGTTCATCCGCGAACGCGAGCCGGGCCAGTCGGGACGCGACGTCGCCGACATCGTGCGCGAGATGGCGTCGCTCGCGGACGGGATGACGATGAGCGCGAAGAAAGACCCGCTCGCCAACATCGGTGGCTGGCTGGCGTGCAACGACGACGCCCTCGCCGAGTCCTGCCGCAACATGCTGATCCTGACCGAAGGCTTCCCCACCTACGGGGGTCTCGCCGGGCGTGACCTCGAGGCCATCGCCCAGGGGATCCGCGAAGCCGTCTCCCACGACTACCTGCGCTACCGGATCCAGTCGACGGCGTATCTGGGCGAGGCCCTGCACGAAAGCGGCGTCCCGGTCTTCATGCCGATCGGCGGGCATGCCGTCTACCTCGACGCCCGGGCGCTGCTGCCGCAGATCCCGCCGCTGAGTACCCGGGCCAGGCCCTCGCCGTGGCCCTTTACGAGGCCGGGGCATACGGGGCTGCGAGATCGGCACGGTGATGTTCGGTCTTCAGCCCGACGGCACCGAGCACGAGGCGGCGATGGACCTCGTCCGCCTGGCCATTCCGAGGCGCACCTACACCCAGAGCCACATCGACTACGTGATCGAGGTCTGCCAGGCGGTCGCCGAGGAGGCGCCGAGCCTCGGTGGTTACAGGATCGTCGAGCAGGCGCCTCAGCTGCGGCACTTCACGGCCCGTTTCGAGCCGATCGGCTGATCGGCCCGGCCGGCGGGCCGGCGGGCAACCGGACTCGGCCGCGGCCCGGCGGCGCGACAATGTTGGCCGACAGGGGGATCTCGGGCGTCGTGTCCGCAGGGCTCCCTTCGCAACGACCAGAAACGGAGACCCGCGATGCCCCCATTCCGTGCCCGCCTCCTCGGCCGCCCGATCGTGCTGGCCGCTCTCGCGCTCGCCGTTGTCGTCGGCGCCTCCGCGGGCGCCGGCTACGCCGCCGTGCGGAGCTCTGCCACCGCGCCCGCCGCGTCCTCGGCGCGCCTCGAGGCGATGTCGCCCCGAACCGCCCCCTCGACCGCCCCGCTCGTCTGGCACCAGTTGAAGCTCCTGAACGGCTGGGTGTCCGCGGCGAGCTACGGGACGGGGCTCGCCTGAGTACGCGTCTGTCCGCCGAAGGCGTCGTGTACTTCGCCGGCTCGCTGAAGAACGGCAACACGAACCTCGCCGCCTTCGTCATGCCCGTCGGGACGAGGCCGGGCTTCTACGACTGCTTCGCCGTCTACTCCAACAACAGCTCGGGCGTGCAAGGGGTCGGGGCGTTCCATATCTACGCCAACGGCAAGGCCTACCTGCAGGGCCCGACGGCAGCCTCCTTCTCGTCGCTCTCGGGGCTCAACTACGTCGTAGGGCACTGACCCTGGCGTGCTGCGTACTCTTGTCACCGTGGTGGCGGTGATCGACTACAGCACACCCGGCCCGCTGACAAGCCTGGAGGGCATCAGTCCGGAGGCATTGGCGGCCGTCGGCCACGACCCGGTCGAGATCTGCGCCCCGGTCCACGCCCTGGTCATTCAGCCCAGCGGCGCCGAAACGCTCGGGTTGGCCCCCGAGCGTTTCGTGACCAACCAGATCCGACCCGCCGCCAAGCTCATCGAGGCACTGCTGAGCCCTCGACCCGGCCCCGCTCAGCACGCCACGCCAGCCTGACAAGCGGGTGGTCGGCACCTGCCGACACTTCGCGGTCATAAGCTGCGCCCTCCTGCGCCACCGGGGTGTGCCGAGCCGGGTCCGATGCGGGTTCGCCACCTACTTCCAGCCCAACCAAGGTCTCGACCACTGGATCACCGAGTACTGGAGCACCTCCGGTGGGCGGTGGGTGCGCCTCGACTCGGAGATCCTCGGCGAAGACGTCCTGGCTCAGCCCGAGGACCTGCGACCGGGCGCGTTCCTCTCCGGTGGCGAGGCGTGGACCGCCTTCCGCCGAGGCGACATCGACGCCGCCACCTTCGGCGTCTACGGCACGGACAACTGGGGCCCGGCCGAGATTCGCGGCAACGCCGTGAAGGACCTCGCCGCACTCAACAAGGTCGAGACCCTCCCCTGGGACGAATGGGGCCACATGACCGCCGCCTACAGGGGCGAGACCGGACCCGACTACGACGAGCTCCTCGACACTCTCGCCGCAGTGTGCGCCGCTGACGACCCCGTCGAGGTGGCCAGGCTGTACGACCACGACCACCTCCGAGTGCCTGCCGACCTCATCGGCTGAGGGCCAGGACGGTCCCTTGACCTCTGCGTTCAGAACGGCCGTCGCTCATGACTCGGGTGGCACCGCCTCGTTCGTGATCCGGAAGACGCGCGTCTTCGCTGCGACAGGTGCGAACTCCTCGATCGAAGACGCGACGATCGATGCCGAAGTGCGGACACGCTCCCGGGGCGCACTCCAGGTAGCGACGCAGGATCGCCGGCCGGTCGTCCTCGGCGACGTCCTCGAGCCTCGCAGCGCTCGCGTCTGCCGTGGCGCAGCACCGCCCGGCCGTCTGCCGCCTCGACGTTGCGGACCCAGTTGGCGTCCTTGCCGAGCATCGAGACGAGATAGCGCTCTCCCTCCCAGTCGGCGATCACGACCGGGAACGAGATGGTCCGGCCCGACTTGCGCCCTTTGACCTCAACGGTCGCGAGTCGGCTCGGCCACAGTCCTGCCGAATGCACGACCGCCCAGCCCCGGTTGAGCACCCGGGCGGTGAGGTGCGGGCGGTCGTCCCGGTAGAGCCAGCGCTTGAACTGGCCGGGCTGCTTCACACTCGCAGACAATGGCATCACCCGCGTCTCGGTCAGAGTGCACCTGGCGACATCTTGCGCCGCGCCGTGCACGACGAGCCAGAGGCGAAGGTCACACCCTCTGCGACGCTGGCGCAGCCACGATCCGGGGTCCCGGCGGCTCAGCCCATCGTCTTGGAGCCATCGAGCGCCTCCCGGATGATGTCGGCGTGGCCGGCGTGCTGGGCGGTCTCGGCGATCACGTGCAGCAGGACTCGGCGCGCGGACCACCGTGCCCCGGGCTCGAACCAGGGAGCCGAAGGAAGCGGCTGGAAGGCGTCCAGGGAAGGCATCGAGGCCACGAGCTCGTCGGTGACCCGGGCGACAGCTTCGTATGCCGCGAGGAGGTCGGCAAGAGTCTCGCCCTCCTCCATGTGAAAGCTCGCCGCGTGCGCCGCGAAGGCCGCCTCGTCAAGCGGTCCGGCGGCGGCTGGACCGCGGACGATGAAGTCTGCCCAGCGCTTTTCGACCACGGTGACGTGCTTGATCAGTCCTCCGAGACAGAGCTCGCTCACGGTGGTACGGGCACGAGCCTGTTCGTCGTCGAGATCCCTCACCGTGTGACGTAAGAAGCCCCGGTGGGAGGCCAGAGTCTCGAGCAGGTCGGCACGCTCGCGCTGCTGGCCAGAACCGTTGGGTTGGTCAGCATCGTCCAGTTGGTCAGAACCGCTCGGTTGGTCGGAACCGCTCGGTTGGTCAGAATCGTTGGCAGTCATAGGTCGATACCGTACCCGGGGGGTGTTTCAGCCCTTCAGCTCGCTCCAGCGAAAGCACGTCGTGACGTGGTCCATGACGAGACCGGTCGCCTGCAGGTGGGCGTAGCAGACGACCGGGCCGAGGAAAGTGAAGCCGCGCCGGCGCAGGTCCGCGCTCAGGTCCCGGGAGAGCTGCGTCTCCGCCGGGAGCTTCGACCCGGCATCCCAGTTGCCGACGACCGGCACGCCTCCCACAAAGGCCCAGATGTAGCCGTCGAAGCTGCCGAAGCTGCGGCGCAGCTCCAAGAACGCCCGGGCATTGCCGATCGCGCTCTCCACCTTCTTGCGGTTGCGGATGATCCCGGAGTCACCGAGCAGCCGCACGACGTCGGCCTCCCCGAGCCTCGCGACCACGTCGGGGTCGAAGCCGCAGAATGCCTCGCGGTAGGCCTCGCGGCGTTTCAAGATGGTGATCCAGCTCAGGCCCGCCTCCGCGGCCTCGAGCACGAGGAATTCGAAGTGCCGGCGCTCGTCGTGCACGGGGACGCCCCACTCCTCGTCGTGGTAGGGCTGCAGGAGCTCGCCCCTCGCCCAGGCGCAGGCGCGGCAGCTGCCGCGTGCCCGGCACCCACCTCGGCCACCTCAGCGCCGCCCGAAACCGAGTGAGCTCTGTGCTCTGCCATCGCAGCGTTCTATCAGTCCGGGCGGCGGCTCGTGACCTCAGAGCAGGCGCAGCTGCTCGGTCGAAGGGCGCAGCTTCAGCGCCTCGACACGCCGCCAGCGCGGTTCCCGTGGCTTGCGTCCTGGGCGCTTTCGGGGAGGGCACCTGCCCGGAGCTGGCGGCCTGCTCGTCTTCCCCGGTGGCCCCGTTGCCGCAGGACTCCCGCCAGCTCGAGGGATGCCGGGAGGGACGGGCGACGGACCTCACGAGCTCCGATAGACGCTGCTGCTGGGCCCTTGGCTGGTAGGAGCCCCGCTTGAAGCGCTCGGCGTGCAGTGCCACGAGGTCGGGCCTGACCTCGCTCAGCCATTGCAGGTAGTGCTCGCGCACGCCGGGGCGCAGGTGGAGGGCGACCGGGGTGACCGAGACCGCCCCCGCCTGCAGGCACGCCTCGGTCACCGCCCGCACCTGCTCGTCGGAGTCCGACAGGCCGGGAAGGACAGGGGCGACCAGCACGCCGCAGCGCACGCCCGCCTCGTTCGGTCGCGCCACGGCTTCGAGCCGCTTGTCTGGCGGCGGCGTGCCCGGCTCGGTCAGGCGCCACACCTCGCGGTCGAGGGTGCCGATCGAGAGGGCGAGGTTGACCTTGGTGCGGGTGGCGGCCTCGGCGAGCAGGTCAAGGTCCCGGAGCACGAGCGTCGACTTGGTCAGGATGCTGAAAGGGTTGCCCGCTTCGGCCAGCACCCGGATAATGCCCTGGGTGAGGTGATACTTGCCTTCGGCCTTCTGGTAGGGGTCGGTGTTCGTGCCCATGGCGATGTGGTCACCCTGCCATTTCGGGGATCGCAGCTCAGAACGGAGTCGCTCGACGGCGTTCACCTTCACGACGATCTTGCGCTCGAAGTCCTCTCCGGTCCCGAGGCCCAAGTAGGCGTGAGTAGGCCTCGCGAAGCAGTAGGTACAGGCGTGGCTGCAGCCGCGATAGGCGTTGATCGTGTACCCGAACGGCATCCTCGAGGCCGCCGGCACCTTGTTCACGACGGCGCGGGCGTTCACGTGGAAGAAAGTCAAGCCTCGGTACTCGCCCGTGCCCACATGGCGTTCGCCGAGGGAGGACTCCGAGAACAGCATGCCGGACTCTTCGTGCTCGACTAGGCGCCAGCGAAGCTGGCTCGCGTCCCCCTGCTCGTCCATGGGCGAGAGTCTACCGAACATACGTTCGTAGAGAAAGAGCCGGGCACGCGAAGGCACCCGGTCATATTGTGGCGCCGTGCCCCGAATTCCCGAGGTCGTCGCGGCAATAACGGATCCGCACGAGCGCCGCCTCGCTGAGCTCGCCTACCAGGCGTCGTCGCAGGCCTACGCGCCGTACTCCAAGTTCCACGTCGGAGCCGCCATACGGACCACGAGGGCGATCTACACGGGCTGCAACGTGGAGAACGGGAGCTACGGGCTCACCTCGTGCGCCGAGCGCAACGCCGTCTTCGCGGCCGTCGCGGCCGAGGGAGGACAGATCCGCATCGAGGCCGTGGCCGTCTACGCCCGCGTTGCCGGCAAGAAGGTGAAGACCGCCTCGCCGTGCGGTGCCTGCCGGCAGGTGCTGGCCGAGTTCGGACCCCAGGCGGTCGTCACCTTCCTCGAAGACGGCCTGTTCCGTACGATGACCGTCGCCGAGCTCCTCCCCGCCGCCTTCGAGCTGTACTGAGCGGACGGGGAGCTTCGAGGCCTAGCGAGCGGCCCCGGCGAGCTCGCCGACGGCTTTCAGGAGGCGGTCCACCTCGGACCGGTCGTTGTAGTGCACGACGCCGGCCCGCACGCCTCCCCCGCCGTCTCGGATCCCGAGGGCGCCGGCGAGCTCCCAGGCGTAGTTGTCGCCGTTCCAGACGTTCACCCGGCGTTCGGCAAGGTGCCTGGCGACCTCTGCCGGCCGGCGGCCGACAACGTTGAAGCACGCCGTCGGAGCGCGTAGCGACGCCCTGCCGTAGAGGGTGACGTGGTCCATGGCACCGAGGCCGGCCAAAAGGGACCGGAACAGCTCGCCCTCATAGGCCTCGACGGCCGCCATCGAAGCGGCGACCCGCTGGCGGCGGGTGCCGGCCGCCCCGGCGTCGAGCGAGGCGAGATGTTCCACGGCGGCTGCGACCCCGGCGAGATCCGCGAAGGGCAGGGTCCCCCGTTCGAACTTGCCCGGCGCCGAGTCCGGCGCCGGGTTGAGCTTGTCGGGGTGCAGCCGCTCCAACAGCCCCGGGCTGGCCACGACGGCACCGACGTGCGGTCCGGACCACTTGTAGGCGCTCGTGGCGTAGAAGTCCGCCCCGAGCGCGACCACGTCCACCGGCAGGTGCGGTGTCGCGTGCACGCCGTCGACATAACAGAGCGCGCCGGCGTCGTGGGACTTTTCGGCAGATGGCGGCGACGTCGGGCCGCGTGCCGATGAGGTTGCTCGCCGCCGTCACCGCCACGAGCCTCGTCCGGTCCGACAAGAGCCCGTCGTACTGGTCCGCGGGCAGCTCGCCGGTGGCGGGGTCGACCTCGGCCCAACGGACGACCGCCCCCGCTCGGCCCGCGGCCTGGACCCAGGGCCGCACGTTGGCGTCGTGGTCGAGGCGCGAGACCACCACCTCGTCGCCCGGCGCCCAGCTCCTCGAGAGCGTCTCGGCGAAGCGGTAGGTGAGCGTGGTCATGTTCGGCCCGAGGACGACACCCGCAGGCTCCCCCCCGACGAGGTCGGCGACGGCACTCCGGCAGGCGCGGACGATCTCCCCGGAGCGGTCGCTGGCGGGGAAGGCACCGCCGGTGTTGCCGAGGCCGGCGATGTAAGCGCCCGAGATCGCCGCGACCACGCTCGACGGCACCTGGGTGCCGGCAGCCCCGTCCAGGTAGGCGTACCCGTCGGCGAGGGCGGGGTAGGAGGACCTGAGCCTGGCGACGTCGAGAGCCACGACCGAGGAACCTACCTCAGGGCCGGCTCCGCCGGCGCCTTCGTGCCTGCACACCTGCGGGCGCTCGAAGCCGGGACCACCTGAGCGGTACGTTGGCGGCTATCTGGCGGCAGGCAGGACGGCAGGAACGGTGAGCGAGATGACCGAGTACCTGGTTGTGATCGAGACAGGACGGCGATGCCTGGGGCGCCTACGTGCCCGACCTTCCCGGTTGTGTCGCTGCCTGCGCTAGTCGCGAAAAAGTCACCCGGCTTGTCGCTACCGCAATCCCGCTCCACGTTGCGTCGCTGCGGGCGCACGGTGAGGCGGTGCCGAAGCCAACCGCGACGGGCCCTCGAAAGTCCAAGTCGCCTGAAGCCAGCAGTGGTGGGCGGCAAACGGCCAAGACGTGCCTACCCAGCACGTTCGGGCGAACGCGAATGATCCGTAGCCACCGGGCACGACGCGGAACCAGGCTCGGATCCGCACGACGCCGGGACCGACGGGGCTACTCGGGGAGGTGGCAGACCGCCTCGACGTTGTTGCCGTCCGGATCGCGCACGAAGGCGCCGTAGTAGTTCGCGTGGTACTCGGGCCACACCCGCGGCGCGTTGAGCACCGGGGCGCCGAGCGAGACGGCGGCGTCGAAGAAGGCTCGCACGCTTGCCCTGTCGCTCGCCGTGAAGGCGATGTGGCTCTCGCGGTTCGGCTCACCCGAGACGAGCGGGCCCACCCAGAAATCGGGCTTTCCCTCTTCCCCGTATCCGATGACATCGCCGAAGTCCATGACCCGCACCCCGCCGAGAGGAGCCAGGACGCCGTCGTAGAACGAAGCGCTCAAGCCCACGTCGGCGCACTGAATAGACAGATGATCAAGCATGAGCCGGATGATACGGCCAAGCCCCGCGACGCGCCGGAGCCATGGTGAACCTGTCTCGGAAACCGTCGGTGCGCGAGACTCACGATCCAGATGCCTCCTGAGCCAAAGCGGTCCCTCTCCCGCCTGACGACAGGCATGGCCGAGCTGTCCGTCCCCGCTCCTGCCGGTCGTGTCGAGGCGGCAGGCCCTGGGAAGCGAGACGACGACGCCAGGCACGACCTCGACGCAAAGGACGCAAAGTGAGCTTCGACCAGGCACCGGGCCGCATGGACATCGTGAACCTCATCTGCTCGAAACGCGACGGCCACGAGCTCAACAGCGCCGAGATCGACTGGATCATCGACGCCTACGTGCACGGCGCGGTGGCCGACGAGCAGGTGGCCGCCCTCCTCATGGCGATCTTCTGGCGCGGACTGTCTCACGCCGAGCTTTCCGATTGGACAACGGCCATCATCGCCTCCGGGGAGCGGATGGACCTCTCCAGCCTTTCCCGCCCGACGGTCGACAAGCACTCGACCGGGGGCGTCGGCGACAAGGTGTCGCTCATCTTGGCCCCGCTCGTGGCCACGTGCGGAGCGGCCGTGCCGCAGCTGTCGGGCCGGGGGCTCGGCCACACCGGCGGCACGCTGGACAAGCTGGACGCGATCCCCGGGTGGCGCTCGGAGCTCTCCAACGAGGAGATCCTCGCCCAGCTGGAGCAGATCGGCTGCGTCATCTGCGCCGCTGGCGCCGGCCTCGCCCCGGCGGACCGGAAGCTCTACGCCCTGAGGGACGTGACCGGGACGGTCGAGTCGATCCCGCTCATCTCCGGGTCGATCATGTCGAAGAAGATCGCCGAGGGCACCGCGTCGCTCGTGCTCGACGTGAAGGTGGGCTCCGGAGCTTTCATGACCGAGCGCGAACGCGCCACCGAGCTCGCGAGGACGATGGTCCGCCTCGGGCGCGACCACGGTCTCAAGGTCACGGCCGTCTTGAGCTCGATGGACGCTCCCCTCGGGCGCGCCGTCGGCAACGCCCTCGAGGTGGCCGAGTCGGTCGAGGTGCTCTCGGGCGAGCACGCCGGGACCGATCTCGTCGAGCTCACGCTCGCCTTGGCGCGAGAGATGCTCGGGCTCGCCGGGGTCGAGGCCGATCCCGCCGGGGCGCTTCGTGACGGATCAGCCCTCGAGCGCTACCGCCAGATGGTCGTCGCCCAGGGCGGGGACCCCGATGCCGTCCTGCCCCGGGCGCCTGTCGTCGAAGAGCTTCTCGCCGAGCGCACGGGCATCCTCCGCCGGCTGGATGCCCGCCCGGTAGGGGTGGCGGCCTGGCGGCTCGGCGCCGGCCGGGCACGCAAGGAGGACCCGGTGAGCGCCGTCGCCGGCATTGTCTGTCGCGTAAAGCCTGGTGAGGAGGTCGCAAAGGGTCAACCTCTACTCGAGCTTCATACCGAGGACCCCGGCCGCCTGGCCTGGGCGCGCCAGGCGCTCGAGGGCTCGATCGAAATCGGCGACAACCCACCCGCCCCGGTGCCGATCGTCCTGGAGGTGATCAAGTGAGCCCCAAGCCCACTCTCGAACAGATCCGCTCTGCCCCGAAGGTCCTGCTGCACGACCACCTCGACGGCGGCCTTCGCCCGGCGACGGTCGTCGAACTGGCGGCCGAGCAGGGCTACGCAGGCCTGCCCAGCACCGACCCCGGTGAGCTGGCTGCCTGGTTCGTGTCCGCTGTGCCGAGACGCGACCTCGTGCGCTACCTGGAGGGCTTCGTGCACACGGTGGCCGTCATGCAGACGGCCGAGTCGCTCGAGCGCGTGGCCGCCGAGTGCGTCGAGGACCTGGCCGAGGACGGGATCGTCTACGCCGAGGTGCGCTTCGCCCCGGAGCTGCACACAGAGCGCGACCTGAGCCTGGAGCAGGTCGTGGAGGCCGTGCTCGCCGGCTTCGACCGGGCCATGGCACGAAGCGCCGCAGCCGGGCGGCCGATCGTGGTGAGGGCCCTTTTGACGGCGATGCGCCAGGCGGCGCGGTCGCTCGAGATCGCCGAGCTCGCCGTGCGCTACCGCGACGTGGGCGTGGCCGGCTTCGATGTCGCCGGTCCCGAGGCCGGTTATCCGCCTACGGCCCACCTCGACGCCTTCCACCTCGTGCAGCGGGAGAACTTCCACGCCACCGTGCATGCCGGCGAGGCCTTCGGGCTCCCCTCGATCTGGCAGGCCATCCAGTGGTGCAACGCCGAGCGGCTCGGCCACGGGGTGCGCATCGTCGACGACATCATCATCTCCCCCGAGGGGGAGGCGTCGCTCGGCAGGTTGGCCGCCTATGTGCGGGACCGGCGCGTACCCCTCGAGATGTGCCCGACCTCGAACGTGCACACGGGGGCGGTCCCCTCCCTCGCCGAGCATCCGATCGGGCTGCTCCGCCAGCTGCGGTTCCGGGTGACGGTGAGCACCGACAACCGCCTCATGAGCGGCATCAGCCTCTCCTCGGAGCTCGCCGGCCTGGTGGAGGCTTTCGACTGGTCGTGGAGGGACATCAACTGGCTGACGATCAACGCCATGAAGAGCACCTTCTGCCCGTTCGAAGAACGTCTCGCGCTCATCGACGGCAGGATAAAGCCGGGCTTTGCCGCCCTGGACCCGGACTCGCCGTCAAGGGCGCCCGCCGGGGCGCCGGCGACCCAGGGCTCCTTCGACGACTACCGGCTCGTCGACTGACACCGGGCGGCGACGTCTCTCTCGAGACCGCCGAGGAGCTCCGCCGCCCGGCGCCGCTCCTCGGCCAGGTGCTCGAGAGGCACCGGCGCGGTGGCGACCTCGAGGTAGGCCTTGAGCTTGGGCTCGGTGCCGCTCGGGCGCAGCACGACGCGTGCCCCCTTCTCGAGCCGGAGAACGAGCGCGTCCTGGGCGGGTAGCCCGCCCGTGCCGCCCGAGAGGTCCACGATCTCGGTGACGACCAGGCCGGCGAGAGCTCCGGGAGGATGGCGGCGCCAGCGGGCGACGATCCCGGCCATCTCCGCCTGTGCCTGCCGAGCCCGAGAGCCTGAGGGACCACTGCGAGGTGGCGTGCACGCCGTAACGGGAGGCGAGCTCGTCCAGCCGGGCGAGGAGCGAGGACCCCTCTGCCTTGGCGCTGGCGGCGAGGGCGGCTGCGACCAGTCCCGCCGACATGCCGTCCTTGTCGGAGACGGCGTCACCCACCTCGTAGCCGAGCGCCTCCTCGTAGCCGAAGACGAGCCTCGTGCCGGGGCGGGATACGGCGGCTCGGGCGATCCACTTGAAGCCGGTGAGCGTCTCGGCGTAGGCGACCCCGGCCGCCCCGGCCATCTTCGAGAGCATCGTCGAGGAGACGATCGTCGTCGCCACGAGGCGGTCGTCTCCCCCGGTCGTGGCGAGCACGTGATCGGCGAGGAGCACTCCCAGCTCGTCGCCGGTCAGCCTTCGCCATGAGCCCGTGACGGGGTCGGGCACGGCGACCGCGAGGCGGTCCGCGTCCGGATCGTTCGCGAGCACGACGTCGGCGCCGAGCCGGGCGGCGTCGGCCATGGCGAGGTCGAGTACCCCCGGCTCTTCGGGGTTGGGAAACGACGCCGTGGGAAAGTCCGGGTCCGGGGCGAACTGGGCGGCGACCTTGGAGACCGGCCCGAAGCCGGCCTTTTGCAGCAGGCCCAGCATGACCTCGCCCCCGACCCCGTGCACCGGGGTGTAGACGATGCTGAGCTGCCTCGGGCCGTCGGGCTCGAGGAGACTGACGGCGGCGGCGCTCGTAGTCCTCGATGAGCCTGGAGTCGTCGATGAGCTCGACGCTTCCCGATATCGGCGGGCCATCTGCCACAAGCAAGTCCCAGGCGTCGGCCGCCTCGGCGATCTGAGCGTCGTCCGGAGGGATCACCTGGGCCCCGTCGGCGGCGTAGACCTTGTAGCCGTTGTCGGCCGCCGGGTTGTGACTAGCCGTGATCATGACGCCGGCGGCGGCTCCCAGGTGCTTGACGGCATAGGCGGTGATCGGCGTCGGCAACGGGCGTCCGAGGACGAGTACCCGGACGCCTGCGGCGGCGGCCACCTCCGCCACGTCGCTCGCGAACTCGGCCGAGCCGTGGCGGGCGTCGCGCCCGACGACGAGCCCGCGGCGGGCATGCTCGGGGCCTTTGTCGAGCAGCCATCGGGCGACGCCCGCCGTCGTCCTGCGAACCACGAGCCGGTTCATCCTCGCCGGACCGGCGCCGAGCGCCCCGCGGAGCCCCGCCGTCCCGAAGCTGAGCGGGATCTCGAAACGGGCGCGGAGAGCGGCGATGTCACCCGCGTCGACGAGCCTCGCCAGCTCGGCGCGCGTCGAGGCGTCGGGATCGGCGGCCATCCAGGCCTCGACCTCGGTCCGAAGGTCGGCCGGGATCGGCCCGGTCCCGTCTTCTCCGGTGCTCACAGCGCGGAGAGCACCCCCTCGATGAGGCCCACCAGATAGGGCGCGGCTGCCGCCCCGGCGGCGAGCACCTCGGCGTGGTCGAGCGGCACCGGGCTCACGCCGGCCGCCAGGTTCGTGACGAGCGAGATGCCGAGCACCGATGCCCCGAGGTGGTGGGCGGCGATCGCCTCGAGCGCCGTCGACATGCCGACGAGGTCGGCACCGAGGCCGCGCAGCATCGCAACCTCTGCCGGCGTCTCGTACTGAGGGCCGTTCAGACCGGCGTAGACGCCCTCGGAGAGCGTCGGGTCCACCGCCTTGGCCAGAGCCCGAAGCCTGGCCGGGTAGAGCTCGGTGAGGTCGACGAAGCGTCCTCTGTAGCCGTCCGGGGGCGGTGGGCCGCTCAGAGGGCGAGGCCCCCGTCAGGTTGAGGTGGTCCCGGATGAGCACTGCCTGCCCGGGTCTCATCTCCGGATCGAGCCCCCCGGCGGCGTTCGTCAAGATGACGACCTCCGCCCCGGCCAGGACCGCGGTCCGCACCGGGTGGACGACCTCTGCCGGGGTGCGGCCCTCGTAGAGGTGGGTGCGGCCGATGAGCAGCAGGACCCGGTGGCCGCGGAGGCTCAGCGAGCGCAGCTGCCCGTGGTGACCGGCCACGGTCGGAGCGGAGAACCCGGGGAGGCCGGTGGTGGGGCGCTCGGCCTCGGGCGGGCCGAGACCGTCGGCGACGCCTTGCCAGCCGGACCCGAGCACGACCGCAACGTCGTGCGGTTGCTCACCTCCCCAACGCCTCAGCGCGGCGGCGGCCTCAGCCGCCACCTCGAACGGGTCCGGTGCTCGACCACCTGCATTCATGGAGTTGCAGGCTAGGCCGGAGACAAGTGCCGGGCACGCGTCCCCGTCGCTCTCCTAGACCCCTACGGGATGCCAGACGGTCTTGGTCTCGAGGAAGGCCAGCATCCGGCGAGTTGTGGGCGCCGCGTTCCAGTCGGGCTCGACGGAGGGGGGATGCAGCACGCGCTTGACGTTGGTGACCGCGGCCCGCTCCAGGTCTGCCACGAGCTCCGCGGGGGCGCCCGCCAGGTCGAGGGCGTCGACGTCGCGGTGTGCCGCCAGCACCGGCGCCAGCTCGGCCACGCGGCCGGTGAGCAGGTTGACGACCCCGCCCGGGACGTCGGAGGTGTCGAGCACCTCGGCAAGGGTGATCGCCGGCAAAGGCCGTTGCTCGCTCGCGAGAAGAACGACCGTGTTGCCGGTCAGGAGCACCGGGGCCAGCACGCTCACGAGCCCTAGGAGCGAGGACCGCTGCGGCGCGAGTACTCCCACCACCCCAGTGGGCTCAGGAACGCTGAAGTTGAAGAACGGCCCGGCAACCGGGTTGGAAGAGCCTGCGACCTGGGCGACCTTGTCCGCCCAGCCGGCATACCAGACCCAGCGGTCCACGGCGGCGTCGACGGCGGCTGCCGCCTCCTCGCGGCTCGTTGCCTCTCCCTGGCTGATCTCGTCCACGAACTGGGAGCGCCGCCCGTCCAGCATCTCGGCGACCCGGTAGAGGACCTGGCCGCGGTTGTAGGCGGTCGCGCCTGACCAGCCCGCAAAGGCCTTGCGGGCCGCCACGACCGCGTCGCGGACGTCCTTTCTCGAGGCAAGGGCGGCGTTGGCGACAAAAGCCCCGTCCGCTCCCGACACGACATAGGAGCGGCCGGACTCAGAACGCGGGAAGGCCCCGCCTATGTAGAGCTTGTAGGTCTTGCGAACGGGGATGCGGGGATCAGACATCGAGGTACGCGGCCAGGCCGGGGCGGCCGCCCTCCCTTCCGAAGCCGGACTCGCGATAGCCCCCGAAAGGGCTCGTCGGGTCGAAGCGGTTGAAGCTGTTGGCCCACACGACCCCGGCGCGCAGCTGGCCCGCCATCCACAGGATGCGGCTCCCCTTCTCGGTCCAGACGCCGGCCGAGAGCCCGTAGGTGGTGTTGTTGGCCTTGGCGACGGCCTCTTCAGGGGTGCGGAAGGTGAGGACGGAGAGCACGGGACCGAAAATCTCCTCCCGGGCGATGCGGTGGGCGGGGGAAACGTTCGTGAACACCGTCGGGGGGAACCAGTAGCCGTGCGACGGCAGCACGCATTCCGGCGCCCAGCGCACGGCGCCCTCGGCCTCGCCCGCCTCAGCGAGCTCGCGGATCTTCTCGAGCTGGGCGGCGTTGTTGATGGCACCGAGGTCGGTGTTCTTGTCCAGCGGGTCCCCGACCCGCAAGGTCCCGAGGCGACGTTTGAGTGCGCCCACGAACTCCTCGGCGATCGACTCCTGCACGAGCAGGCGCGAGCCGGCACAGCAGACCTCGCCCTGGTTGAAGAAGATCCCGTTGACCACGCCCTCGATCGCCTGGTCAAGGGGCGCGTCCTCGAAGACGATGTTGGCCGCCTTCCCGCCGAGCTCGAGGGTCAGGTGCTTGCCGGTCCCGGCCAAGGCGCGTTGCAGGTCCTTGCCGATCTCGGTCGAGCCCGTGAAGGCCACCTTGTCGACTCCCGCATGCGCCACGAGCGCCGCCCCCGCCACCGAGCCCGCCCCGGTGATGACGTTGACGACGCCAGGGGGCAGGTCGGCCTGCTGGATTATCTCGGCGAGCAAAAGGGCGGTCAGCGGGGTCGTCGAGGCGGGCTTGAGGACACAGGTGTTGCCCGCCGCGAGCGCCGGGGCTAGCTTCCAGGCCGCCATCATCAAGGGGAAGTTCCAGGGAATGACCTGTCCCGCTACGCCAAGGGGCGCCGGATTCGGCCCGAAACCGGCGTACTCGAGCTTGTCGGCCCACCCCGCGTAGTAGAAGAAGTGAGCCGCGGCCAGCGGTACGTCCACGTCTCGCGACTCGCGGATCGGCTTGCCGTTGTCCAGGCTCTCGAGAACTGCCAGCTCGCGGGAGCGCTCCTGGATTATGCGGGCGATCCTGAAGATGTACTTCGCCCTTTCGGCGCCGGGCATGGGACCCCAGACCTCTTGCTGGGCACGCCGGGCCTCCTCCACGGCCATGTCCACGTCTCCCGGTGCCGGCCGCGGCGATCTCCGCGAGAACCTCCTCCGTGGCCGGGTTCTCGGTCTTGTACGCCCCGCCGTCTGTGGGCTCGACGAACTTGCCGCCGATGAACAGCCCGTAGGAGGACTGCAGACGCACGATGGCACGCGACTCCGGAGCCGGGGCATAGTCGAAGACCGGTTGACGTACGGTGTCGCCTGGGAGAAGCTCGCCCGGCGAGCCCCCGTCAAGTACGGACTCTGTCCTCTGTCTGATCGCTCTTGCTCATTCGACGCTGAAGTCCTCCCTGCCCGCATAGGCACCGGTCAATTGCTTGGAACGCTGCATGAGCAGATCGTTCAGCAAGCTCGAGGCCCCGAAGCGGAACAGGCTCGGATCGAGCCACTCCTCGCCCGCCGTCTCGTTAACGATGACCAGGTACCTGATGGCATCTTTGGCGTTGCGGATGCCGCCTGCGACCTTCACTCCAACGAGTGACCCGGTCAGCTCGGCAAAATCGCGCACGGCCTCGAGCATCACGAGCGCGACCGGCAGCGTCGCCGCTGGGCTGACCTTGCCCGTGGACGTCTTTATGAAGTTCGCGCCGCCCACCATGGCGAGGTAGCTGGCCCGACGGACGTTGTCGTAGGTGACCAGCTCGCCCGTCTCGAGGATCACCTTCAGGTGGGCATCCCCGCAGGCCTCCTTCACAGCCCGGACCTCGTCGAGGACGAGCCCGTAACGACCGCTCAGGAACGCTCCCCTGTCGATGACCATGTCAACCTCGTCCGCACCGGCCACGACGGCGTCGCGGACGTCGGCGAGCTTGACGGCGATGGAGGCACGACCGGACGGAAAGGCCGTCGCGACCGAGGCGACTGCGACGGGGCTGCCTTCAAGGGCCTGTTTGGCGACCGGCACGAGATCGGGGTAGATGCACACTGCCGCCACCGGGGGCACCGTGTCGTCGCCAGGGTCGGGCTGACGAGCCTTGGCGCAAAGGTGAGGACCTTGCCCGGAGTGTCGGCTCCCTCGAGGGTGGTGAGGTCGATCATGCGAATCGCCGTTTCGAGCGCCCACAGCTTCGCCGATGTCTTGATGGACCGCGTAGCCAAGGTCGCCGCCCGTGCCTCTGCGCCGACCTGGTCCACTCCGGGCAGGCCGTGCAGGAACGACGCAGGTCCGATTCGGAGCGACCCACGTCAGCGAATACATTCCCAAGGTCGCGCTTGCCCGCGCCAACGAGGCCCCCGCTCGTCGACAAGCGACGCTCGACGGCCTGATTCGTGGCCGGGCCGGAAGCATTCGCCGCAGTCGTCATCGCCCGCTTTCCAATTGTCACCTCTCAGATCAGTTCACAATCAAGCTAGCCGAAAACTAATGGGTACTCGCGCGGCCGACACCAGCGTTGGGCAGGCCCGCTCAGCCATGTATCCGGTCTGGCGGAGCGAAAGGGAGAATGCCGAGATGGCAAACCGAACAACGACTCGACTCGGGTCCGCTCGGAGGTCGGACAGCTCCGACAAGTCATCGTTCACCGCCCTGGGCTCGAGCTCTCGCGGCTGACGCCAGAGAACATGAGCGAGATGCTGTTCGACAGCCTCCTGTGGGCGGCGAGAGCCGCGAGGAGCATGACGCCTTCGTCGAGTCACTCGTCAAAAGGGCGTCCGAGTGCACTTTTCGCGCAGCTCCTCACCGAGGTCCTGGAGACATCCGAAGGCCGCGACTTCGTCCTCGACCGGGAATGCACTGCCGAGATCCTCGGACCGAGTCTCGTCGAACCGCTCCGAGGCTTCTTCGACGAGCTCGACGGCGAAACACTGGCCACGTTCCTCGTCGGAGGTGTTCTCAAAGCCGACCTCCATCCCCGCAGCGCCAGCAGCTTGAAGTGGGACACACTACGAGCTGACGACTTCCTGCTCGCCCCCCTGCCGAACCACCTCTTCCAACGGGACAGCTCCTGTTGGATCTACGGTGGCGTCTCGGCCAACCCAATGGCCCGTCTTGCACGCCAACGCGAGACCCTCCACACCAAGGCCATCTACCGCTACCACCCCATGTTCGCCGGCGAAGACTTCATCACCTACTACGGTGGAGATGACGCCAACCACCTGCCCGCCTCTGTCGAAGGCGGAGACGTGCACGTCATCGGCAACGGCACCGTGATGATCGGCATGGGTGAGCGCACGACTCCGATGGGTGCCGAGATGCTCACCGCGTGCACTCCTCGCCTCGGGACAAGCGAACAGGATCATCGCCGTCGAACTACCGAAGACCCGATCGATGATGCATCTCGACACCGCGATGACGATGATCGACCACACGACCTTTGTCCTCTACCCGTACTTCGACCGCGAGGTCCGCTCTTGGACCATCACGGCAGACGAAGCCGGCCGCTTCAACCTGCGACGCAACGAGAACCTCTGGGAAACGCTCGCAACCGCGCTCGAGGTCGACCGGGTGACGATCCTCACCACGGACGAGGAGTCCGGCCGCCGAGCGCGAGCAGTGGGACGACGGGACCAACTATCTCGCCGTAGCGCCCGGGGTCGTTTTCGGCTACGACCGCAACGTCGCCACCAACACGATGCTCGAGAGCCACGGGTTCGAGGTCGTCAAGGTCTCTGGGGGTGAGCTCGGACGAGGACGTGGCGGCCCACGGTGCATGACCTGCCCCATTGAGCGGGACCCCGAATAGCCAAGGTCGCCTCAAAAGCTCCACGCCCGGCCCCATACGCGAGAACGGCTCTCTTGAGTCCGAGACCGCGGCGTGGCTGACGGATTCACCGTCCAGGTAGCCGCTGGCTACTCTCAGATGCGGCCCGAACAGCCTAAGGTTACATAGAGCTGGCCAACCGGTGAATTCTTGACATTTTGCCGGACAAGAGGTTGCCGTGGCCCAGTGCTCGCCGCGAGGCTCACCACAAGGTGAAGTAGCTAGCCCAGTCCGAGTCAGCTAGCAAAGGGACCGGCCATGATGCGGCGGAAAAGGCTTTGAGGGTCGCGACGGTGTTGGCCGCGGCCATCGTGGCATCGCTGGCCAGCGTAGGGCTGACTGCCGGCATGGCTCCATGCCGTCCTCCCCGGCTGTGCCGCGTTCGAGGGGCTGCTGCCGGGACGGACGCGACGGTAGGTGTCATCCGGATAGCCGACGGCGATCGCCACATCTGCGCCCTGCTCTCCCAGTGCCGAAGAACGCACCGCACCCGGCGAAGTACGCCTGTCCGCACTCCGTGTGCCCA
>CAWDPZ010000024.1:0-11023 GCA_963804265.1 uncultured Acidimicrobiaceae bacterium
CTCAGCACCGCAGTCAAGGACCCGGGCCGCAGGTCGACGTAGTCGAGTCTGTCGGGCTCGCCCAGAACACCGCGCATGGTGTTGATCTCGTGGACCAGAGTGTCGAGCAGCACGTTCTGGTACTGGTCGAGCAGGAACTCGTCGTCGGTGCCGATCGCCGCGACCAATCGGGCGCGTGTGTCGGCCCGCAGCCCGGCGAGGACTCCCTCGTCGACGTCGCCGCCGGGCGGGTGCAGCGGGTAGTGGCTGACGTAGGGCTGGAAAGGCGACTCGGTCGTCGTGACGCGCAGCAGTCGCGGCTCGGAGAACTGGCCCACCACCTCGCAGAAACGCGCGAACGCCGGGTCGTAGCGTTTCGGGTAGCCGACCATCAAGACGACGTCGGCCGCACGTGCGGCGTCGATCATCTCGCGTGCCTCGGCGGTCGAGAAGCACATCGGCTTCTCGGTGAAGACGTGACGCCCGCGCCGCGCCGCCTCGACGGCGATCGGCGCGTGGCTGCCCGAGGTAAGGATGAGGACCGCGTCGAGGTCGCTCGCCACCATCTCGCGCCAGTCGGTGAAGACGCCGGGCACGCCGTAGTCGCGCGCCGCCGAGGCGGCGCTCGCGAGCGAAAGGTCGCAGACGGCCGCGATCTCGTAGCGGTCGGCCAGCTCACGCAGGAAGTGCAGGTGCATGATCTGGCCGATGACCCCCGTGCCGATGACCCCGACACGCAGGCGGACCGTCTCCGCCCCCTCCTCGGTTGTCGGCGCGCATCAGCCCTTGACGCCCCCGCCGAGCACGAATCCCTCGCGGAACAGCCGCGCCGAGATCGCGTAGAGGATGAAGACCGGGACGCAGAAGACGAGCGAGTACGCGGCGATGTTGCCGTACTCGGGCTTGGGCACGGTCAAGAAGGTGTAGATGGCGATCGGCGCCGGCTGCTGGTCGGCCGGGCTGATGAGGATGAGGGGCACGACGAAAGAGCCCCACGCGTTGACGAACCCGAAGATCGATGCCGCCGTGATGCCGGGCATGGCGAGCGGCACGACCACACGGCGCAGCACCTGGAAGGTGCTCGCGCTCTCGATCCGCGCCGCCTCCTCGAGGTCGGTCGGCACCGCGTCGATGAAGTTCTTCATCAGGTAGATCTCGAACGGCAGCGACGTCACCGACAAGAAGACGGCCGTCGGAAGGATGGTCAGGAAATTGAAGCGGCTGAACATCTCGTAGACGGGGATGACCATGATGGCCAAGGGCACGCCCGAGGAGAAGAGGATGAACAGCAGGAGCGGCCCTTTGAAAGGGATCCTCCGGCGCGAGAGCGAGTAGGCGGCGAAGACCCCGGTGACAGAGGCGATCGCCGTCGAGAGGACCGCCAGGATCACGCTGTTCCACAGGGAGTGCAGCAGGCTGCCGGTAAGGACGTTGCGGAAGTTGACCAGCGAGAAGTGGGGCCACTCCAGCCCCCAGCTGGCGTTGCCGTCGATCGAGGCCAAAAGGAGCCAGAGCATCGGGACTACGAAGAGGATCCCGAAACCGGCCAGGGCAAGATGGGTAGCCGTCGCGCGCACGACCGAGCTTCGCGTCGCGGGGTTCTCCGGCGGAATGTCGCGCCGGGTCGGCGGAGCCGGCGGCAGGATCGGGGCCCGGGCGCTCATGTCTTCGTCCCCGCCACTCGCACGTAGAGCACGCCGAAGACGGTCGCGATGAGGACCATCACGTTGCCGATCAGCGCGCCGTAGGCGAGGTTGTTGTAGCTGAAGGCCTGCTGGTAGGAGTACAGCGGCAAGATGTTCGTCGAGTTGCCTGGGCCTCCCTGGGTCATGATGTAGATCAGGCCGAAGTTGGCAAGGGAGAGCAAAGCCGTCAAGAGGACGACGGCGATCATCGTCGGACGCATGAGCGGCAGCACGATCTTGCGGAACCGCTGCCAAGACGAGGCATTCTCGACCATCGCGGCCTCGATCGCGTCCGAGGGGATGTTGCGCAGCGCCGCGCCCATCACCAGCATCGAGAAGCCGGTCATCGACCAGATGTTGGCCACCGTGACGACCACGAGCGGCCAGTTGTCGAGGAAGTTCGTGTTGTGCAGCCCGGTCAGCGTGCCGAGCGCGCCGCCCTGGATCGTCGTCCCGTACCAGGTCATGCCCGCGGTGACAGCCGGCATCATCCATGAGACGACGACCACACCGCCGACGACGACGCGCATCCACGTCCGGCGCACGCATGAGCAGCGAGGCCAGCCTGTAGCCGATCACCACCACCCCGACGATCGACCCGCCGATGAAGCCGGCGGTGACCCACAAAGACGACCAGAAGGTCGTGTCCTGGCGCAGGCGGCTCAGGTTCTGCAGCCCCGTGTAGCCCCACTGCACCGAGGTCGGACCCACCAGTGTGAGGTTGGTGAGACCGAGGTACACGGCGTAGCCCATGGGGATCAGGAACAAGATGATGAGCAGCCCGAAGGCCGGGGTCAGCAGCGCCAGGCTGCTCCACTGGAAGCGCTCCTTGTCCTGGCGCGTCTTCCAGAGCCGGGCGAGGTCGGGCCCGATGACGGCTTCAGCGTTCAACGTCGATACCGTCACCGGACCCTCCCTTGTCTTCAGTCAATTACGGGAGCGTGACGACGGCGCTCGGTCCCAACTGGTTCGTGACGAAGCTCTTCATCTGGGCCATGGCTTGTGCGCCCGTGGTGCTCGGCGTCTTGGCGATGGTGCCGGATGCCTCCTCGATCGCCTGCACCCAAACCGAGTAGTTGGCGCTCGCCGGCAGCTCGGTCGACGAGGACAGCAGGTCGCCGAAGGCCTGGTTGAACGGCGCCGCGAAGTTCGCATACGTCGGGTTCGACCAGTAGGACTTCACCGGCGGCACCCAACCCGCCCAGTTCGCGGCCTCGACCATGTTGGTCGGCTCCTGCATCACGTTGATGAGCTCCGCCGCCGCCTGGGCGTACTTCGTGTGCGACGAGATGCCGAAGTCCCAGCCCGACAGCGTCGACGCGTAGCCACCGCCGTTGATCTTGGGCAGCCCGGCCACCCCTATCGCCTTTTCCGGCCTGCGGCCAGTAGGGGAAGCTGACCATCTTGGTCCAGTTGCCGCCGAGGAAGTTGGCGCCGACGGCGATGCCCAGCTGGCCCTTGAAGAACAGCGTGGAGGGGATGTTCGGTGCGTTGTTCTCGCTGAACAGGTCCGAGATCGGCGCGCCCAGCCCGTCGGCGAACACCTCGTGGTACCAGTTGAGGGTCTGGAGCAGCCCCGTGGACGAGACGACCATCTTGCCCGTCGACGTCTGGATCGTGGGCGTCTTCGAGCCGGCCAGCAGGTTCAAGATGCCGTATCCGGCTCCGTTCGGCCCGGCGCTCGTGCCGGCGTCGGTCCACAGCGGGATGACCTTCGGCTCTGCCTTCTTGATCGCCTTGGCCGCGGTGATGACGTCGGCCCAGGTCTTCGGCTGCCACGGCACCTTGATCCCGGCCTTGGCGAGGATCGCCTTGTCGTAGAACAGGCCGTTGTTGTTCTCGCCGGCGCTGACGGCGTAGATGTGGGCGCCGATCTTGCCCTCGTTCTGGATCACCGGCGGGTACTGGCTGAACCATGACGAGCCTTTCAGGTACTTGTCCATGGGCAGCAGGAAGCCGGACGACTCATAGAGCGCGATCTCGGTCGACGGGAACTGCGTGACGTCCGGGGACGTGCTCGCCGAGTGGTACAGCAGCGCCAGCTTCGTCAGGAAGTCGGGTTCGCCGCCTGCGATCGGGATCAGCTTCAAAGTGACGTTCGGGTACTTCGCCTCGAACTCCTTTTGAACAGCTCCCCACCACTTGGCGCCCAGCGGGATGGTGTCGAACGTCGTGTCCGCGGCGTAGGCGACCGAGATCGTGGCCTTCGACGACGCCCCGACCGCCGACACACCGGCCGACAACACCGACGCCAGCGTCGCCGACGCCACCAGCGCCGTGGCGACAGCTATCCGCGGCAGCCTTCTCCTTGTCTTTAGCTTCATGGTTCCCCCCGTTGTTTTTCGGTGCTCTGATTCACGGTTGTTGCGACGACTCGGCCGGGACGGGGACGCGCTCGGCGCTGGCGGTGGCGGCCCAGCAGGCTGAGCTTGGACTCCGGGTCGAAGAGATGAATGCTGTCGCGGTCGAAGACGAGCTCCACCCTGTCCCCGGAGTCAGGGATCGGGGCCCGTGGCAGCCGGGCGATCACGTGGACTTCGCCCACGTCCACGGTTGCGAAGACCTCGGTGCCGGTGTGTTCGCTGACGTCCACGGTCGCGTGGATACGAGGGCTCTCGTTGGCCGCGCCCGAGGCGAGGTGCAGGTCGTGGGGCCGGATGCCTACCAGGACCGGGCCGGATGCCACGCCGTCGGCCAGCCGTCCGCTCAGCTGGTCCGTGACGTCGGCGCGCACGCCCAGGGCGTCGACGGTCACCGTCGCGTCCGAAACGTCGAGCGTGCCGGTGACGACGTTCATCTTCGGCGAGCCGATGAACTCGCCGACGAAGACGGACCCGGGGTACTCGTAGAGGTCGTTGGCGCTGTCGAGCTGGAGCAGAACGCCGTCCTTGAGCACGGCGACCCGGTCGCCCATGGTGAGGGCCTCGACCTGGTCATGGGTGACGTACACGGTCGTCGTCGCCTCCAGCCGATGGTGGAGGCGGATCAGCTCGGAGCGCATCTGGACGCGCAGAGCGGCGTCGAGGTTGGAGAGCGGCTCGTCCATGAGAAAGACCCGCGGCTCTCGGATCAGCGCCCGCCCGAGCGCCACGCGCTGGCGCTGGCCGCCCGACAGCGCCACTGGGGGCCGCTTGAGCAGGTGGCGGATCTGGAGCAGGTCCGCGACATCGTTGATCCGCTGGTCCAGGTTGCCCTTGGGCTCCTTGCGCACCCGCGGTCCAAAGGCCAGGTTCTTGTAGACGTTCATGTTCGGGTAGAGCGCGTAGCTCTGGAACACCATCGAGATGTCGCGCTCGCCGGTGGGCACGTCGGTCACGTCGCGGTCGCCGATCCAGATCCGGCCATGGCTCGGGCGCTCCAGGCCCGCGAGCATCCGCAGCGAGGTTGTCTTGCCGCAGCCCGACGGGCCGACCAGCACGACGAACTCGCCCTCGCGGATGTCGAGGTTCAAGTCGGTGACAACCGGGTTGCCGTCGAAGAACTTCCAGATGCTCTCGAACCGGATCCCGCTCAACCGCCGTCCTCCGTCGCCTCGCGGACGGGTGCGACGCGCGATCACCGCGTCGAGCGTGCTCAGTGCGTCGACCACGTCCCCCCTTCACGCGCCGCCTACGTCGCCCCTGGGAAGCAATTCGCAATTCCGGTGTACCGGCCCCCCCGGTGCACTGCGGGGACCGTAACGGCATTACACCCGTTTGTCAATAACTGCTGTCAAACTTACACGGACTGCCGGCCAGGCTCGCCGCTCGTCAGCGTGCTGACGAGCGAGTAGCGCAGACGCCCGATAGACGTGCTGGGCGAACTCGATCGTGCGCCCGCGCTCGTCGTAGGTGGTCCGCTCCATCGTGACGAGCGCCGTGCCCCGGGGCTCCCCCAAAAGGCGCGCCTCCGGCGTGCTGGCGTTCTTCGCCGAGATGCGCTGGACCGCACGCGCCGGGTGGATCCCGCTCGCCCGCAACAGCTCGTAGAGGCCGTGCTCCTCGAGCACGTCGTTGCTGAGGGTGACGAGCGACGTCGGGATGTAGTTGTGCATCAGGGCGATCGGTTCGCCCTCGCCGAACCGAAGGCGCTCCAGGTAGAGCACGAGCTGACCCTCCTCGAGCCCCAATGCCCCTTTCACAAGCCCAGACGCCTTCACCACCTCGTTGTGCAGCACCCGGGTGGCGGGACGCTTGCCGGCTTCGGCGAGGTCGTCGAAAAGGCTGGTCAGCTTTACCGAGCGGCTCACCTTGCCCTTGGTGACTATCGTCCCCTGGCCGCGGCGGCGCAGCACCAGGCCCTTGTCGACAAGGTAGCGGAAGGCCGCGCGCACCGTCGGCCGAGACAGGCCGAGGTCCTCGGCCATCTTCACCTCGGTCTCGAGCCGGTCCCCCGAGTCGAGCGCACCCGCGCGGATCTCGGCCTCGACGTGCTGGGCCAGCTGGAAATACAGCGGCACGGGGCTGGCCCGGTCCAGCGTGACGGTCCCCGCGGGGTTATAGGGCTGTCCGGTGGGTTGGGGCATGGCAGTCCTTCGTGACGCGGTCGCGATCAGCCTATACCTCGACAGAGACCCAAGTGTTATTGTCCTAACATATGGCGTCAACGTGTGACGTTGCGGGTTCTCTGTGCCGCGCCGCGGCCGCGGCGGAAGCGGACGACATGAGCGCTGGCGTGCCCTTCGACGTCTTGACCATCGGCCGGGTCGGCGTCGACTTCTACCCCACCACCCACGGCAGCATCGTCGAGGTCCGGCACTTCGACAAGTTCCTCGGCGGCAGCCCGACCAACGTCGCCGTCGCCGCGGCGCGTCTCGGTGAACGGGCCGCGGTGATCACGCGCACAGGGCCGGACCCACTGGGTGAGTACGTCGCACGTCGCGCTGCGCCACTTCGGTGTCGACGACCGCTACGTCACCTCGGTAGAGGGCCTGCAGACGCCGGTGACCTTCTGCGAGATCTTCCCGCCCGACCGCTTTCCGATCTACTTCTACCGGGCGCCGAAGGCGCCCGACCTCGAGATCTACCCCGAGGAACTCGATCTCGACGCCATTCGCGCCGCGCGCCTGTTCTGGGCGACGGTGAGCGGCCTTTCAGCCGAGCCGAGCCGGGCGGCGACAATGGCCGCCCTGGCCGCGCGGTCACGCCGGCACCCGACGATGCTCGATCTCGACTATCGCCCCTCGTTCTGGTCGAGCCGCGAGGAGCGCGACCGAAGCCACCGGACAGGCGCTCGCGCAGGCGACCATCGCCGTAGGCAACCTCGAGGAGGTCGAGGTCGCCGTCGGCACGCGGGATCCCGACGGCGCGGCCGACCGGCTCCTCGACCTCGGTCTCGAGCTCGCGGTGGTCAAGCTCGGTCCTGAAGGCGTGATAGCCAAGTCCCGCACCGAGCGCGTCGCGGTCCCGCCGCTGCCGGTGAAGGTGGTGAACGGACTCGGTGCCGGCGACGCCTTCGGCGGCTCGCTGTGCCACGGGGTGCTCGCGGACTGGCCGCTCGCCGACACGGTGCGCTTCGCGAGCGCCGCCGGGGCGATCGTGGCCTCGAGGCTCGCCTGCTCGGAGGCCATGCCGACGGCCTCCGAGGTCGAGGACATCCTGAGAAGGGGGAAGATGTGAACGACCAGAAACGCCGGATGCTGTCCGAGCGCGGTTCCACCGCCCGGGCGCGGTGGCCGCGGCATCGGCGGCCCGCAAGGTGCGCGACGGATGGGGCTCTGACCGGCTCCTCATCGTGGCCGCAGACCACCCCGCGCGCGGCATCATCGAGGTCGGCGACGTCCCCGGGGCGATGGGTGACCGCTACGAGATGCTCGATCGCCTGACCACCGCCCTCGCGGTGCCCGGGGTCGACGGCGTTCTCGGCTCCCCCGACGTGATCGAGGACCTGCTGCTGCTCGGCGCCCTCGACGACAAGATCGTCTTCGGCTCGATGAACAGGGGCGGTCTGGCCAACACGACCTTCGAGTACGACGACCGCTTCACCGGATATGACGCCGCCTCGGTAGCGGCTTCGCGCCTCGACGGCGGCAAGATGCTCCTGCGCATCAACCTCGAGGACCCGGCGACCGCCGACACCTTGAGCGCGTGCTCGAGCGCCATCACGGCGCTCGCCCGGGAGCGAAAGGTCGCGATGGTCGAGCCATTCATGAGCCGCCGCGTGAACGGGCGGGCGGTGAGCGACCTCTCCACCGACGCGATCATCCGCTCGATGTCGATCGCCGCAGCGCTCGGCGCAACGTCGGCCTACACCTGGCTCAAGGTCCCGGTGGTCGACGACATGGCCCCGGTGGTGGAGGCGACGACCCTGCCGGTGGTTCTGCTCGGCGGAGCCGCGCCGACCGCCCGGAGGAGATGTTCGAGCGCTGGCGGCGCGCGCTCGCCCAGCCCGGCGTGTCGGGGCCTCGTCGTCGGACGCAACCTGCTCTATCCCAAGGACGACGACGTCGCGGCCGCGGTCAAGACCGCGGCAAGCCTTCTGTGAAGGTCCACCTCCGCCGGCTGCCGCTCTCGGAGTCCGTCGCCGTCGAGCGCCTCGGCACCCGGTACCGCCACCGGGTCGAGCGTGGCCTCGAAGGGGCGACGCTGGCGGTCAACCTGGCGGCCAATGCGGCCGGACTCGGCGCGCCGGTGCTGCACGCCTCGACGCGTGAGCAGCTGGCTCGCGGTGGCGGGCGCACGGCTGGCCGACTCGACCACGGTCGTGGTTGACAAGACCGGTCCCCTCCTCCCCCCGCCCGACTCGGCGTCGCGGTGGGACGTGCGGGTTGGCGAGGTTGCGACCCGACCCGCGGCGCTCGCGGCGCGCGAGCCCTACGACGCCGAGCGGCCCGGCCAGCGGTCGCTGCTCTCGGGTGCCGCCGCGCCTGAGCCGCCCGGCTCCCGCTGACTCGGCGCGGCGGACGGGACTGTGGAGTGGAGGCCGGCTCCCGACGAGCACACGGCCCACGACGTCGCGTTCACCCGCGTGGCCTTCGCCGGGGCTACGACGATCTTCGTCGTCTTCGGAACGACGACCTCGCTTTACGGGCCCCTGCTCGTCACCTTCGCTCACCGCTTCCACGTCTCGCTGCCCGCGGCCGGCGCCGTTCTGAGCGTCCACTTCTTGGGAGCGCTCTGCGGAGTGCCGCTGGCATGGGCCGCGCTCGGCGCTACCCCGCAACACGGTGCTGGCGGGCGCGCTCGCCACCATGGCGCTCGGCGCCCTAGGCGCCGCCCTCGCCCGGCTTCGAGGAGCTGCTGGCGAGCATCGTGGTCATCGGCCTGGGCTTCGGCGGCACGGACCTCTCGCTAAACTCGCTGCTGGTGCGCGCCTCGCAGGACAGCCGCGCCCACCGGCTCAGCGTGGCCAACGCCGGCTACAGCATCGGCTCGGTCGTCGGGCCTCTGCTTGTGATCGTCTCGCGCCCGTCGCGCTACCCCCTGATCTTCGCCGCGGTCGGCCTCTGCGCGCGCGTCGACAGCCAGCACTCGCGGCGTCGGCGCGCCGCGTGCCTCGCGAGCCCACCCGCCGGCTCGACATCCGGCGGCGCACGGTTCTCGGAGTCTGTCGCGGCCTACGTCCTCTACGTGGCGACGGAGTCCGCTGCCGCCGGCTGGATCGCGCCGAGCTGCAGCCGTCGGCTACTCCCAGTCAACCGGCGCCGCCGTGACCGCCGCGTTCTGGCTCGGTCTGGCCGTCGGCCGGTTCCTGGCCGGGCCGGTGCACCGGCGCGTCAGCGATCGACGGCTCGTGCTCGTCGGCTTGGCGGTGGCGGCGGCACTGGCGCTGGCCGCGTCGATCGACGGCCTGGCGCCTGCCGCCTACCCGCTGGCCGGGGTCAGCCTGGCCCTCGTCTACCCGATGGGGCTCATCTGGTTCACGAACCTCAACCCTGGTGACGCCGACGGCGTGGCGATCCTGATCCTCACGATGATGGCCGGCGGCGTGATCGGGCCGGCGCTGACAGGCGCGGCGGTGACGGTCGCCGGCGTGCGGGCGGTTCCCGTCTGCGTCGCAGCCTTCGCGGCGGCGGACTTGGCCGTCTTTGTCGTCGCACGGCAGTTCGTGGCGACACCGAAGGCGAACGCCGGCCCCGCGGACTCACCTCATTAGCCGACGCCCGTCGCTAGGTTCTCCCAGAGCCTCTTGTTCTCCGGACCGCCCAGGGCGATCACCACCGCCCGGCGAAACTCGCGTGATATCCCAAATTACCGGCGACCTTCTCCTCCGGCCGCCCCTCTAAAGGAGCGTCCGCGAGATGTCGACAAAGACCGCATACACCGAAGGCCGCGCTCCACCTCCGAGGGGCGCGGCCTTTGGTGAGTGGTCGGGCGCCAGGATCCGTAGCCCTCAGGCGACGAGTCCGCCCAGCGTCACCAGCCCTCTCACAAGGCGGAGACTCTCGCCGGTCAGGGAGCCGTCGCGCCGTTGGAAAAGCACCGGCTCTCCCTGCTTGCGATCACGCCGCGGCGCCTTGCCCGGACATCCCGTGTCGCGCCGGAGCCGTGGCGAAGACGGGCGGTCCCGGCAGGGGATAATCCGGCCATGGACCACCTGGCTGCCTCGCGACGCGCTCGAGGGCGAGATCGACCGCTTCGCCACAGTGTTGGCCGACGGCGCGATGAACACCGCGGTACCGACCTGCCCTGGCTGGAACGTGGCCGATCTTTCCTTCACCTTGGCACCGTTCACCGCTGGGCCGAGCACCTCGTACGGATGCTTCACGCCCGTCAGAGTCCCGTCCGACGCGATGGGCCTGAGCACGGGCCCGTTGACGAGCAGTGGATTCGCACGGGAGGCGCCGCGCTCGTCTCGACCCTTCGGGCGGCTGACCCGACCACTCCCATGTGGGCATGGGGAGCCGACCAGCACGTGGCCTTCTGGTCCCGCCGACAGCTGCACGAGACGCTGGTCCACCGCACTGACCTCGAGCAGGCACGCGGCATGGAGCCGACCGCCACAGCTGCCATCGCGGCTGACGCCATCGACGAGTTCCTGGTGAACCTTGCGCCCGCGGCCCGCTTCTCCCCCAAGGTCGAGCATCTGAGGGGCAAAGGAAGACGCCTCGCACTCTTCGCGTGGCTGACGCTGACAGGTCGTGGACCGTGCTGCTCTCCCCCGACGGCTTTTCCGGGGTCCGCGACATCCACGAGGACGGCGGCCCGATCGGCCCGCGTCGTTCGTCGGAGCGTCCCCTCCCGCTCCTGCTCGTCCTCTACCGTCGACGGGCCCCGGCCGCAGCCGGAGTCTCCGTCACGGGCGACCATGAAACTGGCCGAGTTTGGCTGGCGAACTCGGCCCTCGAATAGAGGCGGCCGCTCCCTCACCGGGGCATGCGTCCGGCCTCCGACTCGGGCAGTAGGTCGACCAGGCACAACGGGCGGGGGGAATGACTCCAC